>CALFOT010000054.1 GCA_937919925.1 uncultured bacterium | reverse complement strand
TCCATTGCCAAACTCATCCACTGGCTACACGGCCAAAACAAAACCGTTCTGGTTGCGGCTTGCGACACTTTCCGCGCGGCAGCTGTAGAGCAGTTAAGCATTTGGTGTCAGCGCACCGGAGTCGATCTCATCAAAGGCCAGCAAGGCGCCGATCCTGCCGCCATCGCGCATGATGCCGCTGCCGCCGCCAAAGCGCGCCACATCGATGTGCTGCTGGTGGATACCGCCGGCCGCTTGCACACACAAAAAAACTTGATGGCAGAGTTGGAGAAAGTTTCGCGCATCATTGGGCGTCAAATAGACGGCGCCCCCCATCACACCGTGTTAGTTCTCGATGCCACCACCGGCCAAAACGCCGTGCAACAAGCGCGCCAGTTCGGCGCATCGGTACCTCTGTCGGGTGTTTTTCTCACCAAACTGGATGGCACCGCCAAGGGTGGCGCCACTCTGTCTATCGGTCACCAACTTGGGCTACCAGTGCTGTTTGTTGGCCTTGGCGAAGGCTTAGATGACCTCGAAATCTTTCAGCCCGAAGAATTCCTCGATGCTATTTTCGAATCACGCACGGGAGCAGAGGCCTGAAGGCGAAGCTTAAAATCCCCGAGCTAGCGGCAGCCGCTTGTGTGCTGATTCCGCTGCTCAGCTATTCCAATGACCGCCTCGATGAACCACGTGCGGATGGCGCCGTGTTCTCCTTCCTGGTCTTAGCCTTTGCGGCTTTTACTTTGTGGCAGCAGCGACAACTGCGCGTCATTCCTGGCAGCCGATTCCTTGCGGCGGCAACGGTGTGCGGAATTTTTCCGCTATTTCTTGCCGCACAAGGTCAAAACGGCTGGGCACCTAGTTTGGGCGGGCTCGCCGATCGCGCCCCGCTGTTGAGTGCTTGGGTATTGGTGTGCGCCCTCGTGAGCTGGCCACGCCTTGATAAGCAGTGGCTGGTGCGCGCGCTGGTGGTGGTTGGCGCTGCCGCATCGCTGTACGCCCTACCGCAGGCTTTTGGCTGGAACCCACCCGGTTGGCAAGCCATGACGCGAGTGCCTTCCTTCCCATATGCGGGAATCATTCACGCCGTAGAAGTCGTCTTGCCGTTGCTGTTGCTGGCGCTGGCAGCACTCCCCACCTTGCAACAAGCGCCGCGCCTGTGGCTATGCACCGTGGTGCCCCTCGCGCTCCATGTCGGCGTGATCGGCTCCAATGCCGGACGCCTCGGCTTAGTTGCTGGTGGCCTAGTCTTACTGCGCGCTGTGCCCGCCCGCCGGGCTGGCCTCGCGATTGCCGTCACTTTGGTGATGGTGGGAGAACTCAGCCGCGCGCTCGGTGGAGCCAGCGGTTTGAACACTGGCGATCTATTTCCCACCAGCACGACGCTGCGCCCAAGTATGTACAGCGACGCTATTCAGCACGCTGCGACCACCCCCCTCGGCATCGGCATCGGCCGTTTCCAAACGAGCTTCCCCGCATGGCGCTCGGAAGAAACTTCGCGCATTCTGTCGAACGATTGGACCATCAGCGTGCAGCGCACGCCGAAAACCATCCACTCCGAACCCCTTATGGTGTGGCTCGAATTCGGTTGGCTCGGCACGGCGCTGTTGCTGGTTGGCCTGTGGCGCGTATGGAAGCAACGCCAAAGCGGCGCTCACGCCGACGCCATTTTCGATACCACTCCAGCGTGGTTCGCACTGCTAGTCTCCGCTGCGGTTCGTTCACCGTTCACCGACAACCCCGTCGCTTTAGCACTTGCGGCCTTGCTCTTGGGCTTGGATCTGCGCGCTGCGCGTGCTACGCAACCAGCTGCGGCATGCGCCACCCCGCAGCGCTGGCGCTTGGCAGTCTCTAGTGTCGTGGTCCTCGGCATCGCTGTGCTTGCCGCCCCCCCAGCATGGGCACAGTGGCGTGGCGAGCAGTTACTCGTAGCCACACTCCGCGATGAAGACCATCTGAATGAAAACTTATTGGCAGCCACCGAGGTACGCCCTTGGGATACCCAGAGTTGGGTCTTGCTGGGCAGCTTCTACCTGGCGCATGAGGATTGGAATTGGGCGCGCGATTGCTTCTACGAAGCCCTTTGGTACGACGCCACCAACCTGCCAGCATTGATTGCCCTCATGCGCGTGGAAATGCAGGCGCCTGATGCGAATGAGGCCAAACTGGTCGCTTTGCTGGCGCGTGCGGAACAATTCGCGCCGAAAAACAAGGCGGTGGTGGAAGCGCGCGTCACCTGGCTACGCGCGCATCACAGCCGCTTCCAACAACAGGCCGTACATCGTGTGGAACAGGGATTGCCTGGCGCAGGACCCTGGTGGGCGGCCACCTTCTTGGCCGAAGCACAGATTGCCGCTGCGGAAGGGCGCATGGAAGACGCCCGCAACGCTCTCTTTCGCGCGTCGTCCCTGGTGCCTCGCAACAAAGGTTTGGTGGAACGCAGTGCGCGTCAAGAAAATCTCGAACAGCAGATGATTGGCAAACTCACGCGCAAAGTCTTCCCCACTTGGCCACGCATCGAAGGCTAGAGAAAGAGTGCAAAATTCGAGCGGGTGAAATTCGAGAGTGCGAAACTCGAGCGGGTGAACAACCGAGCGGGACGGGACGGCACAAAAAAAGGCGGGACGGCACAAAGGCCGGCCCGCAAGTAACGCAGCAATGCCCGCTGCAGCTTATTCCTCTTCCATAACGACCTTCTTCAAGCCGTAGCTGGTAGCCAAGCCCTCAAAGGACAACTGATCGGCGACAAAAGCAGCACTTGCAGCCTGGCTGGCACGCGAGCGCGCATTTTGCAGCTCCGCAGGCCAGATCAACTCTAAGTTCGCTGGTCGACGCCCCTTGAGGTGCGCGACGGCAATGCCATCTTCCCCGAAGCTCTCTGGACCAACCACTTCGCCATCCCGCAGGTTTTCCAAGCCGAAACCCACACGATTGCGCAATCCACGCAAAAGGTTGGCATCCGCTGGCCAGATCGGATCAACGGTGCGCCGTGCTTGGCGGGCTAACCAACCCATCTGCTCCAAAGACCGACCGCTTGCAGCGACCGCGTCGGCGAAGACTTCGGCGCTGACAGAGATCGGATCGCCCTCCACGTAGTCTTCACCACGTGGCAAGGCAGCAACAAAAGCATCGGCAGCTTCTTGAGCCAAAGCAAGCTGACGCGAAGCGCGCCATAAGGTGACGACCTCTTCGCGGATCGCGGCGAGCTCGGGCATGCTACGTTCCCGCTTGTCGGTGGCGCGCACGTAGAAACTCAAATCGCGTTTGATCAGCGGGCGGCTCGACCAAGTGCCCGTTTCAGACTGGAACAACACATTGAGCTGAAGATCGCCAAGCCGTTCGATATCAATCAGGCCAGAAGGCTCTACCATCTCCGAAAAAGCCAAGTATTCGGCACCTTTCTGCGCAGCAAAAGCCACGACGTCTTCCGCGCCAGTCAAATCTAGGCCAAGTTGGCCCATGGCTTGATTGAGCAAATAATCGCTGCGGAGGGCGTCGCCCAGTTCTTCCCGGCTCAACAAACGCTCCAGCTCTGGATCCACTTCCTGCCCTTCTTGCGGCAGTGGCCGCACGTAAAGACGTTGCTTGTTGACCTGGTAAAAACCATTGAGCTCCTCTTCGGTAGGCTCGACAGGGGTGAACCAAGCTTGTACAGCAGGGGTCTCCAAGGCAGCGGCACTCAGCAGCACCGACTCAAAAGTAACCGCTTGCGGAATCTCCAGCTTGACCCGCTCAAACTCTGTGAGCTCGTCGTCGAAAAAAGTAGCCAACTCTTCTTCGCTGGGCTCCAAGGCGGCGGCGGCTTCCTCAAACTGGGATGGGTGCCATACGGTGTATTGCACATCCATCTCCTCGTTGTCTTTCGCCCAAGTATCAAAGACCAAGGCTTCGCTAGGGATTTCGGAGCTACGCAGCAAATCAATGACAATCAACACGCGTACCGCCTTGGCCATTTGCGCTTCAAATAACGCCGCGGTGCTAAAGCCCTGGTTGCGATAAAACTGCTTGTATTGCGCGGCGCTTTTCGCATAAGGCGAAAGGATGGCTTGCATTTGATCGGCCGTTATTTGCACGCCAAGCTCATCTGCAAGCAGCATCAAAGTTGCATAACACAGAACATCTTCTCGGTCTTTTTGACCAGCGTAGGGATCAAATCCCATGGAACCAGCCCACTCTTTGAGGCGCGCGGCAGAGCGGTAAAAGTCTAAGTCGATGTCTTTGCTGCCGCTGGGCAGCTCGACCGTGGCCTGGACTGGGGGCCCACCACTAAACATGCCTCCCAGAACGGTGGTCATGGCGCCAGTGACTGAGAAAATCAGCAGGCAGAACACCGCGATACCAATAATAGTCCAGCGTTTGAACGGGGACATGGTTTCGGTGTGAACAGCTTCATGCTGATCCACCGGCTTGTGCTGGGATTGTTTCTTCTTACTCATCGGGTCAGATGCGGCGAATCGTAGCCCGGAAGTTTACTGCATCCGAGCCGAATCGCCTATTTTCCTGTGGAGGACTCGGCGGCTGGAGAATGCGACACCCCCACGGCTGGGACTGGAAGTTCCGAATCTACTGCGGAAACTGGCTCGGCTGAGATTTCCGGGCTCTCAGGGCTCTCTGGGGCAACGGTCAGTTGCACTTTCGGTTGGACTCCTACAGCTTGTTCCGCGGGGGAAGCTAGGCGGCCAGCTTCCGGCAAATCTTCCAAATCGCGGAGGCCAAAGCGGTCAAGGAACTCTTTGGTGGTGGCGTATAGAAACGGGCGCCCGGGCAGTTCGGCGCGGCCAAGGATCTTCACCAACCGCAAATCAAGCAAATGACGCAAGTGCGAACCCGATTTCACGCCACGAATCGCATCGATATCGGCTTTTAGAACCGGCTGACGGTAGGCCACCAGAGCGAGAACTTCCAGCGAGGCCGGGCCGATTTTTTCTTTGGTGACGGCACGGCGCACCGAAATGAGGTCTTCGGCAAGGTCTTCGGCAGTCAAAAGACGCCAGCTGCGCCCGACTTGATGCAGGCTCAAGGGCAGATTGCGCTCTGCCATCCACACTTCCAGGGCTTCGAGGTGTTCGCGCGGGCTAAAAACCTCCACCACGGCCGTCGAAGCGGCTTCTGCAGGTGCGCCCTCCTCCGTAGCGTCGACAGCGCCGGCGGCTGTGTTGGCGGCTGTGTTGGCGGGATACAACACCTGCCGAATGCGCTCCAAAGTCACGGCTTCTGGCGACGAGAACAACAGGGCAAACAACACCTGCAGACGATCCTCAGGAATCGTTTGCGGAGTGGATGCGGCTTCTTCAGCGGATGGGCACAAAGGCTTCGAGGGGGGCGGTGATGGGAGAGAAAATTGCGTGAGCAGTATAACGGCGAGACATCTCATCAAACCATGCCCGCGCCTCAAGAGGGCCGACGGGGTGCTGACGGAGATCCTCCAAAAGCACGCTCACCGGCGGCAGTTGCTCTTGTGCGGGCAACACGGCGATCACCAACCCCACCATCCAACTTTGGTCACCTGGCAACTGCAAAGGGCCGATTAGGTCGCCGGCTGTGGCGGTGGCAACTTGCACACCTGCTGCACCCGGCAAATAGACCGCTAGAGGTGGATAGCTGCCGTCGGGTTCTGGACCGGAGACCAGCGATTCAGAGAGTAAGGAAGCCGGATCGCGGCCACTGGCGAGACTGCGCGCCCATTGCGTGGCTTGTGAGGAGGTACTGCTCAATAGCCACCACATTTTCACGCGGCCGTGTTGGATGGCGTCGGCGCGCAAGACCGTTTGGTACAGCAAGTTGTCGGCGAGATGGCGCGCGTATTGTGGTCGCACCGCCGCCCAACTTTGTTGATGCTGCGCGTAAGCCCAGGAATCTAAATCACCCTCAGCACCTAAACTTTGCAGCACACTGGTTTCCAAAGTGGTGATGGCCGACTCGACAGCAAGCTTGGGTAGCTGGATACCGAGTCGCTGGGCTTCACGCTGTGCCATGGCGGTACGCAACAAACTGCGGCTGATTTCGGCGCTTTGTTGCGGGAACACAAACTGCATTTCGGCGACGAAAGAATTCATCGCCAAAGCGCTGTCTTGCATCGACACGCCATCGAGTATTTCGCTACGGGTAGATTGCATGCCAACGCGCGCGCTCAAGGCGGGCGCTTGACAAGCCATCAAAGCGAGGACTGGGCTCAGCAGACAAGCAGCCAGCCGCGCATGCCGCTGGCACTTCACTTGAAGACGATGCCGCGCCGCACTTGCACAGCATGACAAGTCGGACACTTGGTGCGCTTTTTGGTGCCGTCTTTGGAAACTACATTGAGAGATTCCAGAAACCCTTGCCCGGCACAGGTGGAGCACAACTTAAACTGTACATTGACAATTTCGTAATCACCGGAGAACTCCGCGTAGTAGGCTAATAACCACTGGAAACGCCAAGTAACTTCAGCGCGCAACCACCAATCTTCGGGGCTAATGTCTTCTTCAGCAGAAGCTTTCGCACGACGCCCTGCTTCCAGGTTGTCCATGTATTTTTTCATGCGCTCTTCCATGTCACGCTGCTCTTCGGACTTGCCATCTTCCTGCGCTTTTGCTTCGGCATCATGCAAGCCTGCTTTGGCCCGTTCCACACCAAGAATCCAAGTGCCATCGCCATAACCGGCAGAGTGAGAGCTTGCGCCAGACGCCAAACGCGCCTGCCAACGTTCGTTCACCGCGATGGCTGTGAGGCCTTTATCCATACTTTCCAGTTCTGAAATCAACTGCAAGCGCACCATGGACGGCAATTCAGTTTCCAGCCATGCGCTGGCTTCATCGATCCGCAAATTTTTATCGAGCGCTTTGCGCTGGAGAATTTTCAGCACGCGGTTGTACCAATGACGTTGCAAATAACGCGTGACCGCAGCATCGCGGCGTGCATCGAAGCGGCCCTCGATTTCCAAGAACTCACCACGTAATGCCGCCTTGGCGAAACGTTGCTCATAAGTTGCCATCAATTCTGCTGCTTCGCTAAAACGCTCACGATGCATGAGCTGCTTGACCGTCTCGAGGAACTCGGCCTCTTCTTGGTTCGCAATGACGTCATCAAGCTTGGCAATCGCCCCGGCAACGCGCTTGACCAAGGCGGTATCCCCTGCCGCGGCCGCTAGATCACTGCACAGCAAAAAATGCACGCGTGCTTCCTCAAGAGCAAACATCACTTCCAGCTCTTGGGCAAATTCAAATTGGGCATCAGCGTTTTGACTATCCACCTGCGGCACTTGCTCTGCATAAAATTGAGCTGGAGTCAGAATGCTTGCCGCTTCCACCACCACACCCTCCGGGGGCGCAGCAAGTTGCCGCAGTGGAATAATGGTGGTGGTATCGCGCACGCGCAACTCAAGGTTGGCAGAATCTTGGCGCAAAATCCGGCCAATCAACTCACGACCATTTTGCAGTAACACCCGATGCGCGGTGGTCATCGGCACTTCTGTCTGGTTGCGATAACCAAAGGAATCGCGCAAACGATCCGCTTCTCCGGGAAACAAATCACTCCACACCAAAGTGAAGTGCCCCCCATCACGCGCGGTGGTGAGGCGAAATCCATCAAGGTTATGCTCGACGATGGCGCCGACCAGCATGCGGCCGTCGCGCAAGCGCACCACTTGATCGCCACTCTCTTGCGGCGTGGAAGGGAGAAGTAGAGTCGTTAACAGTAGGGAAAGAATCATGGTTATGGCCGCTTGGGAAGTCGCTCAGTGGGAATAGCCCTTTCGAGCATAAAGGATACGCGCGTGAGGATGCGCTGCGGTGATGTGCGGTAGAAACGCAACTCTGCGCGGCGCAAAGCCGGATTTTCGCCTGCCGGTCGAACGATGAGGTCGAAACGATAGCCAGGCGCGCCGCTGACCTCTGCGCCGACGTATTCGCGCAAACCGGTGGGAGTGCCGGAGGCGTCGACTAGCCACGCATCGCGGCGCAATTCGGCGATGAGAGGCTCAATGGCCGGAGCAAGTTCCGCATGCACACGCGCGCTCTGTTCCAGATTGCCGCCCACCTGAAACAAGCCCAAAATTGCAGTGATGCCGAACATAAAAATGCCGATTGCGATCACCACTTCAATAATGGTGAAACCATGACGCTGGTATTTCAAGGCAACCTCCTGCCGCCAACAGCAATGCGGTTGGTAGCTTGGAATCGCGTTGGCATGTACACCGACGCGCGTGCGGCGTGGGGTGCCGGCAAACTGTCGCGCTGGCCACGCCCACCGCAACGTATGTTCGGGAAGAGGCCATCGATGCGTACCCATTCCTGATCGACTAAAGCGTATTCCGGCATGATGATGGGTTGCACGCCGCGCAACTGCACAAGCTCCGGCTCGAGCTCGATGCTGTTATCGAGCGTGGGCGGATGTTTGCGACTATTTCCCGAAACATGTTCCACTGCCAAGCTGATGCTGGAAGGAAAATCATAGGGCATGTCGCTATCAATGCGTACAGAGGCCCGTTCTCGACCATCCGTATCCGTGGCGCGAAATTCGGTCCACAACACACCATCCATCACCACCAGACCAGAATCGCCACGTACTAACTCAGCGAAAGTGCCTTCGTCGAGCAGGCTGCGCTGTGCATTTTCCATATTCGTGAAGCGCACCAAGCGCCCAAAACGCGAACCCGGGCTTTCCGGCACCACCGTCCACATGATTTCGACCGGCTCACGACCGCTGGAATCCACATCGGCTAAGCCGGCGCCGTCGGCAAGAAAACGCACACGCGGTAAATGCCAGGCGGCCACGCCTTCGCTAGCTGCACGTGCTTCCCAATCATCCACGATCAGCCAGCCTCGTGGGCCAGTGTGCATCGCATTCAAATCACCGCGGAAGCGTTCGACGGCAGAGGCAAAAACTAAATCTCCACGGCCGCGGCGTTCCCCACTTTGCCACAGGCTAACCACCGAATTCATCATTTGCATCACGAAGGCGGCCAGCATGCCAAACAATGCCAGAGCAATGGTCAGCTCCAATAAAGTCATTCCGCGGCGGCCATGGGTGGCAGATTTCATTCGACGACCTCCTGGGAACGCTGGACTCGACTAGTGGCATAGTATTCCACCATCAAGTTACGCAAACGTGGTTCCATGGTCCATGCAGTAGGCAGAAAGGTGATGGCGTCGAAAGCGCCCACACCCCAATCGAACATGATGCGCAAATCCAAACGATCGGATCGCAGCCCCAGCGGTAGCGCACCACCACTGGCGCTAGTGCCACGCTGCAAGGCGCGCATCCCCGGAGTAATTTCTGGATCGTCTTCCCAAGTAGCCAAACCGCTGCGTACCAAGGCGCGCACGGTGATGGAGTTATCCGGGATTTCCGTTTGATAGGAAATCGTTTGCCACAGAGCTTGTGGCTCCTCAAAGCCAATCTGCAACCACGCACCAGCGCCGTGATTGGATTGCGGCATGTAGTTGTCCATCCAGCGGTTGGGGAAGGAAATCGCGACGGTGCCGTCGGCATGCTGTTCTGGGTGCGTGCCGAAACGCCCGCGCAACAAACCCGTGCTGACCTCTTCGCGTTCCCCACTGCGCGCGCGGGTGCGTGGCATGCCAAAGAAGCCTAGACCGCGCATCGGCGCATGCACCAACTCTTCATCAAGGAGCACGGTGCCACTGAGACTAAAGCCATTGCCATTGCTGATTGGCAGAGACTCGCTATGCGCATCCATCGAACCTTCGAGCGCAACGGCGGCCCGACCATCTACCATCCACACGCGAGTGCCAATCCCATGCCCGCGAGATTGTGTGCCCATCAAACCACGGCCATTCGGAGCAATCGTGATTTCGCCGGTTTGTGTATCGATGAGATTGTAAGCGATACGTTCGCCATCAATATCCACCAGCCCGCTTTGCGGCAAAACACCAAGGTACTGGCCCAAAGTAGAATTGGGTTCAGCCCAACTCCTACCGTCCAGCGATAATCCCGATGGACTGACCATCAAACGTGACGCAGAGCCACTATCCAAATCTTCCGTCAAGATCAAAGCAGCGCGCGCGAAATTGCTTTGCGGATTGCCCATGCCGCCGACGGTATGCAAGGAAACTTCATCCACCAAACCATCAAACTCAGGCCCGCTGCCGCTGGTGTCGCCACCCACGACAAAGTTCGCCAAGTTGGCCGGGCGCTCCTGATTCGGGAACTTCGAAATCCGTGTAAGCTGACGCCAGTCATTGATAAAATTGGGATCCGCCACCAGAGTTGCGAGGTCTGGGCCGGCCAAAGGAATCGAAAAATCTTCGAAGGCCACATAATTAGCAAAACGCTCCAAGCGCTGGTCTTCGTTCTCACGCGCAGGGCTCGCCCACTGCACCGTATGCCAATGAGGTGCGGAAGTGATACTGCCTCCTTCCAGCAACGCGACCCGATCAAGCCGCCCTAAATAACCAAGCCCCGGCCGGCTCTCGCTGGAATTCACGTTTGAGTCCGAATGGAAAGTTGTGAACACCGGAACTGCGCGATCACCAGCTTGATGTTGGTGATCAAAAGTACCCATGACGCCACGGAACTGAAAATCTTTGAGGCGTTGATTGAGCGTTTTCCCGGCGACGTCGGCAGTGCGATTCGGCTCCAGTTCGCCAATCGTAGGACGTGTTTCCCAAGGATTGACGGGATCCTGAGAAGGGGTGGCCGCGACGCTCTTCTCGGCGACCGCATCCAGAGCGGCGAGAATCTGCACACCCATGTTGCTCGGACCTGGCCCGGTGGGCGGCTCGAAATCTGGATCCTCTAAATCCGACATCAAATTCACATGGGCCGCACGCATCGCGCCCCAATCGTCACGGAGAAAACAACTATTCAAAATGTGGTCGTAGCGCACCCACTCAGTATTCCCAGGATCGCCAACAGCGCTGATCTGAACCACCTGAGAACGCCCATTGCTCACTGCGTAAGACAAATCGGTTGCCCCAGTCGTTTTCATGGAAATCGGCATGATGTACACATCAAAAAGATGGTTATCTTCCACCGCTGCGCCTTCATAAATGAATCTACCGGTACTCGGCTCCATGATGAAAGAATTCCCCGTGGCAGAATATACGCCTTGCGGAGCGGCCGCCATTCCAGGAGTGGACACATTGCGTTCACTGACCGTTAAGGTGGTGCCAGTACGAGCACTGTAACGAATGATTTCCCAACCACCCACGCGGCTCTCGTCATCCGCATTTTTGAGGCCCCAGCGCCCTTGGAACAGCAGCGCGTAACCGCCATCTTCTTGAAAAGCCTCCGCATAATAAGGATCCGCACTATCAAATCGTTGCAGCGGGGAGAGTTCTAATTCGCCGACATAACTAGCGTTGATGCCTTTGCCGAGCTCCAGCTGGTTGAAAAAAATCACCGCAGAGACCATATCCACACCCTTCACGGCCGTTGCGATGGACCATGGCCCCACCTTACCGGATAAGGTGTGCCCGCCGGGCGGCAAATTATTGAGCAATAAAGCAGAGTAGCCATACAACTCCACCCCAGCGCCATTGGGGTGAGTCGAGCCGCTGTACAGCGCCAGGTCATCGGTGGCTTCGCGCAAGGAACGCCCGCCGATGTACTGAGCGGGATCCCAATCGAAAATAAAGGATTGGGCTGTTTTGGCACTGTAATCAATCAACTCATTGCCAATCCGTAAGACACCGCGGGTGGGGAAGCCAGCGGTGCTTTCCACAAAAATCTCTCCACCAGGCGCGGCGACGAAGGCACCCATAGCTTGCGTGAGGTGGGTGAAACCATCAATCTCACCGCGTGGCACCCCATCAATACAAACCTGCATGCCGCGCGCAGATTGGTTGCGCAAAGTGACTGAGATATGGAACCAACGATCGCTCAAAGCGTAATCCGCAAAATCTAAACGCTGGATAATCGCTTCCTCATCGCCAAAGGGATCAAACAAATCTTCGCCGGTCGTACCCCAACAGCGCACCACTAATTCGTTGCCTTCCAAAGCAACACTGATGCGATTGCGATCCGTCTCGAATCCTGAGAGATCAAACAAGTTGCCTGTGGCCAGATTATTAGCGCGGAACCATCCCTGAAAATGCAGCGGCTCAATATTGCTGATGTTATTGCCACCGCCCACTCTCCATTCTTCCAACGGCCGGTTGTAAGCACCGGCTTGATGAATGTCCCGGCCCAGCGGCGATGTTTCAAAATCAAAATGTTCGGTAAAACCTTCGCCACTATTGGGGAAAGTATCGGTCTCCCGCGCCGGAGTTGGAATCACCGCACTGACCTCAAAATCTGGCTCTGGCAACATCAAACCAGGCCGCACCAGCGTGCCCATTTGCAAAGTGGGAGCCGTAATACGCTGCCCAAATTCTTGGGTGAAGGTACCCATCGTATTCGGCAAGGTGCTGACGCCATGCAGACCACGTGCCCAACGGCCAAAATCCTCAAAACTCTCCTGCGTATTCACCACTCCCATCAGCGAGCCACTAGGTGCAGCGCTGATTTCTTCGCGGTAGGAGGCGCGCGCCAAAGTGCGGCCAAGGCGCGAACGTATGGCTGCATTCACGCGATGCTGATAAACATTGCCGCTGCGATAACCAAAAGACGTGGTGCTCTGCCGCAAGGTGCCGTTGTTCGGATCCATGCTGTTGACGTAAATCGCCCAGGCATCGACATCGGTCAAGCCGCCTTCCTCTGCCAACGGCGCGAGCACGCGTCGCCATAAATCCGAGGGCCCTTGAAGTGGCCTTTCGCGCAACACACGCGTTGCGAAAGTGCTGGCCTCAGCAGGGGAAACCCACTCCCGTCCTGGCGAGCCAGAAGCTGTCGAATCACTAGTTACTGGCGGCTCACCTTGAAAGGCAACCCCCGTAACCAGTGCCATCAAAATTTCAGGCCGACAGGCATTGATATCGATTGGTTCGCGGCGCAAGGAGTGAATGCGCGTGCGAAAGGGTGTGTACCAAGAAGGAACAGGTGCCGACAATAACAATCTGCCGCCGTTGGCAGCCAACACCAGGCGGTCGACGCTGTCGTTGGTCTCATCATCTTCCGGAATGATGCGCACCACGGTGCCAGTGTTAAACAGCGAGGCATCATTGATCGTGATGATCTGGGGTTGTTCGGGATCCACCGCCCGAGTCATCCAGCCTGCGGGTTCCCACTGAGCGGTACCGTAGGCACCAGAGCGGAGGGCAGAGAACGTCTGCAACCTCTGCTTATCCAATTCGGGTAAGACTTCTTCCTCCGCATTTCCAAAGTTGAAGTTCAACAGATCACCAAAAAATTCTGGGCCATGATAAGCACCCGTTTGGAAGCGCGACGACACCAAGGCTTGCACGCGTGGATCTTGCACTTCAAAACCACTGCGAAAACGCACTTGATCGAGATCTTCTGGCGCCTCTGGATCTACCTGCACCAAAGTGAACTTGGAACTTTCACGGCCACCGTAAGCGACCCACTTTGCATTGATCCACAAGAAGCCGCTGTCCGGGAAACCCTCGGTAGAAGTCACTTGGAGTTCGGAATCACCATGTGAGGCATCGGCTGATAAAAAACATGGATGAATCAAGTTTTGCAACAGCATGGCCGGTGCGGTTGCCAGCGAAACCGATGCCTGCACGCTTTCAATTTCGGCGCCCCACGATTCGGTGGAGCTCAACCAATCTTCGCCTAGACTCTGTGGCAAAACGCCTAGCACACTGCCATTCCATTCCGCTGGAGCATCCCACAATGGAGTGCTATCCATAGATGGATGGCTAAAGGCTTCATGAAAAGCGGTGACCTTGGAAGCGGAATCTACCGCAATCCGGGCGCGCGAACGGTCGTAAGTTTCACTGGCGGCTTCGGAGCGAATGCGGCTAGCGAACAGAAATGGCACACCAAGTGAGAACAACACCGCAAGGGACATCAGCACAATCAACAGTGCTGCACCACGACGCCGAGCGAACGGCGAAGAAAACCAGCGCGGCTTCACAGGGACACCTCCTGGGTAAAACGACCAACCACAAAGGAACCGATTTCATCACCCAAATCGCTCAGCACAATGGGCACTGGGCCAGGGTGGAAAGTTGCATCGAGCATACCATTCCGATCGAATAACAAACGTAACTCCAGCGGCTCCAGTGCCACTGTGCCGGGAATCTCTGGCCCGAGCTCGCCAATTCGCGCCCACACCGTGAATTCGTCGACGAAACCGCGCCAACCTTCTTCGGTGTCACCAAACACGGGTGCCGACCGCGGGGTTCCCAGTACCTCCGCAATCTCCATGCGCGCGACTTCGCGGCCATCCAGCACCATCAGAAACATTTCATCGGCCGCAATCAGCTTGAGATGCTGCCACTTGTTGATCGTGCTGCTATCTGCTGGAGATTCGAGTAAAAAGTCTTGTTGCAGCTCACCTTTTCCCGCACGCAAGGTTGCAGCCACCACACCCGAACGGCGCACCACAATGGCAAGGAAGCCTTCCCAGTTTAATAACTCACCAGCCTCGCCCAAGGGGTTGAACAAATCCACGTCGAGCGAAAATCCGCGGGTGAGATCCGGCATGCCCCGCCCCGCGACCGCAATCGTGCCACCGTTTTGCAGATCACCACAAGCGCCGAAACGCCCGACTGCGTCGAGTGCTGCAGAGCCACTTAACTCAAGGCCTTCGCGCTGTTGGAACTCTTTCTCAAAGGAGGCTTCAAGCGCCCGTTGAAAAACAAACCGCATCAGGCGTGCTTCCTTTTCACCACTGGCTGGAATTTGCACCACCGTGACTGGATGACCGGAAACGCGTGCACGATCGCGGCTACTTTCTAAAAAAGTTTCCACACTGACGCGCAATCCAAGGTTACCGGGATCGAACCGATCGATTCCAGCGACACTAAGCCCGACGACAATCCCCAAGATGACCATCACAATAATCAACTCGAGTAAAGTGAACCCAGTTGGATGGGGTTGGCTGGGCAGAGACTGGTGCAAACTACGACGCATTCTTTCCTATTCAGAGAAGGAGTAAAGATCGTCCTCGGTATTAAACTCGCCATCGGCCCCAGCTGAAACTAGCTGAAAGCGATTTGGTTCGTAGTAACTGTTCGTTACTTGACTGCGCACGGGGTAAACATCTGCCGCAGCGAAAGCGCCTGCTTCACCAACGATGGCACTACAACCGTTGTTTTCCGAATAATGCAAGCTGTCAAAGTAGATGATGGGGTTGCCCCATTCATCGCCGATTTCAAACAGCGCGCGCGTGCCGAGGATGGTTAAATCGCGATTGGCTTCATCGCCATCGGTGTTGACCAGCCAATCTTCAGCCGGGCGAGAACCACTGTAGTTCACATCGAACAAAGCCAGGAACAGCGCTTCCGCATGAGTGTTTTTATTGTTCATCGCCGCGCCTTTGGGCAAACGGTCATCAGGGTACTCCCCTTCGATGGTTTTATATTGTTCAATCAAAGCACCAAGCTGACGCAACTTCACCTGCGCAGCTTTGGCCTTACTGTCGCTGAAAATATTCCCCCCATAGCCGACAAAGGCGGCAGCGAGCAAGCCAATGATGACCAGCACCACCATCATCTCAAGTAGGGTGAATCCGTTTGCCTTGTTTTTCATGGTTGTGCGAAAATCAGCTCGACGTTATCGAGTGCGGTATCAACATCGAGTGCGCCGGATGTGGCGGCGAACAAACCACAAGCCATTTGGCCGGTAGGATTACGCAAGTTACTAACAGGCTCGGAGAACAACACTTCCTCATCGAACCAGACGGTCAGCACGGGTTGGCTAGGTTCACGGTTCACGCTAAACCGTACCCGGCCACTGCCATTCGGTGCCACTCTGTAAGTGGTAATGACGGGAGTTTCTGCACGTGCACCACGCGATTGGACAAAAGTAACTTTACTTTCACGATCGCGAAAAACACGGAAGTACCAGCTTTCCTTATTGCGGTTTTGCAGGGCTATATAAACACCAGCCTCGCCGCGATGACTGGCGCCTACCGAGAGATCGGCACTAAAATCACGGAAAGCAATCCCTGGCAC
>CALFOT010000053.1 GCA_937919925.1 uncultured bacterium | reverse complement strand
GGCTAATAAAACGTCCACAAGTTTGGTCATGTGACGAGTGAGTTCCTTGGTGACCACGAACTCGTCGAGTTCCAGCCAAACCGAAGAAGGGTCGGTTTCGTCTGCCTTTACCACGCCGTTGATAGGGCGGTAAATATTACGCTTAAAAAGTTGGTCGATTTTCATGATTGACGAGTACTAGGAACTAAAGAGAAAGCGCGGTAATACGGCTTTGTTCCTGCTTTGGCGGTTTTGGGGGAAATTCGCCCGAATAGGCGGAGAGTGGTGCCATCAAAAACACCTGGGTAGAACATGACGAGTGGGGTCTTCCCCATGATCGTATGCAGGCAGTTGAGCAAACTATGTGCTCGCAACATGGGCCAAATAGATCCCACTCCTGAAAGCAGGACAAGATTTTGGCTTGAGAGCTGGTGGTGTCCAGCAATGAAGTCGCGAACCTTTTCAGATGACACTGGGCCGCGCAAGGCTTTGAGTACGCCGGCGTCCCCCTTGCTTTCCTGCATCGCGAGAGCTTTTTCTAAGTAACCCCTATCGCTCAGGTAGTCGCGCACGACATCAAAGAGATTCAAATGCAAGACTTTCATTTGAGGGTGGTGACGCTGGAAGTGGATTTCCATCAATGCTAGATGTTCGCGCACTTGAAGCTCGTGTTCGGCAGGGTAATCAAAAATGTGACAAGCAATTTCGCTACCAATGCCCTCGCCTGAAAGAAAACCAGGCTGCGTGATTGTGGGGAGGATTTTGTTTAGACGCTCTGTAAGTTGAGTATTCATTCATTCACCTCCATGCATCGCAGCACATAAGTTTCGTCACGACTGGCAAGATAGGAAATTAGCTGTGGGTCCAAGAAAACATTTTGCATGAGCAAGTTTTTAGTGCTGTCGATGTAGCCAACTTCGGCGAGCATGGAGAACACCACCGAGCGGAGTTTGGAAACTGTTTTGTCGCTCCAAAAAGGAAGCTCTGGATCCCGGCCGCGACAGCCGGCCATGTAGTCGGTCCAGAATCTTGGTTCTAGATGCTTGGCGAAGAGAGTGCGTTGCCCCCGATAGGCTAGATCTAAGAAATCGCCTAAAAGCCTACTGTGCTTGACTGCGCCGGCGAATGTAGCTTGAGTTGCAAGCTCTGTTCCTCCATCACGCACCATTTCCCAAAGCCCTTCACCCATGGGCTCTAGTCGGTTGCGTAAGAGCGGGGCAATCCTACGAATCGTGCCGTCGCGATTGAGCTGCAGAACGTTGTCTTCGAAAATTGCATACTTCCACTCTTCAGCGCTGGGGTGCTGAAGTAGTAAGCCGGCGATGATGCGACTGTCACGGAGCCTGAGAGAGCCGCCGGTGATTTTGGCGTTGTAAATCATTTCGTTACCACCTGGTTGCCGTCATCAAGAGTCAAATTCCCAATGCATGGCCCAGAAAGTATGGCGGTGCGGAACCCGGAAATCTGCGAATGAGGGTACTTGTCGCAGGAAAGAAATCAGCTCAAATTTTCGGCTCCGGGAACCAGCAATCAAGGTCAATCCGTCCGCAGTAAATGTATTTAATTTCACCACTGTTTTCAGACGTCGGCGTGAACATAGCGCCATGTTCATTGACGTAAAAACGACCACCTTGATGGCCGCGCAGTTTTTTGACCGGTGCGCAGGCTTGGGCAACGCGGTCTTTGTCAGGAAGAATGCGGGAAAGCTTGACCTTCCTGGAAACACCCGGACGCACCTTTGGGGAATCTTCTTCTGACAACCCCGGCGACTCGAAGAAAATATCATTCCCGCCAGCTGCGAGTTTGTAGGCAACCCCAGGACGCGGCCCGATCCACTCATCGCCAGGATTCATCGGAGTTCCGTCCCTGCGGATGGGCGCGGTATCAAGCGCGACACCTTCGAAGTGGAAGGAAAGAATGCCGGCGAAACGGCCGGCGCAATAGACGTGGGCCTTCGTGCCATCTGTAACCTGATGTGGCACGGGCACCAGGATGTGGCGAAACTCATTGAGATAAAACACGCCGCCTGGACTGCTGCTACAGGTTTCCTTAATGTGATTCACCTTGGCAACGAGTTCTGTCTGGTCGCCATCGACCGCGAGGAAGCATTCGCCAACTCCGCTTTCGTAAAGGACCGTGACTTTCCACTCGCCTTGGACAAAACGAACCGCGTATTTTGCTGCACGGGCGACGTTGCTCGGCCAAAGGCCGGAATAGAGCTTGGGATTGGTACTTGGTTGCATGGTTTAAAAGATAATATCGTCAGGGAAACCGCCCATTCCTGCGGAGCTCTCTGGGGAGAAATCGAGCCAGGCTTCATCAAAAGGCCAACCGTCAAGCCAGCCAAGAAAAAAGGTGTCCCATCTACCGGATTGCTGCTGCACCTTGGTGGTTACGCAGCCGAAAGGTGTGATCCGCACTCTTCCAGGCCCGCTTCTGCCGCGCGCCTTTTGGAAGCCAAAATCCAATTGTGCGTTGGGGTTGCCAAGACGGAATGCGATCTGTTCTCTTCCATAACTCGTGGGAGATTCCGTTTGGTTCTCAAGGGAACCATCCTGTTTCAGTTTGGCCTCTAACCCAAAGTGAGGGAATGGAATCCGATCTCCGGGAGTCAACTTGGCCAGAGCTCGCTGGGAAAGCTCCTCTCCGCCTTCACCTAGAAACCGCAGGCTCCCAGCGATTCCCTTGATGCGACCAATGCACTTGCGCTGGCCGGTTTCATCATCGCGCAAGGGCTTAATGATATGACCGCACGGATAGATTTTGATATGCCCGCCCCCATAATCAGCACGCACCTTCTGGATGAGCTCCTTGATTCCGTCAACAGACTCGTCAGCAGTCCACGCAAACTTCCCGCGATCAGACTCTCCCCAGAGGGTTAAGGCGTTACCGCGTACAGTAAGGCCCTGCGAAAAACCGCGGCGTGGGGAATAGGGTCCACGCCAGAAGGGTGCTGGATGAAAGGGGGTGAACATGGGGGTTCGTGGGGAAGGACGGGGGGGGACGGGGGGAAGGAAGAAAGTTTCTAGCTGGAGAACTCTAGCGGCGGGATTGGTTCTGGATAGGAAATTTGTTCTCCCTCGATTTCGAGCCAATAGATATTTTCCTCATTCCAGTAGACCTTGTGAATTTTCATGGCGCGATTCCCTTCTATTTTTTTTACCCAACTTAATATGATTTCTGCGGAACGGCCGCGTTTCGGATCCTTGGCGAGGTCAGACAAAAGCGCAAAAGCTTCCTGCCCATTGCCAAGGCTTTGCGCGAGCCGGCGAATTCCTCTGGCCTGGCGCAAACGGAGAACTACTTTTTTGCCGTTGTCGTCTTGGCTGTTTGAGTCTTCTTTGCCACTTCGGTTGTCCTTGCCGGTGCCTTTTGAGCCGCTTTTCTTCAACGATTTCTTCTTCGGCTTACCAATATAAATCCAACCACGACCTTCCCCTTCGACTGAGCGGAAAGCAATCAAGTGGCCCGTTGAAGTGAGCTTCATGCGCCTGCCAGGATTCACTTCCAACACGCGTGCACGCAAATCTTCTTCTAGGGCAAAGAGTTGTTCCTCTTCATCGCGAAGATTGCCGTCTTGATCAATATGGAATCCTATGCCATCCGGCCGTGCAGGCCACGGCTCTCCCGGAACAAGAGACTTTTGATCGATTTCCTCGGCGTGTGGCAAATAGGTGCGCGGAGGTTCATCCACTTCCACCAAACCCTGCGGCCAGGTTTGACCAGGATCCGGAAACCAATGGAAAAATCGATTGCGCTGTGCGCCAATAATGTGATCCCAATCTGCTTGCTCGTAGATGCGTTCATCTTCAGTTTTGAGTGCATACAGCACATACACCGTGGCGATCCTCCCGCCTTCTTTGCGGCGCAACATACGGCCAAGACTTTGAATGCGTTGACGCACGGAGCTCGAGGATGC
>CALFOT010000052.1 GCA_937919925.1 uncultured bacterium | reverse complement strand
TCGTCTCGGTCTTGCGGTAGCTCCTCGAAAGGAAGCTGCAGGTAGCCCAACGCAGCACGCACTTTGATGTTATTCGGGGAAGGTGGAAGCGTGAGGAGCTGCATGCTGATCATCGTTGTTTGTAGGTTCATAAATTTGCCAATCAACCATTCACTGGGATTGGCTTGCCGTCGCCACCGATGGCGACGTAAGTGACCTTTGCCTCCGTGACGCGGACTTCCGCGCCTGGGCGGTCACGGCGCTCCACCATGACGTCGACTTGGACCGAGACCGATGTGTTGCCGACCTTCACATGACATGTGTACAGCGAGACTAAATCACCGACAAACACCGGTGCATGAAACATAATCGAATCCATCGCGATGGTGACATAACGACGATGCGGGTTGATGCTGCGCATGGCGATTTCCCCGGCTTGGTCAATCAGGCTCAAAATCACCCCACCAAAAATGGTGCCGGCTGGATTCGTATCTTTGGGCAGCAGGGTGGTGCGAAGCGCAAGGGCGCGGGTTGCAGCATTACAGGAAGTATTCTCTTCAGTCATTCAACCACCCTCCGAGGGTCTCTGCAGTGTAAGACCGAACGCGATGCAGTTCACCTGGAAAAAAATGCCCGGCGCCCTCCACGATAGTGATGACGCCACCGTTACGCGTGGCGCGCTCCATGCTTGGGAAATCAATGAATTCGTCGGCGCTGCCCGCTAAAAAGGCTAAGTTTTGCGGCCACTCGTCGGATTCCGGCCAAGTGTAAAAGTTGGTCGGCCAAGCCACCGCTAGGTAGCCCGCCACATCTTGGCGATAGCGAATGCCAAGGTGCAGCCCGACTCGTGATCCGAAGGAAAAACCCCAAATAAAAATAGGGATCCCGGGAAACCGCTGCTCCAAGTAGAGAAACGCTGCTTCGGCATCATCCACTTCCCCGATGCCGTCGTCATAGGTTCCTTGCGATTGGCCTACTCCACGAAAATCGATACGCAAAGCAACACAGCCTGCCTCCAGAGCGCCTAAGGCACCATAGCGCACCACATTATTTTGACGCGTGCCACCGTGCAGAGGATGCGGGTGCAGGAGCAAAACGGCGGCGCGGGGGGTGCCTGCGGGTAACTCCAAGGTGGATGCCAACTGCCCCGCTGGCCCAGCGAGCATCAAACGCTCTGGGGGCGGCGTAAGGAGGTCGCGCGGCATGGCGAGAACTGTAGCGCCGCGCAATTAAAGACGGTATGGTAGCTTTCTTGTTTCGCTGGATTGCCCCCTGATTTTTAGCCTACGCCACCTTGTTTGTACCTTCCTCGCCTACTGCTTGTGTTCGCTAGCCCAAGCTCAGGAGGGAGCGCCCGATATGTTCGGTGAAGATTCGCCCGAATTTAGTCTGCGTATTTTTGGCGACATTGGCATGCATGGAGATAGCAAGTCCGATCATAGTAAAGCCAATTTCAGTTTCGGCTCATTGGATTTTGTCATCTCGGGTTCGATGGGTGAGCGGCTGACATTTTTCTCGGAATCGCTCATTGAGGGGGAACATGCCGATGCGATTTTCTTCGATCAAGAACGCGCTTGGGTGGCGTGGAATGAAGGTGACTCTTTTTATCTGCAGCTAGGCATGGACAACTCGGTGATTTCGCGCTGGAATCGGCTCTACAATCACGGGCGTTGGCTCGAGACCACGATTACCAGGCCCTTTCTGGCTACCTTTGAGGATCAAGGTGGCGTGCTGCCGATGCACTTTCAAGGTTTGGAAATCGGTGGCTTGCTGGCACCCGCAGCCGGTGATTTAGAATGGGTGGCGATCATTGCCAATGGGCGCGGTGCCGATATCGAAGACCGCCAGCGCGTGCATGATGATAATACTTCGAAGTCGTTTTCGACCTCGCTTACCTTCACTCCATCCTCCATGGAGGCGCTTACTTTCGGTGCCGCCGCACTCACCGACATCATCCCTGCGGATCTCAATTCCGCCGTGCGCAACGGCAGCATTTCGGAACAGATTTATGACGCCTACTTCACCTGGCTTGGAGAGCAATTGGAATGGATTGGCGAATACGCGTGGGTGATTCACCACGACGGTGTCAGCGGCTCCAACTTCAGCCATCGCTTGATTTACCTGCAAATGGCGATGCCGCTGGATGATTGGACTCCCTACACACGTTTTGACCTTAAAGTAATGGACCAAAATGACCCATACTTTGTGCCGGTTGATCAAGATCTCGATCAGTGGCAGCAATTGCTTGGCGTGCGCCATGAGTTGACCGCCAGCAGTGCCATCAAACTGGAAATCGGTTTTGGTCATGGCCAGGATCGCGATGCTGGCGGCGCCGTTAGTTCTGATGATTTCATCTCCGCAGCCTTGCAAATTTCTTGGACATTCTAATGACAATCAAGCTTTTCATTTTGTTGCTGTGTAGCTTGTTTGGGAGTTCATTCGACAAGGAACCTGCCCTGGCCAGCCAAGAGCAAGTCGTTTACGCGGTCATCGTACACATCGATAGCAAAATCGATGATTTAAGTTTGAGTGACTTGAAGAAATATATGAAGGTAGACCGCCGCCACTGGCCGGATAAGTCTTCGGTGATTCTTTTTCAACGGCCGCTTTCTTCCGCTCTGCAGAAGTACATGCTCGAAGAAATCTATGGGATGACAGAACGGCAGCTGCGCCGGCATTTTGTTTCTCTCATGAATAAGGGTTCCATTGGCGCCATCCCTTCCGTGGTAAAAGAGCGAGAAATGGTATGCCGCTTGGTCGGTAAAAAAGACGGTGGCTTGGCAGTAGTGGTCGCGGGCGATTTGCCAAAGACGGTCAAGGCGTTGAAAATTGATGGCAAGAGCCCGGGTGAGAAAGGCTACCCCTTAGTGCAAACAATCGTGCAGGACTCATAACGATGTTTCCATTTATGCATTTGGCTTCGCGAATCCAACTGTTGATGTTCGTGTTGGTGCTCCTTGGGGTGGTTTCTATGACCTTGCTTTCCGTCTCCGAAGAAACACGCGATGAAAAATTGCACCTTCTCGATGCATCACGCAGCATGGTGGCTCTGATTGCTCTCACTTCTGCAGATATGTTTGCTGCTGAAGATCGTCTCGCCATGCAGACCGTCATCACCACGTCAGCGGTTCACAACCAGGAAATTTTGCGCGCGTTTTTCTGTGACGATCGCGGCATCACTTTGGTGCATAGCAATCCAGAATTGGAAGGCCTCGAAGTGGCTGAGTTAAGAACTCCTCCAGAAGATTTAACGATTCTTGAAATGACTGCCGATGACGTGCCCTTTCTGCGCGTTACGGCACCGGTGCGGATTAGTGGAGTACCCTTTGGGAGCTTCCAATTAGACTATTCGCTCGAGTCATTAGCACTTGCAAACCAGCGCATTTTGCTGAATGGCGGTATCACGGCATTCTTTCTGTTGATTGTGAGTCTCTTTATTTCACGCGTTTTTAGCCGCACCATTGCCGAACGGGTGGTGCAGCTTGCCGCCGATGCTAAATCTGTTTCCGAGGGAGATTTGACAGTGCGCAGCACCGTCGGTGGCCATGATGAAATCGGCCGTCTTGCCCAGGCATTTAATGCCATGACCGAAAGCCTGGGCCAAGCCCAAAAGTCTTTGCGCAACTACTCGGAGCATCTCGAAGAGAAGGTGGCGGAACGTACCCACGAACTCAGAATTGCTCACGATCGTGCTATCGAGGCGGAACTTGCCAAGTCGCAATTCCTTGCCAACATGAGTCATGAAATTCGCACGCCCATGAATGGCGTGATTGGCATGACGGAATTACTGCTGGATACCAAACTGAATGCCGAGCAAGAGGATTGCACGGAAGTTATTCATCAATCCGCCATGGCGTTATTGACCATCATCAACGATATCCTCGATTTTTCCAAAATTGAGGCTGGTCGCTTGACTCTAGAAAACACATCGTTCCAATTATCAAAGGAACTCGATTCGGCGATGCGTATCCTGAGTCCCAAGGCGCATGAGAAAGGTATAGAATTAATCTGCGATTTAGACCCGCTCACGCCTGATTTCATCATCGGAGACCCGGTACGATTAAGACAAATTGTGCTGAACTTGGTGGGCAACGCGATTAAATTCACCACGGTTGGCCATGTAAAGGTAACGGTAAGCACAGAATCTTCCGATGCGGAATCATTGTTACTGCGCTTCACGATTGCCGACACCGGCGAAGGCCTAGATCAGCAAGGGCGCGAGCGATTATTTGAGGCTTTTACCCAAGCAGATGTCACCACCACGCGACGCTTCGGTGGCACCGGCTTGGGTTTGTCCATTTCAAAAAGCTTAGTGGAAATGATGGGCGGCACGATTGGCGTCGAGTCCACCCTCGGCCAAGGCAGCGAGTTTTGGTTCACTGCACGTTTTGAAATACTCCCCGATGACATTGCCAACACCAACTTGCTCGATGCCTCCATTCTTCATGGCCGTCGCGCTTTAATCGTCGACGATAACCAAATCAACCGGCGTATTTTGATGAAGCACTGCGAGGGCTGGGGCATGCAACACAGCGAAGCAAGCAACTCGATGGCCGCCCTCGCTCTACTCGATAGCGGCGAAAAGTACGACGTCGTGCTCTCCGATATGCAAATGCCGGATATCAGCGGCATCGATCTCGCGCGCGAAATAAAGCAACGTTTCGACCACAGCCCGCCCGTCATTATCCTCACTTCAGGAGGCGACCGCTTAACGAAAGCGCTGATGGAAACACGTGGCATCCATTCTTGTTTGCAGAAGCCGTTGTCGCGCACGCGGGTCTTCGCTGCTTTAGTGTCACTGTTCTCTGGTGTTGAGATGAAGCGACTGAACGGCAGCAGCGTTTCGCGTTTGGAACAGCAGCCCGCACGCAGGGAATCCATCTTGCTTGTGGAGGATAATAATCTCAACGTCAAGCTGGCGGTGAAACTATTGAGCCGCTTCGGTTTTCACGTCGATGTTGCCAATGACGGACTGGAAGCTCTTCGCGCCATTGAGAACAAACAATATAATTTGGTGCTGATGGATTGCCAGATGCCCAATATGGATGGTTATGAGGCGACTCGTGCCATCCGTAAAATGGCGAGCCAAAACAACCTTCCGGTTGTGGCGATGACGGCGCATGCTATGAGTGAAAACCGGGATAAGTGCGCCGAAGCAGGCATGAATGATTACCTTTCCAAACCGATTAACCGTGTGGAACTAAAGCGCGTTTTTGATAAGTTCCTTCCGTGGAACTCGTAGCCACCCTCTTCACTGATTTGCCGCTTGATGCGCGGCGCTTCCTGGGCGTACTCCGCGATCTTGCGCGCAATGGCGCGGCCGGGTCCATCACCCCCAGCGGCCTGGAAGCACGTCATTGCTTTGGGAATCCACCCGTAGAGCAGGATATCAACGTAATTCATGTGCGCGTGAAACCCGCAGACAGCGCCCCCGCCAGCGCCTTGCGTGTTTTGCACAGCAGCGGATTTCGCGCACAACATGCTGTGGAGTTCTATGCCGATCCATACGGTGGCAGGGATGCGCGTGAAAATGCTTGGGCTCTCACGCATGCTTATGCCGCCGAACTTTGTGGCTGGGTTTTGACCTGCTATTTGAATTTTGCTCAAGCTACGGCGCGTTGCAACCGTGAAAATGGCCTGCTCACCCTTCCTTCCGATGACAGCGACCAGGCCGACGCCGTGTTAATCTCTGCAACCACTATGAAGCTTCTTACACCGTGAGCGGAGTCCACCGCGAATTCCTTGGTTGGTCCCAACCAGCCCTACCGCAAGCCGCGGACTGGCTCTTAAACCAGTACGGCGCCGATTTGGCCGCCGTCACCATTGTGCTCCCTGGCCGCCGTGCCGGCCGCCGCTTGATGGAACTGTTAGTGCAGCGCGCGCCGGCTGCGTGGTGCCCGCCCAATTTGGCCACCCTTGCGGAAGTTAGCGATATGTTAGTTGCCTATCCACGCCCACGCGTAGGCATCTACCAACGTATTCTCTGTTGGACGCTTGCTTTGCAAGCCTGTAGCCATGCTGATTTGCTGTGCTTGTTAAGCACTCCACCAGCAGAAAACGATTGGCCCGCGTGGTGGAAACTTGCCGAGCTACTCGATCGCTTGCACGTGGAGCTTGCTGCCGAAGCCCTGACTTTTGCAGACATCCTCGGCTCCGATCACGATGGCTTAAGTTTTCTCAGCGCTGCACCTGCACAAGAAGTGGAACGCTGGAAAGTGTTGCTACAAGTGCAAAACGCATATGGTCGTGCTCTCGAAGATGCCGGAGTTTGTGATCCGCACTTGGAACGGGCATTTGCACTGCGCCAAGGCCATTTCATCTTGCCATCCACCAACCTTGTTTTGCTTGGTGTGGCCTCTGCAAACCGCCTCCAACGCCAAATGATAAGCCATTTGGCGCACCTACATGCAGTTACTTCCTTGGTGATCGCGCCACATCGCTTGGCGCATTTCTTTGATGACGCCGGCTTCTTGCAAGTGGATTGTTGGCAAGGATTTGATTTGGGGTTGGAGGAGCAACAGTGGCGCTTGGTAGATTCGCCCCGGCAACAGGCTGAAGAAGTCGTGCGCGCAATTTCTACTTGGTCTCATGAACTTGCGCACGATGAAATCACTTTGGGAATATTGGATGCGGACCATCTTTCCTTTGTTGAAGAACAGCTTGCCGAACATGGCGTAGCGGTGCGCTCGCCAGAGGGCACGGCCTTGAGCCAAACCCCACCGCTACGCTTGCTCCTTGCGGTAGGCGCGTGGATTGAATCGCAGAGCTTTGAGAGTTTCGCGGCACTGCTGCGTCATCCTGATGTAGAAGATTTTTGTAGCGCGCATCTGCCGCCCGGGGATTTAATCAAAGCACTGGATGATTATTTCGGCGACCACTTGCCGCAATACGTAGATGGACGCTGGCTACAAGCAACTCCGCTGGCACTAGCCCACCAACTATTGGTTGAGCAATTGGGTGAACTCGCCACCGTGAAGCAAGCGCCCGCAGCCACTTGGAGCGCACGAATTCTTGCGCTGGTGCAAACTTTCTACGGCCATCGCGAATTGGACCGCAGCCGCGAGTCGGATCGCAAACTCGCGGTGGCCTTGCAGCAACTTGCCGCGGGTGCCGCCGAGTTTGCAGAACTTGGCGTCAGCCAAGGCGGGCGCTTGCCGCTCACCGCAGGCCAGGCGCTGCGCTTTTTTGTTACGCCACTGTTGAAGGCGCGCGTGGCCCCTGGGCGCACGGCTGCCGGCAGTTTGGAGGCTGTCGGTTGGCTAGAGCTGCCGCTCGATGACGCCCCTGCGATAATTGTGACCGATTTCCGCGAAGGCGCCGTTCCTGCCCCCCTTGGTAGCGTGGTATTTTTACCAGAAGCGCTGCGCACCAAACTCGGCATGCTGAGTCAAGAAGAGCGACTCGCACGTGATGTATATGCCACCACGGTATTGCTCAACAGCCGTGCGCAAGGCAACGGCAGAGTCCTACTGTTGTGCTGCCGTCAGCGCAGCAATGGCGAAAGTTCACTGCCTAGTCGCTTACTCTTTCACTGCGATGAAGAACTTCTTGCCGCCCGCGCCTTTAGCGCATTCACCGAACTGCCACCAACTGCGCGCTTTGCTGCCGACGCCTCCCTACGCCCTTTTGTGTTGCCAGGCCCACGGCAATCCTTGCCCGAACCCACTGCCGTGTTTTCCGCGTCGCGGCTCAATACCTATCTGCATGCGCCCTATGAATACTATTTAAAGTATGTCTGCAAGATGCGCAGCAGTGATGATCAAGCGCGTGAATTGGATCCTCTCAACTTCGGCAACCTACTGCATAAAGTTCTGGAGGAGTACGGTCGTTGTGATCACTTGAAAGAAGTTTGCAATCCCAATGAGATTGCCGATTACCTCAGTGAGTGTGCGGCAGAGCAAGCGCTGCGGCTATTTGGCGCACGCCAGCGCCCAACGATTCAACTGCAGTTACTGCAGATGCGTCACCGGCTTGCACACTTTGCCAAACAGCAAGCCCAGCTGATGGAAGAGGGCTGGCGCATCCATGCGGTGGAATGGACTCCACCTGGAGATTCCGTTGAGTTGAATTTTGGAAATACCGTATTCCGTCTGCAAGGACGGATCGATCGCGTTGATTACCAAGCTTCCACAGGGCGCTGGCGCATCTACGACTACAAGAGTGGCGATGCCCCCCGTGAGGTAAAAAAAATTGTGAAGCGCAGCGGAGTGTGGATGGATGTGCAGTTGCCGCTATACCACTACCTTGCACAATCCTTAGTTGGCGGCCGCCCTAGTGCAGGAACGAGCGAAACGGTGCAGATTGGCTATTGCAACTTGCCGAAGAGTAAGGTGGGCCCCTCCTTGAGTCTGGCCGCGTGGGACGCCACCGCGATGAGTGCACTTGAGGATCAAGTTGCCGAGGCGGTCGAAGGAATTCGCGCGCACGATTTTTTCAATCCTGATCAAAATGCGCCCCGTGATGCCCGCTTTGGTGTGTTAGCGGGTATTGGCTTGTTGATGCCCGCCAGCGTGGAAGCTGAAGACGACGAGACTGCGGGAGGTTTTGCATGAACCATTGCCTCTCCTCTTCTTTGGTCCTGCTCGCTTCGGCCGGAACTGGCAAAACTTTCCGGCTGTCCAATCGTTTCTTGGAGCTAGTGGCGAACGGAGTGCCGGTACAAGATATTCTGGCCACCACTTTCACGCGTAAAGCAGCGGGTGAAATCCTCGATCGCATTTTGGCGCGCCTCTCGGAAGCCGCACTCGATGAAAAGAAGTTTGCCGAACTGCACCACTTCTTAGATGTACCGAGTGATTGGTCACGCACGGATGCCAACCAGCTACTGCGCGACTTACTCAACAACTTGCACCGCTTTGAAGTGCGTACTTTGGATGCGTGGTTCCAACAGAACCTCAATGCTGTGGCCCTGGAAGTCGGTTTACCTCCCGGCTGGACCATCGGCGATAGCTTCGATCTTGCTGAGTTGCGTGCCCAGGCAATCCTGGAAGTGATTTCAAGTCTTGATCCGCAAGAAGCCGATAACTTGCTCCGCGATTTACAGCAAAGCGAATTCAAACGTAGCGTTTTTGAAGGATTACTTGATCTGCTGAATCAAACTCTCACGATGCATCTTAGTGCCGGAAGCCGCAAAGAGGTGTGGCACGGTTTGGAAGATTGCCTGGAGCCAAATGCAAACGAGATTCCAGCAATTATCGAAGCGGTGAACGCTCTCGAAGTCCCTCTCACCGGCAAGGGCACGCCAAACCTACATTGGCAAAATAATGTGGCCGCTCTTTTACAAGCTTGCTGCGATCGCAACTGGAGAGCTGTGCTCGAGCTCTCCTTGATCAAGGCTGTTCTGGAGAAGAGCGTTAAATTTTCCAGAGTTGAGATCACTAAGACTGCCCGAGAAACCCTCCAGCGTGCTGCGAAATTTTCCGCGGCCGCCATGTTGTTCGCTTTGCATCGCAGCAATTTGGCCCTGTGTGAATTAGTTTCCGCATATTCACAATGCTATGCCCAGTTAAAACGCAAAGCCGGTTTTCTTGATTTCGACGACATCCCACGGATTCTCGCTGAAGCCTCTCACGACTCGCTCGCCAATCATCGCCTGGGGCGCAGTGTGAAGCATTTATTACTCGATGAGTTTCAGGATACCTCGGTATTACAATGGAAAGTACTGAAGCCGCGCATTGAAGAAACAACAAATGGTCTGAATTCGCAAAACAGCATGTTGTGTGTTGGTGATGTAAAGCAGGCAATTTATGCTTGGCGTGAGGGAGAATCCTCTCTGTTGTTGGGTATCCCGTCTTGGTACGGTGTCGCACGCGAGACCCTCACGGTTAATTTCCGTTCGTCGCAAAAAATATTGGATGCGGTCAACCTGGTCTTCTCCCATTTGGACCACTCCGCCCCGGTAATCGCGGACTGTGATGATGATGACACCTTGCTGGGGATTCACGATTGGGCAACGGATTTCCCTCAACATGAGGCTGCCAAAGATTTGCCGGGAAGCGTTTGGTTGCTGGAGAGCCACGCGGAAAGTCGCCGCGGCTCCACTCCAGAGGTCATCCGTTTGACAGTCAATCGCATTACCGATTTGCATCAACAGGCACCCGACGCCAGCATCGGCGTCTTGGTGCGGCGCAAAAAAGATATCCAAACTTTACTACTGGAGTTGAAGCGCCGCGGCATTCGCGCCAGTGGTGAGGGCGGCAACCTTTTGACCGATTCCGAGGCCGTACAGTTAGCGCTGTCGCTTTTTCGTCTGGCCGATCACTCCGGCGACACCACCGCCTTTTTCCACCTTGCCACCTCGCCGTTAGCGAGCTACTTCGAGGCCAGCTTTGAGTTTGGCGCCGGCCTCAGCAAAGGCGCGCGGCGTTTGGCGCGCTATCTGCGCCGCCGTATCTTAAATGATGGCTGCGGTACTTTGTTGATAGATATCGCCCAGTTCCTCGAAGAGCAGCAGCTATTTGATACTTGGAACCGTCATCGTTTTGGCCAGCTAGTCGCTTTAGGCTTACAGTATGAAAAACGCAACGAATTGCGCGTCAGCCGTTTCGTCACTCTGATTGAAAGTACTCAGGTGAGCGATCCGATGGCCGCCCCGGTACGCATCATGACCGTACACGCTGCCAAAGGATTGGAATTCGACGTGGTGGTTATGCCATTTTTTAATGGCGGCAACAAACCTAGAAACCCCTTGATATCGCAACGGGTGGATGCGCGAGAGGGCTTCAATCTGTTATCCCTGACCCCAGCCGCGGCAATCATTCCATTTTCCGGACCATTGAAGGCGATGCAAGCTGAGAAAGTCAGCGCCGAAGTACAGGAAGACCTGTGTGTGCTTTATGTAGCGATGACGCGTGCTCGGCAACGCCTAGAAATCATTCTCCCTCCATCCATCCGCCACTCTACGATCTTTCAAACTGAGAACTTGCTGCGTTCTACCTTGCGCGATGAATTTCTTGCCCCGCTTAAAATTCCGCATGCCAAAGTCTTATGGCATAACGCCACGCAGGTGGCCTTCGCGTACGCTGCTAAAGCAGAAACCAGTGCAGCCGAAGTCGGCGCCGCACTACCAAGTCAAATCGTATTGCAAGCCTCGCAAGGCTTGCGCTCGCTGCCTCGCTGGAGTCCATCTGGTGGTGAAGATGGCGGTAGGGTTGCTGGAGCTTCCTTATTATCCACCCATGCCACAGCGGCACGCGCGCGCGGGATTGCCATCCATCGTCTGTTTGAAGATGTTGGATGGCTAGAGAATTTCCAGAGCAACGATCAACGGTTGTTGCACTTGCTGAGTGAATGCGGCTACTCCGGCAGCGCGGCAATGGATTTAATCGCCAGCTTCCGCGATGCACTCGACCAGCCAGAAGTCCAACAACTATTGTCTCGCCCGCAAGAACAGCAAGATTGTGAGCTCTGGCGCGAGCTACCCTTTGCTGTAGCAACGGTCGATGAACATGGTTCCGATTCCATACTAAATGGCATTTTCGATCGTGTGGTGGTGTACCAATCCGGCGGCCAAATCACCCATGCCACAATCATCGATTTCAAAACCGGGGCGGTGGCTGGCCAACTAGATCTCATCAGCAAAACAAATGATTACCGTGGCCAAATGCGCGCCTACCGCAAAGCCTTGGCGGTACGAACGGGCCTGGATCATCAAAAGATTGCCTGCAAACTTCTCTTCGTTGACGCTGGCTGCGTCGCCACGGTTTAAAACTCCTCTGCAGGAAGGAGGCTCGAGGCCGACGCCAACCCATACTTTGCGATTTGGGCGTCTGTCATCCACAACACATTTGCAAATGGGGCGGCATGAAGCGTGAAGAAGTAAAACTCTTCGCCAAGGTCCAACATCTCGCGGAAGTACTGCAATTGCGCACGATGGGCGTGATGATTCGGTGGCAGAATGGCTGGGTCAATATCCTGACCTGGAATGCTCCATGCATGTACGCCGACCCGCGCACCTGGCTCGAGTGTGCGCGTCACTCCGGCGCAAAATAATGCCACGCCGCCAGATGCAATGAGACCATTGCTGGCTACGGTGGTGTGAAAGCCAGCTTCGCGAATCAAACGGCCAGTGTAAACATTGATATCGTCATTCAATGAGCCCGGCACATTTTCAAATACAAGCGTATCGATTTCCGGATGCGCAGCGATGAGATACTCCACTTGAAGATAGGTTCCTGAGCCAAGCTCGCCATTGAGGAACGCAAGATTGTTGTGCAACCGGAACGTACTGGTTCCAGCACTGGAATTCAAAGTTGCGCGCAGCAGTACCCCAGTAGCAAGGCGTCCGTAGATGCGTACCGACTCGCGTCCAATCCATTCAAAGCGAATATTCTTCACCGCCGAAATGGATTTTTCATAAACCAACTGCACATCAGTTGTGGGCCTTCCATCCAGCAGCGGCACAATCAAATAGTTATCGCTCGTGCCTAAACGCGCAATCAGAGAAGTGGATCCTACGCTGGATGTTTCCTCCCGCTCTTCGTAGACAAAACTACTAAAGGGATAATAATGTGGGCCGAATCGCACAAAGCCGCCCGGCGATTCTGAGAGCAGAGAATCGTTTTGCGCTGCCACCTCTTGCGTGGGAAAAGTGCTACCGCAACCTACCAGAAGGGCGTAGAAAAATACCGCCGCGAAAAAAGTTTTCATGCGGGCACCAGAGCGGCAATGGACGGCCACAACGGCGCTTCCAACTCAAATGCCGCGCCGCTAAACGGATGCTCAAACGCCAGCTTCCAAGAATGCAGTGCGTGGTGATCCAAACCCAACAGCGCCTCATCGGCAGTGGTTAACTCTTCGCGAATATTGCGCAAAAAAACCTCGTCACCGCCAAGATACAACTTATCACCTAAAATCGGAAAACCGATTGCCGCCATATGCACGCGCAGTTGATGCTGGCGCCCAGTTTGCGGATACAACTCCACCAGGGTGCGCTGGTCCCAACGTTGGCGCACCTTCCAGTGCGTTTCCGACGGCCAACCTTCACCTGGCGCTTGCACGCCAATACGCAAGCGCACGGCACTATCAAAATCCTTGCCCAAGGGCAGATTGATCACACCTTGGTCTTCTGGAATCTCCCCAACGACCACCGCAAGATAAGCCTTCTTCACACTGCGGGCTTCAAACTGCCGCCCCATACGCGTGCGGCTCAACTGATCCTTGGCCGCCAAAATCAAACCCGTGGTTTCGCGATCCAGGCGATGACACAAAGTGGGCATATCCCGGGTTTTGCCGAACAATGCCGTATGACGAATATGAATGCGTTGAATCACCGAATCCAATAAATGCCCATGCGAAGGATGAACATTTAAACCCGGTGCTTTGCTCACCGCGATGATTTGATCGTCTTCAAAGAGGACCGTTAAATCAGTGGGGTCCACACCATCTTCCATCACTGTGGTTTCTTCGCTGCAAGGAGCAGCCAGACGCACCACCACTTCTTGCCCGCAACGTAATTTCAAACCCGTGCGCATCCGGCCGATTGCCGCTTGCTGTGGATCTCGATTGGCCAGCACCTCAACCGAGCCATCTTCTATGATTTGCTGAATTCCTGTGCGCGAGCGCCAATCCAGACGTCCATTTAAAAAACCGTCGAGACGCTGACCATGCTCGGGTTGGCCGACATCAAAGCGCCATTCTTGATAGGGCAAACTCAAATCGCGTTGACCGCGACGGCGTTTCCGATCTGGGAATGAGCGTGCCATGAAGAGGTTGAAAGGGAAGTGCCAGCGCGAAGAAAATCAATGGTGAGTGAAGGCCAAAAAAAGACAAAGCCCCAGCGCCACATGATGGCGCCGAGGCTCAATCGATCATCGCGAAACGATGACTAGAAACGAGCGTTACGACGAATACGCTCGGCGCGTTTGATCACGCGGGCGCGCTCTTCCCCTTCCAGGCGACGGGCGGTGGTGGGCTTCACGTAGAAGGCACCTTCTTTCATGTCTGTGAATAGACCGGATTGGTTGCACTGGCGCTTGAAGCGACGCAGAGCTGCCTCGAGGGACTCGTTTGGACGTACTTGGACCTTGATCATCTATTAAACTTTTCCGGAATCTAACCGGCAGTACCCATTAGCGGGCCGGATAGTCTATCCGCTGCCACCGATTACGTCTACTTCTTGCCACCCGGCCTTTTCCCCGAAACGATGTCCGAACAATCTCAAAACCGCGTCAAACCTGGCCACGAGTCCCTCGAGGGGCAAGTGCTTGCGGTCATTTTCCAGGGAGAGGATAGCGGCTTCAGCGTGATTAGCCTGAAAGTTGCGGGCGAGGGTGCCATCACGGCTGCTGGCGGCATGGGTGATGTCCATGAGGGCGAATTCCTGCGTCTGCACGGCACCTGGACCAAGCATCCGCGGTTTGGCCGCCAGTTTCAGGCGCAGTGGTCCGAGCACACCAGCCCCACCACCCTCGATGGCCTCGAAAAGTACATCGGCAGCGGCACCTTCCCCGGAGTTGGGCCCGATATGGCCAAGCGGCTGGTGGCCCACTTCGGCATTCGCACGCTGGATGCGCTCGAAGGCGGCACTGTGAATCTCCAAGATGTGCCCGGAATTGGGCCAAAACGCGCCGCAGCCCTGGCGGAAGGCTTCCAGGAAGGGCGGGAGCGTCACCGGGTGCTGGCGGAGTTGCGGGGCTTCGGATTGGGAAGTAACCATGCCTCAGCCTTGTATGAGCGCTGGCAAGCCCGTGCGATTGAGCGCGTTCAAGCGGATCCTTATGCACTGGTTGGGGATTTACGCGGCGTTGGCTTTCAAACTGCCGACGCCATCGCCATCAAAGTTGGCATTCCGCGCGATTCCGCCGTACGTGCTCGTGGTGTCCTGCTGCACTTGCTGCGCGAAGCCGGGCGCGAAGGCCATTGCTGCCTGCCAGAGTTGCTGGTTTTGGAACAGCTGGATCAGCTGGGCTTGAGTCAAGATTCGATGCTCGAGGGTGTGTCGGGGGCGATTTCCTCTGGCCGCGTGATGTTGGAATCCATCGATCCAAGTGGCAGCGCCACAGAGGGCAAAGCCTTTTACCTTGCCGAACTGCTGGAAGCCGAAGCCGGCTTGGCCACGGAAATCCAACGGCTGCTGTCCCCTGGCGATTTGGCTCTCGCCTCACCCGAACAAGTGCTGCGTGCCATGGAGCGCACAGCCTTCCGCCCGGATGAAAGCCAGCGCCAGGCCTTGGAAATGGCACTCGCCGCACATCTTGCCGTCATCACGGGCGGCCCCGGCACCGGCAAAACCACTACCTTACGCTTGCTGCTGGAAATCATTACTGCGAGTGGTGATTTCACCATCAAACTGGCCTCTCCCACTGGCCGCGCCGCCAAGCGTCTGCACGAAGCCACGGGATTTGAAGCGTCTACCATTCATCGCCTGCTGGGCTTTGATCCTGCTAACGGTGGTTTCCGACATCATGCCGAGGAGCAGTTGGAGTTAGATTATTTAATTATCGACGAAGTCTCGATGATGGATGTGCCACTTGCCCACGCTTTGCTGCAAGCGGTACCGGATGGTGCGCGCGTGTTGTTAGTGGGCGACGCCGATCAGCTGCCGTCGGTGGGTCCGGGTTCGGTATTGCGCGATTTAGTGAAAGTACCCACTGTGCCAACCACGCGGTTGGAACACATTCACCGTCAAGAAGCTGGTTCCGGAATCACCGAAGCCGCGCACTCCATTTTGCACGGAGAAATGCCGCAGGTGGCCATCACTCCGGCTGGCCGCGGCGATTTCTTCTTAACCTTTATCGATGACGCCGACTTGGCTGCCGAAATGGTCGAGCGTATCGTCGCCGAACGTATCCCCGAAAAATATGGCATCGACGCAAGCCGCGATTTGTTGCTGCTCGCACCCATGTACCGCGGGCCGCTCGGTGTGGATGAGCTCAACCGCCGCTTATCGCAACGCCTCAATCCCGATGGCGAAGAAGTTGCATGGGCTGCCCCCCTCCGCACCGGCGACCGCGTGATGGTTGTGCGCAATGATTATCAGCGCGAAACCTTCAATGGTGACACCGGCGAAGTCCTCTCCATCGGCAATGATGAATTAATTGCAGAGATCAACGGCCTACCGCAACATTACAGCCGTGAGGGTATCAAGGATTTAATTCCATCCTATTGCGTCACCGTGCACCGCGCCCAAGGTTCCGAAGCGCGCGCCGTTGTGATTGTGCTGGGCAATTCACACTACCCTATGTTGCGGCGCAACTTACTCTACACGGCTGTCACGCGCGGCAAAGAATTAGTAGTGATTGTGTGCAGCAAAAGTGCACTGCGCCGCGCAGTCATGAATGATTTCGAGAGCGGCCGTTACGGCGGGCTGGTGGCCCGTCTCACTTAAGGCAGCCCTGAACGTGCGGCAAATTACTCGATGTAACCGAGTTCGCGTAGCTTCGCCAACTCTGCTGGACTGAAGCTGCGTGAGCCAATCGCCGGCAAAGCATCGGATTTCATGCGCGTGTGGATATAGGCCACCAAGCGCTCAACAACCTCCGCCTGAGTATCCAATAAATTGATCCGCTCAAGTGGGTCGGTGCCCAAATCAAACAGAAATTCTGGCACCAGATCATATTCGCCCTGCACGGGATGCTTCTCAGGGTCATGGTGATCATAAGAATATTGCAAGCTAGCATGGAGCTTCCAATTGCCCTCGCGCATACTCACTCGCTGCAGCATAAAGGACATCGCTGGCTGCGGAGCGGCTTGAGGAGCGAGTACATCCATGCCATCAAAACCTTTGGCGTCAATCCCAGCGAGTGACAAAAGCGTGCGTGCATTGTCTAACATCTGCGGCGCGAACGGGAGCTGGCGTGGCTCCAGACCAGGCGCTACCAAAATGAAGGGCACCGCGATTTCTGCTTCAAACAAAGATTCGCCGTGTTCCACATTGCCATGCAATCCAAACCCTTCGCCGTGATCCGCCGTGAAAGCAATGATGGTTGGTCGGCCCGTGGCAGCAACCGCTGCCAACAAACGCCCCAACTGCTGATCAAAGAAAGCAACCTCTTCGCGGTAGAGCGCGTGTAGGTATTCACTATTGCGTACGAGATGATCGGGCAAGGCACCAGTACCGCGCACTTCGGCACGTAAATTCACGCGCATATTAAAAGAGGAAATCGGTGAGCCATCATAACCATCTGGTAACAACTCCGGTTTGGCCAAGCTGCCCGCGAATTCCGGCGAGGGAGCGTACGGGGTATGCGGATCAAAATATTGTGCGAATAAGAAATAAGGCCGCGCATCTTGCTGCAACTCCGCCAAGTAGGCAATGGCTGCATCGGTAGTGCGCTGCCCTTCGCCGTGGTGATGCCTATAGGTTCGTTGTGCTGACGGATTCAGCAGATGGCCCATTGGCCAACTCAACAGTCCATTTGGCTTGGTAATTCCCAACAGCATGTTGCCACGCACCCAAACCATGTATTTCTTCCAAAAATCCACTGCCGTCAAACCGTGCCAAGTTTGAAAGCCGATATCAAAAGACATGAATGGCTTCTCTGCCTCAGGAATATCAGTGAGCAAAGTGTTGGTACTCACCGCTGCAGTGCGGTAACCCGCGGCTGCAAATCGCTGCGCCAAGGTATTGCACCCGAAGGTTTCCATAATCAGTTGTTGCGACGGCCAACTTGATAAATTGCCGCGCATGCCGATTTTTTCAATCTCGAAGCCAGTGAGCAACGACAAGTGGCTGGGCAAAGTTTGATTCGTGGGTGCGGTGGCATAGCTAGCCCAAACACCACGCGCACGCAAACGATCGAGCACTGGTGTTGGCGTGGCAGGATCCAAAATTGCATCGGCGCGCAAAGTATCGCAAACCACAAACAACACATCCGGCGCGCCCGCAGCGGGTAGGGGCGCATCCGCGCCCAGGGGTGCGAGAGCCGGTGCGGCTTCGATGGGAATCACCGTCCAAGCGGGGCTCATGCCGAAAAAAAGGATGACTGGCATCAAATGTGCAGCCAGCCCCAGCGTCGGCACGACTTTCGGCAGAGCCACGGAGCGCCGCCAAAAAAACGCAACGAGTGCGATCGCGAAACCTGTGGTAAACCACGACCACGGGGCGAGTGCAAAGGCAACTCCCAACAGTAGGCCGCGCCACATACTTTTGGCGCCGGCAAAGTAAGCAACCGCCCCCGCAAGCCAACCGGCAAACACACCATTCAGTGCTGCAGCGAAAAAACGCTCGCGCCACATGGGCAACTCCTGCCCCCAGCCTAACCCAAGTGAAGTGAGCGCTAGGCCACAAAGGGTGGCACCTAAAACCGCACAGAAGATGGCTTTCAATGGATGCCTCCTTGTTGGGCGGCCATCCAATTCATGCCAGAAAGTGCTCTACCATAAAATGCTTGGGCCACCGCAGCGCTAGCCGCAGTGACCATTTGGGGGGAAGTCATAAAACAATTAGAGGGGGAACTCATCAGGCGAGGGACAGGCCAAAACTGGATGGATTCTACCTCGCCGAGGGCGAGCTTGCTGCGCCTGAAACACTGCGCCTATTGGGGGGGCGCGGCTTGGAAAGCTTGCGCACGCAACTTTTCGATCGCATCCGGATGGCGCGGAATGACTGCCGAAAGCAGCTCGTAGCCGTCTTCGGTGATGACCACGACATCTTCAATGCGCACGCCCATTTTTTCATCCGGCAAGTAGATTCCAGGTTCGACCGTGAACACCATTCCAGGCAAGAAGGCTGCGTTGCCCAAACCCACATCATGCGTAGACATACCCAACCAATGGCTGGTGCCGTGCCACATTTTGCCAAAACCGCGGTCGGTAAGAACTTTTTGCGCCGCTTGGTGCACCTTGCTCAAATTACTCCCGGGTTTGCACTCCAGGAATGCCGCCTCTTGAGCATCGTAGACCGCTTGATAAACCTCACGCTGACGTTTGGTGAACTTCTCGCCCGTCGGCCAAGAGCGCGAGATATCCGCCACATAATGGTTGTACTCGGCGCCGTAGTCCACCATGACCATCTCATTGGGCTGCAACATCCGCGTATTCTGAAAATAGTGCAGAGTGCAGGCGTTGATGCCGGAAGTCACGATTGCCGCATAAGCACCAAGTCCCATACCACCGGCCATCTGGTACTCATAAGTCATCCGCGCGGCTAACTGCCACTCAAAATCTCCAGCCATCGCGGACCGCATCACTGCTTGATGCCCCTCACCCGAAGCCATACATGCCCGCCGCATGGCCTCAATTTCTTCCGCGGTTTTGATGACGCGCATGGCGTCGATACTCACGGTCATATCCACCACCGGAGCACTATGCACTTTCTCCAAACGTTCGGCAAACTGCGCCTCGCGACTGAGGCGGCCGTCGTAACCGTCGCCCTTAATTGCTCGCTCCCAGGAGCTGAGGTTGTCGCGGCTCATCATCCAGTTTTCCGCCGGACGCTTCTGCACGTAAAACTTTTCGCGCCCTTTGAGTAAGCCATCTAGCAAAGTTTTTAGCTCGCTACTACGCGCGCCGATTTCCAGCGTATTTGCAATACCGGTGAGCTCGGTGGCTTCGCTGGGATCAATCAAGTTCCCCATCCAACGTTCATCCATGGGGCCAACACCAGGCACCAGCAAATACTGCTCGCGGGTATCGGTAGTCATGACCAACACCGCATTCGGGGTAGTCAAGCCAGTGAAGTACCAGAAATTATTATCCTGGCGGTATTCGCGATAATCATTTGAGGTGCCATTGCCGCGCAGCACCACAATGCCGGGCTCCTTATCCGCCAAAAAATCGAGCAGCGCCTCTCTGCGCTGACTGTGCCACTGCGAAGAAAATAACGATTGGCCGCGCCCATCTTCGGGGGACTGCTGGGGAAGAGCAGCCAAAGCAAGGATGCTGGTAGTGAGTAGGCAAAGCATGTAGCCCGATTCTACGGACGTTCTGCCACAATGTTGGCGTGGAAACTCCGCTGTACCTGGATCACGCCGCCACCACCCCTCCTTTGCAGGTGGCACTCGACGCCTTTTCTGCTGCTGTAGAAACGGCTTACGCCAATCCTGGATCGCTGCACCAAGCGGGTGCAACGGCAGCACGGAGCGTCGAGCGGAGTCGGCGCGCGCTGCAACGGGCGTTTGGCGCGGCGCAATACCGCGTCATTTGGACGGCCACCGGCACCGAAAGTAATCATCTTGGTATTCAAGGAATGGCGCGCGCGGTGCGTGGGCGTTTTCCGGCAGTAACCCCACGGATTTTGGTCGGCGCGATCGAACACCCGTCCTCCAGCGCGGCCGCCAAAGTCCTCGAAAAGGAAGGCTTCCGGGTAGAGACCATCCCAGTGGATGCGCGCGGCATCGTGACCGCCGCCGCGCTCGGCCCGATGCTCGCGGAAGATGTCGCCATGATCAGCTTGCAGTGGGCCAACAATGAAATCGGCTCTCTCAATCCCATCGCGGAGCTCGTATCGCTGGTCCGCAACAAGGCGCCCAAAGCTATTTTTCATTGTGACGCCATCCAAGCCGTCGGCAAGTGCAGCACCGCCCTCGATGCACTCGGTGCGGATTGCTTCGCCGTTGCGGCGCATAAACTTGGCGGCTTGCGCGGCTGCGCAGCGTTTTTGTTGCGCGAAGGTTCCCCCCTGCCACAGCCACTTTTTGTCGGCGGTGGCCATGAAGGTGGTTTGCGCAGCGGGACCGAAAACACCATGGGTATTGCAGCTTTTGCCGCTGCCGCCAAAGCCCGCCGCGAACTGATGTTGGCGGAACCGCAGTTTTTACACAGCCGACGCCAAGCGTTACTCACTGGTCTACGTGAATATTTCCCTGACCTCACCGTTTTGGGCCCGGAACAAACCGCCGAACAACTCGGTGCAGTCCTCGCCATTGCCATGCCCGGTATTCGCGCTGAAACCTTCCTGCACATCCTCGAAAGCAACGGCGTTTATGTCGGGAGTGGTTCCGCTTGCAACACCCACGGCCATTCCGAATCCGCCGTACTCGCCGCCATCCACCTCGCCCCGGACTTACGCAACTCCGTGTTGCGTATTTCCTTCAGCGGTTACGAAACCGCTGCCGACGTCAAAAAAACGATTGCTGCTTTTGTGAAATCGGCGGCTGAGTTTAAGGGATGATGCGCTTGCTCTAATGGAGCCTTACATGCATCGTTGGCTACTTACGCAATGCGTCGCGAATCTCAGTCAAGAGCACTTCCTCGTTGGAAGGCTTTGCTGGCGCGGCTGGCGCGGGCTCCTCTTTCTTCTTCATCTTGTTCATGCCTCTGACCACCATGAAGATGGCGAAGGCGATAATGAGGAAGTCCACCAAGGTTTGGAGGAAGGTGCCGTAGTTCAAAGTCACTGCCGGCTTGTCGGAAGTGGCCTCCTCCAAGATCAACACTAAGCCAGTGAAGTTGACATTGCCCAGTAACATGCCCAGCGGAGGCATCAACACATCCGCAACAAAGGAGGCAATGATTTTCCCGAAGGCAACGCCAATGACGATACCGACGGCCATGTCCATGACATTCCCGCGCATGGCAAACTCTTTAAATTCTTTGACGACACTCATGATTCAGGATCCTCTTTAGGCTTGAGAGAGAAGCCGGATTCGGCTAGGTAAAAATCCTAGCACCGCGGCCGGGCGCGGCGGGCAGCTAAAATGCAATCCGCACTTCTAGCTAGCCCGCCGCGCCACCAGCACTAACATTGGGAGTAACCACACCCCATACACTTGCAGCATCCTTCCTCAAAAATGAGGTTAGAAACTTCACAAGATGGGCACTTAATCTTAAACGCACCGCCGGTACCTGTGCCTGCACGGCCCAACTTTTTCGGAGTGCTTTCAGCAGTAGCCTGATTCGGGTTGGCTAAATCCTCTGCAGAGATTTCGCCAAGCAAAATCGCATGCAAGCCAAAACGTTTCTTTACATCCATGTAGCGCTGCAAGGACTTCGCTAAGCCATCGGCAAGCGACATGATGCGGCCATCACGACTAGGAACCGTGAGCGAAGAACCAATACCTTCCAGTTGCTCCAGCGACAGCTTCAACTCGCCGCCACAACGCAAGAACAAAGAGATCATGCGGCAGATGGCTTCCAAATCGGAGTTGGCAACATCGCCACCTTTACCGAGTTGCGCGAAGACCTCCATTTCACGATCACGCTGCGGATCCACCGAAATCTTGACGTGCATGTTGCCGAATGGCGTGAGCTGACGAATGCGCACACTCGGCATGATTTCTGGCAACTTGACCGGCTTGATGCGCCCATCGCTGGGAGCAACAACCGCCACTGCGGCTTTTTCCTTTAACGCCATTGGCTGCATTTCACGGCAACCATCGCGGTAAACGGTGACACCCTTACAGCCTTCCCGCCAAGCTAACAGATAAGCAGTGCGTACATCTTCTTGTTCACTATCGTGCGGCAAGTTGATGGTTTTTGACACTGCATTATCAATCGAACTCTGCCATGCCGCTTGCATCATGATGTGCTCGTGCGGAATGACGTCGTGCGCGGTCACGTAGACCTCTTTCAGCTCCGACGAAAGTTCGGCTTCCGAAATGCTGCCGTCTTCCAGAGCAACATCAATGATGCGCTCGATTTGTTTCGGGGTATGGCCAGCGCGCTCCAGGGCGTTGCGGAAATCCTCGTTGATTTCCTTCATGATGACGGGCACGCCATCCGAATTTTTCATCACTTGACGTTGGAACGCCAAGCTGAACAAGGGCTCAATGCCGCCGCTACAAGCAGCGATAATCGAAATCGTGCCGGTTGGAGCAACCGTCGTGACGTGCGAGTTACGGCGCTTGGCACGGCCGTCCATCTGCGGCTTGGAGCCTTCCCATGCAGTAAAGGGCGGGCGGCCTTCTTTGGCACAAAGAGCCTCCGAAGCAACCAGAGATTCGTTGGTCAAACGCGCTGAGAAAGCGCGGGCAATCGAGAAACTTTGCTCGGAGCCATAACGCACCCCAAGCTGGTAGAGCAAATCAGCAAAACCCATCACCCCCAAGCCAATCCGGCGCTCTTGATCGGCGCGCTCACGAATTTCTTCAATCGGATAGTTGTTGATCGTGATGACGTCATCTAAGAAGCGCACGCAATCGTGCACCGCCGCATCAAATCCTTTCCAATTAATACGCTCTTCCCAACCGGCGGCCTCGGGGGCATCATTCCGGTAGAAAGTGTTGAGGTTGATGGAGCCAAGGTTGCAAGAACCGTAAGGCAACAGCCACTGCTCACCACATGGGTTGGTGGCTTCATAAGTACCAAGATTGGGCACCATGTTGTCTTCGTTGGCGCGGTCAAGGAACAACATGCCTGGCTCACCATTGCGCCACGCGTGTTGAATCACTTGATCCATGACTTCCCCGTAAGTCCAGTAAGCAATTCCTTCGGCGCCTTCGCCGGCGGCAAAAGCCACATAATCGCCTTCGGAACAACGACGTCCGGTGGTCTTACGCATCCACGCTTTTTGCCCGCCGTGTGGGTTCACCACCACAAAGCGCTCCTCAGGATGATCCACGACTTTCTGCATCCAGGCGTTGGTGACGGCGATGGAAATGTTGTAGTTAGTCCAACGGTTCAAATCATCTTTGGCGCGCAGGAACTCAATCACATCGGGATGATCGCAACGCATCACGCCCATGTTGGCACCGCGACGGAAGGCACCCTGCTGGATGGCTTCGGTGCCGGAGCTGAAGGCATCGATGAACGACAGTGGCCCAGATGTGCGGCCGCCGGAGCTGGAAACAATCGCGCCATCCGGACGCAACCGCGCAAAACTAAAACCCGTACCGCCGCCGGCTTTTTGGATCAGCGCGACGTGCTTGAGGGTGTTAAAAATCTGCTCAATGGAATCTTCCACGGGCAGCACAAAACAGGCGGACAGCATGCCCATCGAACGCCCGGCGTTCATCAGGGTGGGTGAGTTCGGCATAAACACGCCGGTAGCCATCAACTCGTAAAAACGCTTGGCCCACTTATCGCCGACGGGTTTGCCGAGCTCCTTATATTCCGGAGCGGCAACGGCCGATGCGACACGCCAAAAAAGACCTTTGGGGGTCTCGTTGACTTCGCCGGTGAGCCCATCTTTGGCGAGATAGCGGTTTTCAAGCACCGTCCGCGAGTTTTCGGACAGTTTTGGCTCGATGAGGCCATCCATTTGGACAGCTTGGGGGGGGGAGGACAGCTCCTGGGAGCTAGGGGTCGATTTCTTCGTAGACTTGGTCATGGCAAGGGAGCTTTGTTTGAGCAAGGAAAGTACCTGCTCAAAATGCTTCTTACTAGCCCAAAAGTTGTCGAAATCTAGTGGGTTCTAGCAAGACAACCACAACATCTTGTGCTCCCGAAAAGAATTCATTTCCGGGTGAAATCCGCCGCTGGCTACAGCCGCTCCAGCACCGCCGCCAGCACAGATTGCACAGTCGTTTTTTTGCCGCAATCGAAGTGCTTTTCAGGGCAAGTTGAGTGGCCGTGAATCCCGCACGGGCGACACTCCAACCCCAAAACTTCCAAAACCAGATCGCGCGGGCCGCGCGGAGAAAAACCGAAGGCCGGGATCGTGCTGCAGTAAATCGCCACCACGGGAATGTCCGCCGCCACCCCCATGTGCATCGGGGAAGAATCATTTGTGACGAGACACGCCGCGCGCTCCAGCACGGCGTAGGACTCCCGAAGGTTGGTTTGGCCGCAAAGATTGAGGACTCCAGGGGCGCTGATGCAGTTCCCCAACTCCAAATCATCCGGCCCACCCAAAATTACGACCCGCTGGCCGGCTGCCACAAGATTCTGGACCAGCGCAGCGTAGTGCTCCTCCGGCCAACGCTTGGTGGCCCAAATGCTGCCCGGGGCAACCGCAACAAAGCCAAAATCAGGCACCAAACTCGCCGCGCGCGCGCATTCGGCGGCCGTCGGAAAAATGCGCGGCCGCTGCCAGCTTCCCCCGCCAATCAGCGCCAAGTTGCGTTCAATCTCATGCAGTTCCTTGGGGTAAGGAACGCGGCGAGTGTAAAGCGAGGCGCCAGAGGCATTCTCAAAACACACGCGCTCGGGGATGCCGCTGAGGCGCAACAGCATGGCGGTGCGCCACGATCGGTGAGAGCAAAACACGCGCGCGTAATGTTTGGCGCGCAACGTTTTGGCCATCCGCAACAAACCACCCAGCCCACGTTGCGCCCCGCGTTTGTCGTACACCAAAAGCTCGCGTATATCGGGGTGCCCAGCCAACATCCCAGCGCCACCGGTGGAAGTCAAAAAATCCAATGGACCGCCAAACTGCTGTTTCGCAGCACGCACCAACGGCTCGGCGCATAAAACATCGCCGAGGAAGGAGGTATCAACCAACAGGGTGGCTTCCATCACGACGCTATTCTAGGTCCAACTCCCCGCCATGCCGCCTTGCCTACCACTCGTATGACTTCCTCCCTCCCAGGCTCGCGCCGGGATGTCATGCGCCTTGCGTGGCCGATTGGCGTCTCCATGGTGTCCTTCACGCTGAAGGGTTTTGTCGACACCCTCATGGTTGGGCAACTCGGCACCGAAGCCCTCGGTGCGGTGGGTTTTGCAGCGATTGCTGTGTGGTTCGCGATGACTTTCGCGTGGGGCATTTTGCGCGGCCAGCGCCCGCTAGTGAGTCAATATTTGGGTGCCGGCGAGCGCGGCTTGGCATTTTCCTTTGGCGTCCATGCTTTTGCTTTGGCGTTTTTTGCTGGTGTGCTGCTGTTGCTACTCGCCACACCCATCACCAATGCCTTCGCGCTTCTCTCTGCCAACACGGAACTCTCCGCAACCGGGCAAGCGATTGGCACTAGCTACTTCCGCATTCGCCTGCAGTGGTTGCTGCCCTCCTTACTCACCTTCGCGATTGCTGAATACATGCGTTCCGTCGGCAAAACACGCGTGCCGATGGCAGTGGATTTATTGGTTCACCCGCTGAACGTAGTCTTGAACTACGCGCTGATTTTTGGCCATTGGGGTTTGCCGAAGATGGGCGCAGATGGTGCCGCACTGGGCACTGGCCTTACCGATGTCTGTGGCTTTTTGCTGATTCTATTTTTATGCAAGCCGAAGCACAAACTCCCTTCCGCAAGCTTTCGTTTGCATTGGGATCGCATGCGCGAGGTGGTGAAAGTTGGCATCACGGGTGGCATTCAATTCTCACTCGAAACCCTCTCCTTTTTATCCATCACATTTATTGTCGGGCGCACCGATGGAGTCGCCCTCGCAGTGCACAATGCGGGCATTCAGTTGGTGCACCTATCGCTATTACCTGCGGTTGCAATCGGCGATGCCGGATCCGTGCTAATTGGTAAATTCGTCGGTGAATTGAAGTTGGATGCAGTCAGGCGCACGGTGCGCAGCACCCTCGAAATCATGATTCCATTCATGCTAACGATGGCGCTCATTTACTTGATCTTCGGCCGCGAACTTGCGGGCCTCTTCCTCAAGGATGAAGATCCAGTGGCGCTCGAACATGCACTCAACCTGGGCAGAGGGGTGTTGGCAGCTTGTGCGCTATGGCAGCTTGGCGACGCCTTCCAAGTGGCCTTCCGCTTCGCACTGCGCGCCGCGGGTGATCACATCTGGGTGATGTGGACCGGCATTTTGTGCACTTGGTTATTGAGCATTCCACTCGCTCTTGCGGTGGTTTACATTTTTCACGGCAACGTGGTCCACATTTGGTTCGCCTGGTCCGCTGAAATCTTCGTTGGCGCCGGCATCTTTTTGGCACGCTGGCACAGCGGTGCCTGGATGCAAAAACGCCTAGTGAAAGAAAGTCATCCGCTGCAACAGTCCGCCACGCCACTTGTGGATTAACGCGTTCTACAAGGCCAAAATCCGCGCGAGTACTTCCCCCGGATGCGGATGGCGATCCCCTTCATCAAACTTGAAGTAGATCATGGCGCCATCCACGCGCACGTCAAAAATACCCCCGCCGCCCTCAATGAGCTGGGCGCTGACCCCCAAGGCTTGTTGCAACTCGGCAGCCAAACTGGCCGCCCGTGGTAGGTAGTTTCAAACCCCGCAGTAAGTGATGCTGATGTGCATGGCAACGATTAGCCTATCCTGTTTGCATGCGTTTTACTTGGACCCTTGCTTTACTCTGTTTTTCGGCCGATGGAATGGCTCAAGATTCCACCGTTGCCCTGTTCAATGGCGTCGACCTCCAAGGGTGGAGCGGCGATGCTGCGCACTGGTCCGTGGAAGACGGATGTTTGGTTGGGCGCAGCACCGCTGATGCGCCGTTAGAGCATTCGATTTATCTGTTTTCGAAAGTAGAGGCCAGTGATTTCGAACTCACTTTTGAGTATCGCATTGCGGGTGGTAACTCGGGCATTCAATACCGCAGCGAACGTTTAGCAAATGATGATGTCGCCGGCTACCAAGCCGACATCGAGGATGGTGATCAGTACAGCGGCATTCTGTATGAAAGTGCCGGGCGTGCCATTGTGGCGCAACGCGGCGAGTCTTGGCAGATCAACGCCGACGGTACCCGGGTGCCGCGCAGCTCTCTGGGGGATCCTGCAACGCTGCAACAAAGTATTCATAAGCAGGGGTGGAATCGTTACCGCGTGATTGCCAAAGGCCCGCGCCTGGTGCACGAAATCAATGGCGTGCGCATGATCGATGTTTACGATCAAGAAATCGGCCTAGCGCGCAGCAGTGGGGTGTTTGCTTTGCAGCTGCATCAAGGCCCGCCGATGGAAGTGCGCTACCGCAACTTTCACTTACGCACTCTTGGCGAAAACGATGCAGCTTCCCTGACCCCGTTTGCCAAAGCCAGTCCGCAACATGCAGGCGCACAAACACCCGAATGGATCTGGGGTACCGGCCCCACTTTAGATAACGAGCGGCGCTGGTTTGTATACAGTTTTGAGCTTCCGCAGGCTGCTGTAGTAAACGCTGGCGCGATGACTTGCGACAATCATTTTGTGGCCTGGCTGGATGACCGGGAGCTTGCCAAAGGGGATGATTGGGCTGTACCCAGCGTGCCGCAGTTGGGCCTAGCACTCGCTGCCGGGCGTCATACCTTAGCGGTGGAATGTAGGAATGAAGGTGGTCCCGCTGGGTTTGCGGGTGAATTGGAGTTGCGGCTCGCTGATGGAAGCAGCTTCCAAATTGTCACACAACCCAACTGGAAAAGTACCTCTCTAGAACCGGAGGGTTGGCCATTGGTGGCCAACAGCGCACTCGAAACGGCGGCGTGGTCCGATGTTTTTAGCTATGGAAAAGTCGGTGCGCAGCGCGGGCCTTGGGGACAAGTGATGGCACCTCGTGTGGCGACACCGGTGGATCGTTTTATCCTGCCGGATGGATTCGAAGTCACTTTGGTGCACACAGCAACGGCCAGCGAAGGATCGTGGGCGAGCATGACTTTTGGCCCGCAAGGTGAAATCTATATTTCACCCGAGCGCGGCAAGTTACTGCGCGCGCGCTTTGCCAACGGTGCGGATGCAGCACCGCAAGTCGAAACCCTCGATACCCCAGTGCACTCGGCCCAGGGTTTGCTCTACGCGTTTGGCGGGCTGTACGCCAACGTCGCCGGCGGAGTCGATGGAGAAAATGCCGACGGCGGCTTGCATCGTTTGCGTGATTTAGATGGCGATGGAATTTTTGAAGACCATCAACACTTGGCCAGTTATGGACCACCCAGTGAACATGGCGCGCATGGCATCGTGCTTGGGCCAGACAACATGCTCTATCTCGTCAACGGAAACCACACACGCTTGCCAGCACCGATTGCCAGCGATTCGCCCTTCCGCAACGTGCAAGAAGATGTGCTGCTGCCGCGCATTTGGGATCCGCGGGGCCACGCCAATGGCATTTTCGCACCGGGTGCCGTCGTTTTGCGCACGGATGCCAATGCCTCGCGCTGGGAATTGTACGCCGGTGGTATGCGCAATCCTTATGACCTTGCCTTCTCTCCAGAGGGCGAATTGTTCACCTACGACGCCGACATGGAGTGGGATATCGGCACACCTTGGTATCGTGCGCCGCGCGTGGTGCATGTGGTGCCAGGCAGTGAATCCGGCTGGCGTTCGGGCAGTGCAAAATGGCCCGCCGCCTATCCCGATTCTTTGCCGGCGGTGGTCGAGACCGGCCCTTCCTCCCCCGTTGGAATTTCCTTCGGCACCAACAGCAACTTTCCCGAGCCATGGCGTGGTCGGCTGTTCCTCGGCGATTGGGCCTACGGCCGGATTCTCGCTGTCGAACTCACGCCCGATGGCTCCAGCTATGGTGGTGAGGTGCACGATTTTCTTGCCGGGAAACCGCTGAACGTCACCGACTTTGAGTTCGGCCCGGATGGCGCACTGTGGTTTGTCACCGGTGGCCGCGGCACCCAAAGCGGGCTTTACCGCGTGCGTTGGACTGGTCCGGCTATCACCGCGCGGGAACCGCTGTCCAAAACTCCAAGTGCTGCCGTGTTGTTACGGCGCAAACTGGAAACCGGCAATCCCACTCGCGACGAAGTGTTGCGCGCGCTCGGTTCGCAAGACCGTGGATTACGTTTTGCCGCACGCCTCAATCTCGAACGTCGGCCACTAGAAAGTTGGAAGACGGCGGCGCTGGCACTCACTTCACCGTTGGCACGCGCGGAAGCGGTGCTGGCACTGGCGCGCGTCGATAGCAATGCTTCCAGCGAAGAAATACGCAAACACATTTTTACTTACTTGGCCTCCCCAGCGGAAGCGCGATGGGCGTTGTTACGCGCTGCCATGCTGTTGCGTACCCGCCCGGTGGATGGCGCTCCATCGGGCAGCGAACGTACTTCTCCAGATCCTCCGATGGCGGCTTACTTTGGCGCCGCTTTCCCTTCTGGTGACGCCGCCCTCGATCGTGAAATTGCCCGCCTGCTCGTTGCTGTGGAAGCGCCGCAACTGGCACCACGCCTGCTCGAAAAATTGTTCGCCGCCGATTTTCAAGAGGAGCAGCTGCACTACGCCCTGTTATTGCGCTTAACCAAACACGGCTGGACCGCCGAAAATCGCTTGGCTTACTTCACTTGGTTACGCAAAGCCTATGGCATGGCCGGCGGATTGAGTTTATCTGGCTTTTTGAGTGCGATGGAGCGCGATGCGCTGGCACTGGTACCGGAGAATCAACAACAAAACTTGCTCGCGTTGCTGCCCCCGCCAAGTACCAACCTCAATCAAACACCTCTCACCCCACGTTCCTTCCAACAAGAATGGACTCTCGAAGACGGCCTTGCGGCTCTAGGCGTGAACTCCACTCCAGCCAATAGCGAGCATGGCAAGGAACTATTCCGTGCACTCAGTTGCGTGCAATGCCACCGTTTCGGTGGTGAGGGCGGAAGCCTCGGGCCAGACTTGAGTGCCGTCGCCAATCGCTTCGGCCGCCGCGACTTACTCGAGGCCATCGTCGTGCCGCAGAAAGCTGTCTCGGATCAGTTCACCTTGGTGCAGATGCCCACCAATCTTCTGGATAGCGCCAGCGCCACCGACCTCCGCGATCTAATTGCGTTTTTGGAAGCCGGAGCGCCGCGCAAATAACTTACTGCACAATCAACTTGATGAAGCGCGGCCGATAAATATCGGAGTAGTTGCGGTTATCCACATTGTGCAGCGAATTCACGTTGTAGCTAATCAGCAACTCGCCGGGTGCGGAGAGGTGCGGATGCGCTTTAGCGTTGTACGAAAAAACCGAGCCCAATCTTGCCGGAATGGGAACTTCGAAAATCTTAATCGGTGGCGTCCATGGACCGACCGGTGATTGCCCCACGCGCATCGCAATCCACGGTGAAATCTGGCGGTGCTGAAACACCATCAGAAATTGACCATTGGGCAGAGCCGTCACGCTGCTCTCCAAGGAAGATTCATCCGTGATGGCAGCGGAATCGGCAATGTTGGTGGACCAATTGACACCATCCCAGAAAGTCCATAACGCAATGTTGGCAAAGTCGGCTTCGAGCACGCGCGCGACGTAAACCAATTTGTTGAAGGCGTCGCCTGGAACGGAATCCGAGTTGCCGTAAATGTACACATAACCATCAGGCGCTGACGCTCCGGCGGTGACGGTGTTGGCCATGATTGCGCCACCGTAAACAATGTTGCTGCCGCCGACGGGCGCATCGACATACAGAGGTACCAAGGCTTGCGTGTGATTCATGAAAGGCGCTGGATCGCCAGCTGGGATTTCAATCATCGCAATCCCCTTGCGCCCAAACTGTAGTTGCCCAACCAAACCCCAACGTGAAGCAAGGATGTAAGTACGACCATTCAATACGATGCCATCTTTCAACCAATACCAATCGAAGGAGCCAGAACCCGGAACCGTTGGCGGGAACATATCGATGGGAGCGCCGGTGCCTTGCGCTTGATTGACCACCATTTGCAACGCCGACGCCGCCGGACCACCTGCTGGCCGTAAGCCAACCGTGTTGTGCACGATGTTCATGCCCGAACGGCTGCCGTCGGGAAAAACATCATCGGTGAAAGTGTCGCTAAAAAGGAACAGAGTATCGGTGTTCAAAAAACCATTGGCCGCTTCCGTACCGGTTTGCGGCAGCGAAAAAATTCCGTCAGCACCAGTCCAGCCGCCGCTATGCAAATCAAAAAGCGCATCCCACTCTGGTGCCGGATCGACATGCCAACTAGGTGTTTGGGCACTGAGCGCAGGGGCGACAGCAAGAAGCAGTGCGGGCAAGACTGCAGTAGGGAGGATTTTGCGGAGAAACATAGGCTTTCTCAGTGTAGAGCATTTCGCCGATTCTGCACGAGTTGGCCACGACTATGCCAACTCAAAGAGCCGCCGCAGCGATGATGGTGGCCGCCCAAGCTCCTAGCCCAGCATCAGCCCCTGCTCGGGGGATACGATTTCTAACTTGTGGCCTGAGGCGGCAACAAGGATGATTCCTCGGCCATGAGTGCGCAGACTAAAGGCAATCGTTTCGGCACCTTCGGCGGTGTCTTTACTCCATGTACGCTGACCATCCTCGGCGTGATCATGTTCTTGCGCTATGGCGAGGTGGTTGGCCAAGCCGGACTTCTCGACGCCATCCTCATCCTGGTCGGTGCCAAACTCATCACCACGCTGACGGCGCTCAGCCTCTCGGCCATTGCCACCAATACCAAGGTCCGTGGCGGTGGCGCCTACTTCCTCATCAGCCGTTCCTTGGGGGTGGAATTCGGTGGCTCCATCGGCATCGTTTTCTTCCTTGCCCAGGCGGTCTCGGTAGCGATGTACATCATCGGCTTCACCGAAGCTTTGCAGAGCACGATGCCGCTGCTGGAGCTCGATCCGCGCGCCATCGCTACGTTTGTCAATGCGCTGATTCTCCTCTGCGTATGGGTCGGTGCTGGCTGGGCGATCAAAGTTCAATACTTCATTTTGGTCGCGCTGGGCCTCGCCATCGTCAGTTTCGCCCTCGGCGCCGGTTCGCAATTCACCATCAGTGGCCTCGAAGCAAATTTGCTGCCGGACTTCCGCGAGGGCAGCGGCTTCTTCGTCATGTTCGCTCTATTCTTCCCCGCGGTCACCGGCGTGATGGCCGGGGCCAACATGTCCGGCGATCTCAAAGACCCAAGCCGCGCCATCCCTAGCGGCACCTTGTCTTCCATTCTCGTCACGGGACTGGTTTATCTGGGCATGGCCGTGTTGCTCGCCGGCCTGCCCGAGCGCTCCATGCTGCTCGATGACCCAATGGTGGTTCGTTCCGCCAGTCTGTTCCCCATCTTGATTACGGTGGGTGTTTTTGCGGCAACTTTGTCGTCCGCGCTCGGCAGCATGATGGGTGCCCCACGTATCCTGCAGGCCGTCGCCCGCGACCACATTTTTCCTAGTCTGAACTACTTTGCAAAAGGCTCCGGCAAAGCCGCAGAACCGCGACGCGCCACGCTGTTGACTTTCGTCCTTGCGCAAGCAGGCATCTTGCTTGGCGACCTCGATTTGATCGCTCCCATCATCACCATGTTCTTCATGGTGACCTACGGCTACCTCAACCTCGCCACCTTCTACGAAGGCTGGACCCGCAACCCCAGTTATCGGCCCACCTTCCGCTTCAGCCACTGGTCGCTGTCCCTGGCTGGTGCGGTTGCTTGCGCGGCGGTGATGGTGCTCATCTCGCCTTTGGCCGCGACCTTGGCCCTAGTGCTCATGGGCCTTCTTCATTGGAGCATCGCGCGGCGGGAACTCGAGGCCGGATGGGGCGACGTGCGCCTCGGCGCTTTGTTCGAACGAACCCGCCGTGCCTTGTTGAAATTGGAACTGGAAGATCAGTTGCATCCTAAAAACTGGCGGCCAAACGTGCTTGCTCTCTCCGGCGGTGCCCACGCGCGCGGACATCTCGCCGTCTACGGTCACCTCCTCGCCGCCGACCGTGGCTTATTGTCCCTTGGCCAGGTAATCGCGGGCAGCAGCGAATGGCACCGCGATCGCGTCAACGCGCAGGAAAGAGTTCTGCGAAACTTCATTCAAGAAGAACAGCTCGACGCCTTCGCCGCCGTCACCATGGCCCCGACTTTGCGCGACGGCATCACTTCGTTGGTGGCCTGCCACGGTCTTGGCGCAATGCGACCAAACCTCATCCTCACTGGTTGGAGCGAAGACCCAGAACGGCGCGCCGCCTTCTGGGATACTGTCCGTACCGTGGATACCTTGGGCCGCGACATCGTGGTCTTATGCGAATCCGAGGTCGACCTTGAGGACGACAAATGGCATGTCCCCAGCGGTCCGATTGATGTGTGGTGGCGAGGCCAAGCGAACGGCCCGCTGATGCTGCTGTTGGCGCACCTGCTCCAGGCAGATGCCGCCTGGCGAGACAAGCCATTGCGATTGATGCGCATTGTCCCGAACGAAGAGGCCGTCGAGGAAACGCGCCAACATTTGCAGCAGTTGGCACTGGTGGCCCGCGTCAATGCCGAGGTCCGCATTATCGTCGCCGCCGATCCAATGTCCGCCATCCGCCGCATGTCGGTGGCCTCGGCAGTGGTGTTCCTGGGCATGGAACCGCCGGAAGCCGGAGAGGAAGATGCCTATTTCCAACGCATCGAAAATCTTACCGACGGCATGGGCACGGTGTTGTTGGTTTCAAGTAGTGGCCGCGCGGTGCTCGAAGCTTAGCTATCCCCTTGGATGCAAGCTGGAATTTTCATTGACTGCTGGGCTTCCATTGGGGGGCAGGCCAACCTATCAGATGTGGACTGTGGGTACGACGTTTTCTGGTTATTGGTATCTCGATGCCTGCCCAAAGGATAAACTAAATCTGGCAGCTCGATTGGCTCCGTTTTCTCGGACCGGCTCTCAACATCAGCCGAATTTTTCTCCCAAACGTCTTGCTCGACTCTTCGCGGATATTCAGAATGATCTTTCCGGTCATTGGCTCTTCCTGAAGATCTTCCACTCGGACATTCATCATTTCCGTTGGCGCCCGAATCCCCGCATCAAACAGAAACAGAAAAAGCACCTGATAGTCAAACTTCGCATGCGCAATGATTTTCTGAAGGGATTCCAGGGTGAAGTAAACAAAGCTAGGCTTCTCCTCGTCCCAGGCTGCCAAGTCCGCACAAATGTCTGGCACTTGTCTATTTCCACCTTTTCTCTGAGTGCGAGCGTGCCAGTTCCAAAAAGCTTTGAAGCATTTGATGTAATCCCGGGTAGATCGATATCTCCTTCCAGTGTCATCACTGGTAATGGAGCCGTCCGCAAAGCGACAAAGGACTTGACGCGGAGCGGGGCTTGCGCAGCGAGCACCACCGCGAACGCGTCGTCCTGGGTGGAACCCACGCCTCGTTACGAAGCATAGCTTCGTGAAACGAGGCTGGTGGGCCGCCCAGGACTTGAACCTGGAACCGACGAATTATGAGTTCGCTGCTCTAACCGATTGAGCTACCGGCCCGTCCACAGGGGGGAATTGTAGAAGCGCGGACGGGTGCTGGGGGGTGACATTGGCCGTTGCTGGCCGCTGTGCCAAAGCTAGAGCTTAGCCCTTGCGCACCATGTTGAAAACGGTGGCATCTTCGACGAGTTTGCCATCCGTCATCGAATGCCAAGTCGAGGTGAGAAAATCGCCATCCAAGTGATAACGCACATCATGCATATGATCGGTTTTTGAGCATGCGCGGAAATTCGCGCCCGCTCCCATGCACTGGAAAATCAAGTCACCCGTTTCTTCATCGAGCGACGCCGCTAGATTCGGATGATTTTTTTTCGCGCAATAATGAGTCATAAAAAGACCCTCCGGGCTAGTGAAATACATCGACACCATTTCGTGCGGCAGGCCTGCAAACATCGTTTCGACCACGGCCGAGCCACCGGAAGTGGTGCGCAGATCAGTGATGACTTCGCCGGTGGAAACGCCATTTTCATCGGTCATTTCCCAAGTGCCGAGCATGCCATCAAGATCGCTCAAGCGCGCATGGTTATGAAAACTGGCACGCGAATGCGTTTGCGAAAAACCATCATGCACCACCACTTGGCAAGAAAGGAGTAGGGCGGAAACAGCAAACAGCACGATGTTGCGAGCATTTAGGAAAGCTTGAGCGTTCATGCAACCAGCATAGCGGCATTTGGAAACGGCGGAAACACCTAGAAATTCCACAGCACCACCAAACCCATTTCGCCGCCGATGGGATCGATGATGGGCTGCAATTCGCCACCAAGCACTTGCGGGAGCCGTCGGCCAGCAATCGAGCTGCCAACCACATAACCTAAAGCAAGGCCGCCGATGACGTCGTCTAAATCGTGTTGACGACTATCCAAACGCTGCACACCTACGGCGATGGCGGCCAAATAGGCCGGCACCCCCACTTTCCAACCATAGGATTCGCCGAGGCTGGCGGCTGCGGCCATCGCCATCGAAGAGTGCCCTGATGGGTAGCCCCCGGCAGATCCGTTGGGGCGGCCGTCGTTGATGATCGATTTGATCGTGAGGGTGGTGATGCCAGTGATGCTCAGCGCCGAAATCATAGCTAGGCTGGCTTGTTCATCGGCCGCATCGCCCCACAGCCGCGCCCCACCATGCCAAGCCCCGGCGGCGCCGAAGAGGAAAATGCCCGAGCCGAGGATATCTAGCTGATGACCAGCACTATCTGGAATCACATCGTTGTTGGTGAAAAAATGAGCCACACGATCTTCCGCATTCGCGCCTATTCCACTATCTAAAGCCATGCCCCCAGCAAAAGCAGAGCCGAGAATCACGAGGTTTTCCATCGGCGTGAAACTGGCTTTCACATCGGCACCAAGGCCATCCACAAAACCATCGCCCCACGGTGCGCTACTGCAGGAACCAAAAGTCAAAACGACGAACAGGCCGAGCAGCGTTATGTGGGTTGCAGTTTTGGAGCAGCCTAGTAAAGATCCCACCATGCCGGAATCATACCGGTGGAGCGCAGCGTTTGAATCAACTCAATCGCCGGAATGGCTGCCAAAGTGAATAGCCCGCGTTTTGCTTGGTTCCACTGCGCCTTCATATGCACTTCCACATACTTGCCACCGCTACGGTAATCGCTCCAGCGTGGCAGAATGCGATTCGGAACACTACTTACAAACTCATCAAAAGGAAGCGGGTGATTGGTGCGGAGGGCGCGCTCTTCTTCGGCGATCACCGGCAAATAAATCAGCGGGAACAAAGCAATAAAAGCTGCTGTCCAGGTAAAGGATTGCAGCATCACGCCAGCGCCAATCCCAATCAGAAAAGTGCCGAAATAAAGAGGGTGACGGCTGAGCGAATAAGGGCCAACCTGCACCAGAGATTTGGTCTTGCGCCCGCCAACATACAGCATGGCCCAGGTGCGCCAAACGACTCCAGCAAGGATGATGAGCGCACCACCTGTGCTGCAAGCTAGACACCCAAAGGTGCCGCTGGGTGAAGGGATTTCGCTGAAGGCCACCGCAATCCCGAGGGGCGTTAAGGTGAAGATTCCTAGCCATCCACGGAGAAAAAAAACGCCGCCAGGAAGGACGGTTTTATCAGCTAAAGGGTTGATGTCGGAGGTGGACATGGTGGAATCATAGCACTTTTAGGCCGTTCGCCATCATCGAGCATGCGCGACCGATGGCCTGTTGGCGATGAAGCGCCCCACATCAAATCTCTAAAACCAAAATGGCTGTTAAACTTGCCAGCCTGATGATAGCTGTTTGCACAACCATTGCCGCGCTGCTGCTGGGGAGCTCTTTGCTTGCTACCCAACCGCAGGATCCCGCTCCTCCTGAATCCCCGCCAGCCGCACAGGAAATCCCCAACTACCAAATTCCACCGCATGGCTACAACGCCCCAACTGCGATGGCTGTGGAGTTGCGTGCACTCGCCGCAGCCAATGCTGCAATGAGCTTGGTCGAGATTGGCCGCAGTGCGGCGGGTGAGCCCTTGCTCATGGCGAGTTTTGCCGGACCGCAATTTGCCCACAATCCGGCACCGGGCACGCCGGCGATTTTGGTGGTCGCAAATCTGGAAGGCGATCGTTTGGCCGCCAGTGAAGTGGCGTTGGGTTTATGCCGTCACCTTGCTTCTGGAGATGCCGCGATTTTGCAACATGCACAAGTGTTCGTGATGCCCTTGGCAAATCCAGATGCTGCCACACACGCCTACTCCGGTGCTTTGCCGTGGCGCGGCGCCCCTACCGATAATGATCGCGATGGTCGTATCGATGAAGATGGGCCCATGGATTTGAATGGCGACGGCCACCTTTTGTGGATGCGGGTGCCGCGGCCGGAAGGCACGTGGCTCGCCGATGCAAAGGATCCGCGTGTTTCCCGCGAGGCCGATGCAACCGCCGCCGAAACTGGAGTGTTTGTTTTGTCACGCGAAGGTGCGGATGCCGACGGTGACCACGAGCGCTTAGAAGATGGTCCGGGTGGCATTGCGGTCGAAGCAAACTTTCCGCATCGTTGGGTGCAGTACGCTCCTGAAGCCGGACCTTATCAATTAAGTGAAACCGAAAGTCGGGCGCTGGTTGATTTTGTCTTGTTGCACCAGTCCATCGCGCTGGCAGTGGTGCTCGATGATGAAGATAATTTGGCGAAGCCGGGCAAAGGCATCGACAACAGCGATGCACAATCCACGGAGGCCTTGAAGGAGGATGCCGCGTTACTGAAGTTGCTTGGCGAACGTCTCTATGCTGCCGAAGACAACGCTGCGCCACGCAGTGCCGAGCAGGGCAAGGGCAACTTCGCCGATTGGTTGTACTTCCAGCGCGGGATTTTAGTTTTGGAATCGGCTTTGTGGTCGCCGCCGCTGGATGTGAAGGCGCCCCACGAAGAAGTTGAGGGTGTAGAGGAAGTGGAAGCCGTCGACGGCAAAGCCGAAGGCGAGAGTGAGGGCGAGGGCGAAGCAAAAGGCAAGAAGTCCAAAAAAGACAAGTCTGAAAAGGACGCCAGCGAGGAGCACAAACTGCTGCTTTGGGCTGATGCGTGGTACCGCGGTGAGGCCTTCCAACCTTGGGCCCCATTCGAACATGCACAACTTGGCACGCTTGAAATCGGCGGTTGGCTGCCTTTGGTTCTTCACAATCCACCAGCCGAAGTGTTGCCCGAGCTCACCACGAACTTCACAACTTTTGTGGATTCTCTCGGTGATGATTTGCCGCAACTGCGCTGGTCCGTGGAAGTCACTGCGCTCGATGATGCTGGGGTGATGGAGGCGCGCGCCTACTTGGTTTGCGACGGCTTACTCCCCACCATGACCGCCATGGGGCGCACCAATCGCCAGCAAATGCCGCTGTTGGTCACTCTGGAACTACCTGCAAACGGCGAACTGTTGGTTGGACGCCGCGTGCAAACCCTAGAGCGCTTGGATGGCCTCGGCGGCAACTCTGAATTCAGTTGGATTTTCCGCGTGCCGGTAGGCGCCGAACCCGCACGCTTACGTGCCACATCAAAAACCGCCGGTCAAGCACTGGTGAACCTGGAGGTGAAGTGATGAACATTTCAAAAAACATTTTGTCGCGGGTAGGGTGGTCTTGCTTAAGCCTGACTCTGATCACCCTGTGTGCAACCCCCACGCTGCAAGCTCAAGATGCTGGCGGGCGCTGGCAGCCGAAGGTGGAGATTCCATGGAACCGCTACTACGCGTACGCGGAGTTGCTCGAGCACATGGAGCGCTTGCGCGTGGCTTATCCGGAGTTTGTCGAGTTTATCGACATTGGCCAATCCTTCGAAGGGCGACCAATGCGCGTGATGATTTTGACCAACCGCGCAACCGGCGCGCATGAGGATAAAGCCGGCATGTGGGTTGATGGCAATGTGCACGGCAACGAAGTGCAAGGTGGAGAAGCTGCGGTTTACCTAGCTTGGTGGCTGCTTGAGCATTACGCGGATAACGAACGCGCCAAAGAGCTGCTCGATAGCCGCGTGTTTTACATCTTGCCCGCGCAAAACCCGGATGGTCGGGATCACTGGTTCAACCAAGCCAACACTCAAAGTAGTTCGCGCACCGGCACCACCCCTACCGACAACGATCGCGACGGTCTTTTTGATGAAGACGATTACGACGACCTCGATGGAGATGGTGAAATCTTGTCGATGCGCAAGCAAGTACCGATGGGCCGCGGTACGCACCGTTTGGATATCGATGATCCGCGGATCATGATTCCCGTTAGCGGCAAGCAACAAGGCGATTGGATCATGCTCGGCCGGGAAGGCATCGATAACGATGGCGACGGTCGCATCAATGAAGATGGGCTTGGTGGTTATGATATGAACCGTAACTGGCCTAGCGATTGGCAACCGAACCATATTCAATATGGCGCTGGTGATTACCCGTTTAGCTATCCAGAACCGGCGGCAATCGGCAATTTCATCATTCATCGCCCGAACATTGCCGCAGTCCAAAGTTTCCACAATAGTGGCGGCATGATTTTGCGTGGTCCTGGTGATCCCAGCGTGAAATACCCGCGCTCGGATATCCGCGCCTACGATGCACTTGGCGCCGAGGGCGAACTCATGCTGCCGTTTTACAAGTACATGATCATTCACGCCGATCTCTACACGGTGCATGGTGGCTTTGTGAACTGGACTTATGAAGGGCTCGGCATTTTCTCCTTCACCAACGAGCTGTGGAATACGCCACAGTATTGGGGCAAGGATCGGGAGCAAAACGGCAACTGGTTTTCTTCCAACACTACCCAGCAGCTCGAGTTCAGCGATTCCGTCAACCTTGGTGAGCTATTTGTCGATTGGCATAGCTACAATCACCCGCTCTACGGGGCGATAGAGATTGGCGGCTTCAAACGGCAACACGGCCGCGTGGCACCTTCTTTTATGATTGAAGAAATGCTCCACCGCAATGCGATGTTCTGCGCGCGGCACGCTGAAGAAATCGCCAAAGTCAGCATCGAAAAACCGGAGGTCGAGGATCTTGGCGACGGCCTCTATCGGGTGAGCATCGATTTAGTGAATTCGCAATTGATGCCCAGTCGTTCCGGCATGGCGGCCGAAAACCATATCGGCACGCCAGATATTGTGGAGTTATCTGGTGAAGACATTCAGGTCATTGCCGGGGGCACCCAGCGCGATCGTTTTCACCCGGAGCTCATGCAGCCAACTATCCTCGAGCCCGCGCGGTTGCGTTTGGAGAATGGTGTCCCCGGCCACGGACGAATTACCGTAGCGTGGTTGGTGCGTGGCAGTGGCGATTTCACCATCCGTTACAGCGCCGAAAAGGCCGATAGTGCGGAGGAAACGGGTATCCTTTAGGGATGCTCGGAATCTTCCGCCAGTTCGCCCGCGCCCTCACCGGCAAAGTCGATCCCCTAGAATTTGCGCTCGGCATTCTGTTCGGCATTCTTCTCGGTATTCTGCCAATGCACGAGATTGATGCCGGCAGCGGCTTCCTTGGCCTCAATGGTCTGTGGTTGCTAGGGCTGACTTGCTGCCTAGTACTCAAGGCCTCAATCCCAATCGCGGTTCTGTTCGCCGGCTTCTCCAAACTCCTGGCAATCCTGTTTTTGGATGTCACCGCTGTTTCTCTGGGCGAAAAGCTGCTCAATGGCGGGCTCCCGGAAAGCATGGTGATTGGCTTTAGTCAATCCATGCCGTCTTTACAACTGCACACGTATTGGGGTATGGGCACCGCCCTACTCGGTATTTCTTTAGCAGTCGTGATGTTCCTTGCCAGCTACCTCACCATGCGCAGCAAACTACCGGTGTGGCGTGAAAAATTTGGCCAAACCAAACTCGCCAAAGCCCTGGGCGGCTTTTTCTTGTTCCGCATCATCGGGAGGTTGATCGCATGATTTCTATCCTACGCAAAGGTTTTCTCCTGCTGATCCTGGTGCTTGTATTGGCCTTGGTTGGTGCCCTCGTTTTCGGCGGCGACGCCCTGTTTGGCCATGCCTTACGCAAGTACGGCCCGGTCGCTTTCCACCAGCCGGTCACCTTTGCAAGTGCAGAGCTATCCGTACTCGGCGGCAGAGCTGGAGTGGAGCAATTCCAAGTTGGCACGCTGGAATACCCAATGCTTGACATCGGCAAAGCGGAAATCAACATCAGCACCACCGCTGTTTTGGATGGCCGCGTAGTCATTGAAAATGCGCAACTCACTGGCGCCATGCTGCACTTAATTGTGCGGCCCGACGGCACCCTCGCTTTTGATTCCGGGCCACCCCCACCTGCCGTCATCGCCGCAGAAGGTCCGGTGGAATCCGAAGCTGAGATCCCACCCGCCGAGAATCGCGACTTCGTGCAAATCGCCGTGGAATACTGGGAACGCTATCAACAGTACAAGGAATACTACGACATGCTGCCTGTAGGCGGTGAAGGTAGCGAAGCCACTCCGGCGGAAGAAGAAGCGCAGCGTGCAAAATATCCGGGTATGCCAGACTATGTGAAAGCTGCGCAAACTGCTGCTGCTGCCAATGCTCCAGGTGTGTTCTGGATGGAAACCGCCAGCATCACGGATTTTGATTGGGAAACCATCGACAAACGCAACGGCAAACCCATTTTGCCCGCGATTGAGCACTTCAGCTTCGCGCTCGCCAACATTGGCACCCCGCCGGATGATTCCACCCCGGCAGCCAGCTACAAAGGCAGTGGTGGTTTGGAGTCTGGTGGCGCGCTTGATTTTGCGCTTTCGCTGTCGCGCGATGCCACTTTGTCGGCACTCGATTTCACGGCCACCGCTCTGCCAGTGGCGAGCATTGTGGACTTGATCAGCCAGTCTCTGCCCTTTGGCATCCGTGGCGGCACTTTGGACATCAGCACCATGGCGATTCAGTTCAGCGCCAGCCAACTGGGTGGTGGTATACGCATCGTGCTCCATGACACCACCTTGCAGGCGCTACCCAATAGTCCCAATGTGCTTGGCGTTTCCGCGCGCGAGTTTTGCACCTTGCTGAATTCTGCCCTGCAAAACCAACCGGTGGCCTTTGTCATCAACCTTGGTGGCACACCCTCTGCGCCAACTTTCGATATAGAAAACGAAACCGACCTCGGCGACATGCTCGGCGGTGCGATTCAGGCGGAAGCGGAACGACGCGCCCAAGAATTCGTCGATGAACACGCCGAAGAGCTACAAGAAAAGGCCAGCGACCTCATCAAAGACAAACTCGGTGACAAACTACCAGCTGGCGTCGGCGAGCAACTCGATGAAGCTCTCAAAGGCAAGATTGACGTCGGCGGCTTGCTCGGCGGCAAGAAAAAGAAAAAGGATTAGTGCCGCAGCGGAACGCAAGGGCCCTCCACTTAGGAGGAGGGCATTTCCTTGATGTAGAGATCGTGTTTCGAGTATGGGATTTCGATGCCAGCAGCGCGAAAGCGCAGATACACCGCGCGAATCAGCAAATGCGTAACATTGCCGCGTAGCTCTGGATTAGGAATCCACGCCAGTAATTCGAAATCCAAACTAGAGGCACCAAAAGCACGCAAACGTACGCGCGGCTCTGGCGTTTTGCACACCAACTGGGCATCGATGTCACCTACACTCGCGATGAGTTCTTTGATGACTTGATCCACATCCGAGCCGTAAGCAGCGCCCACCGGAATGCGAATGCGGCCTTTGACATGCGGGCCGCCCGTTTCGTTGATAATTTTGGCACCACCCATCACTGAGTTGGGTACGGTGATTTCTATATCATCGCGAGTGAGCACGCGCGTCGAGCGCAAACCGATAAACGATACTTGGCCACGCTCCCCACTATCAAGGCGAATGTAATCCCCCACTCGATAAGGTCGATCGGCCAAAATAAAGACCCCTGCAAACAAGTTGCTCAAAGTATCTTGCGCGGCAAAACCTACCGCCAAACCGACAATTCCGGCCGACGCTAACCATCCGCCGGCATCGAACTGCCAAATACTAATCGCCATATAAACAATCAGACCAAATAGCAGTACCTTGGCGAGATTGTTAAAAAGCGGGAAAGTGGAATCCTGTAGCGCGTGATAGCGATTTTGGTTTTTGGAGGCGGCGCGCAGGATGATTCCCACCACGCGGAAAGCAAAGGTTGCCCAAACCACCAACCCAATCGTTAACAGGGTACGGCTAGTCACTATTTCCACTGTAGCCTCAAAATGCAACAAACGAGTAGCCACGGCTAGGCCAATCAATACCACGCTGTTCATCACCGGTGCATGCAGAGCCGCCAACACCGCGTCATCGGCCATGGTTTTGGTGCGCGCCGTGAGAACCTTAAAAACGCCGGTACACAGCCAGTCAAAAAGCTTCGCCAAGAGCAGCGAAGCAGCGACCACAATCAAAGCTTGCAGCCACATATTGACCGTGATGTGGGACAGCAATTTAGTAAGGGATTCCGTCAAAAAACCAATCTGCTGATCGGCCTCAGTCGTGGTGCCCTCCGTAGTGCCCTCCGTGGACTTATCTTGTAACAACAGCAACAACAAGAGATTCATCGCTTCTCCTCCGGTAGGCGCAAAGTCATCAAGCGCGACTGTACACGCTCCACATCCTTAGCCGAAATGGGCTGGCGCAACAG
>CALFOT010000051.1 GCA_937919925.1 uncultured bacterium | reverse complement strand
CTTGACCGTCTTCCACGTCGGCGTTGTCGGCCACCAGAATTGCTTTGATTTTGGCCCGTGGTGGGTGACCAGGCAAAGCCGTGTACTTCACCGGACTGAAGGTTTTCATGACTTCCAGCAGTCCTACCGTGCGGCCGAACTCTATTTCTTCACCGATGCTGACAAAGGCTGGGCTATCAGGAGCCGGCCGTTGATAAAAACGCCCGTCCTGCGGTGCGAAAATAAAATGTCCTTTGGCAGAGGCTTCGGTGACTGCCGTTTGCAAGGCTGCCGTTACGGTATCCCTGGCTTCCTGAGCACAAAACAGCAAGGCACCATAATCAAAGGCGTGCAAGCGTTGGCTGTGATCGACCGATTCGGTTACAAACCCAGCAACCCCTTGCGGCACCAACAAACGATGACGCAAACCCAGGATTTCAAGCGTGCCGCACGGTTGACCAGGTACCAAACGTACCCCAGCCAAAGGCAAATCCATCACCTGGCCCACCGCCGGACAATGCAAACTCCAACCCTCCGCATTTGGGCGTTGCTTGGCAATCAATTCGAAAGCAAGTACATCCATAGTCGAATCGCTTACGCGCCTCCGGTAATTGCGGCCAAGTCGTGGAGTGACCAAATCCGCGGGTTTTTTATCCGCCGGTAACCTTGTGCCTGATAGGCCGATTCGACCAAACACTCCAGCCAGCCTCGCAGCTCGGCTGGCGAAACGATTTCATCGGTATCGCGTTGACTTGCAGCGCGGTAGGGATCCATGTCGCCTTCAATTCGCTCTTCCACAGCAGCCATGCCCTGAGCAATTGCTTCGCGCTCGGCCGGATCCGCGCTGGCGATTTGGAAATCATCATCCAGTTTGGTGTTGTAGGCTGCAATCGCCAGAGTGCGCCCTTCCATAACCGATTGGCGCGCGATGGTGGTACTTAGTTGCACCACTGGCTCATAAGGCAAACCAGCCATTGCGTAATAGCCTGCACCACTTGCTTTGCGCATCAACACGGTAAACATGGGCGTGCTGTTGGTGCTGTTGGTGTAAATTAAGTTGGATCCGAATCCCAACAATCCCCGTGCTTCGGCATCGGTACCGATATCGAAACCAGAAATATCCTGTAGCCACACAATTGGGATGCCGTCAGAATTGCAGGCTCGCGAAAACTGCGAAATTTTGGCGATGCCGTCGCGATACAAAATACCACCGGGGCGAACTTTGCCGGGGCGTTCGGGATCGGGCACCGGGCCTTGCACGTTGGCGATAAATCCGCAGTAAAGACCATTCACGCGGCCGACGCCCACCACCATTTCTTGGCCAAAGTTCGGCATTAACTCCCAGAACAACGAGCGGTCAATCAGCCGCGCGAGCACTTCGCGGGAATCGTAATAAGTGCGGTGGTCGGGCGGGAATAGCGTATCCAGCTCGGCGGCGGCGAAGCGTGGTGGCGCTGGAGCAATACCACCACGGCGGAAATCGGCACCACTATTGGCGGTGCGCGCAACTTCTTCACGGATGGCGCGGAGACAGGCTTCATCATCCGGCACGCGCTCATCCGCGCAGGCGGAACGATGGACGTGCACCTCTGGGCCACCAATTCCAATCGATGTGAGGTGCTGCGATTTTGCACCTTTGATCAACGCGGCACCGGCAATCACCATGTAGGCTTGCTCGGTCATGTAAACCCGATCCGAGATGATCGGCATATAACCGCCACCGGCAATACAATCGCCGAACACGCCGGCAATCTGCGGCACGCCGGCCGCCGATAACTGCGAGTTCTTCATGAAAATATGTCCGGCGCCGGTTTGCCCCGGGAATGACTTGGCTTGCTCCGGTAGGAACAGGCCGCTGCAATCCACCAAGTAAACCACCGGCAGCCGCAAACGTAGAGCAATCTGTTGCGCGCGCTCAATCTTCTCTGGAGTTTGCGGCCACCACGAACCCGACGCCACCGTGTTGTCGTTGGCAATGATCATCACCCATCGGTCTTCCACTTTTGTCAGCACCGTGACCACCCCTGCACCCGGCGCCTGCAAAGTGCGCCCGCCCTGATCAAAATCACGCTCCCAATTCACAAAAGTGCCGAGCGGAAAAACCGCAGCGCCTTCATCTTTGAGGGCTTCGACGCGCTCCCAGGCAGTCATTTTGCCTTTGGCGTGGACACGTTCGACGTATTTTTCACCCCAACCGGCTTTCACCGTGGCGCGATTGGCGGCTAACTTTTCGGCCAGACCGGCAAGGAAAACGGAGTTACTTTTGACCTCCGAGCGATCCAGTAATTGTTCCTGCGGACTTCCGAAAGGGTGAAGGGGGACAATGGCCATGAGCAATCAGGGTACTTCAGCGGGTGAGGAAATCGGTCAACCAGAGGGTGTCGAAAGCACCTTTCTGGAAGTCCGCGGAGCGCAAAATGCGTTGCTGCAGAGCGGCGGTCGTTGGCACTCCTTGGATATCGGTCAAAGCGAGGGCTTCCAACATGGTGGCAATGGTGGCTGCACGCGTTGGCCCGTGCGCGATCATTTTGGCGATCAGCGAATCGTAGTGCGGCGGGATTTTCGAACCGGCTGTGAGATGCGTATCCACACGCACCAAATCTCTCGGGAAATCGCACTTTTCAATCCGCCCCGGCGCTGGGCGGAAATCCTGCTGCGGATCCTCAGCGTTAAGCCGCACTTCCATAGCATGACCATTCCATTGCACCTCTTCTTGGGTACACGGTAATCCCTCGCCGGCGGCAATACGGATTTGCGCCTGCACCAAATCAATGCCAGTGATACATTCGGTGACTGGATGCTCCACCTGCAAACGGGTGTTCATTTCCAAAAAGTACAGCTTGCCGTCGTCAGCGAGCAAATATTCCATGGTGCCCACTCCAGCGTACTTCCAGGTGGCCGTTGCCGTGGCCGAAAGCCCACCGTAATAAGTGCGCTGTTCGGCACTTAAAGCCGGGGACGGCGCTTCTTCTAGCAATTTCTGATGACGCCGTTGAATGGAGCATTCCCGTTCACCGAGATGAATCGCATGGCCGCGGCCATCACCGATAACTTGAAACTCAATGTGCCGCCCTCCAAGCAGGTACTTCTCCATATACAAATCACCGTTGCCAAATGCAGCGAGGGATTCGCGCGCCGCGGAAGCGAAAGCCTCTTTGATTTCGTCGGCGTGATTACAGCGGCGAATGCCACGACCACCGCCGCCGGCATCGGCTTTGAGCACCACTGGATAACCAATACCTTCTGCCACCACCAGTGCTTCTTGCACATTGGCCAACATGCCAGCGGAACCCGGCACCACCGGCAGGCCGGCAGCACTAGCGGCAGCACGCGCCGCCACTTTTAAGCCCATTTGATCCATCACCGCTGGAGAAGGCCCGATGAACTTCACGCCGTGTTGCTCACATAAGGCGGCGAATAAACTATTTTCGGCAAGAAATCCCCAGCCGGGGTGAAGAGCGGCGCAAGAAGTTTGGCGCGCCGCCTGGATGACTTGCTCCATTTTCAGGTAGGAATCAGCCGCAGCCCCGGGGCCTAAGCAAACCACCTCTGCGGCTTCCTCGAGGTAGGGGAAGTTGGCAGCCAAATCTGGTTCCGAAGCGGCGCAAACCGGCTCGATCCCCATGGCACGGCAGGCGCGCACGATTCGTGCAGCGACCTCCCCGCGGTTCGCGATAAAGACGCGGTGGAACATTGCGGAAGGGTAACGCTACTGAGTCGAATAGGGAAGGCTCAGATGCATTTCCCCTTGGCCATTCACCGTGACTTTGTGTTTGACGGGCGGATTTCCAGGGCGATACAGCTGAATGATGTACTCGCCATTGGGCAAGGGGCCTAGTCTTTGCGCCCCCGTGCTAAAAAACGCCGCATTGGTGGCTTGCGTTTCCTCTTGGCTCCACAGATAAGACAACGGTGCACCGCGAGAGTCGAGAGCGGCTGACAACACGCCAGAAATCGGCAGACCCTCCGCATTGGTGGTGGTGACGTAAATGACCGTGCCACGTTCTAGCTGCACTTTTTGCTTGGATTCACTGCCAGCAGTGAGGTTGACAGCGATTTCTTTGCTACCTAACTGGGGGTGACGCACCCAAATGTAGCCCGGACCACTCGGCAGCCCATCCATTTGGGCCACACCTTTGGAGTTGGTGCCGTTGAAAGACAGAATGTTGAGTGGTTGTCCTTCGGCATCCAGGTAATGCATATGGGCGCCTGCGAGGAGGTTGCCGTCGGGATCCGATACCTGCACCTTAAAAGTGGCTCCTAGGTCCAAAGACATCTCAATGATTTGGATGCCAGAGCCTTCTTGAATGCTGACGTGGCTTTTCTGCTTGGAGCCGAATCCAGCTTCGGAAGTTGCCATGAAGCTGGCCGTGGCATTACCTGCAGCGATGATGTATTCGCCACTTGGAAGGCTTGGAAATTCGGCTACGCCGTCGTTATCGCTGATGCCAAAATCACCGCCCGAGATATTGCTGGCATCCATGGGCCGCACGGAAACTGGAATGTTGGCTAGCGGCTTGTGCTCCGCAGAACTCACCACAATAATTTTCACACCGTCGTGCGGCATGTCGATATCGTGATGTTGCGTACCTTCTTCAGCGATATGAATGCTGTCGTAGAAAACGGAACCTCCGATAGCCACTGCACTCGAGCGCACTAAAATAACGAAGTCCCCGAGCGGCACGGCCTCAATCCGAAAAGCACCGGCTTCATCGGAAGTATCCACTTTGACGCCGGCATCCGTAATCACGGCAACCATCGCTTTGCTCTGTAGCTCACCACCGCGCCGCACCACACCTTCTACCACCGCGCTGCGAACCGGACCGCCAAGGGTGATTTCCAGTTCTTCACCCTCTTCTATCTTTATGAATTTAAAGCTAACATCTAAGCTGCCTGAATTCGAAGTGGTGTCAAAAGAGGAGATGTCCGTGAAAGCAACTTGATAGTTGCCCGGTGAAATATTCTCCAAGCGCGCAATACCCTCTTCATCAGTGGTGCCAGTCTTAATTTGTTGCGCTTCGGTGTTGACCGCTTGCACCGTGGCATCCGCTATGCCGACGCCTTCACTATCCAGTACCGAGACAATCAACAGCGCCCCCGGATGCATCATCACGGCCAAGTTTTCGACGGCACTTTCGGCGACCACAAAAGGACCTTTACTCACCTCGGCAAAATTTTCGTGCTTGGCAATGAGGATGTATTCGCCGGGTGGCAAATGAGAGAAAGAAAAGTTGCCATCTTGACTACTTTCTGCATCCCAATCGGTACCGCGTATCAACGCACCAAACGCTTGATTGTTCTCACTCGTGTGCAATTCCAAGTGCACCTTTTCAATCGGCATACCCGTGCGCCCATCCACCACGGAGCCGGCCACTGCGGCGCCAGGCTGCAGCACGACTTTCAGCGCCTCGGTGGCTTCCTTGCTGCGTCCAGAAAAATCATGCGCCAGGACTACCTGTGCGAAATCAGCGTGATGGAACTCTAAAGTAAGTAGTTCCGCAGGTAATCCACCGATGTGCAGCTTTCCATCCAGGTCCGTTTTTTGATCTTTTCCACGCCGCCGCCGTTGTGCTTCCACAATGTTACTGCCCGCACTGCGATACCAACTCACTGCAACATCCGCGACTGGAAGCTCTTTGGCATCCACTACGATGAGATCGATGCCGAAGCCATGCGCGAGTTCCAAATCTTCACAGGTAGTGGTTTCATGCGCGCTGATGGTGATTTTTTGCGTGGCGACGCGGGGCAGAAAATTGGGCGCAGCAACTAGGATTTGATAATCACCCGGAGCGGCGTTGCTGAACTGAAAGTTACCGCTCGCATCAGAATGCGTTTTATGATGCTCTGGTATGGAATTCGGAATCTCGCCAATACTGCGAAAATTGTCGAGTTCCAAACCAAAAATATTGTCTTGGAAATCGGCGGGCAAAAGAGCAACGGTGGCATCGGCAAGGCCGTTTTGGTGGAAGGTTACGCGGCCCACAGCAAAGCCAGCAGGCGCAAAGACCAAGGTTAAGTCTTGGCTGCTGTTCTCTGCCAAATCTATGGATAGCGAGGCCGGTACATGTGCGGCAAGGCGAAGTTTGGCGGTATAAAGAGCTGGCGGTAAGCCGTCGCGTGAGAAGCTGCCCTCTTCGTTGGCAACCATTTCACGACTTCCGAGGTCACTGCCTAAGAACTTTTGCGCGACTTCATTGGCAGAAAGCAGAGTCATTTGGGCTGCAGCTGTGGTTACACCATCGCTGCTACTCGTATTGACATGAAAGCTCACGCTGGGCTGATCCAAAGCTAGGAGCAAGTGTGGGGTGCCGTCTAGTTCCACGCTTGCCGCCACCGGTCGCAGCTTGGACCAGCCGGAGGCTCCACGCGCGAAAACATATTCGGCTTCGCTGCTATTGTTTAAATCAACTGCTTGGGAACGGTTTTGCAGCACCTCCACACTTTTGTCGGATTGGACTAAAAATAAATCAAATAACGGCGCCGGGGTGGTGAGATCCTCAAGTACGACATCAATGACCACGGCAGCTGGGTTCCATGCCGAGCGCTCAATCGTTGAGCCGCCATTTTTTTGCTCCGCTGGGTGGAGCGCAGCATTCCCATTTTCGACCGCGACATCTTCCAGGCTGGAGTTCTCGCCAGAGGGAGCGTTCGCTGTAGGGGTACTGGGTGCGCCGTTTGTGCTGTCTTGCGGCTGGAATCCGATCAGAAAGATGGTTGCCAAGATAAGCCCGGCAAGCACAATGAGGATGATGAGGCGCTGCTTCACTAGCTCATTGTTACGCACGAATAGGCATCATGCGGAGTTTCTTTGGCGGAAATCGTTTATAAGGAAGCTCTGATTTATTCGTACGGCGGCCCAGCGGCCGGAATCCCCAGGCTCCGCGTTGCTTCCACTTGGCCGTAGCTAGGGCTACGGCCAGCGTCTCGCGCCTTGACCCAGAAGATTC
>CALFOT010000050.1 GCA_937919925.1 uncultured bacterium | reverse complement strand
AGGGCAAGTGCATCCTCCGGGCGATCGGCAAGCTCCAATGCTTGGCCGCGCTGACGTTTTTGCGCGAGGGAAAGCGGCTCGATGAGCATCAGGCGGTCGAGGTAAAACAGGGCGTCGGCACCGCGATGGCAAGCCACTGCAGTGCGCGCGCAGGCCGCGAGCACCAATTTATCGTCGGTTGCGAGGGTCGAAAGGTCTCGATACAAGGCAAAAGCTTCGGCCGCTTGATCTTCCTGTTCAAACACTTGCGCCATCGCAAAAGCGAGAGCCGGAGTGACGCCAAATACACCAATGCCATCGCGCGCTACCTGGGCGGCAGCATCTTTTTGCCCAGCTTGGAGCAATGCCCAAGCTTGCAACGCGCAAACTTCATTGCCAAGTTCATTTTCGCCGCGTAACTGCTGTAAACGCATCGCAGCCTGCTCTGCCTGCCCATCTTTCAACAAACCGATTGCATCGAGTAAGCCATTTACGCGTTCGAGATCTTCCGGAACAGGGCGCAACCACGCTGGAATATGACCCATGCCTTGGGTGGCCAGTGCGTTCGCGAACGGGCGTGGCGGAGTTTGTTTTTGTGCTGTTGGAGCATTTTCACGTTCACCAAAAACGGAGGTGAACGCACTGCATGAGCAGAGCAAAAGTAACCATAACGCTGAAGTCGGCCGCAAGAATTTCATCTTCGGCCATTCTACCGTTACAATCCCTAGGCATCCCCATTGCCATGCTGCGCTCCGACATCAAAGCCGTCTTCCTCGACGCTGGAAATACCCTCTTCACCGAACACACTAGCCGCCCTGAAATTTATCAGCGCACGGTAGTGAGTCACGGTGTTGCTGCAATCGATCTCGGCGAAGTAGCCGCGGCTATGCAGCACGCCTTTGCCGATTTACCCGATTCCGTAAATGGCAACTTTCGCTACAGCTCCGGTTGGTTCCAGGAGTTCAACCGCCGGGTTCTCCTCGAATGCGGCGTAGTGGAAGAACAGCTGGAGTCTGGGCATCTTGCCTTGCGCAAGCATTTTGAGGATCCAGCCTCGTACTATTTGTTTGAGGAAGTGCGCGAAGTTTTGGAGCTACTCGCCGAACAAGGCATGCAGGTGGGCATCATCTCCAATTGGTCTGACCACCTGCCAGAGCTGCTCGAAGGACTCGGTCTAGCGGAGTTGGTGTCTTTCATCATCACCAGCGCCGATCTCAAGACAGAAAAACCCGGGCGCGCCATTTTCGAACGCGCGCTGTTCCGCGCCGGAGTGGGAGCAAGCGAAACCCTCCATGCCGGCGACCATTTTGAGCGCGATGTTGAAGGTGCCCTCAATGCTGGTTTGCGCGCGGTGTGGGTCAACCGTTCCCAGGAAAACGGCATGGATCATGAAGGTGTGCCGGTGGTAGCGGATTTGCGCGGGTTAATGAAGCTGCTCGAAGCGCAGCCAAATCCAGTTTGTAGTTAGCCCGCCGCGATATCCTTGGCAAAGTAAAGCCATGGACTGCCGCGTCGCCCTCTGCCAGATGCGCCCCCAATTGGGTGTCATCGATTCGAATCTTAAAGCTCACCATGCGTGGCTCGATCAATCTATCGCCGCCGGCGCTCAGCTCGCGGTTTTCCCTGAGCTTTCGCTGACGGGCTATTTTCTACGCGATCTCACCCAGGAGATTGCCATGCGCCTGGATGACCCGCGTATTCTTGAGCTCATCGCTCGCTCGCATGTTTGCAGCATCGTGTTCGGCTTGGTCGAAGAAAGTTCCGACCACCGCTTTTACAACAGCGTCGTGTTCGCGGAAGATGGCAAAATTCTGCAAGTCCATCGCAAAGTGCATTTGCCTGATTATGGCATTTTCGAAGAAGGCCGTTACTTCGCCGCCGGCAAACATTTTTTGCCCGTGGAGAGCAAACTCGGTCGTTTCGGTTTGCTGATCTGTGAAGACGCCTGGCACATGTCCTCCAGTTGGATTCACTTTTTGAATGGAGTGGATGCGCTACTGGTGCCGGTTGCCTCGCCGGCGCGTGGCATCGATACCGATGAGCCAGAGATGAGCTCGCAGAAATCATGGCGCACTTTGGCGGATGCGCAGGCGTTGTTCTTCCAAACTTGGGTGTTGCGCTGTAACCGCGTTGGTTTTGAAGACGGCACCATGTTTTGGGGCGGCTCTTCGGTCACGTCACCGTTTGGCGCCACGGTTGCGGAGGCCCACGCAGAAGAGGAAGACTTGCTGGTCTATCACCTTACCAGCGAACCGCTCAAACGAGCGCGCATCCAAACGCCGCTGCTGCGCGATGCAAAACCGGAGTTGGTGCGCGTCCATTTAGCGCGCTTACTCGAAGACCCTGATGCGCTCCGCGTTTGCGAGCCATGAGCAAACTGCCACCGCCGCCCGGCTGTAATGTCGCTTTAACCGAGCGTGTGCTGGTACGTTTTCTGCGCGAAGAAACGCAACGCATAGGCATGACGCACGCCGTGCTCGGTTTGAGTGGCGGCATTGATAGCGCCTTAGTGGTGGAACTCGCAGTGCGTGCACTCGGCGCAGAAAACGTGTTGGCTGTGGCCATGCCTTATCGCGAGAGTCATCCTGACAGCCTGCGCCTGGCACAAGATTCTGCGGCCCACGCGCAAGTGCAACTCGAAGTCGCTGATATTACGCCGATGGCGGATGGCTACTTGGCCAACAACCCTGATCTGCAAGACACCAGCCTTGCAGCGGTACGTCTGCGCCGCGGCAATATTTTTTCGCGCCTGCGTATGACCACGCTTTACGATCGTTCGGCGCAAAACCACGCTTTGGTTTTTGGCACCTCCAACAAAACCGAGTTAATGCTCGGCTACGGCACGCAACACGGAGATATGGCCTCTGGCATCAACCCCATTGGTGATCTCTACAAATCGCAGGTGGTGGCCCTTTCGCGCCATCTTGGTGTACCCAGCGCCATCATCGAGCGCCCACCCAGCGCTGATTTGTGGGCCGGCCAAACCGATGAAGACGAGCTTGGTTTCGCTTACGACGCCATCGACGCCTTGTTGTTCCGCTTGATTGATCGCCGCCAATCGCGCGATTCCCTCCTCGCCGAGGGCTTCGCCGCCAACTTCATCGATAGCATTAGCGAGCGCGTGCGCATCAATCAATACAAGCGGCTGCCACCGCTGATCGCCAAAGTTGCTGCCCGCACCGTCAACTTGGATTACCGCTACGCGCGCGACTGGGGCACTTAATGCACTTTGCTTCAGGCTGTATCGTGGTGGCAGAATTACTCACCAGCAAGAATCAAAATTTCTCTGCCCTCGCCGAGCGAATCGATCATACGCTCGCTAACCTTGATGCCGCATGGGCCAACAATTTTCTCGAAGCGCCGCGCCGGGTGGAGAATAGATTACAGATTGGCGCGCGCCTTCTAGCTGCCAGCAAGGCTTTCGATTTCGCCGTTGCCTTGCAACTTGCACTGTGGCCGTTGCGCTTGCGGGTGTACGCCACCAACGCTGGGCAAACGGATATCGACCAAACCTTCGGAAAATCCACCGCTGCATTTCGCGGCGACTTCAGCGGATTGAGTAGCGCCCAGGCAAAGATGATTGAGGCCACAGCCCAACTGCACGCGGCCATCCTGCGCGATTGGAAGCCGTCGCGCGCCAAAGCCGCGCTGGCGATGCGCACGGCAAAAAATCAAAACGAAGCGGCGGCCGATTTAGGGATACGTCAGCAATCCGTTTCGGAAGCTTTACGGGCTGGTCACGCGCGCGAGCTCATCGCTTGTGAAAATGCCATCCGCGCGTGTTTGGAAGAATTAGAAAGTTAAGGAAGCCTGATTGATTTTCATTGGCATGCCTACGGCATAAACCACTCGCGACTACAGTCCGCCCAGCTGAGCGCACAACTGATCAATATCGGTGCTGCACACTTCATCTTTGGAAATCGGCTCAGCGCCACGCAAAGCTGTGCGCGCGCGCCGGCAAACCATCAAAGTATTTTCTACTTGGCGCTTCACGCGCAACATGCGGTCGGCATCCGGAGCGCCAACATCAATGCTCTTCACAACCTTGTGGCGCGCAACTTCCAACACCGAAATAAGGGCTTCAATCTTGGTGAGCATTTCGGCTCTGTAAGATGGGTCGCTGAGCTTTTGATCAGAATCGTAAGGGGAGTTGTGAGTCATTTTCCAGGGGACAGGGTTCGAGAGAACTCTATCCCCTAGAAAGATGGCCTGCAGCCTTTTTAAGCTAGTAATGGCTCAAAGCCAGCATCAAACGACTCTCTTGACGATAGTCCATGCCTGCGAGCATGCTGGAGATGGTGGCGCCGCTGTGGGTATCGCCGAGGAAACCCAGCCCCATTACAAGGTGTGCGGCCTGTATATTCTGGTTCTGAGCACCCAACTCTTGGCGCAAGCGGTCCGCAAGCAAGCGTAGCGCAGCACTGGAGCGAGAAGTAGCCAAGGCGCGGGATGCAGCCCAGCGGACAGCGTCATCCTGGTCTTCGATCAACATTTTGACCAAAGCAACGCTGGTTTTCTCCGAGCTCGCCAAACCCAAACCAGTCGCGATGCCACGGCGTTCTGCCGGCGTCAGTTTCTCTGCCGAAGCAAGTTGAAGCAATAATTCATCGGCGGCATCGGTGCCCAAGAAACCCAGACCCGTAGCAAGGTAGCCACGGAAAGTAGGGCTCACATTTTTCATGCTGAGGCAGCGCTCAATTTGCGTTTTCGCACCCGGGGCACCGTACATCCCCAAAGCGACTGCCGCAGCACCCCGCAGATCTTCTTCATCGCGGCGCGGGGTAGCATCTTCGGAGCGCTTTTTATCGTCCGTCCCGTGCAGCAAAATGGCCACCAACTCGGAGTAGGCTCCATCGTACTTGGCGAAACCCGCCGCGATGGCCCAAGCGGCGTGCAAGGATTCTTCCTCTTTGCGCGTTGGGCGCAGCTCCTTCAGCACGGCCTCTGCCTGATTGCCGCCGAGACGACCAATGGCGAGCAGACACAAACCTCGCAAGCCTTGGTCATTCGATTCCCGCACGGTATTGGCGAGCGCGCCGACGGCACCCTTATCGCCCAAACGCCCTAAGGCCTGCGCCGCAGCGGTGGCAATCCCGAAGCCCGTTTCTTGCAATGCTGCTTCCAACAATGGACGCGCGCGGCGATCGGCAAGTGCGCCAAGCGCTTGAATGCCGGAGGTGCGCAAACGCGCGGCGCCGCCATCCTCTTCCATCGCCTTGACCAAGTTCATCAACAATGGCGTGAAGTCGTTGGAGCCGTGTACCCCAGAGGCCAACATGACGGCCATCATCAAATCCTCTTGTGCGGCCCAACTGGCGTTGTAGTACACCTTGTTCAGGTAAGACTTCAACACCGTGCCGCTTTCCACGCGACCACTCAAGCCCAGGCCGAGTGCTGCGAAAGCGCGCGTGGTATTGCTGTCGGCTTCCTCGAAAGTCTTGATCAGAAACTCAACTCCCTGCTCGGTAGCCATCAGACCTAGGCCCATGTAGGCCGCCTGGCGCACGGATTCGACTTTATCGCGGGTCGTGCGCTGCAAGAAAATATCTGCGGCAGGATAACCAATGCGGCCAAGCGAAAGTGCGGCCGCCTCGCGGATTGCAGGGACCTCCGAATGCAGAGCATCGATCAGCAAGGGCATGCTGGTGAGCAACAAATCCTGACGCTCCACGGACCAAGTTTCCGCGCCGTAGTTGCCCGTTTCATTGACGGCGCGTGCCGGGAAATCAGGCTCGCCGCGGAACAGGACGTCGCGCTCATGTTCAAACCAAAACTCCCAGCGATTCAAACCGCTGGCGGAGTAGCCGATATTGAAGTGTGGCTTGGAGCTACGCTCCTGGCCGGCGACTTGAAGGGTAGTGAGCTCGAGCAGAGTTCCTTCTTGAGGGCCGCGGAGAGAACCGGGGACCGAGGAAGGCTCTTGGATTGCTGCGAGCAGAAGTAGAGCTGTGATGGTGACAGACATGAAATCCTGCTAAATGAGTAGGTAACCCATTTGCGGAGCATTCCATCGCCATCTGAGCGAAAACCTTAGGAAAATCTAAAAAAGTGAGCCGTAAATCGTTTGCAACTCTTCCATGGGCAGCTGGCCGACCACATAAGCGCGTAGACCCGGGAAATCGCCTTCGACAACCCCAATACCGCCAACCGTGGCGAACATAGCCAAAGACGAACCAGAAATTATGGACAGCCCTGGAGTGCCCACGATCTTCTGCTGCGCCACGAACAGCAAATGAATGCCGTCGGAATAAAGCGCGGCGTGGATATTCCCCAAGCCGGCCAGCACCGCGTTCGCGAGCAACAGGCGCTTCTCGAGCAGGTAAAAGCCGGGTGGCAAGTACTGCGGCTCGATGGGAGGAAAACCTAACTTCGGTTCATCATTGCCATCCACATAAGGATGCTCCGCTACCGCCGGCGAGGCCCAAAGGACATTGCTGTGATTCGGTGCGAAATTTACCGCGGTCGTTTCCAGCTTCATGGTGGGGTGGCCGAGAGGATCAAAAGCTGTCCAGCCGAGCAACAAGTTGTTGCTGACGGCAGCTAGAAAATCAAAATCGCCAAGGCCCTCCACCGAGTGTGCGTGGATTCGCCTGCAGTTGATACCAGCCACCAAAACCACTCCCGGTTGTTCTGACCAACGGAAATTGCGATGCAAACTCGCTTTGCTACCAAGATGTAGATCGCGATATTTCACTAAATAACTCTGGCGATCGTAGTAACTTCCGAGCAATTGGGCCGACGGCGCGCTCCAGTTAGGAAGCCCGGCGCCCGCATAATTTTCAACTAATAAGGCGATTTGGCCGGTTCCATCACTGTGCAGATTTTCTTCGAAACGTTCGGCAAGGCCCAGCGAATTGAAAATGTGCAACTCCCGTGAGCTCTGCAAATCAAACTGCTCCGGATATTGAAACTGCGGAATGGAAATGGCAACGCCGACGGCAGCAGCAAGATTCTGCCCTCCAACACTAGCTTCTTGAGTGCCGCTTTGGTTTTGACTGCCCGGCTCACAGGCCACCAAAGCCAATGCACAGAGCGACAAGCCAAGTACCAAACTTGGCCGCATCATGCGTCGTCCTCTGCGCTGAGGCCACCCAACGATTGGGCGAGGCCATTGGCCACGGAGGAAAGCTCCGTGGCGGAAACTTCCATAAAAATCACCTTAGCACGGAAGGCGGCGCGATTCACACTGGAAATTTGACCGGCAAGAACGGCATGCGGCTCGGGGTCGTTCGGACCTAGGAAACGGAAGCCGATTCCGGCAAGAATCATCAGAGCCGCGGCGACCGAAAGGCGTCGGCCCCAGATTGCGTTGTTTCGTACCAGGCCAGAAGGTGTTTTTTGTGACCCTGACGCTGCAATCGCTGCAAGTTCTGGCTGCACGCGCTCCCAGAGCTCCGCGGGTGCTTGCTCGACCTCGCCACACGCAATACCCAACTGCACGCGCTCCCAGAGCTCCTCTGGAGCCCTGACGCCACCAAGCGCACGCAGGTCTTGCGTGAGCCTTTCTGGCAAATCGGGGTTCAGTGGGTAGTGAGTCAAGGTAATCAGAGAGGAAGATCGGAGGGATCGTAGCCACTGTTTTGCAGCAGTTCGCGCAAAGCGGTGTGGGCACGGTTTAGACGGGATTTCACGGTTCCGAGAGAGCACTCTTGCACCTCGGAAATCTCTTCGTAGCTCAGCCCCTGCATATAGCGGAGTACCAAAAGCGCTGCGAAGCGTGGGTTTAGGCGCGTCAGGGCCTCTTGAATGAGGTGCTGATCTTCGCCCCTGGCAACCTCGACCACGGGGTTGGAAGATTCCACCTCACCCGCAACTTGGTTGAGGTGATGTTCGCCCTCAGCAGAGCCAACAATGGTGCGAATTCCTGCCCTAGGGCTATCGAGCCGACGACGACGGCTATCAATCGCTGCATTCACCGCAATCCGAAAAACCCAAGAGGAGAAACGGCTGCGAAAAGCGAAATCCCGAATGCGTCGGGCCAAAGTAATCATGGTTTCCTGTGCTGCATCCATGGCATCCTCGCGGTTGCCCGTGACACGCAGACAGATTGTGAAAACCCGGTCCTGGTAAAGAACGAAAAGTTGGCGATAAGCCTCTTCAAAACCTTGCTCGCTGGCGCCTTGGCAGGCTTCGACGAGTTGTTGATCAGGGTCTGGCAAGGATGTTCACCGAGGTTAGGACAGGGATTGTTAGAAGTTGGTTCCAAAAAAGACTTCTTATTTTGGAAAATTTGGGAGCCTCTCTAGCGCTGCCTGTTTCACCCTAACCTGTTTCCTAGCTTAGGTTTAACGAAAAAGTAAAAAAATCCGGCGCCTGCAAGCAGGAGCCGGATTTTTTAGCTGGGCGGATTAACCCCCCAAGAGACCGACGATATCGATTCCAACCACGGAACCTCCAACCGCAGAGGAGCAGCTCGAGAAACAGGCTGCCCTGGGCATGTAATCACAGTAACTATCCGAAATCTGGTAGAGCTTCTGGCTTCCACCTAAGGAAGCAATTTCTTCCAGGCTCTGCACACAAATTTGGCCGAGCGAAATTTCCCCTGGCATCTGATCCCCAGGGGCAGTTGGGAACAACCCACCGGAAGCTCCGCCACCACTACCACTTTGACCACTGTGCCCCAAAATACCGAAGCTTGCAAAATCCCGGTACTCCAGGAGCTGCCCTGCAGCCGTCAACAGATGACTTTGCACACCAAGAGCCATGTTATCCACATTTGCAGTAACACCAATCGCCATCGCAGACGATCGAAGGAATAGTTGCGCCGGCAGTTTGAAGCGGTAAACCACAGCCTGGAGCCCCGCCACGTTGCTGCTGAACTGGCGCTCATCGTTTTGGAAAGCCGCCAAAAAGTTAGCTGGAATCCGTACGGAATAGTACTCATTGGCCGCGTAAAGGCGCAAACCGGTGATTCCCTGGCTAAACAAACCCGATAGCTGAACCACGACATCTGCGCCGTTGGAATAAATATCGAGCTTCAATTGGCGCTGAATCTGCAACGGTTGGCTACCGGAATCGTAAACCAAAGGATCCGTGCCGCTGAGATGCTCCTCCAAATCGGAGAAAGAATCGTTATCGGTATCCGCATCGGTAATGGAACTACCCAGCAGGACCTCAAGAATATCATCGAGACCATCGCCATCGGTATCCATCATGCTCTGGAGGCCAGAAGTCATAGCGACAAGCTGAGACTCTGGGGCTTTCGATGCTCCCCACGAAACCAGGCCAAGGATAGCGCCTGATACGAAGACTGACTTGAGAGGTAAGGTCATTAGGGTTTGTTGGGCAATTTGCCCTATGGCAGACTAGCAAGATTTCGAGGCTTGAGCAGGGCTCTTTCCCCTAATCCTCTATTTTCTAGGTCATAAAGCGGCTGACGTAACGAGAAATGTTGGCTTCTTCCCTCCTGCGTTTGCTCTGTGCGAGACTGCAAAAACGCGCTATCCTTTGCCCCTTCAAGGGAAAAGCACCCGTAGCTCAGTTGGATAGAGCGTTGGTTTCCGAAACCAAAGGCCAGAGGTTCGAGTCCTCTCGGGTGCACCACTT
>CALFOT010000049.1 GCA_937919925.1 uncultured bacterium | reverse complement strand
AGAACCATCGAGCGCGAAAAGTTACGCACAACATGGCCAATATGCCCGAAGAACGCGAAATCAAAGCCTTTCACGTCACCTTTTTCCAACGCCGAGATTTCGTTTTCAGCAAAAGGATGGCAACGAATCGCTCCTTGGCCAAAAATCATCAAAGTACGCGTGAGAATATTGGCACCTTCCACGGTAATCGAAATCGGCGCCGCAAAGTATGCGTGGGCAAGCAAGTTGCGTGGACCACGCGAGATTCCAGCGCCACCGCAAATATCCATGGCATCGTTAATCACATCGCGCATGGTTTCGGTGAAGTAATACTTGGCAATCGCCGAAACCACCGCAGGCTTGGCGCCGCCATCTAAACCACCGCAAGTAAAACGACGTGCGGCCTCGAGCGTGTACGCCATCCCGCCAATGCGCGCCATCGGCTCCTCAATACCTTCAAACTTGCCAATCGACATACCGAACTGTTGGCGCACGGTGGCGTAAGCACCGGTAACGCGAGCAGCCATCTTGGTGCCGGCAGTAGCTTGCGATGGCAACATAATCCCGCGCCCAGCGGCCAGTTGTTCCATCAGCATGCGCCAACCTTGGCCGACGCGCTCAGGGCCGCCAATCAACGCATCGAGTGGCAACAGCACATCGGTGCCCGTGAAGGGACAATTAAAGAATGGCACATTGAGTGGATCATGCTGCTTGCCAAGCTCCAAGCCTGGCGTATCGGCCGGCACGAGCGCACAGCAAATACCCAGATCTGCCCCCCGCCCAAGCAAATTATCCGGATCCTTCAATTTGAAGGCAACGCCTAATAAAGTGGCACGGGAAGCCAAGGTGATGTAGCGCTTTTCCATATTCAAGCGCATCATCAAACTGCCATCCTCGGCCTTGAAAACCACGCCGTTGGCACGAATGCCACCAGCGTCCGAACCGGCATGCGGTTCGGTCAATGCGAAACATGGAATCTCTTTTCCTGCGGCCAAACGTGGCAGTAAGGCTTGCTTTTGCTTTTCGGTGCCATAGTGAACCAACAGTTCCGCGGGGCCTAAAGAGTTAGGCAACATGGCAGTAATGCCGAGCGGAATACAGCGCGAACTGAGCTTCGCAATCACCGCACTTACAGCCGTGGGCGAAAATGCTAAACCGCCATATTCCTTGGGGATAATCATGCCAAAGAAACCTTTGTCACGCAGGAATTGCCACGACTCCGGCGATAGGTCGCGGCGCTGGAAGACTTCCCAATCATTCGTCATGCGACAAACCTCTGCCACGGGTCCGTCGAGAAAAGCCTGCTCTTCATCGGTCAGCTCGGGGTAAGCCTCGTTTTGCAAGCGTGCGAAATCGGGTTTCCCCGAAAACAACTCCCCTTCAAACCAAACTGACCCGGCGTCGAGAGCTTCGCGTTCGGTTTTTGAAATCACCGGCAAGATCCCAGCACTTTTAAGGAACCGCATCAGTGGCGTGGTCACGATCCGTAAGCGCATGGCCGGCCAGTTCAAGATCACAGCAGGCACCGCCAAGACCACCAGTAGCCACAGCGGCCACAGCGGCCAGCCCCACCAAACTAGGAAGGCGGCCGTCCAAATGGTCCAAGCAATGAGCTTGCCCCCGAAGAAACCAAGGGCAAGTAAGCCGGCGAGAAAAAGTAAAAAGGTCATGATGATGTGGGAAAAAGCATGGCAGATGCATGCGCAACGACTTGGTCAAGGAAGACTGCCGTTGGGATGCCGACATCCACGCGCTGTGCCAAGAGCAGCGAAATGGATCCATGTAGCAAACTCCACAGCACGGTGGCGCTCAGCATGGGGTCGAAAGAACAATCGGTACGGGCTTCGCGCAGAGTGTCTGCGAAAAGCTCAAGGTTGCGCCGCGCGCGTCGGTATTTATCGGTCGGATAACGCTTCATCTTCTCTGGGTGGAGAAGGAACATAATTTCATAATAGGCGGGATTCTGAATTCCAAACTGTAAAAAGGCCAAGCAGATTCCGGCAAATCGTTGCCTCGGATCCACATGCTCCTGCACCGCTGCGACCAAGGCGCCATGCAGTTTTTCCATACCTTCTTCAATTAATGCGTGAATCAAAGCATCTTTGTTGTCGAAATAGATGTAGATGCTGGTTGGGGTACAGCCCACTGCTTTGGCAATTTTCCGCATAGACACGGCTGAATATCCCTCTTTCAGCAGCAAAATGCGCGCTTGCTCAAGGATGCGACTGCGAAGTTCTCCGTTTTGGGACATGCTTTTTCTCTGGACTCCCCCTACTTTACGCCGTAAAGTTAACGTTGTTAACCTCAATTCCAACAAATGATTTCCTACGCCGCCTCTGACGACCACCCTCGGCTCGTAATCGCAGCCGGTCTCCGCACACCGATGGCCCGTGCTGGCGGGGTTTTTGCGCAAGAAGATGCTGGCCACCTGGGCTCGATGCTGGCACGGGAACTTCTAACCCGCGCCGATTTGGATCCGGCCGAGATCGATGAAGTCGTTGTGGGCTGCGTGGGACCACCCCACGATCAAGCCAATATCGCTCGCGTGATTGCCCTGCGTGCTGGTGTGCCCGAATCCATCCCTGCCCGCACCGTCGCACGCAACTGCGCAAGTGGCATCGAATCCGTGACCTCGGCGGCCACCAATATTCTCTCGGGTTTAGGCGATACCTATCTCTGCATGGGTGTGGAAGTGATGAGTGCCTACCCCTTGATCTACGGCGACAAAATGACCAACTTCTTCGCCAAACTGATGAAGGCCCGCAGCCTTGCGCAACGTTTAGGCGCGCTGGCCAAATTTCGGCCGTCGTTTTTGAAGCCACGGGTGGCCTTGTTGGAGGGCTTAACCGATCCGGTCACCGGCATGATCATGGGGAAAACCGCCGAGCTCTTGGCGCGCGATTGGAGCCTCACCCGCGCCGAGTGTGACGCCTTCGCGGTGCAGTCTCACCGCCGTGCGCGTGGCGCTCGTGACCGTGGCCGCTTCGCACTTGAAATCGTGCCTACGGTACCTTTAGGCGCCCGCAAAGGCAGTTCCTCGGTACGTCATGATGATGGTATTCGCGATGACCAAAGCATTGAAAACCTCGCCAAGCTGCGGCCCTATTTTGAAAAACCAGACGGTCTGGTAACCGTGGGCAACGCCTGTGGCATCACCGATTCCGCCGCCGGGGTAATTCTCACCACCGAAAAACGTGCCAAAGAACTTGGGCTCAAACCACTCGCTGCCATCCGCAGTTTCGCTTGGGCTGGCCTGGATCCCAAACGGATGGGCCTAGGCCCGGTCTACAGTTCCGCGATGGCACTCAAAGCTGCAGGCATGGAACTTGCCGACATGGGCATCGTGGAACTCAACGAAGCATTCGCTGCGCAAGTACTCGCCTGTAGCCGCGCCTGCGCTTCCGATGCCTTCGCCAAAGAACATCTCCAGCGTGATCGCGCACTCGGTGAACTCGACCCAGCCAAACTCAACGTCAACGGCGGTGCGATCGCCCTTGGCCACCCCGTCGGCGCAACGGGCACCCGTTTGCTCTTAACGCTGGCCCACGAACTGCAAGTCTCTGACCGTGAGGTTGGGCTTGCCACTTTATGCATCGGCGGCGGCCAAGGCGGCGCCGTAATCCTCGAACGCCTTTCCTAAATCAAACGATGGACTTACAAGGATTCCCGTTTCCTCCCAACAGCCCCGAAGCAGGTGCTTGCATCCGCGTTGAGCGCCCCGAGGCCGGCTTGGCGGTCGTTTACCTCGACCCACCACACCGTAGTTTGGCCGTTTTGGATGCACCGATGCTGCGCGATTTGGATGAAATCGTGCGCGAACTGCATCAAGATTCCACTTTAAAAGGAGTGGTCTTTGCGGGCGCTGAGCCACTGAAGTTTGCCGCCGGCGCCGATATCGAAGGCATCGGAGGCATCACGGATCCGAGCGACGCCTTCCGCATTGTGCAGTTTGTGCATGCCATCTTCACCAGTATTGAAAAACTCAAGCCCATCACAGTTGCAGCAATCGGAGGTGCGGTTCCCGGCGGCGCGTATGAGTTATCGCTGGCGTGCAATTACATCATCGCCGCCGATGACCCGAAAACCCGTATTGGCCTCCCTGAAACCCAACTCGGCATCATTCCTGGTTGGGGTGGTTCGCACCGTTTGCCCGAGCGTATCGGCGTGCCACTCGCGCTCGACGCCATCCTCAGTGGCCGCTTGATGGATGCGAAAACCGCCTTGAAGCGTGGCATGATCGATCGTATCACCTACCCGCACTTACTGGTCGAACTGGCTTGCGCGCTGGCGATGGGCCGCATGAAGGTGAAACAGAAGAAGCGCGGCTTGGCCAAGTGGATGGTCGATCGTAACCCGTTGATGAAGGCCGTCATCAGCAGCAAGGTCCGCAAGCAGGTGGAAGCAAAAACGCATGGTCAATATCCTGCGCCGCTGCGTGCTCTGGATTTAGTGCTCGGCTCTGGCGGCAAATCCCGCCAGGATGCCGCTCGCCTCGAAGCCGATGCGGTTGCCGAGCTCGCCACTGGCTCCATCTGCAAAAGCCTCGTTGGCATTTTCTTCGCCGCGGAAGCTGCGAAGAAATTTGCCCGTGGCACGGCGGATTTTCGACCACGTAACTTTCAGCGTGGTGCGGTCATTGGTGGCGGCGTCATGGGCGGGGCTATCGCTAGCCTGGGCGCTGAAAAGGGCCTCGAAATGCGCTTGATTGATCTTTCGCGTGATGCACTGGATGCAGCTCTGATTGACCACCTCGCGACGATTGCTAAAAAACGTCAACGCCGCCGCCTGGCACCGCACCTGGCCAATGGCGCGGTGGATCGCCTGACCGTTTCCGAAAAGATGGATGGCCTGAAACGTGCGGATATTGTCATCGAGGCGGTTGCGGAACGGATGGATATCAAGAAATCCGTGCTCCAGCAGCTGGCCGCCGTCGTGCCGGCTGATTGCCTGCTGGCCACCAATACTTCCTCTTTATCGGTCACAGCCATGGCCGAGGGCCTTCCAAACCCCGAGCGTGTGGTGGGCATGCACTTTTTCAACCCGGTGCGCTTGATGCCATTGGTGGAAGTTGTCAAAGGACAACGGACTAGTGATGCAGCAGCCATCGAGGTGGCAGCACTCGCAACGCGGCTGGGCAAAACGCCGGTGGTGGTCAAAGATGTCGCTGGCTTCCTGGTCAACCGCCTGCTTGGCCCCTACCTGGATGAGGCCGTGCGTTTATTTGTGGCGGGTGCCGATCCGGAAGCACTCGATAAACTCATGCTTGATTTCGGCATGCCGATGGGACCGTTGCGCCTACTCGATGAAGTGGGCTTGGATATCGCCGCGCACGCTGCTAGCTCACTGCATGAAGCTTATGGAGAGCGCATGACTCCTACCGCCGGGATTCAAGCGCTGGCCAACGACAAACGCCTCGGCGCCAAAACTAGCAAGGGCTTTTACGACCACCCGAAAGATCGCAAAAAGCAGCCTGTGCTATGCGCGGACCTCAGCAAGTTCCAACAGGAGGATGGCGCCAAGAGCCTCACGAAGGAACAGATGACCGATCGCCTGATCCTGAGTATGGTCAATGAAGCGGCGCGCTGCATGGCAGAACAAGTGACTACCAACGCCACAGACTTGGATCTTGCCACCGTTTTCGGCATGGGCTTCGCACCCTTCCATGGCGGCCTTCTACATTACGCCGATAGCCTTGGGGTGAAGGAAGTGGTGCGCCGCCTCGAAGCGATTGCGGCGGCACCAGATATCATCGCGCGGCCAGGGGGGGCTTCCAAGTTCACTCCCGCGCCATGGCTGAAGGATCTGGCTGACCGCGGCGAGCGTATCTTCGACTAGGTTGGGCCAATAGCCCGGCACTAGTCTTAGAAGCGCTTGCGATTGAAAAAGTCACTGACCAGGAAGGCCAGTCCGAGAAAAAGGCCGATCAGGCCAAAAACTCCGGCCGCACCGGAAGAGTGTGCGCCAAAAAAGCCCAACTCTCGCGACATCAGCAAAGCTGCACCAAGCGAAATCAGGATTAGTCCTTTGCGGAAAGGCATTTTCCGTGCAGCTTTCGACGCCGACTCCGTCTCGGCATACAACTCTTTGACATCCTCCAGGGGTGCGCCGGACTCCAACGCTTTGCTGATGGCCTGATCACGGCTGGCTTTGTTGCGGCTGTCAAAGTAGAACCAAAAAATTGGAATCGACATGCTGCCAACAATGGCAACTAAGGGAATGATTTGTTCGATGGAACCGGACATGATGCTCGTGTGACCCAGACTCAGGTTGGGCGGTTGCAGTAAAAGTGAAAATAAAAAAGCGACGATCGGAACCCTAATTCCCAATCGTCGCCAAACCTCCCGGGCGGCCAAAGCCAACCTAGGAATGTCCCCTTGTTATTTCTGAGTGCTCACGAAATCGTGAACCATCATTGCGAGGCCAAATAGGCCTACGAGCGCAAAGGAGAGGACCATTGCCAAAACTGGAGCAAGGATCATGGGGTCTGTACCTTCGATGAATGGGAAGGCGAGAGAGACGACGTTGTTGATGAGAGACATGAGATTGGGGGGTGGCCATGTGTGGCCGGTTGATAAAGAGACCTACGCGCCAAGCTTTCCGTTGCAGCAAAAATTAGAATAAAAAAAAGCGACGACTGGAACCCTAACCCACAGTCGTCGCCAAACCTCCCGGGCGGCCGAAGCCAACCTAGGAATGTCCCCTTGTTATTTCTGAGTGCTCACGAAATCGTGAACCATCATTGCGAGGCCAAATAGGCCTACGAGCGCAAAGGAGAGGACCATTGCCAAAACTGGAGCAAGGATCATGGGGTCTGTGCCTTCGATGAATGGGAAGGCGAGAGAGACTACGTTGTTGATGAGAGACATGAGATTGGGGGGAGCCACTAGTGGCTTGCTGTTGCCTAGGCTTACGCGCCGTCAGCACAAAAGTAGGAAATATTTTCCTGCAACCTCGGAGTTAGTATGGGGGTCGGAAGAGTGAAGTTGGAAACCACGACATCTCAGACAGCCGCGGATTTCCTGCCGCTGACAGCATCGAACGCACAACGATTCGTGGAGACCTTTACTACACAGATTGCCGGGCAGGCCGCCCGTTTCCGCTTGCCATCTGACCTCACCCAAGATGTCGTGCAGGAAACGCTTATCAGAGCACTACGCGGGCTTCCGAAGTTCCGCGGAGACGCCAAGTTAAGCACTTGGATCTACCAAATTTCTTACCGCGAAGGCCTACGTGCCGTAGAACGCTGGAAGCGTCATCGTGAGCGCAATCAGCCATTTGACGCAAATACGGACTTTTGCTCTGAGAATGCCGAGGCCGTCGACCTCGTCGGCACACGTGACGAAGTCGCTTTGGTGCGCAAAGCGATGGAGCAACTTCCTGACAACCAAAGGTTCGCTTTGGGTTATCATTACTTAGATGGACTTGCGGTGCTTGAGATTGCACAACTGATGGGTGCAACGCCCAATACCATTAAGTCTTGGCTCAAGCGCGGGCGCGATAGTCTGCGCACATTCACCGAAATCACACATTGATGGACAAGCTCGAAAAACTCCTGCGTAACCCTCTTAGTCACAGCGATGTGCCTACTGCGGAGCAAGTGCGGATTTGGAGTGAGCGGGCACTAGAGCGCTGGGCAATGGAAAATCAAAACGGCGCGGTCATGGGAAACCCCAAGGTAGAGCGCGCCAAGGAATTGGTTTTCGGCCTTAGCCTTGCCGCAATCGTTGGCTTTTTACTCCTTATGCTTCTGCGGATTTTCACTCCAACGCTCGGCGGCTACTCCCTTCCAGATATGAATCTGCCAAGTAGTCATGCAATCAGCCTAATGTTCCTTAGCCATTCCACAACGATTTCCTTGCTGCTGTGCGCGGCTGCGGTTTTGGCCACACGGCCACTGCGCGAATTCTTCCTTGAGCAACTCAGCTAGAGCTGCTCTCCAAGCTGGTCTCGCCGGGATAGAATCCGTGCCAGCATGGAATCCTCGCACGCGGACGTCATCATCATCGGGGCTGGCATTGTCGGCCTTGCCACTGGATTGAAGTTCCTGGAAGCGCACCCAGGTAAACGCTTGTTGATCGTGGATAAAGAAGCTGGCCCTGCCGTCCACCAAACGGGCCACAACTCTGGTGTGATTCACTCAGGGATTTACTACAAGCCTGGTTCCTATAAAGCGCTGAACTGCCGCGAAGGGAAAGTTTTGATGGAGCGCTTCTGCCTTGAGCATGACGTTCCTTTCGAAATCTGCGGCAAGGTCATCGTGGCGCTTGATAACAGTGAACTGCCAGCGATGGAGCGGATTTTCGAGCGTGGTTTACAAAATGGGGTGGATTGTGAAAAGATCAGCGGTGATCAGCTCCGTGAGATTGAACCGCACGCTGCAGGCATTCAAGCCATTCGAGTACCAGAAGCGGGTATCGTCAATTACACCGCCGTATGTGAAAAAATGGCGCAACTGATTTCTGCGGCGGGGGGCCAGATTGTTTATCAAGCACGGGTCCTGAACATGCAGCAGCATCTGCAGGAAGTCATTGTGCACACCACCCAAGGCGATTTCCAAAGCAGCTTGGTGGTCAACTGTGCCGGTCTACACAATGATGTCGTCACCGCAATGAGCGGTGCCAAGCCCCCAGCGCGCATCGTGCCCTTCCGTGGTGAGTACTACGAACTCAAAGACAGCGCCAAGCACCTATGCAAGCACTTGATCTATCCGGTGCCCGATCCGAACTTCCCCTTCCTTGGAGTGCATTTCACGCGCATGATCGATGGCAGTGTGGAATGCGGTCCCAATGCGGTGCTCGCACTTGCTCGCGAAGGCTACACCTGGGGCGACATCAACCTCAAGGATCTTTTTGGCACTCTAGGCTATGCCGGTTTTTGGAAGATGATTGGCAAACACTGGCGTGCCGGCATGGGCGAAATGCACCGCTCCTTGTCGAAAAAGGCTTTCACCAAAGCTCTCGCACGCTTGATGCCAGAAATCCGCAGTGAGCACCTGGAAAAGGCTCCCGCAGGCGTGCGTGCACAGGCGCTGATGCCTGACGGCCTGATGATTGATGACTTCCTCTTTGACCAACACGGGCAGGTCCTGAACGTCTGTAACGCCCCGTCACCGGCCGCAACCAGTAGTCTGTCGATTGGCAAGGCGATTGTGGCCAAACTGGAGCCACGAATTACAAAATAAAGCGGCCCCCCACCGAAGTAGGAGGCCGCTAGAGGAAGACGCGATGGTCTTAGAGAACGACTTCAGCCAAAGAGTTGGTCAAAGTTGCGGAGGCCAAGTCTGCAGCTTGGGTGTAAACCGTGAAACCAGTTGCGCGGCCAGGAACACCTTGGGACATACTTGCAACACCAGCAGCATCTGCAGTCAAGACTGGCAACTGAGTGATTGGGTTGCTCATGTCCACTGGACCAAACGGAGTGTTGGTTGGGCCAGCACCAGTTAGGGAGTAAGCAATCAAGACGCCACCACCAGGAGTTGCGTTCGTTACCGTGAGGGTTGCAACAGTACCACCAACCAGGCCAGAGGTTGCGTAAGCAGGACCTGAAGAACCGGCGGTATCGTAATGAATGGTGCCATTCCACTCACGAACCTGGAACACGCTGTTTACGAATGGACCCACCAGGTTCGTGTTTTTGGTGCCGTACCAGGTGTGAATCAGCAAATCTGCATTGGAGTAATCGGTGCCGCCGGTTGGGCCGTTGGTGTAACCAACCGTGGTGCCAAACTGGTAGCTAGTGACATCCATGTAGAGGCCATAGCTCGTGCCACCAACAAAGGTCATGCCGTTGCCGGTCATGTCCATCATGGTAGGCAAGTTATTACCTGCGGAGGTGCCAGCGTAGGAACCGATGAGGGTCCATGCTGCAGCGTTTTGCTGGTTACCGACAACGGTGCCCATGCAGTACCAAACATCCATGGTGACGGCAGGGCCGGCAATGCCTTGAATGTTGATATCCATGGAAGTGATGCTCATGTCTACCGTTGGGGTGATGTCAAACATGTTGCCTGCAAAACCATTGTTGGTTGCAAACAAAGTAGTCAACGAACCTGGAGCTTGGAGGTTTGGGCCGCCAGCACTGAGAGCTGTGATCGCTGGGGAGCCATCATCTTGAACGTTGAGGGATTGTGCGCTTGTTGGAGCGACCAGGCAGAAAGAGAAAGCGCAAATTGCGCTCGTGAGGAGAAGGTGATTCATGGTTTGTAACAAGGGGTGAAGAGAAAGAGGGGCACCGCGTGGTGACACTGATTTTTCAGGATACGCTGGGATGTTGCATTGAGATGCCAAATTATTCCGAAATGTACTGAAAACTGATTTTATGTCTTAGCCGGAAAGCCGATGCTTCCTAAGCATGAGTGAAAACGGGAAGCTAGAATCTGCTTCTCTCCGCTCCTGGAGTCTCCCCAACCAAAACAGATGCGAGTTCTCATCACAGGCCATCGTGGGTACATTGGCGCCCACGCAATCGATGTTTTCCAGAAAGCTGGGCACCACGTAACTGGCATAGACATAGGCCTTTACGACGGCGTCGAGTTCGGCGAACCAGCTCTTGCCGACGTCGACTTGAGCATGGATGTTTTCGATGTCACTCCGGAAATGCTCACCGGTATCGAGGCTGTGATCCACCTGGCGGCGATTTCCAACGATCCAATGGGTGATTTGGATCCTGCCATCACCCACCACATCAACACCGGCGGCACTTTGCATGTGGCCAAATGTGCCAAAGCTGCGGGTGTACCGCGCTTCCTATTTGCATCCTCCTGCTCCATCTACGGAGCTGCCGGCGACACCATCTTGGATGAAACCGCCAAGTTCACGCCAGTTTCCGCGTATGCCGAATCGAAAGTGAATGCGGAAGCGCAGTTGAAAAAATTGGAGTCCGACACTTTCTCGGTGACCTACCTACGCAACTCCACCGCATATGGGCAAAGCCCACGTCTGCGGACGGATTTAGCCGTCAATAACTTGTTGGCCTTCGCGGTCAGTATCAACCAAGTGAAGTTGATGTCCGATGGCACGGCATGGCGTCCACTGGTGCACTGCCGCGATATTGCGCGGGCCTTTTGCGCTCTGAGTGAAGCACCGCTTGAAAGCGTGCGCGGCTTGGCGGTGAACGTCGGCGGCAATGAGGATAACTATCAGATTTGTGAAGTCGCAGAAATCGTGCATGACGCGGTCAAAGGCTCCACGATTACGATTGCAGAAACAGCGGTGCCGGATCCACGCAACTACCGCGTGTGTTTTGATTTGCTGAACAAAACCTTGCCTGAGTTCAAACTCGAGTGGTCGGTGCGTTCGGCAGTGCCGGTGATGTACGCCGAATACCAGCAGCGCGACAACTTCGCCGCTGAATTCCAAAGCGGCCGTTACACCCGGCTCGTCACGTTGCAAGGCAAAATGGCCGACGGCACCCTCCCCCATTACTTCGAAGAGCTTTCCAAAAAAGACTAAACGATGACTGACGTCAGCAAACTAACTCAAGGTTCCAAGATTGAAGGGGTCTACGTGCAGCCACTGCGCAAAATCTGTGATGAGCGTGGCATGATCATGCACATGTTGCGCTGCGATAGCCCGATCTTCACCAAGTTCGGCGAAGTCTACTTTTCGCAATCGATGCCCGGCGCCATCAAAGGTTGGCACATTCACCGCGAGCAAACGCAGCATTACGCAGTCATCCAAGGCATGATCAAGTTGGTGCTATGCGATTTGCGCGAAGGCTCGCCATCGAAGGGCGTGATTGAAGAACACTTTCTGGGCGAAAACAACTATTGTCTGATTCGCATTCCTGTGGGTGTAGCCAATGGTTACAAAACCTACGGCACGACTCCAGCATTGACAGCAAACTGCTCCGACTTGCCGCACGGTGCCCCCGAGATGGATCGAATCGATCCACTGTCAGGTGAAATTGATTACAACTGGGATCTCAAGCACATGTAAGCGTGCCCAGTCTTCCAAGCGAAGACTTCAAGCTGAAGCACTGCGGGCCCCAAGGCTGGCGGTGCTTTTCTTATTTTCAAACGCTGACGCCATCAAACCACTACGCTCACTGTGCAGATGACTGATTGTAACCCTCCTGGATTTGCCACGATGAATATAGCCCTCCTCAGTTCCACCTTGACACTACTTTTAGCAATGACCTCTTGCACCACTCCTCCAGCGTCTCCCGTTCGCGCTCCGTTAACCGTCGCCGAACAAAGCGATGGGCAGCGCACTTCCACTTACGCAGAAGTGATGGATTTTCTGGACGCGCTTGCCGGGTTACCCGCTGCACACAAGTTATGTGTGCGCGATTTTGGCGAGAGCGTTGAGGGCCGCCCGATGAAGTTGGTGATTGCTGCTGACCCCCCACTCCTGGATGCCGCGGCAGTCCAAACTTCGGGCAAGTTGCTCATTTTGATCAATGCCAACATTCATGCCGGCGAGGTCGAAGGCAAAGCTGCTGTACAAATGATCCTGCGCGAGATTGCTTTAGGAGAACACCAGGATTTGCTGGAGCACGCTGTGTTGCTGTTCGTTCCGATTTACAACGCCGACGGCAATGATCGTATCGACCGCAGGAATCGTGTCACTCAAAATGGCCCAGATGGAGGAGTAGGCATTCGGACTAATGCACAAGGGCTTGATTTGAATCGCGATTTCTTGAAAGCAGAAGCGCCGGAAACCCGCGCTCTACTTGGCTTGATGCGTGATTTTGATCCACATTTGTTTATGGATTTGCACACCACTAATGGCTCGTATCACGGCTATCAACTCACTTACGCGCCTTCGCTTGCAACCAATGTGGATGCCGCAATCGATGACTTTAGCCGCAACA
>CALFOT010000048.1 GCA_937919925.1 uncultured bacterium | reverse complement strand
GGCATCACCTTCTACGAGCATGGTGAAACTCCTGGTCTAGGTGGTGAAATTGATAACCCTCGTTGGAAGGAGCACTGGGCCGGCAAGTTGGTTTACAACGAGTCTGGCGTTGCCGCTTTGACCGTCACCAAGGGTGGTCAAGTCAAGAATCCAAAATACCAAGTCGATGGCATTTCGGGCGCCACGATTACATCGGTGGCGGTAGGAAATACCGTGTTGACTTGGTTAGGCGACGAAGGCTACGGGCCCTACATTAAGAAGGAGGCGAAGTAATGGACAAAGAAACCAAAGACGTCCTGCTTGGACCAATCCACCTTAAAAACCCCATCACGCTGCAGGTACTGGGTATTTGTTCGGCGTTGGCGGTCACCACCAAGCTTGAAACGGCGTTGGTCATGAGTGCTGCGTTGATGTTCGTGTTGACGGGTTCCAACGTGGTGATTTCGCTACTGCGCAATAAGATTCCCGGCAGCATCCGCGTGATTACGCAGCTGGCGATCATCGCTTCGCTGGTGATTGTTGCTGACCAAATCATGAAGGCCTACCTCTTTGGGGTAAGCAAGCAGCTGTCAGTGTTTGTTGGCTTGATTATTACCAACTGCATTGTGATGGGCCGTGCCGAAGCATTCGCGATGGCCAACCCACCCTGGAAATCGTTCCTGGATGGCGTCGGCAATGCGCTTGGTTACGCCGCGATTTTGATTATGGTGGCGGGCGCACGCGAGCTGCTCGGCAGTGGCAAGCTGCTCGGTTACGAACTGATGCCAACCATCAATAACGGTGGCTGGTACAACCCCAACGGTTTGATGGTGCTCTCGCCTGGTGCGTTCTTCATCATTGGCCTGATCATCTGGGTGCAACGCAGTTATGCCAAAAAATTGCAAGAGGTGAGTAACTAATGGAACTCTTCAACCTGTTCCTCAAGTCCGTGTTCATTGAGAACATGGCACTGGCTTTCTTCCTCGGTATGTGCTCCTTCTTGGCCGTATCGAAGAAAGTGGATACCGCTCTGGGTCTCGGTGTTGCGGTGGTGTTTGTGCTGGCGATTACCACGCCGCTGAACAACCTAATCTATAAATACATGCTCCAAAAAGGTGCATTAGGTTGGTTACTCGGTGCCGAACAAGCGGCCACGATTGATTTGTCATTCCTGAACTTCATCGTTTTCATTGCCACGATTGCCGCGGCAGTGCAAATCGTAGAAATGGCGATTGATAAGTACTCTCCCGCTCTATACGGAGCCCTCGGAGTGTTCTTGCCGCTGATTGCTGTGAACTGTGCGATTCTCGGAGGCTCGCTGTTGATGGTGCAACGTGAATACAACTTGGCGGAAAGCACTGTGTTTGGTGTGGGTGCTGGCGTTGGCTTCGCACTCGCCATCGTGGCGCTCGCTGCGATTCGCGAAAAAATGAAGTACTCGAATGTTCCTGGTGGCCTGCGTGGCCTGGGGATTACTTTTATCGTCACCGGCCTGATGGCGATGGGCTTCACCATTTTCGGCGGTATCCAGCTCTAAAACGATGGAATACACAACAATCTTTCTGGGCGTCGGCGGCTTCTCGGTCGTGGTCCTTGCCCTTGTGTTCATTCTGCTCGCAGCCAAGTCCAAGTTGGTCTCGAGCGGCAATGTAAGAGTTGTCATCAACGGCAAAGAAGCTGACGCCATGTCGATTCCGGCCGGTAGCACGGTTTTAAATTCGCTTTCGGCGCAAAAGATTTTCATCCCATCCGCTTGTGGTGGTGGTGGTACTTGCGGCCAATGTTTGGTGCAGATTGACGAAGGCGGCGGCTCGCTGTTGCCCACTGAGGAAACGCACATTTCGCGCGGCATGGCGCGTGAAAACTGGCGACTTGGCTGTCAGGTGAAAATCAAGAACGACATGAAACTGCGCATTGATGAATCGATTTTTTCGGTGCAGAAATGGGAGTGTGAAGTCGTTTCCAATCGCAATGTGGCCACTTTTATTAAAGAGTTTGTGGTGCAGCTGCCAGAAGGCGAGAGCATCGACTACCAATCCGGTGGCTACATTCAGATTGAGATTCCTGCGCACGATATTCCTTACAGCGACTTCGAAGTCGAAGATGAGTATCGCGGCGATTGGGATACCTTCAAGTTGTGGGACATTCGTTCAACCACAAAAGAAACGGTGGAGCGCGCTTACTCCATGGCTTCCTACCCGGCGGAAGGCAACCGCGTCATGTTAAATGTGCGCATTGCTACGCCTCCACCACGCACTCAGGGTTTGCCCACGGGTAAGGGTTCGTCGTATATTTTCGATCAGAAGCCTGGCGATAAAGTGGTCATCTCTGGCCCTTACGGCGAGTTCTTCTTGAAGCAGAACAATCGCGAAATGGTCTTTGTGGGTGGTGGTGCCGGCATGGCACCGATGCGTTCGCACTTGATGCATTTGTTCCGCACGGAGAAGACCGACAAGAAAGTTTCTTTCTGGTACGGCGCACGCTCGATGCGCGAGGCCTTCTACGTCGAGGAATTCGACGCCATCGCCGCGGAGTTCCCAAACTTCCAGTGGCACTTGGCGCTGAGTGATCCGCAGCCCGAAGATCACTGGAAAGGCAAGACCGGTTTTATTCACCAGGTGTTGCTCGATAGTTACCTAGCGAAACACGAAGCTCCCGAAGAATGCCAGTATTACATGTGTGGGCCGCCGATGATGAACTCGGCGGTCATTAACATGTTGGGTGAGTTGGGTGTAGAACCCGAAGACATCTTCTTAGATGACTTCGGCGGTTAAGCGCCATTCTCCCAAGCAAAAGGCCGGCACTCTTTCACGAGCGTCGGCCTTGCTCTTGTGCATCCAGCTATCGAATCAAGAAATACTGGGTGGCGTTAGAATCCGGCTATGCCACGCCCATTGCTGCTCCTATCCTGCTGTCTCACTCTGGGTACGCTGAGTCTAGTGGGCGGCGCTTGTACGCACACTTCCTCTTCTGAAGTGCGTTCTACTGCTGCTCTAGAGCGCCCAGCGGTATCGCTCAGCGGCAAAACCATGGGGGTGGATTGGCATGTCACTCTGGCCGTGGTAGTCGCTACCGACGGCAGCGATGTAGCCACCGCGCTCGCCGCCATCCAGGCAGCGCTGGACCGCGTCGATGGGCGTATGTCCACCTACCAGCCTGATTCGGAAATCAGCCGTTTCAAAAACGCTCCCGCAGCAACGGATTTTGTCGTGAGCGCAGAAACCGCCACCGTGGTGCAGGAAGCTTTGCGGATTTCCGCGCTTTCTGAGGGTGCGTTTGATGCCACAGTGATGCCGTTGGTGGATTTGTGGGGCTTCGGCCCCGCCGCCGTGCAAGCCGCCGCGCCTAGCCCTGCAGAAATCCAAGCCGCACTGGCTATTTGCGGCTGGCAAAAGCTGCATGCGGGCCCCACGGTCTTGCGCAAAGATGTGGCCGGCTTGAGCATTGATCTATCCGCCATCGCCAAGGGTTATGGAGTAGATGCCGTCTGCGCAGCCTTACTCGAAAATGGTTACGCCGATTTTATGGTGGAAGTCGGCGGCGAGCTGCGCACTTCTGGTAAATCCCCGAAGGGTACGGCTTGGCGGATTGGTATCGATGCGCCGCGCGATCTCTCCAACATGGGGCAAGAGCTGCAGGCTGTGCTGGAACTGGGGAGTCTTGCCGTGGCCACGAGTGGTGACTACCGCAACTTTCGCATTCTGGACGGCAAGCGCTTTTCGCACACCATCGACCCCCGTACTGGTTCACCGGTGGCGCATGACTTGGCGTCGGTCACTGTACTCGCGCCAAACTGTATGTTGGCAGATGCCCTCGCCACCACGTGTATGGTGCTCGGCGCAGCAGATGGCCTGGAATTGATTGAAAGTATTGCTGATGTGGAGTGCTACATGATTTCACGCAACGGTGAAAAACTAGTCACTCTACAAAGCAGCGGATTTCCTGAGCTCCACAACGAATAAGCGTAGCGACACGGAGTGACGCAGCCACGCAGCCACGGATTAAACCTCGAATTGATCCAAACGCGCAGCAGCACCGCCACCACCGTTTTCACGGCTGGAGCGGAAATAATCTTTACGCTTGGGGTTGCCCAATTCGGCCAGCAACACCAACTCATTGCCTTCCTCCGAGGCACAAATATTGGCCTCTTTGCGCGAGCACACACAATCACCGAGCAAATCGCCTTCTACGGCATCGGCGGAACCGCCGCAGGATTTCGCCAATTTGCGCCCAGAAACCAACACGCCTACAGCCATCCCCAACACAGCAAGGACAAACACGGCAAAAGCAAGAAGCAGCGTGGTCATAGCTCTATTCTAAGGAAACTCTGGTTTATTCGGGCGAGTGGAACGGTGGATTGGAATCTTCCGG
>CALFOT010000047.1 GCA_937919925.1 uncultured bacterium | reverse complement strand
CGGCGGCGGCGGCGGTTACGGCGGCGGCGGCGGTGGTCGCAGCGGCGGCGGCGGCGGTGGTGGTTACGGTGGCGGCGGCGGTGGAAACCGTGGCGGCGGCGGTGGCGACTACGGCGGTGGCGGCGGCGGCGGCGACCGCTGGTAAATCCAGCCGTTTCGCATAGGATTTTTTATCCTTCGCGAAACACCCCCCACGACGGCCCGCATCCTTTGCGATGCGGGCCGTCTTTTTTTTACGTTCTATTATGGAAGTTAGCGCGAAGCTTGCGACGGCCAAATTACATCTTGCACATCCCAGCCCAGCGAAACTAACGCTGGAACCACGAATAACGTGAAGAGAGTGCTCAATAACAAACCGCCAAGAATGACCGCTGCAAGGCCTTGATATAACTCTGCCCCCGCACCTTGACCGATCGCAAGAGGCAACATGGCGAAACAGGTGGTGGCCACGGTCATAAGAATAGGCCGCAAGCGTGTGCGAGCGGAATGAGCCAAAGCGAAGCGGCGGTCTTCGCCTGCGGCGCGAAATTGGTTGGCTTGATGAATGATCAAAATGGCGTTATTGACCACAATACCAGCCAAAATCACAAAACCGAGCATGGCCAGCAAGTCGTAAGAAGCGCCGTGGAACCAACGATCCGCAAAACTAATCCCAAGTAACCCGCCCGTCATCGCTAACGGCACCGTTACCAAAATTACCAGCGGCTGAAACCACGACCGAAACAGGCTCACCAAGAGTAGGTAGGTTAGAAGAATCGCCAGCCAAAAAGAACTGGTGAGTTCGCTTAGCGTGGTTGCAAATTTATCCGCGGCCCCGCCAAGCTGAATGTCATAACCTTTGGCTAGGGTTGCTGTCATCGGCAACAACAAATTTTGTTGCACATCTTCCAACACCGCTTGCAAGGCGGCATCTTTCTCTAAACTAACCGTGAGGGTGATGCCACGCTCACGTTCGATGCGATTCACCGCCTCTGGTCCAGCCGCGCGCGTGATGTCTGCTAAAGCACCCAGACGCGTGACAGCGCCACTCGGCGTGGCCACCGGCAACTGCTTCAGCATTTCTAAACTGCGCACGCGCTCTTGCGAAACCATGGCGACCACATCTACATCGCGGCCGGAACCACCCCAAGTTCCAACAATGCGCCCGGCCAAAGCGGTTTCGACCACGGCAGCAACATCGCGCACGCTCATGCCAGCTTCGTAAGCGCGATCCGTTTCCGGTTCAACGCGGAATTCAGGTCGCCCATCGACATAATCATTCTGCACGCCGAAAGACTGCACACCCGGCCAAGAGCCAAGTTGCTGCTGCAGAGCCTGTGCAGTAGTTCCAAGAACCTTCAAATCCGGGCCGGTAATCTCAACGGTGAACTGTTTTCCGGAATCCCGGAACAGTGATTGGCGCACTGGCACCATAAAACGCGTGCCGGGAGACGCCAGGCAAATCGGCAAGAACTTGGCTTGGAAGGCGTCAAGCGCTGGGCCATTGGCGTACTCCGGCTTGAGGATTACGCCACCGCCGTTAAAGCGCGACGCAAACACCATGAAGTAGCGCAAGGTTTCTGGCTGTTCACGAATCCATTCTTCGACCGGGCGCAGAGACGATTCCATGGCTTCTGGCCGCGTTCCAGGGATTGGGCCAGAGAAAAAAAACACCATGTTGGCATTGCCGGTAGGTAAGTAGCCCGCCGCCGGCACCAGCCTGATGGCTGCCAAAGACAACAAAACAACTCCTCCCAGCAACACGCATTTGGCAAACAAAGAGCGGCCGCCGCGCCCAGAGAGCAAACTAGCCAATACGCCATAACCGCGCACCAAAGCCCCTGGCTTACGCTTTTCCGCAGAATCCGCGGACCTCAATTTACGCCCACGATACAGCAGGGAAACCAAGGTCGGGACCACTGTTAACGCCACAATCAGCGAGAAACCAACCGCTGCAGCAATGGCGATGGCAAGATCGGCAAAAAGTTGGCCGGCCTCTTCTTGTATTCCAATGATTGGTAGAAAAACCGCCATGGTGGTCAAGGTACTTGCCAATACGCCGCCCCAAACTTCCCGACCGCCATCTTCCGCCGCTTGGCGTGACGATTTGCCCATTTCCAAATGTCGGAATGCATTTTCGAGGACCACCACGGCGTTATCTACCACCATTCCAGCGGCAAATGCAAGACCAGCAAGACTCACTACGTTGACCGTGCGTCCGAGTAAATCCATCACCAGAAACACCATTGCAAGCGATATCGGAATCGACAAGGCCACCACCAACACGCTGCGCCAGGAACGCAAAAACAGCAACAGCACCAACACCGCGAGGCCCGCACCAAGTTGCAAGTTGCTCCAAACGAAAGCCAATGCTTCTTCGAGGTACGTGGTATCGCGGTAGACCGGTGAAAAGCTAAGCTGCAAGCCACGGGCACGAAAGCGCTCATTGAGAACTTCCAGTTGCTCTTCCACACCGTGAATCATCGTGACTACATTGGCGCCAGCTTCACGGTTCACTCCCACGACAATCACCCGTTCACCCGCGCCGCGCACGATGCTGCGCAGTTCGCGATGGCCATCGATGACCTTCGCGACATCGCTGACCAGCACCGTTCCTGCAGCGTTACGACGCACCACAACCTGTGCAATCGCCGCCGGATCTTGATCGCGCCCAATGGTGCGCACGACGACTTGCCGCGTTGAGGTTTCCACCGTCCCGCCGCGACTATCCAAATAGCCGCGTTGCAGTGCATCCAACAATTCTTGCCACGTAACGCGAAACGCTGCAAGGCGCTCCGGGTCGATTTCGACTCGCACTTCACGTTCTTCGCCACCGACAACCAATAAATCGGCCACCCCTTCCACACGTTTCAATAACGGCTCCACTTCATCCGTCACGATTTGGCGTACGCGATCGGCAGCATAGGGCGATTCACTCACAATCCACATCGCCATCTGCACATCGCGCGGCGAACTCAGAGAAACCACTGGCTCATCTGCATCCGGCGGCAACGCTTGTAACTGCGAGAGCTTGTTGACCACATCCACCACCACGCGCTCTTTGTCCACGCCCCAGGCGAACTCCAGAATCACCGTGCTGACTCCCTCTTGCGAGCCACTACGCAGATTCTCTAAACCGCGAATCCCTTGCAACAAGTCTTCAATCGGACGCGTGAGCTGTTCTTCGACTTCTACCGGACTGGCACCACGGTAAGTGGTCTGCACCGAAATCACCGGCTTATCGACCGTTGGTTTGAGCTGCACCGGAATGCGCTGATAAGCAAGAATGCTAAAGAGCAGTGCCAAAATCACCGCTACTGCCACGGTGTACGGGCGTTCAATCGCCAGGCGGACAGGATTCATGCTTTAATTATTTGGTGCTTGATGCGGTTGCAGCAACAGCCGCGCACCAGGGAAAATATTATCGGTACCCGTAACAATCACCCGCGCGCCCGCTTGCAAGGCACCCTCTTCCAGCGGCGCCACCGCCACGCGCTCGGCGTCCGCGGCAAGAATCCGCACCGCCACAAAACGCGCAAGAGGCGGTTGTGCTCCTTCTGCAACCACTACGGCCCAGCCTAAAGGTGATTCGACCATGGCGTCGGCGGGTACGACAGTTTCCGTGGTGGCACTGCGAATCTGCAAACGCACCCGCACAAAGGCGCCTGGCAGGTAATGTTGTTGCGGATCGAGCACGGTATCAAGCTGCACCAAACCCGTGAAAGTACGTGCCGTGGAAAGTGCCGACGGCAGGATGGCAGTGAGTTTGGTGTGGAGTACCTCCTCCTCCATGGTTTCTGCCAAGATCAGGACATCCAAACCTGGTTCCAAACGGGTGGCCAAAGCTTGCGGTAGTTCGAAGCGGATTTCGCGATGTTCCAAATCGACGACTTCAAAAACCATCGCACCGGGCGTGGCATAACTGCCGAGGGTTAAGCCGCGCTTAACCAACACGCAGGAGAACGGCGCGTGTAATTCTCCCTGTGCCAACAAGCGTTCGAGCCGCTGCACGTCAGCAGCACGCTGTGCTTCGGTAGCGAGACGGAAGGCCACTTCCGAACGCCACTCATCCCGTTTCGATTCTGCCGCGACTTCCGCCATTTCCTCATAACGCGCCAACTCCAACTCCGCGTAAAGACGTTGAGCCTGCACCGCTGTTTGCGCGGCATGAGCAGCAGCCAACTCCGCCTCTAAAACACTGCCATCCAGACGCGCTAATAGTTCGCCTGCCGCAACCCGGGAGCCCTCGTCCACAAGCAACTCGACAATGCGACCGGCGCGCTCAAAAGCGAGTTCACCGCTGCGCTTGGAGGCGACGTCGCCAGCGAACTCGGCCACTTCCGACACGGTGCCAGCGCCAATCTCCAAAAAGGTTACCGGGAAGGTATAGCCACCATCCGCTGCCGCTGCACCAGGACTCGCTGACGGAGCGGCAGGAGAACACGCCTCCATAGCCACGAGGAGCAACCCACACGCAAGCATCCCTATTCGGGTATTCATGCCCCTAGTGTATCCCGGTGGAGCGCGGCTACGACTGGCTGGGATTTATTCATTGGGAATCTGGAATTGGCAGCTGCCACCAAGCATCCATGTGCTTGGCGATATCAGGGAAGCCGTCGAGCAGCTCGCCACGTACAAAAGGATACATATCATTGGTGCTCCACCAGGCCTCGCTCATTTCAGCAAAAAACTCCTTGTCATTATTGAGCGCATAGGCGCGTTGGCTGCCACCGCTAACGTACAGAACTTCCTCGAGTTTTCCCGCATCGCGTGTGGCGGCGAAGCTCTGCAATACTCCTTCATGAGCGTAGCCCAGCACTTGATGATGCCAGGCATGCGCGAGTTCATGCAAGACCATGGCGGGTTGCTGTTGCGACCAACCGAGAAAATTTTCGGCGTTGCCGAATTCAATGCCTAGGGCCCAATCCTCTGGCATGGCGTGCTCGCGTAACCAATCTGCGGATGGATGATAAGCCGCACCGTTATTCGCAGCATGCGCGAGGTGCATGCGTAGCTTTACTTGCCGCAAGCGCGTCACGGCTGGCGCTGGCAACCGCGTTGCAATCTCCCACAACTTTATTTTCATCAAGTCCAAAACCTGGGTGCGGAGTGCTGTCTTAGCATAGAGTTGCTGCTCCACCAAAACCGTCCAGCCTTCAATCTCCAACTCGCGATACTTCCACCCTCCCGGCTCCTCCAGCGGTGCTGCAATTTTGACGGGAGATGCTAAAAGAGAAGCTACCAACAGCAGCGGCAAAGCGGCAAAGAAACGCATCAGGACAGTTTAGCCAAAAGGCAATTCCGCGGACACGCAAGTGGGCAAACTGCGCCTTCCAACGCTTCCCTAATAGGCAAAACCGCCGGTGTGCACGCTCAAGCCCATTAACACGTTGGAAAATGCCAGGAAAGTAATCCAGTGGGTACTCCGCGAGGCAGATTTCATGGCAGTGGGATCCCCCGCAAGCAAGCGCGGCATGACTTTGGTGCGCATCCTTACGAACAAGTACAAAATAATGAACAGAAAGACAATCTTGCTTGCGATGTGGTCCTGTGCGCCGTTTTGGAACTTGAACCAGTCCAACACATTGGGGTAGAACTGCAACGCCATCAGCGGGCCTGTGATCAACTGCCCAAGTAAGGCGGGCAGAGCAAACTTGGCAAAAGATCGATCAAAATCAATCAAGATTCTCGGATCATTCGCGCGCTTAGTTTGCGGCAAAATGACGAAAGACATCACCATATAACCACCAAACCAAATGCACGCACTGGTGAGGTGGATGAGAAGTAGAGTCGAGTGAAAGCCCATGAGAGGTATTCCGTGCACACGGAAGGGCGAATCTTAACCGCGCCAACCTCTCAAGGGAAAATCTCGACCGGCACCGGATTCGACGCAAACTCTGCATAGCCGGTGAGTGGGTCAATGATCACGAATGCAAAATACAGGGTGCGGCCAATCAAGGCAGGATTCGATACGGGATTGGTACGCAAGCGTGCCGTGGCATTGCCTAAGGAATCCAACTGCCCGGCAAAACCGACCAAATTCCCAGAACCCGCGTGATGAAGAGTTTTGGCCGTAAAGGAATCCTGGTTCAGCGGAAGCCATACGCCTCCGGCCAATACGCTGCCTGGAGTAATCCCGGACTTCGTGCCAAGCAGAGCATAATCTTTCCCTGCATGGGCACTGCCTGCCACCATGCCGAACTCCACCGTACTCATGGAAGAGACGGATAGGGTGCCGTCGCCAGGCCAAAGCGAGCGTTGATAGCGACGTACTTTAAAAATCTTATTCTGCGCGGGAGTGGGCAACGGACTGGTCCAGTCCCAAACCACCACGCCAGCCGCATCCACCTCAAAAAGGCGGCCGGCTGGACCATCACAAATGAGGGTGTTGCCGTTGGGCATCCGTTCAGCGCCAGAAATATGATCGGCGTAAAAGTTTGCCGGGGTGTCAAAATAGGTCCAAACTTCGCCGGTTGGACCAAAGGCCACACTCGGGGCCAAAGTATAGTTGCCGCTGCTATCAACTGGCGGGGTGAACTCATCAACCGAGGACCACGGCGTGCTCGTGCGGCCAAGCCCATTGTTGAATACTAAAAAGTTGCCGGCGCCTGGGTATCCATCTGGAATCCACTGAATATCGTGCTGGCCAAATAAACGCTGATCGGCAGAGGTACCACGATCGTAAGCTTGTGGGTTGCCCCAGCGATAAAGCAAATCGCCGCCGTGCCCACGTGCACCGCCGCTGCTGGTTGCAGCTTCTGCGGTGGTCGTGGAATGATCAATAATCCAAACCTCACTGAGGTTGCGCGAACTCAACACAATCTGATCAAAGGCTGCGTTGTACTGCACTGTATTCAAGTGCGCCCAATCACCGTCTGGATCCGGGGCCGCTGGGAAATTCAAGTTGACGAGCTGCGGGTTATCGGCAATCACGCCAAAGTTCGCTAGGTTGGCATCAAAGTCCTGCACCAAGTGATCCCAAAGATGCCATTCCCAAACGACTGTGCCCGAAAGAGGTTCGATCTCAAAAATCCTCTCCGACCAAAACAGCGGACTAGAAAGTTGCGCCGGATCATGGCCTGCCAAAATCGCACCTGCGTCAGTTTTGTCCTCCCAGGACATCAACAATAAATTGCCATTGGGAAGAATCTCGACATCGTGATGCATCAAATAATCATTCGATGCATATTGGTAATCCCAAACTTCCGTTCCGTCCCAACGCAGTTCGTGAATACCCCCGCCAGCGCCGTCAAGCTGGCTGGCTGGAGAACCAATAATCTTGTAGGTTCGCAGTAAATTTCCATTTGGCAGCAAATACGCGGAAACACCAGGACGGGCGGTGTCATTCCACGTATGCACCACGTTGAAATTGATATCTAATAAATGAGTGCCGTACCCTTCAAGTGGCGCAAATAGCGTTAGCCCATCCTGCGGCGTTTGCGGCAGAGCGAGTGTAAGGATGACAAGAAACGAAAACATTTAGGAGGGGAAGCGCAACGATGGACGGATGTGGGAGTACACGCTACCTCTAAACTTACCACGGAAAGGGCTTTGGAGAATGACTCAAATTTGGGTTTTTCCGCGCGCAGTCGTTTTTTTCGCGCGATGGCGGCGCACAAAATTGATACCGTGATTCATAACGCTGGAATTTATGGCCCACGCGGAGTCCTGGCTGGCGAGCTGGCGGAAGAGGCGTGGCTGGAAGTGCTGCACGTGGACACCGTCGCACCGCTCATGGTGGTGCAGGGATTGCTGCCGCAGCTACGTCAAAATGCCGCCGCAGGCCACCCCACCGCCATTCATTTTTTGACCAGCCGCATGGGGTCCATTGCGGATAATGGCTCTGGTGGCAACTACCTTTACCGCTCAGCGAAAGCTGGTTTGAATGCAGCCGTGCGCAGCCTTGCGCTGGATCTCGCTGCCGACGGCATCCGCGTTCAATTATTGCATCCTGGTTGGGTGCAAACCAGCATGGGTGGTGAGCAGGCACCGCTCACCGTGCAAGAATCCGTTGCTGGTTTACTGGAACGTTGCGCGGAATTGGAGATGGCGGATAGCGGCCGCTTTGTCGATTGGAGCGGCGCAGAGATTCCGTGGTAGATTTTCCGTTGCCTCCGCCTTGTTGCGCAGCCACTTGCTGCAGAGCTGCAAAGAATAGTTCCCCTTGCAATGGCGTCATTCCGACTTTAGAAACGCTACTATCATCTGCGGAATTCCTCCCGCCGTGGTGTACGCGATCCAACCCTCCCATGACCGAACTCTACAAACCCCAGGACCGTGCGCACGCGTTGCAGCGGTTGGATACTTGGCTTGAATCCGCTGCAATTCAAGAAAGCTGCGATGAAGCCATGGAGTACTTCCTTAGCCCCACTTTGGATTTGGTGGAAGACCAAGACGATTTGGTGCGGGCTCTGGAGCAAGAAGACTTGCAGAATCTCATTTCTGGGTGGCTGTATGCCGATACGCAGCTCGGTGAGCAAGATTGTGCCGCGCGCGAGCTGCTTACCCTGCCCGTCAGTGCTACTTTTTCCCCGGGTTGCCAGCGGTTTTTAAACTCGCTCAGTCGTAGCAAGCTATCGCTGTATGAAGTACGCGATGTGGTGGAAGGCTACCCAAACAGTATTTTTGATCTCATTTATCAAACACTGCACACGGTCTTTCCGCCGCTCGAAGCACGGCCGGAAGGTGCGCAAGCTTTCGCTGTTGGAGAGATCGTCGCCGCGCGCCTCCTGCCCTTCACCGATTTAGATTATCGCTTCGAAAGCCTGTTGCCTTTGCCCGGGAGTGTTGCCGACGCAGAGGCTTGGATTCGTGAAACGGTGGAAATGCTGTCCGACGGTGATGACCCGATGCCGCCGCTGGATCTCACGGATGCAGAGGATGCGCTGGCTCTGTGTAAACTACTTCCGCCCTTCGCCGCAGCTTGGTGGTTCCGTAGTCAATCCAGTTGATTGCATAGCGAGGGGCCATAACTCATGTTCCTCACTCTACTCCTCTGTTTTGCTCAACTACCCGGCCCCGCCGGATACTCCCTGCCAATTTTAGATTTGGATGGCGATACCCATCGACAGGTGATTGTCGATCGCGAAGCGGGGCAGTATTTGGGGCATGTCACAACGACGCTGCTCGACGACGGCAAGACTCTGATTGCAGTTTATCCCAAAGGTCATGGCAAGGGCGCGATTGTGATGAAGCGCTCGGAGGATGGCGGCCGCACTTGGAGTGAGCGGCTAGAAGTACCGGATAACTGGAGTACTTCTCAGGAAGTCCCCACCATTTTCCCCACGCTGGATCCTGCCGGAAAAAAACATTTGATTCTGTTTAGCGGGTTGGCACCAATCCGTTTAGCGCATAGTGAGGATGATGGCCAGACGTGGTCGAACTTGGAGCCCATCGGCGATTTCGGTGGCATCGTTGCATGTGCCACCATGATGCGCTTGAAAAATGGGGATTACTTGGCCATGTTTCACGACGATGGACGCTTCCTCGGCGCACCACTTCAACCGCAGGATTCCAACCCTTTTCATGTGTACCAAATACGCTCCAAGGATGGTGGCTTAACCTGGAGTGCGCCGCAAGTAGCTGCCACCCACCGCCGCGCGCATTTGTGTGAACCACTTATCCTGCGCTCACCAAATGGCGAACAGCTCCTCTGTTTGATGCGCGAAAATAGTCGCCAGTACAACAGTTTCTATATGACGTCGGAAGATGAAGGCAGTACCTGGTCAAAACCGCAACAGTTAAGCGCTGCACTCACGGGCGATCGTCACACCGGCACTTACGCGCCCGATGGTCGCTTGTTTTTAAGCTTTCGCGATACCGCGCGGCGCTCCCCCACCCAGGGCGATTGGATAGGTTGGGTAGGTACGTATAGTGATATCGTCAACGGCCGGGAAGGTCAGTATCGGGTGCGATTGAAAGATAATAAGCACCTTTGGGATTGTGCTTATCCTGGCGTCAACTTGCTGCCTGATGGCACTTTTGTGTGCACCACCTATGGGCACTGGGATGACAAAGATGCGCCCTATATTTTGTCGGTGCGTATTCAGTTAACCGAGCTGGATGAGTTGCTTGGCGCGGGAAATTCTTTGCTTGCCAATCTACCGAACCCGGCAACCACACCCGAGGCGCGCGACGGCTGGTGGATGGATCGTCACCGTGCGATTGAAGCCAACGTGAAGCTTGCTGCAGCGCAAGACCCTGCTGCCGTCGATCTTCTTTTTATTGGTGATTCCATCACCCAGGGTTGGGAGGGCGCTGGCAAGGAAATCTGGGCAGAGAATTACTCCAGCCCACGCACTGCGCTGAACTTTGGCATCGGTGGTGACCGCACCCAGCATGTGTTATGGCGGCTTGCAGAAAGTTCTGTGTTGAACTTAACTTCCAAAGTTGCGGTGGTGATGATTGGCACCAACAACTCCAACACCGATAGTGGTGCGGATATCGCCGACGGCATCTTTGCCATTTTGCGTGAGTTGCGCGCCAAACAGCCAAACATGCACATCCTCCTGCTGCTTATTTTCCCGCGCGGCGCCGACGCCGAAGACGCGCTGCGCAAGGTGAACGATGACGCCAACCGCCGCATCGCCATCGCCGCCGACGACCCGATGATCGAGGTACTCGATTTGAGCTCCGTTTTTCTCGACGCCGACGGCAAACTCCCACCAGCCATCATGCCAGACTTTCTGCACCCGCAAGCAGAAGGCTATCGCAGGTGGGCAGCTGCGCTCGAACCGAAGCTGCAAGAACTGGGCATCTTGCGCTAGAATGGCAGTCTATGCTGCTCACCGCACTCCTGCTGTTCGCTACACCGCAAGTTGTAGAAGTTAAATCGCCAGCGGCGTCCACGATGGATTTGTTCGGCGGGAAGCCGGGATCCCCACAACGCGGCCCGTGGCGCGCTTGGCTAGACAGCCCCGGTGGAGAACTTCCATTTGGTTTGGAAGTGCGCGTGGAGGTCTACACAAAAGAACCCCGGTGGACTGCCATCTTACTCAATGGGGAAGAGCGCATTGTGGTGCCAGCGGTAAGTTGGGATGCAAGCGAGCGACGCTTAGAGCTTGATATGCCGCACTACGATGCGCGCATCACCGCCACCGTTTCCGCCGACGGCAAACAAATGGATGGCCATTGGCGCAAACGCCAGGGGTTGGCACGCTGGACCGATATGCCCTTCCACGCGCGTTTTTATGACGCGCCAAATGATGCCGAAATAGGTTTACTCGAACGCGTGCAGGCACCACGATTTTTGCCTGCGGAAACACTATCCACCGATGCTGCAAGTGGGGCTGCTGTGGTCACTACGCGCGCGCCACTGGCACAGCGTTGGCGCCTGGAGTTCCCTTCCAGCCCTGATCCAGCTGTAGGAATTTTCAAGCAAGGCCCGAACAACTTGGTCACGGGAACCATCCTTACTACTCTTGGCGATTATCGTTTTCTCGCCGGCAGACGCGACAACACGCATTTACGTTTGTCCTGTTTCGATGGCGCGCATGCCTTTTTGTTCGATGCTCAGTTGCAAAATGATGGCGTTTTAGTCGGCATGTTTTACTCCAGCGATCGTTGGCAAGAAAATTGGGTCGGTACTGCGGATGCCGACGTCGCCTTGCCGGATGCCTTTGCGGAAGTGCAACTAGCACCCGGTCTTGATCCAGCCGCCCCTCTGCCGCTAAAGAGCTTGAGCTACCCGAGCCTCGATGGCCCTGCACGTACTCTGGATGATCCAGAACTCCACGGCAAGGCCACGATTATCAGCTTATTCGGCAGTTGGTGCCCGAATTGCAATGATGAGGCCGCCCTGTGGGCGGAACTTTATGAACTTTACTACCCCCGCGGGCTGCGCATCATCGGCCTAGGTTTTGAACTCAGCGGAGAAGTCGAACGCGACAAGAAGCAACTACTGCGGTTTCGCGAGCGCTGGAACTTAAGCTACCCCATATTCCTCGCCGGCAGCGCGGATAAAGAAAAAGCACAGTTGGCATTTCCGCTGCTTACACAAGTGAAGTCGTTTCCTACCGCGTTGTTCCTCGACGGCAGCGGCCGCGTGCGCGCGATTCATTCTGGCTTTGCGGGCCCAGCCACAGGGCAAACCGGCGCACGTTTACGCGCACGCTACGTGGAGTTGATCGAGCTGCTGCTTGCGGAAGAAAAGTAGCTCCTGAGCCGTAGGCACTAAAAAACGAAGAAGAGCAGCGCGAGCCCAATCAGGATGAGAAGGATTTCCACGCTACCAAGGTTCGGTCCTGATTCCATGAACTCATTCTAACGCTAGGATGTTGGCTCATGTGCCGTCGCCTGCTCCTCCTCATCATCACCACCCTCCTGGTTTCCTGCCAGACGTCAGCCCCCGCCAAACAAGAAGCCAACTCCCGTTTGGATTGGTGGCGCGAAGCACGCTTCGGCTTATTTCTTCATTGGGGGCTCTATGCAGTCCCGGCAGGCGAATGGGGCGGTAACACCAATTATGGTGAATGGATTTTGACCTCCGCGCAAATCCCTGTCGCAACCTATGAAGGATTTGTGCCGCAGTTCAACCCAGTGGATTTCGACGCCGACGCTTGGGTCTTAGCGGCCAAGTCGGCCGGCATGAAATACATCGTGATTACCACGAAGCACCATGATGGCTTTGCCCTGTTTGATTCGGCGCTGAGTGATTACGACATCATGGCCACGCCGTTCCAGCGCGACATCATGAAAGAACTTGCGGAGGCCTGCGCGCGGCATGGATTAAAAATCTGTTGGTACCACTCCATCATGGATTGGCATCATCCGGATTATCTACCGCGCCGTGGTTGGGAAGACCGTTCGGCAGAAGGCGCTGACTACGATCGCTATGTGAAGTACCTGTTCGCGCAAGTCACTGAATTGCTCACCAACTACGGCCCCATCGGCGTCATGTGGTTCGACGGTGAATGGGAGGGCACATGGAATCACGCTTACGGTCAAGCACTTTACGATTTGTGTCGTGAGTTGCAGCCAGATGTCATCGTCAATAACCGCGTCGATAAAGGCCGCGGCGGCATGGCCGGCATGAATACCGGCCCTGGATTTGCCGGCGACTTCGGAACGCCAGAGCAGGAAATTCCTGCCACTGGCATGGCGGGAGTGGATTGGGAATCGTGCATGACGATGAACAACCATTGGGGCTACAACAAAAATAATGATGCCGGCTACAAGTCAAGTTCCGAATTGATCCGCAAACTGGTTGAGACTTCGTCGAAGGGTGGTAACTTCCTGCTGAATGTTGGCCCTACCGCCGCTGGCACCTTCCCGCAGTTGAGTTTAGAGCGCTTGCAAAGTATCGGTGCATGGATGGACATCAACGGGGAAGCCATTCATGGCACTTCCGCCAGCCCGTTTGCGTTTTTGCCTTGGGGCCGTTGCACCATGAAAAGGGAGGGCGACCTTACGCAACTCTACTTGCATGTGTTTGAGTGGCCGCAAGATGGGCGTTTGGTGGTACCTGGAATTGGCAACCGTGTCACCCACGCGCAGCTGCTTGCGGATCCTACTCGCAAAATCGCTCCCCTCCCCGTGCACGGCGATTTAGTGCTGCGCCTACTTCCAACCGAGGCGCCGGATGAAAGTGTAAGCGTTATCAAACTTACGCTGCAAGGCGCACCAGTGATTTTTGCGGCACCGACCATCGAAGCAATTTCCGAGCAACTTGTGGATGAGCTGGAAGTGCGCCTGGCCGTTACTTCAGAAGACTTGGCCATACATTTCACGCTGGATGGCAGCGCTCCCACAATAAGTTCCCCGCGTTATCGCACCCCGCTCCTACTGAACCAATCCACCACCGTCCAAGCGCAATGTTTTTTCAACGGCAAATCCGTCAGTGGTGTGGTTACACGTCGGTTTGAAAAAGTCGAGCCGCGTGCTGCGGTGCAGATTTTCAGCCGTCGCCCAGGTCTGCAATTATCGGTCTATTCTGGCGATTGGAACGACTTGCCGGACTTTGGGAAACTCGTTGCCCGGGACAGCAGCAGCGTCGATTCCATCGGCCTTCCCAGCGGCCCAAGCAAAGAAAATGAGGCGCGTGTGTTTGATGGATTTCTCGATGTACCTGCGGATGGTCTATACACCTTCCAACTCAGCAGCGACGACGGCTCGCGCCTGCTAGTGCATGGAGAACCCATTATTGAACACGGCGGCCTGCACGGCACCACCGCGAAGCTTGGCACGATGGCGCTCGCGCAAGGGCTCCATCCCATGCGTGTGGAATGGTTCAATAAAACCGGCAGCGCCACTCTGGAGTTAACCATGGGGCACAACGGCTCTGCACTCACCACGATTCCAGCAAGTTGGTTGGCACACTAATTCCACATGACCGAAGTCACGTACCAGAACTATCCCAGTGAGCGGCTGCACGAATTCTGCCGCCGGGTATTTGAGCATTACGAAGTGCCGCCAGAAGATGCCGAACTTGCTGCCAGCGTTTTGGCCATGAGTGATTTACGCGGCATTGATTCGCACGGAGTTGGACGCTTGTACTCCTACTCCGAAATGCTCGACAACGGGCGCATCAATCCGCGGCCGCAAATCAAAATCTTGCGACAGAGTCCGTCGACGGCCACCGTGGATGGCGACAATGGTTTAGGCTTGGTGGTGGGTCCGCGCGCCAATGAAATCGCCATGGAAAAGGCCGCGTTGGTAGGTACCGGATGGGTTTCAGTTTGCAACACGAATCATTACGGAATCGCCGGATACTATCCCATACAAGCACTTGCGCGTGACATGATTGGCTGGTCCATGACTAACACCACCAAGTTGGTGCAACCACTTTGGGGCGGCGAACGTATGCTCGGCACCAATCCAATTGCGATTGCGTTTCCGGGTTTGGAAGAACCAGCCGTGGTGATTGATCTCGCTACTAGCGCCGTTGCCTATGGCAAAATAGAAATAGCAAAACGTAAGGGCGAGACCATTCCAGACGGCTGGGCGATTGACGCCGACGGGCGCAATACGAACGATCCGCAAGCGATGATGGACCTTGGTGCCTTGACCCCGCTCGGCAGCTTTCGTGAGCTTGGCGGCCACAAAGGTTATTGCCTGGCTGCGATGGTGGATGTTTTGTGCTGTGTTTTATCAGGCGCGAACTGGGGCCCCTTCGCCCCACCATTTACGTTGCGGCAACAATTACCGGAGCGCAGCGTGGGCAAAGGCATCGGCCATTTCTTTGGCGCGATGAGTATTGATGCCTTTATCGAAGTGGATGAATTCAAGCGTCAAATCGATGATTGGGTGCGCACCATGCGCGCCACCAAATCACAACCTGGAACTCCCGGAGTGATCATTCCAGGTGATCCCGAACGCGAAGCCGAAGCCGTCCGCAGCAAAGAAGGGATCCCGCTAGTGATGACACTCGTGGAAGAGCTGCGCGAAATCTCCAGGCACACCGGCATCCCTTTGGATTAAGGCTGCTGCGCCAACCACACCACTTCTCCGCCGAAAATGGTCATGGTGGGCTGGCATTGCATGATTTGATCGATGGGTACAGTCATCAAGTCATCACTGAAAATCACTAGGTCGGCGCGAAAACCAGGTAACAGGCGCCCAAGATCCTGCTCGCGGAAGGCGGCAAACGCGGGCCAAATCGTCAGCATATTGAGGGCTTCTTGACGACTTAGTTTTTGCTCTGGATACCAACCGCCGATGGGCTGGCCAGCCGGTGTTGCACGAGCCACTGCGGCTAGAAACTGGGCAACCACATCAAGTTGCTCCACTGGTGCATCCGAACCACCCGGAATGATGCAACCTGCAGCGCGAAAACTACGCCAGGCATAAGCACCAAGGACGCGTTCGGGTCCGAGGCGATCTTCGGCCCACGGCATATCACTGGTTTGATGTTGGGCTTGCATAGCTGGAATGACACCAAGCTCAGCAAAGCGTTGAAAATCATCGGCGTGCACGACCTGTGCATGTTCGATGCGCAAACGCAAATCAGGTATTGCTGCAGTGCCGTTGGCGCGAGCACGCACCACTTGTTCATAAACATCCAAAGTCAAGCGATTGCCACGATCACCAATCGCATGGGTGGCCACTTGAAAGCCTGCCGTGACGGCTTCGTGCACAATCCGCTGCATGTCTTCAGCGGAAGTCAGCAACAAACCTAGATTGCCGTGGTCGTCGGAGTATTCCTCCAATAACGCCGCTCCGCGCGAACCGAGCGCACCATCGGCGTAGAGCTTGACGGCACGGACAGCAAGAGTGCCGGTGCCACCAATATCAGATTGTGGCCCGCTGGCAAAACGCCGCTGCAAAAATTCATCATTCGAACCGTCGAGCATTTCGTGCAAGCGCAAACGCAAGCGCCCCTCTGTGGCCATCGATTCCAAAATCGCTAAAGCGCTTGGGTCGATACCGGCATCGTGCACCGCAGTGATTCCCTGCGCGTGAAAAGCAGTGGTTGCGACACCAATCGCACGTTCGATAGCCACCAAGCTCATGCCCGGCGCTGCATTCCAAATCAAATCCTCTGCTCGATCGATAAAAACTCCAGTCAATGCGCCGTCAGCGTCGTGTTCAATACGCCCTCCCTCTGGATCGGGAGTCGCGCGGGTGACGCCGGCAGCATGCATCGCGGCCAAATTCGCTACCAAAGCATGCCCATCGATGCGCACCAGGACCACCGGGCGTTGCGGGAATGCCGCACTCAAAGCATGATGTGTAGGGAACGATTGGTCGCGCCAATCATTTTGATCCCAGCCGCGACCGAACATCCATTCGCCCGTTGGAAGCAACGCGTGACGCGCGCGCGAACGCTCGATGACTTCGGCAAAAGAAGCGGTGCCGACCAAATCAAGCCCCTCCAATGCGCTTCCCAGACCAACCAAATGCGCGTGAGCATCGGCAAATCCTGGATACACCGGACGCCCTTCTAAATCCACGCGCTGGGTTTTTTCCACTGCCAGCGCGAGGATTTCTTCATCCGTGCCAATCGCAAGCACCCGCCCAGCTTGAATCGCAATCGCCTCGACGATGCGCTGGGAATCATCTTGCACATAAACGCGGCCGTTAAACAGCAGCAACTCTGGGTGCGGGCCTGGCACACCCGGAGCACCACAGGATCCACAAGAAAAGACGAGAGCAAGCATGAGGAAAGGACTCTTCAACATGAAGTATGATGCCAGCATGACCTCCTTCGCTCAATACTTGTTTGCCGCGGCTTTACTGCTGACGCCCTGCACTGCTGCCTTTGCCCAAGATCCGGGCGAAAAGTCCATCCCCGCAGTGCCGTTGGTAAGGCCTGCAACGAAGGCTATTGCTGCTATGCCGTTGATGATGCCCGCACAGGCAATCAGCGCAGAGGCGAATGCTGGCCAAGCTTCGCAGTATGCCAATCTTGAAACAACTTACAACGCCGCATATGCCGATTGGGTCAGGAAAATTACTGCACTCAGCGAACAAGCAGGGTTTGAGGGCCCCTTCCCGGAAGATCCCACGAGCGGCTTTTATCAAGATTTCCGCGCGATTGCCGATTTGGGCAACCTCCATGCGCGCTTGTGGTGCTTGCGTAATTTTCAGTACGACAGCATCTCGGGTGCTCATCGCGAAATACGTTGGCAGGGAGAGGCCTTCAGTTTAGCCACTGCTTTATGCAACGATACCCAACTAAGCACCGAGCTACGTCAAGCACTAAGCTCTGGTTGGAATCTCAGCGGCGGCAAAGCCATAGACCAAGTTTTGGCTTACCTGCAAGACACGACTGCCGTGGCAGCAATCCGGCGTGCCACCATGGCCGCGCGGTCCAGGATCATGCTGGATCAAGAAGGAGAAAGCTATGCACTTGGACGCGCGCTTGCAGCGGAGGTCGCCGCCACCTGGCCCGGCAGCGATGAGGCGGTGCGTTTGGATGGCATGATCAACGCCCGTGATACTTTGGTGAAAGGTGGCGTCCCGGCAAACTTCACCGGCCTCGATGTCGATGGTCGAGAAATTAATTTGTATGACTACCGCGGTAAAATTGTAGTGGTTGATTTTTGGGGCTTCTGGTGAGGCCCTTGCAAAGGTGAGCTTCCTCACCTCAAGGCGCTGGTCGAGCGCCACTCTGCAGAAGACTTCGCCATCCTCGGCATCAACACCGACGGCGATCGCGATAAGTTCCGCGCCGATTGTGAAACCTACGGTGTAACTTGGGACAACATCTTTAACGGCAACACACGCGGCGGAGTCCCGGGCGCTTGGGGAGTCACGGGCTACCCCACTTTGTACGTGTTGGACCGCGACGGTGTTATCCGCGCGCTAAGTCCCCGCGGAGAGCAGCTTGAAAGAGTGGTGGATGCTCTAGTCGCCGAAAAATAGCCTGGCCTCTAGAACGCTCAGAGCTTCCCTGTTCAACCCGTGGTATGGCGTAACGTTACACCGCGGGCGGCTAAATGAGTGCGTACATAGTCGAACATCCCAGCGGCGCGGCCGACGACTTCTCCTGGAGAAACTCCGACGGTATGCCAGTTGCCACTGAGCAGCAATTCCACTGCCGCTGTGCAGGTGTAGCCAGTAGTGCGCGCCATGGAGGAAGTACCTGTTTGAGAATCGGTGCGGTCATCCAGATGCCAAACATGCTGCACCAACTCACCGTTCTCCACACCCTCAATGGTCACGCGCATCACGGTAAGTTCTGCTTCGCCAGGTTGTAGCTTCCAGCGGTCAAACAAAATACGTGAGGTCAATTCACGCGGACTCACCTGCTGCTCTCCCACTTGCACTGGCGTATCGGATAAAAATCCGGCTGTGCGTAGAGCCAACATCAAATCGCGATGGCCTGGATAGCGTAAAGTCTTTTCGACCATATCCGCCACGTGCGGCATCGTACGTATCAAACTGCGGAGGCCGTCGGTGTTGAAAGCCTCTAGGGTGCCAATACCATCGAAATCTACAAGCTCTGGCTCGGAGAGTGCTGGCATCACGACTTCGCGGCCATGCTCCACCATCCGCGCCGGGCGTAGATACTCTTCGATGACGTCCATTGGTGAAAATGGAGCCTTGTACTGAAACGGCATGTCGCGTTGTACGGGTAAGCCGCCAACCAGACATTCAAAACGCTGCACTTGCATGCGGCCATCGTGATAACCAAAGATGAGGTTATCCAAGCCTGGCGCAACTCCAATATCGGTAATGACCACTGCACCACATTCTTTAGCGAGGGAATCCAAGTCCAATGATTCTTCCGGGAAGAACGAAATATCGGCAACTTTTTTCCCTGCCTCAATCAAAGTGCGGAGGGCCGCGAAGCCAAGATATCCTGGCACTGCACAGACCACCAAATCCACCTCGGCGGCGGCGGCCGTGAGCGCGGCAACATCGCTGCAATCCAACGTTTGGGTGTGAATGTTGGCGCAGTGCTGAAACTTCGTGAGGGCAGCAGAGCAAAAATCGGTGGCCTCGACCTGATGACGCAAGGCCAAATCAAACACGATGGCACTGCCGATCATGCCGGCACCTAGAACTAGAATTTTTGCCATGATTTATTGCCAGGTAAGTTTGATAAAGCGCGGACGGTAGATGTCCGCGTAAGCGAAGTGATCCCAAAACTCGAAGGTATTCACATTGTAACTGATGAGCAATTCGCCTGGCTCAGACAGATGCGGATGCGCCTTGGCATTGTAAGTGAACACATTTGGAATCGGGGCAGCGGGAATATCCCACAGTATTTCGGCATTCCCAAACGGCCCCCAAGGGGTAGGTGCAATTTTCATCGCCACCTTATTCGACAAAGTATCCAGTGAAAAAATCAAGGCGAAACGGCCGTCGGGCAGCGGCGTAACCGACAACTCATTCGAAATGCGGCCGGTGAGAGTAGCTCTACTTTGGATATCCGTGGACCACCCAGTACCATCCCAATAGCGCCAAGCACTGAAGTTTTCAAAATCTTGTGGCAACACGCGGGCGAGCAAAAGCTTCTTGACTTGGTCTTCCTGGGATCCGTAAACGTAGATATAGCCATCTGGAAATGGTGCGCCGGCTTCGACGGTATTCGCCATGATGCCTGCGCCAAAAAAACTCGCGCCGCGTGCGGAAGATTCTGGAATCGACAAAGGCGTATCTACTTCCGTAGCAGCGGCACGCGTGTACGGTCCATTCTTGTTCAGCGTAAACAGAGTCATGCCAGCACGTGCAAAATTCCACCCAGGAGGGCCGTTATTGTGCTCCATGCGCATGGCCAGCAGATGAAACTGATCACCAATCACCACGCCATCCGCGAACCAATACCAATCCCCCGGCTGCGATAATGGGGTATGGGGCGTGACAATCGATTGCGGCTGCGAACCATGATCGTCCCAGAAAAAACGCATCCCTTGACTCAACCCATTGGACGGCAAAAAGCCCATGCTGTTGTTGATCATGGTGGTGTTCGAACGCACGCCGCTTGGACTCACATCGCCGATGAAGGTATCGCTAAACACAAACAGACTGCCAGCGCGATGCAGGCCACCGGGACTATCATTACCATCTAAACCGAAGGAAAAAATTCCGTCGGCACCGCTCCAACCAGAAGTGGTATCAAACAGACTGGTCCATTCAGGAGCAGTGGCCACGGTGTAGCTACTTTGTGCTGCAACTGGTGCAGCGCACGAAACTAGCGCAAAAATGGCAAGGAAGGATTTAGAAGGGCACAACATCACCCTTGCATATTAACTGCGATAGCGGGTTTTCACCGAAAGCGTAGCCAAAATGAAACAAGTCTGGCAGATCCAACACGACCAGATCCGCATCCGCACCACGCCTGAGGTGACCTTTACGCTGTTCCAGCCCGAGACTCCCTGCGGCCCCCAAAGTGATGCCAAACAAGACTTCCTCAGCAGTCATATTGAGCCGAATGCGGCCAAAATGAGCGGCCTCCGGCAAGCTTGGAGTGTAGCTTGAGCCGGGATTAAAATCCGTGGCTAAAAAGTACGGGACACCAGCTTGAATCAACTTGCGCGCGGGAGCGTTTTCCTTTTGGCGCAAAAAATGCGGTGCCGTTGGCAAGAAACCAGCGTAGGTTTTGCCACTGATGGCCATAGCTTCGAGGCCGGCATCAGACAGCGCTTCCAAGTGATCCACAGATTCGGCGCCAAGCTCCACCGCCAATTCCACACCACCAAGCTGATGGAATTGATCCGCATGAATGCGCAGTTTGAATCCAAGCTCGATGGCGCGCTCACAATAACGCCGTGCCTGAGCCACCGAAAACGCGCCTTGTTCGATGAAAATATCTGCTGCACGGGCAATGCCCTGCTCTTTCACGGCCGGCAACATTTCATTACACAACAAATCCAAGTAAGCCTCTTGATTGTCGCGGTATTCCAACGGGAACATGTGCGCACCAAGGAAGGTAGGGAACACTTCCATGCCGACAGCCGCGCCAGCCTGGGCCAACACCTGCAAAGACTTCAACTCATCTTGCGTGGACAATCCGTAGCCAGATTTGCCTTCCATGGAAGTTGTGCCATGACGACGCATGCGCCGCAAGTGCGTGCAAACTGTGTCGAATAAATCTTCGGGATCGGTGGCACGCACATGCTGCACCGTCGACAAAATACCGCCCCCGCGCGCAGCGATTTCCAAATAATCCATTCCCTGCGCACGCCAATCAAATTCTTCGGCACGCCCCACGGCAAAAACTGGATGCACATGGGCATCGATAAAACCAGGTGCAACCAGGCCGCCTGCAGCATCCACTTCAGCCAGCGGCGACCAGCGCTGACGCAAATCAGCTTCTTGACCGAGCTCCGCGATCTTGCCATCCACTACGACCACGGAATCCGCGGCGCTGGGAGCCTGGGAATCCCAGGAAACGATTTCGGCCGCGCCGAAGATCAGCAACTGACAGGGTTGAGTGGACATCGGCAAGATTGTATCGCTGGGCCAACCCGCAAGAGCTACTCGGGAATACGCTCGATGCGTAGTTCCAGAGTGGCATAACCATCCAACTCAAAATGCTCTACTACGATTTCTACGGTTCGCTCGCCGACGACTTCTAAAATCGCCTCATCTTCCGTCGGGCCGTGCCAAGTCCAGTTTTCAAGCAAAACCTTGCCATCGACCAGCACCCGGACGCCGTCATCGGAACGAGTTTGAAAACGCCACAAACCAGGGTGCAGCTGCATGGAAGTGGTCGCAATGGTGCCAAAAGCATCATTCCCGAGCTCCGTTTGAACGCCTTTCAATTGTGGCAAGTTGCCTGGCCCGTGGCTTCCGTAAACGAAAAGGAGTTGTTCGGCAAGAAAGGAAACCGCAGAGGCTTCCGCTGCAGCAGCACGCCAAGTATCCACATCTTCTCGGGGGTCACAGGGAGAAGGAAAAACCTTCACCTGCCAATCCGCAATTAAAAACCAGCTGTGCGCTGCCAAGGTTGCCGTTTTGGTTTTGGCAAGTAACTGATAAGCCGCATAACCTTTGTTGCCGGCAATCACGACTGCGTGACCATCAACGACTTGAAGCTGCAGGCCGTAAGCGGAGGCGCGCGCCGGATCCGCAAATGCAAACTCCACCTCAGTTCCTGCCGGCAACAAATCATATTCATGACGCACTCCCAGGTTGGACACTTGGCGCAGCAATGGTGACCGATGATCCCACGGCCCCCACTCCGTCATGATGATGGCTTCGCGCCCTCCCAAGGCCAAAATGGCTGGAGCAAGGTAGCTTCTCTCTGGATTCTGCATGGCTGCGATGCGCTGGCCTAGTGCCTGTTCAGCCTGAGGATCCGCGCCTCTATCCCAACTGGATTCCGCGCTGATGTCCACCACTAGATCGGTGTTTTGCGGGCTATGGTTTTGGTAATGACTGGCAAAAACTTCCCCGCGTAGCTGTACCGCTAACACACCATCCGCCATCGTATTGAATTGAATTCGATTGCCATCTGCCACCATTTGATTCGCCTTCCCCCAAGGTGTTTGCGTGAGGCTAGAAGGAAAACTCCAAAGATGCACCCCACATGTAGTACTCTCCATGTGGTTGCCGTCGATTACATTGTTGCGGCTGTGGTCGATGTTGATGGCGCCGCGCTCCAAGCCGTAGCCGGCGGTGCCATTGGCCCGAAACTGATTGTTGCGAATCTGCGTTTCCTGTGAATAACCACCCCAGAATCCGCAAATTGCATTTTCATAGAAAACATTTTCTTCCACGACATTGCCAAACCCAAAAGTTAACTCCAAGCCATGCGCGGCAGCATAGCTGAGGTGGTTGCCACGGAACTGATTGTCGTTATTGCCGCGCCGTTGATAGCTAAAGTCCTCGCTTGGAGCCGGCGTTTCGCCGAGGGCTTCCTTGCCGGAAAAAGCAAAAATTCCATCGCCGCCATGAGTCACCGAATTTTGCGAAAATAGATTTGCCGAACACTGCTCAAACATCAAGATGCCAGCGGAATCTTGACCGCGGTTGTAGACCCCATGACTGTAACCGCGAATATCGAAATCAAATGCGTTGTGGATGATTTCGTTCTCAGAACTACGCCACAGCGCTAAGCCCCAACCCGAAAGAAAGGAACAGTTGCAATCGCGAACCGTGGCCTGGGCAACGCGATCCAGGATGATGCCGTTTTGTTGGTGCCGCGCTTTCACGCGTAAAATCTCAGCGAAATCTGAGCGCTCCACGCACAAGCCCGCGCCATAATTCTTGCGCCACTGCTGTTGATCATTTTCATGCGGCCACAACCAATCACTAGAATCTTCCGCCGCCGGCGTGGACTTCAAGCGCTGACGAAAGTTGTGATGCAGAAAGACATCATGGACCTTGAGGCCATGCGTTTCCGTCGCCAAAATTGCGCAGCGGAAACCGCTGATTTCCATGTTGCTCAAAGTCACGGCGGAATGGCCATGCACCCGCACACCAATCCCTTTGAGCGTATCCCCCGGAGCTGCGTCGGCGGCCCCACGCAAGACCGTGCCTGGTGCAAACTGCACCGTGATGCCGTCGGCCATGATATGCAGCACACCGTTGCCATCAGTATCCTCAAGCACCAGGCCGGGAGCGATGCGAATCAAGCACGATTGGTGTATCGGCGTATTATCCGCAGTCACCTCCAGAATGGGCAGTTGTGGTATCTGCAAACCGATGCAACTGGCTGAAAAACTCCACAGAAGGGCTATGAGCATGCCTGCAGACTAACAGAGCTTGCTGCGGGTATCATTTCGCCAAGCCGCACGACGCGGCCGACTACCTTGATTTCAACCGCTCTCCTTGGCGCCTTGGATTCGGCCGACGCCGTGCCCGCTGATCTGCTGCTGGTGGTGCCCTCCATCTTATTGTTGCTCGGCGCAGCACTAGGTGGCTTGCGCACCCTGCTGCAAAGCCCCGCCCGCTCCCGCCTACTCGAGGGCCTCCACGATTCCGTACAGAAACAGGTCGAAGCGACTCTCGCGAAACACCCGTCTCTGCCGGCCGCCGCGGGGCTCGCGCGTTTATTTTTGATTGCTTCTGCGGTGCTCCTGTTGTTCAACGCCGTAGATTCTCTGGACACCTTGCAACGCTGGCCGGTGGGCTTGGGCCTGGGTTTACTCGGCGGTTTCGTGCTCGAAGCTTTTCCGGCCCTAGTGCTGCGCCGCCGCGCCCGCTCTTTCGTGCTTGCCATCCTGCCTGTGGCGGTGGTTTTCTCCGTTGTGCTGCGCCCCATCACCTTACTATTTGAACGCGCCTTATTCAGTCTCGGTGCCACCTCCAATGCCAATCTCGGTGAAACTCTCACCGCCGAGTTGATTGATGTGGCCGCAGATCACGACCGCGAGGAAGAGCTCGGTGAAAGTGAAAAACGCATGATTGGGCGCGTCATCGATTTATCCGATGCGGATGCCGCTAGCACCATGACCCCGCGCACTGCAATGACCGCCGTGCCACTTGGCACTTCCCTGCTCGGTTTCCTCCAAGTAGCCATCCAAGAGGGCCATTCGCGGATTCCGGTGTTTGGAGGGGATTTGGATGATATCCGCGGCGTGCTCTATTTGAAGGATTTAATGCGCGTGATCCTTGCCGGCGGTTCGCTCGAAAAGGAACTCGTTGAGGATTATATGCGTGAAGCTTACTTCGTTCCAGAAACCAAAGAAGTGCCGGATTTACTCGAGGAAATGCGTCACAAACGCAACCACCTTGCCGTTGTTATCGACGAGTACGGCGGCACAGCGGGCGTGGTCACAATTGAAGATTTGCTCGAGGAAATCGTCGGGGAGATTCAGGATGAACACGATGACTCTGAAGAAACGGCGCAGATGGAGCGACTTGATGAAAATAGTATGCAGATAGAAGGTCGAGTGGCCATCTACGATCTCAACGAAACCTTTGGTTCCGATCTTCCAGAGGATGAAGATTACGACACCATCGCTGGTTTGCTGTTTGACCGCTTCGGTCATATTCCAGTTGCCGGCGAGCATCTCACCATCGATGACATTTACCTCGAAGTTCTTGAGGCCGACGACCGCCGCATCCACAGTGTCCGTCTCGAACGTCGCGAGCATCTGGATGGCGGCACCGAAGCGTGACACGATTTCACTGCCCCGCCATCGTCTTGCGGCGCTGGCCTTATTCGGAAAATTCCATGGTGGTGCGGGTGCTGACTCCAGATTTCGGCACCGTGTCGCTGCTGGCAAAAGGAGTGAACCGCCTCAAAAGTGGCGCCCTCGGCGTGCTCGATACCTGGGCGATGGTGCAGATTGAATTCGGCGGCCCAGTCGGTGACGAATTGCAAAATCTCTACCACTGCAGCCTGCTGGATCGGATGTCTGGCCTGTCCAGCGACCAACACCGCCTCACCGTCGCCGCCATCCTCGCCGAACTTGCCGAACTGGGATCCCCGCCCGGCCAAGCCTCGGCCAAGTTATTCCTCTGGCTGCAGCATAATTTGGAGCAGCTAGCGCAAGGTGCACCAAGCTCTTCTTTGCTGCTTGGGGCTTTACTTAAAGTGTTATCGGAGCTAGGTTTAAGTCCATTTTTAGAGATTCCACCAGGCCTCGACCGCAACACTCCTCTGTGGTTTTCGCCCTCCTCAGGCGGGGTGGTGGTACCCGCCGACGGCGGACGCCCAGATGTCCATGCGCGGCCCATCACGCCCGCCGCCTTGGCGCTGCTGCGAGAACTCCGCGAATATCCACAAAAGCACGCCCTTGCGAACTGTGGGGAAGTCCAACAATGCCTTACAATCCTGGGCGAATTCCTGCACTACCACCTGGAACGCCCGCCTAAGGCGTGGCACCTGTTGCACCGCCACGCCGCAAGCACTCCTCCTCGTCCGTGAAATTCATCCACACTCATCTTTTCTTTGCTGCTGCCCTGGCCTGCTCTTGCGCTGGCCCGCCGCAACAACTTTCCATCCACGATATCGCTCCCGCCCAAGCGCTCGCCGCCCAAGGGGATTTCGATGGCGCCGACGATCTTCTCAGTGATTTTAAAGTCGAGGATTTCGATCTCGCCACGCAACTCGACTTCAACCTTTTAAAAGCGCAAATCGCTGACTCCCAAAATGATTGGAGTTCTGCGATTCGTTTCTACGAGGCCTACATGACCCAACTTGGCCCCGCCGACAACGCGCGCGAAGCGGAGCAGCGGCTACTCGACTACGGCACTGATTTGCTCGATGGCAAATTACGTTTTCTGTGGATTTTCACCGACCACAGTCGCGGAATTCTCACTTTGGAAAATCTTGCCTTGCTCGGAACTACGCCAAGCTTACGTGCCCAGGCGATGGCGCGCGTGGCAGAATTTCACTATGCGGATCAGGACTACTCGGAAGCGCTCATTTTCTATGCCGGCCTCATGCAGCCCCAATTTGCCGGCCTAGGCTGGGAAGATAGCGCCGCCTTCCGCCTCGCTATGTGCCACTTCAATTTAATTGATCAAGGCAAACTCAACGGTGCCGGCGTGCTCTATGCAATTGACCAACTCAACGCCTATCTCAATGCTTTCCCTGGCGGGCTGCACCGTGTGGAAGCTGAGATGCACCTGAACACGGCGCGCGATTATTTATCGCAATACCACTTGAACGTGGGTGATTATTACCGCCGCATCGGCAATCTTGATGGCGCCAACCATCACTACTCGTTGGGTGCCGGGCGTGTTTCTTTGAAAGACGCCTCGGTAGCCGAATATGTGAAAGGCACACCGACAGCCGCCGTCAACGAAGCACGTTTGGCACAGTTGCCACCGCGGCCGAACCAGTCCTAATGCCTGCCTTATTCTTGCGCGCCACATTCCTGCTGCTGATAACCACTTTGGGAGCCTGCGGTTACCGGATGGTGCGTCCTGATATCGGCGGCGGGCGCAGCATTGCCGTCCCAACTGCCACCAACACCAGTAGCTGGCTTGGTCTGGAAGCCCCCCTCACGCGCGGCGTGCGCGCGGATTTACAGCGCCTACTCGATATTCGACTCGGCTCTGGGAGTCGCTCCGAACTTGTCCTAAATACCACGATTGCCGACGTCAGCCGCAGCTCCCGTTTAGCATTGCGCACCGGAGGTGCTGCGGTTGGCATTGCCACGCTCGAAGTTCATTGGCAGTTGGAAGATTCCACTGGCACGGTCCTTGGCCAAGGCAATATCCGCCGCTCTCTTGAATTCCTCACTTCTCTTGAGGAAGACGCATACTCCGCTTTTGATGAAATCATCGCGGAGATTACGCAACAAATCGCACTAGAAGTCGGCGCTCAATTGGAGCCATCCGACCTCCCGCAGGAAAACGAATGACTCCTGAAAATAACGAA
>CALFOT010000046.1 GCA_937919925.1 uncultured bacterium | reverse complement strand
CTTGCATGGTTCGACGCAATGTAGATGATGTCGATATCTGGATCATCAAACATTTCCTGCGCATCGGTCGTGTAGTAATCAAGCTTGTAGCGCTTGAATAACGATGCCGCACGGTGTGGGTCAATATCCATGCATGCACGAATCACCTTGCCATGATTACGAACCAGGTAGTGACTGATGTTCGCAAACGGAAACAGGCCGCAACCAATCAATCCTACATGTTTACCGGTACCTGACTTCTTTTGAAAGGTGGGCAGCGGATCGTACTTCGCCTTAAGGTGAAATTGACCGCGAATCTTACCGACCACGCGCGCGAGCCCGTACATCTGCACATAGGTCACGACCTTGCGAATTTTGTATCCGAGCTTAGCTTCTGGGAGTTCCATGTTTGGAGTAGCTTTAGTTGGTGGTCGTGGGCGGAGGAGGATTGTCGTTGGTGATGCCAGCGGCGGCGTACAACTTCATCATTGCAGCCCAAATGATGGGCCACGCGTAATGTTCATCGTAGGCTTGGCGCGCGCGGCGGCACATACCTTCGTAACGCTCGGTATCCAAACGCAATTCTTTGAGCGCGGGGCCAAGGCCCGTGACATCCGAGTAATCGACAATGACCGCACAATCATATTTGCGTAGCAATCCCGCGATTTCCTGTTCAGAGTTAATCAACAAAGGCCGCCCGACGGCAAGAGTCTCTGCAATCTTGTTGGAAGCTGCGAAACGGTTGATGGGGCGAATCGGATCGTAGAAGGCTGCAACAAAATCGCAGGCCGCGGTTTCTGCAATGACTTCCTTGTGGTTCAGGTAGCCAAGGAAATCCACGCGTACTTGGGATTTGGCGTAATCGACCAACTCCGCTCCACCCTCTCCAGCAAGGCGCAAGCTACTTTCAGAGCAGTTAGCAATCATTTCCGTCAGCGGTTTAATACCGCGACCTGCATCAATCCAACCGCCATAAAACACCTTTACGTCTTCCGACTCTCGCTCTGGAATATCTGAATACCCCGGATCGATTGGTGCATTTTTCACCACGATTAAATTCTTCTGACAGAACTTCGGCAAAGCAGTGCGGCGAAACTCTTCCGGCGCCGTCGTGATTGTGGCCGCAGAAGTTGCAAGACCTTCGAAAAAATTCAAAACTGCCGCAATCCACGGTGCGCAGTTGTAACGCTGACCAAGGTTGTCGTGAATATTGAATATGACCGGCTTGCGCTTCAGCCATCCGTACCAGCGGCAGGCCCAGAAAGCTTCGAACTCAGAGGCATGCACCAAGTCTGGCTTGGTTTTCATCAGGTGGAAAAACGTGGCCAGACCAAAACGGAATACCGACCACAAATAGAGAAGCGGTCGCGTGCCATTCACCAATGGAAAGTAGGGGCCGATGCGCTCGACTTCCCAGTTATCCCATTTGTCGTGTTTGCTCAGCCCTTCTTCACGGAAAGCGCCGACGAACTTTGGAGTCATGCCGAGCTCCTGTGCAGCCAGCATCATGCGCAGCACGCGCGGGATAGGCCGGTTGCAAAGGCGAACAAAAGCCGCGGTGCGTGCTTTGGGCGGCACTTCTGTAGTTTGCGCTTGAGAAGGATTGGTCATAGCTCAGGACACCACATTGTCCGTCGGCGGTGCCAAAGTGGGAACACACCAATGGCTCAAATCCCGACCAACTTGTTGCGAGAGCAGGGCGACGTCGGCGGCAAAGTGGTTCTGCAGGGTGGTCCGCAGCGCTAAATCCATTGGAGCGCGTTTTTTTGTCTCCGACAGTGCTGGCTGCATCTTTTTCCACACCCCGAAAGACCGACGTAGGCCCAACCGACGCTTCACGGCAGCAGCGAAAAACATGACTTTCGGCAACAAGCCTGGCCGCAGCACTCGATTCTCGTTCACCTTGGGAAAATCCTGGCGCCCATCGTCTTCCAGGCCAGCGAACTCCAAGACCTGCCGATAGCTGGCACCGGCATCTTTGATGAAATCGTCGAATACCAAAAACAGCACGCGTTCTTTCGGTACCGACTGGAGCAGGCGCTGCACTTGCTCTCCCAGGCTAGCCACTTGGCTGTACTGCACGCTCTTCGGATCCCGGCAATAACGCGGCAAATCTCGGCCAGCTGCCCGGGCTTCTTGAAGTTGCCAGGCGCGCGTGAAATCGGCGACATCTTCGTCTCCGCCGTAAAGCAACTGGCCGTGCAGCGAGTAACTCAAGTCGACTGGATTGCGCAGCATGACCACGAACTTGGCGCTGGGATTGAACGCCAGAATCTGCTTTACCGCCACTTGTGAAAAGAGATACCAAACAGTTCCTTCGGCAAGTATTTGATCACTTGCCTGTTGGTGCGCAAAACTTTTTAAGTACTGGTCTTCGGTAGTACACAGCCGATGCTCATTTGCAAAGTCACTATGAAAATACTTTGCTTCTTTGGGCTCCGAAAAACAAACCGCGGGATGGCTTGCAAGGTAAGCGCACAGGGCTGTGGTCCCACACTTTGGAGCACCGATCACAAATAGGCTGGGCTTTTTCATGTGGCGGACTGGTTGCGGCCCAAGCCAAAAATCGATGGGTCAATGGAGACTGAGTAGCGACAACGGAGCGCCAGCACAATATTGGAGATACCGATTGCCGAGGCAGTTGCCCAAGCTGCACCTTCGATTCCATGCGTGGGGATAAGCACGACACACAACACAGCGTGACCAGCGGTCGTCCAAATGAGAGTGGTTAAGACCACGCGATGATTGCCAGTCATAGATAGCACAAAACCGACGGAGCCCGTTAGCGCATTCACAAGCTGGCCTCCGCACAAGATGACGAGTGCGGTAGAGGCTGCGCTGAACTCGGAGCCAAACGCCGCAAGCACTGGTTCGCGCAACAATACGAGGACTGCGGTTGCAATCACAGAGAAGAGGAAAGTAACGCGAGCGGCCAGGGTTACAAGGCGTTGCAAATCACGTTTCTCGCCACGCACGTGATAGCGCGCAATCAGTGGTGGCAAAACGGCATTGACCGCCATTAATCCAAAGGCTGCGAGCAAGGCGATACGGTTAGCTGCTGAGTATGGTCCACTCGTTGCCGTACCGTGAAAGAAGCCAATCAAAATCGTGTCTGTACTTCGTACTAATAACTGCATCAAGGCAATGCCAAGCATGGACAGCGAAACACTTAGCCATTCCTTGGTTTTTGTTTCTTCCGCACAAGAGAGCAGGGCTTGCGGTCGACAACGGCGAATGAAAATCACAGCCAGCGCCAAGGCCGCGCCGGTTGCTGCAAGATCGACAAGCATGCCTACTTGGCTTGGCAAATCATCGCCCACAAAGCCACGAATCAAAAGAATTGCCGCGCCCAATAAAGCGGGTCGCACAATGAGGCGCGGAAGTGCTGCTAGGATTGGACTACGTAAACCGCGCAGGATTGCCACACCAAGCAAAAGTAATGCCGTAAAGGGCAGGGCAAAAGTAGCCAGCCAGAAAACCTGCGCCAGCTCTGGGCGCATTTGGCCACTGAAAACTGCCAGCGCAATTGCACACAGAGCGACCAAGAGCAGCGACGACCCAAGCACCAAGCGAGCGGACTGTCTCATGAAGCCCCTCATTGCTGGCCAATCGGCAACAGCCTGATAGGAGGAGACGTAACGCTGAGCGGCCGTATCCATGCCAAGTACGCCAGGCAAAGCAAGAATGGTCAGCCAAGTTAATGCGTATGCATAATCGGAATAGTTTTCATGCCCCAAGGCACGGGCAAGCGCCACGTGCAACCCAAGAGTCAACAACGCCGACACACCATTAATCAGCATGGTGTAAAAACTACCCCGCGTAAGCGTAGAGGCTGTGTCGCGAAATGCGCTGTTAGAACTTTGCGCCTTCGTCATGCCGTCCCCTCACCCACCTGGCGGTTGCCGGTAAACAAATACACCCAGCCGAATACAGCCAGGAATACCAAGCCACCGCCGAGTAAGAAAACTGCTGGGTCATATGCGATTGGTAGATAGACCAACATGACCGTACGCGCGCTTGCTAACAGTGGGCTGTTTAATCGCGAACAGTTGCGGTCAAAATACACCAGCAAAGCCATCGCTAGGAGCGGCACAAGCAGCACCCCGATATATCCGAAGTTGATGTAAGTTGAAATGGGGAAGCCTAGGACCGCATTGCCTTCGAAGGAGCCGCCAAGGTATTGGTGCATCTCATTGGCTAGCCCGGTTTGTGTTCCAGGCATCAAGCCGGACAGAGCATCCAACCACAAAGCACCAAGGCCATAGTCATGCGAACTAACAAAATCGAAAGCTTCGATGTTGGAGATCGGTACGACCACCACAATGCGCTCGAAAATGCCATAAGCCGAATCCCACATCATTCCGATGATGGAAATATCTGCATTCGCACGGCCGAGCATTTGATTAACCATGCCCATTGCGGCCACACAAATGATGCCATAAACCATCAGGCGTACTGGATGGCGACGGATCTTAGCGCGCCCGCCGTAACGACGTGTGCGCTCAAGCTTGCCCATAAAAGCTGCGAATGCAAGCACCAACAGCGGGCTGCGTTGGCCACCGAAGAACATTGCGATCAAAGTGGTAAGGAGAATCGCGAGCAACGAAAAGCGATTTTTACCGGGGGCTGAAAAAGCTAACAGGTAAAAAACAAAGGCCGGTGCGAACACATCGCGCACCTGTTTGACAAGCCCTGGATAGAAGTAGCCGCGCTCTCCAGACGCAATCATCTTGCGCACGTCGAGCAAGCCGCCGTCCGAATCTAAGCCACCGAGGGATCCGCCCAATAGGTTGCGAAACACTAAATACGAGAACGCCAAGTTGGTCACGACCAAGAAGACGGTTGTGATGAGCACATACTCTGAATGCAGCGGCGGAGCCTGCCATTGGGGCCGGTCAAGACGTCGGTAATAGGGGCGCAACAATGCTCCAGAAAGCGATGCTGACGCAAGTGCGACGAGGGCAATTTTTACAACGCGGAGGCCGGTGCCATCAAGAGGCATTTGAATCGCGGCGATCACCGAACCGGTAAAGAAAATAACTAGCCCAAGGTAGAAACTATCGGCCAGCAAGAAACGGCGTGGCTGCTTGGTGCGCACCACCAGATAAAACACCACGCAGGAAATGCCGAGGCAAGCAAGTACGCCTAACATGTGGACTGCCCCTCTTGTGCTTGCGCGGAAATCGTGGTCGTGACTTTGACTTCCGCTAAAGCTGGAGCCGAAACCACCAGACAGAGTGCGGGAACGCTGGCCCCATATTCCAAATGGCAAGTGTAGGCTTCGGCGGCGATGCTATCAATTTCACAACCGCTCCACGCAAATGCGAAGTCACGTTTCCCTTGTGTAACCACCGCACCACGGTCTGATACGTGAATGTCCTTCGCTTCTATGCCATGAGGAAGATGAAAGCGCAGTTGGAATGTTGCGGCGTCGATGAGGGTTGCCTGATCTTCCAAACAGAGCGCGCCGCTTGGTAGAAAACGAAACACGCGCTTATGTTGCGCCGGGTTCGCAGTAGAAGGCACAGCATCTCCCGCAACAAGTTCCGTGCGCAACTCGGGCGCGCCTTGATTTTCGCCGACAACAGCTTTCCCTTCATGCCCGCCACGCAAGGTGAGTGTGACCGACCCCGTTGCTCCACGAAACCGTTCCTGGCCCACCGCAGTTAGCACGTTGTGCGAAGTAGATGCAATTGCATAGCTGCGCTCTTTTTTATCACGCGTGTACGGCGGGCAACCTGCTTCCACGATAAGGTCTTCGCCGCCGACGGAATACCAAAAGGATAGGGCGTCATCGTGATCGTGACTCGCGCGACCGGCTAAGCCAAGTGCTCCTGCGCGCACGACAACTTTGCTGATTCCGTTTTCAAGGATTGCGAAAGGCGGGATTGCGGTGATGGTCGGTGCTGTTGGTGTTGGCCGGTGCGATGGTGTTGTTCGGTGCGATGGTGTTGTTCGGGCAACCGATTCCGTATTCATGGAAGCGGTCGCCGCGCCAACTGCTTCGGTCGAGGCGCCAAGTATCGACTCGCAACCGGTCAGCCCTGCCAACACTGCTCCAAAAATTGATTCTGGGCATGTCGTTTGCGGGCGACTTGTTGCGCTTGAGATTTTGCCTGCAAGAGGAAGCCAATCGTAAGCACCAAAACGGCGCGCAGACTGTTGAAAGTTCAACACCATGCCGCTGTCGTTATCGCTGAGAACTGGAAGTTCGCCGCCATGATGCGCGAGGAGACTACAGGTCTCCACGCACCGCTTCAGCAGTGGCTCCAGCTCTGCGGCAACGGCCGGCTGCTGGCGTTTCATCAGGGCAAAACCAATGGCGACCATGTCTAAACTTAGACGGTGGTAAGTCGGAGAAAACTCAATGTGCAAACCCTCGGCGCTGAACTGCTCTCCACACGCGGCAATAAAAGCGCGCGCTGGCGAATCACTCTGAGTGCCGCCAAACTCCTCAAGGACATATTCGCCTAGTGCAGTGGCAAGATAATGATTGCCTTGGACATCCGAAGTTTCAGGAAAGCGCTTGAGGTAATGCAAATGCTCGCCGGCACACTTCAGCAAGCGCTCAGCGGTTTGATCATCGAGTCGGTTTTCGAGCAAACTAAATGCAAGCAACAAGTTGACGCCGCGAATCGCGACCTCCATGGAGCTAACCCAGTTCACTCCGACGCCGTATGGGTTTTCAGAAACCCAATCATCAAAAAGCATGAGTGCTTTTTTCAAGCGTTGGTCGTTAGCGCTGGCATCCGAATCCAGACTGCAGGCCAACGCTGCGCTACTGAACCATTGCATGCGACTTTTTTCCCATGGCACTTTGGTGTCGCAGCGTACGTCCGCCATCACATAGTTGATGTCAGCGAAGTAATCGCTGGGCCACGTGAATCCATGGAAGTCGTCAAGCGCCCAAAAACCAGGACGTAACGCATAGTGACCGAAACCCAGGCAAGGCCACTGATTAGCGTCGAAATCGCTTGCAAGTGAGCGCATCAATTGCTGTTCGGGAAAACCTAGGCGCTGCACTTCCCGAAGAACATCCGCGCGGAGCAGTGCGCCAAAGTTGCGCTTGCTTGTTAAGTCTTGCTCAAAAGAGTCGCTCAAGCGTTTGCCCGCGGCGGCGGCCTTCATGACCGCGCCACGTTGCGCTTTTTTACGCAACTCGATGGTGGCCTTCAACAGCAAAAACTTCGGCGGCGACTCGCGTAACCGCGTGAGGATGTATTTCGCGCGGCTCAGCTTGGAGGCTAACTTTGACACCATGCCTTGACCGCCGCGGCGATTCGCTGCGACGCCCGCCCATCACCATAAGGGTTATGCGCAGCTGCCATGGCTTCATAGGCGACTGGATTGCTCAGCAATTCGGCGACGCCATCGACAATGTTTTTTTCGTCCGCTCCAACGAGACGGACCGTGCCAGCTTCCAGCCCTTCTGGGCGTTCCGTTGTATCACGCATAACGAGTACGGGCTTGCCAAGGCCGGGCGCTTCCTCTTGCACACCGCCGGAGTCCGTGAGTACCACTTTGGCGTGCTTCATTAGCGCCACAAATGGACGGTACGGCATGGGCTCGAGTAAGA
>CALFOT010000045.1 GCA_937919925.1 uncultured bacterium | reverse complement strand
AGAAAGTTGCCAAGAAGAAGGTAGCGAAGAAGAAAGTTGCCAAGAAGAAGGTAGCGAAGAAGAAGGTTGCCAAGAAAGGCAAGTAGCAAGTAGCAAATCGCTGTCTTGCTCAATTGAGAAAGGAAATCTCTTTTCTTGACGAATACAGTGGCCCCTGACAGGATGAACTGTCCGGGGCCACTCCCACATAACCCCCAGTCCCCCTGATCTCCCTCTGATTAAATGAACAAACGCGAACTCGTAGAAGCTGTCTGTGCTCAGCTTGAAACCACCAAGACCGCTGCTGAAGAGACCGTAAACGTGGTCCTCAAGGCGGTTCAAGAAGGCGTCCAGGCTGATGGCCAAGTTTCGATTGCCGGTTTCGGCACCTGGAACTTGCGGCAGCGGGCTGCCCGCACCGGCCGCAACCCTCAAACCGGTGAGCCCATGGAAATTAGCGCAAGCACTAGTGTTGGCTTCAAGCCCGCCAAAGCTTGGAAAGATTCCTTGAACTAGCTGCGCTCGGGGCTGCTGCTTCTTAGCTGCTCATGCACGGTTTGTTGCTTTTCAGCAGCAGACCGTTTTTTTTTGAAACCGGGTCTACCAAGAGGGCCAATTTTGGCTTTATTCTGCTGCTGCACTAGCCGAAGCTTCGAGCTTGGCAATTTCGGCGCTAATCTGCTCATCCTCGATTTTCAGGAACAACATTTCCACGTTGCCGATGCGCAAACCGGCAGGCAGAGTGGCGGGGGCCTGGGCGACGTTTTCTTCTCCCCACGCACTGGCCACATGAGTTTCCGCAACTGCGCCAAGCATGTTGCGCAGTTTGCCGGCGGTAGTTGGACAAAACGGAGCGATACGCCGACTCAAAAGCTCAAGGTAGGCCACACAACGCTCGAGTGTTTCGACACAGCATTCCCAATCACCAGCTTGGGATCCCTTGATTTTGATCCACGGCTCCATAGCATCAAAAAACTGATTCAACGCAGTGCAACCGGCAATTAAATGTTGGGTTGCCTTGCGGAATTCGAAGTTCTCCAAAAAACCTGCGATGGCAGCAAAAGCAGCATCGGCATCTTGGAGTGCCTGATGTCCGCGCACGGCAAGGATGGCAGCGGTGGGCTCCTTTGCCACTTCGGGGACACAACTTCCAAAACGCTTGTCGAGAAACTTCAGTACCCGACTTGCCAAATTGCCAACCTTATCAGCGAGCAAATTGTTGTTGGTGACCTGAAACTCTGGCCATGAAAATTCCGAGTCAGCCGTTTCGGGCGCGGACATCAGCACATGGAAACGCGCGGCATCTGGGTTGTACTGGGCGAAGAAGGAATCGTTATCCAAATACCAACCACTGCTGGTGTTGAATTTGCGTCCTTGCAAGTTGTAGAACTCGTTCGCTGGCACGGCCCACGGCATTACAAAGGGTTTGCCCTGCCAGGCATCCTCCTGGCCAAGCAGCATAGATGGAAACACCACGACGTGAAACGCGATGTTGTCTTTGCCAATGAAATGGACCAAGCGGGTGTCTTCCTTTTGCCACCAATCCATCCAGGCATCCGGCGTGCCCTGTGCTGCGGCCCACTCCATTGTGGCGCTGATGTAACCGATGGGTGCATCAAACCAAACATAGAGCACTTTGCCCTCGGCACCCTCAAGGCCTTCCGGTAGCTTCACACCCCACGGCAAATCACGCGTAATTGGCCGTGCGTGCAAATCGCGCAGCATGGCCTGAACGTGGCCCTGCACATTTGGCTTCCATGGATGCACGGGGTGATTTTCATCGTTGCCGCGATACCAGGAATCGAGCCCTGCTTGTTGCAGCTTGGGCAAATCTAAAAACCAATGCTTGGTGGCTTTGAGGACGGGCGACGACCCATCAATCAAGCTCACCGGATTCTGAAGCTCGCGCGCATCAATCCAACTGCCACAATCTGGGCATTCATCACCACGCGCTTTGGCAAAGCCACATTGCGGGCAACCACCCTGCAGGTAACGGTCGGGAAGGAAGCGCGCGGATTGCTCGGAGAACCACTGCTTTTCAGTTTTGGCAAACACAAAACCGCGCTCGAGCAACACGGAGAAAAATTTACGGCTAGCGTCGGCGTGAAAAGCGCAACGCGAGGTTCCCGAAAATGTATCAAATTCAATCCCGAAACGGTCGAACAGGCTGCGAATTTCGCTGTGCCAGCGATCCACGTAGGCGCGATAACCAACTCCCTCCTGTTCCGCTTTAAGCGTGATGGCGACGCCATGTTCATCCGTGCCGCAAACATACAGCACATTTTCCGGGCCCTTCGCCATTTTCAAATAGCGCACGTAAACATCCGCAGGAAGGTAGGCCCCAGCTACATGGCCGAAGTGAATCGGGCCGTTGGCATAGGGCAGCGCGGAAGTAACGAGATAGCGCGGCATGGATTACTTGGAGCGCTCAATAACTTGAAACTGCAAGTCAGAGATGTACTTGTCCAAAGTCAAACGCTCACCTTCTTCGATATTGCCAGCACATTTTTCACGCAACATCATGAGATCATCAATCACGGCGCGAGCCATGGGTAGATTGGTTTCGGGAGCCGGTGCGCCAGGGATTTCGATCAAACCTAGGGCGTAGAAACCCTGCATGGCAATTTTCTGCAGGAATAGGCGGAAATCCCCACCCGGGATATTTGCGGAATCGCTCATCGTGCCTCAACTTCAGAAGGGACTGCGGCAGTGGTGCCGCGGGAAAAATTCAGCGCTGCGCCAATGAAGGCAGAAAACAGCGGATGCGGTGACAAGGGCTTAGATTTGAACTCGGGGTGGTATTGCACGCCAATGAAGAACGGGGAATCGCTGATTTCAAGGACCTCGACCAGATTTCCTTTTTCGTGAATGCCGGCACACTTGAGGCCGGCATCTTCTAATTGCGGGAGAAAATCATTATTGAATTCCCAACGATGCCGATGACGCTCGAAAACTAAATCGCGCCCGTAAATTTCCGCCGTGCGGGTGTTTTCGAGAATGCGACAGGCATAAGCACCCAGCCGCATGGTGCCACCTTTGTCGTCGATGCTTTCTTGTGTATCCATTAAGTGAATCAACGGCGCCGCACAATCAGGATCCACTTCGGTGGTATTGGCGCCGTGAATATGAGCGACATGGCGACCAAATTCGAGCGCCATGGCTTGCATGCCGAAGCAGATGCCGAAAGTGGGCACTTGGTTTTCACGCGCCCATTGAATGGCGCGAATTTTCCCTTCTAAGCCGCGTTCCCCGAAGCCTCCCGGGACTAGTAATCCGTGAGAACCTGCCAACAAGCTTGCCACATCGCCATCCGCACAGTCTTCGGCGGAGATTTTGCGGAAATTTACCTTGGTTCGGTGCCGCGCGCCGCCGTGGGCGAGGGCTTCATAAATGGATTTGTAGGCATCGTGCAGTTGGATGTATTTGCCAACCACGGCAATTTCAATCTGGTGCTCCGGATTGGCCCAGCGGAAGCGCAAGTCTTCCCAATCGGTCATATCAATCGGAGCACTATTGTCGAGTTGCAAGTGCTCCATCACCGCGCGATCCAAGCCTTCCCGTACCAAGTCGAGTGGCACCTCGTAAATGGTCGTTTCCACATCCTGCTCTTGAATCACATCTTCTGGGCGCACGTTGCAGAACAGCGAAATTTTATTGCGCATAGCTTCGGTCATCGGCTGCTCACAACGGCACACCAAGACATCTGGTTGAATGCCAATTTCGCGTAGCTTGCCCACGGATTGTTGCGTGGGTTTGGTTTTCATCTCACCCGATGCGGCCAAAAAAGGCAACAGCGTTAAATGCACATACATCACCTGACCTTTCGGCCGACGCAGTCCAAATTGCCGAATAGCCTCCAGGAACGGCAACGATTCAATGTCTCCTGCCGTGCCGCCGATTTCCACGATGGCCACATCGGTGCCTGCCGCGGCACCGCGTTCAATTGCTGTTTGGATGGCATCGGTGATGTGCGGTATCACTTGCACGGTTTGGCCGAGATAATCGCCAGCGCGCTCCTTACGAATCACTTCTAAATAAATAGAACCGGTAGTGGCGTTCGAGTGGCGCCCGATGGACGCCTGCGAGAAACGCTCATAATGACCTAAATCGAGATCGGCTTCATAGCCATCTTCTGTGACATAAACCTCACCATGTTCGAAGGGGGACATGGTGCCAGGGTCGACGTTGATGTAAGGATCCAATTTTTGGATGGATACTTTCAGGCCACGCTTTTCAAGCATGACGGCGATGGCGGCAGTGGTGATGCCCTTGCCAAGGGACGAAACTACACCACCGGTAACAAAGATGAAGCGGGTCATTGCTGGGGGGAGTCGAGGGTTCTTCGACGTTCCAGGAAGGCATCGTAATCGCTCCGCGTATCGATTCCTGCGAAAGCATGTGACCATTCCAGAACGCGCAGTGCTACACCATGCTCAAGCAGCCGCAACTGCTCCAAACTTTCGCTTTGCTCAAGCGGCGTAGGTGCCCACGAGGCGAAGCTCTGCAGAGTTTGGCGGCGATATCCATAAACCCCAATATGCAGTTTGGGCATGCTCCCGTGAGGATTGCGTGGGAATGGGATCAGGGCGCGCGAAAAGTACAAAGCGCGGCCTTGCAAGTCGGTGACCACCTTGACTGCGGCTGGATCGGTATACGCATCGCCACAGAGGGGCGCGCTAAGAGTGACGGCTTCTTCACCATCGAGTAGCGCTTGACAAACGGCATCAATTGCCGCGGGATCAATTTCCGCTTCATCGCCTTGCACGTTGATGAGAAACTCAGCAGCGGGGAAAGCCAAGGCCGCAGCCCACATACGATCCGTGCCGGAAGGGAGATCAGCAGCGGTGAGCACAGCCTCCGCGCCCGCAGCACGTGCGGCGCTGGCCAAGGCTTCACAATCCACCGCAGCAATCACACGTCCTGGCAAAGTAGCTGCTAAGCACTGCTGCAGGGTGTGCGCCAGCAACGGCTGGCCGGTTTCCTGGAGCAGCAACTTATTCGGGAGCCGTGTTGACGCCAGCCGCGCCGGCACCACCACAATGACTCGTTCCTCCGCCAACTTAGTGTTCCCGGTTGGACAGCTGTTCCGCGTTATCGGTGTTGATGCGGTTACGCTCGCCCTCAAAAAAATTGGAGCCGTTTGGATTGTTGACCACTTGGATGGACAGTTGTGTATCAAAAACGACGCGCACGCTATCCATAGACCTGTAAGTGACCTCTTTGTTTTTGTCACCCAGGGCTTCTCCCCAGCTCAAAGTCCAACTATCTGCTCCGCGCCGTACCACAATCGATACAAAGGCACCGCGCACCTTTTTGATGCCAGGTAATGCCGCCTCAAAGTAACCCTGGTCCTCCAGCGCTTTCAGCAGCGCGCCCATTTTGAGGTTGGGCACCACTTTGTAGCTTGCCGACGCGCGCGACTCGGTGTAGTAGGTGCTTTGATCTATGTAGCCTTCGTTATAGAGGCCAATGGTGACCCCGGAACGGTGATCCTTGACGGTTACTTGACAAGGTTGGTTCTCCGGATAGATGCCTTTTTTCGCCAAATCGGCGAGCATTTCTTGCTCTGCAATCGCTTCCGACCGTTCCACTTTGGACATTTCTTCCCACACGGCGGCGGAGAACCCATGGATATCACTGGCGGCACCCGCTTCGCGAGGATTGGCGCTGACAGCGCTGGGATTGGTTCCTGCGGTGGGGGCACCCGCGCAGGAGGAGAGCAGGCCCAGAAGGGCTAAAAGGAGGATTCTCATGAGGAAAGGTTGATTGATGGGCTGACTCAGCGACAATCATCCTATCTGGGGGCGTTCCCCGCAAGACCGATGAGTGCAAACAACCGAGCTTCCAAGCGCCTGACCTGGCGCAAGTCCGCAGTCTATGTCTGCAGCTTGCTGCTGGTTTCTCTTGCCGATCCGCGCCCCTTGACCTTCACGGCGGGTTGTGTCTTGGTCGCCTTGGCGTGGTTTTTACGCCTGTGGGCCTTTGGATATCTCGATAAAAACCAATTGCTTGTCACCACCGGGCCTTACGCCTATTTGCGCAACCCTGCCTATTTTGGCACTTTCCTGGCGATGCTAGGCGTGGCGCTGGCTTGTGGCAACATCGAAACAGCCCGTGGGCAAATGGTTTACAGTCTGTCCTTAGCTTTGGTGGTGGTCTTTTTGGGATTTTACATGCCACGCAAAATGAAGCGGGAATATCCGCGCTTGCAAGCCCTTTTTGGTGCAGAGGTAGATCGCCACGCGGCCAACGTGCCTGATTTTTGGCCGCGCTTCACGCCGTGGCGTAGTGGCCAACAACGTTCTTTTTCGTGGGGGATGGTGCGTGAAAATCACGAACTCTCCTGGGGGTTGGTCCTGTCGTTGGTGATGGTGCTGATTTGGTTTGCGCCCTATTGGTCGCCGTTTGTGTTGGCCGGAGCCATTTCCTAGGGATGCAGCCTGCGCCGCTTCCGGAGTGGCCACGCGCACTGCTTGATGCCAGTCAACAGCAACTACTGAGCCGCGGTTCGCGCTGGAAGCCCGCGGTGCTGCGTTCTGTGGATGCGCAGGGTCAAGTACGGATTGTCAAAGATTGCCGTAAGGTTTCTATTTTGACGCGTTGGATTGCGCGTATTTTGATGGCGCGAGAACGCCGTATCTTACTTCTGTTAAAAGGGATGCAGGGTTTCCCTACAGTCATGGAAAGGCTTGACCGTGACGCCTTTAGTATGTGCGAAATGCCCGGCACGGTGTTGGAGCCGGAAACCTTTCAACTTGCTCCACGGCAAATTGCGGATGCTCTGCTGGAACGTACTGCCGCCATGAACCAACTTGGAGTCTTTCATTTAGATCTACG
>CALFOT010000044.1 GCA_937919925.1 uncultured bacterium | reverse complement strand
CCACGCGAGGCATGCGTCATGCGGCCCATCCAGATATCCGTCCGCCCATCCGGTAGCGGTAACGCCAAACTCGGATTGGCAGTGAAGCACAAATCGGCGAGGCCAGCGACGGCCGGCAAAACCGCGCATTGCAGCCCGGCTTGAGTTTCCAAGGCGGTGCGTAAATCCTGCCATTGTTGCTGGGCCAAATGGAAGTCAACCACGAGAGGATTGCCATATGCATCGGCCATAAATGGGTTGTGCACATCTTCCACCGTGAAGGCTGCAGGGTTCGCCATCAACACATGTTGGGGCAAAGCTACGCGAGGCAAATCAGCCGCGCGCCGCGCCCACGCGTTCTTATGAGTGATCAGCGGCATCGCTACAGTACGTCGCGATTTTTCGCCGCACGAGCGGTGGCGAACATCATGACAATCGTGGTGCTAACAATGACCAGCAGCGATTTGAAAACCGACGGCATGCTGATTACCGGTGGGAACAAATCGGTAGCGGAATCGGTGATGCCGCACCAGGCGTGCGCCAGACCGATTAGATAGTAATGCAGCGAATACCGCTGGCCATCGCCGGGCAGCGAACCGAGCACGGAGCCAAGCACCACCAAAATCAAGAATGCATGAATGATGGCGCGTTTGGACCAGACGCCCAGGAACATACAAATTGCGCCATAAGCAAGACTTGCAATCCATAACACACTGGAAATGCCGCCTACTAAAGCCAGCCAGGTGCCGATGGAAATATCGGAATCCGCCGCTGCGCAAATTATGGCAGGAACGGTGACGCCAATGAGAAAGACCGGCAGCATGCCCACGATGGCGCCGAGAAACATGCCCAGTAGCGGCTGCCAACGTGGGATTGGACGCGTGTAGATGTAGCCAATCGCACCACGGTCATAGAGTTCACTGAGTACCGGAAGCATCATGAACATGCACACGAAGGGCAGCACAAAGAAAAGGGTAAGCGGAATTAAGTATTGGCGATAAAGCTCTAGCGGTTGCACCGAAGCGCCGAAGGCAATCGCCATAACGAGCACCAAAGTAGGCAGCAGGGCCACGGTCAAGGGGGCAAGCAACCGCAAACCGAGAGTGCGTTGGCGCAGCGAAAAAATCGCAGTGGCGTAGATGGCGTTCATCGTGCCGAACCTCCTACGAGCAGGTCATAGACCATTTCTAACTCTTGATCGTCGATTTCCAGGGAATGTATTTGCCCGTGAATGCCCGCTTCTTGGAGGCGATCGAGTAACGCCGGCAAATTGCGCGTATCCAAGTTGAGGAGTCCATCGGCGCCAAAATCTAAGCCGATGACCAACTCTTGCGCCAGTAGTTCCGCAGCAAGTACGCGCAAGTTTTCTCCGCGTATGGAGGCGCGACGCGGTTTCATATCGATTAATTCTCGAATTTCAGTAAGGCGACCTTCGGCGAGCAAGCGGCCATGGTGCAACATCAACATACGATCGGTGACGCCTTCGACTTCGTGCAACACATGGCTTGCCATGATGACGGTGCGGCCAAGGCCCGCCCATTCGCGTACCAAATTCATGGTGCTGCGGCGGCTAACTGGATCCATGCCATTCAGCGGTTCATCGAGCAACAGCAAATCAGGTTCAAACAATAGCGCCTGTGCGATTTTAATGCGCTGGCGCATCCCCTTTGACATGGCGTTGAGCTTGACACCTGCTTTGACCAGCATGCCGACGCGATCCAAGGCTTTCTCCGCCCGATCTTTTGCTTGGCTGGTGCTGTCGCCCCCTAAAGCGGCCATAAAACGTAAGAAATCAACGGCGCGATCCGTTTCGAAGTGCACATCTTCTCCGGGAGCATGGCCGACGCGACGGAAGATTTCATAAGTGCCAGGCACAATGCGCTGGCCGTAAATTTCTACCCAACCGCGGTTGGCTTTGATTTGGCCAGTTAGTAAGCGCATTAAGGTACTTTTGCCGGAGCCGTTCGGGCCTAGCAAGCCAACGATGCCATGTTCAATGGTGACCGTCAAACCGGCTAATCCTTGGACTTCGCCGTACCAGCGGGATAGGTTTTCGCAACGTAAGGCAGGAGCAACACTCATCAGACCAAGCTCCTGCGCTTTAGGCCACGAAGGATAATTAAAAAGGAGATGATGGAGATCCCAACCATCATACTGAATGCAATTGCAGGCGAGACATTGGTGGGGGAGCCCCCGTCGGCTAAATCAATGCCGAGCAAAGTGGCGCAGATGACTTTTGCATCGCTTAAGAAAGAGAAGGCCATCATATTGGGGCGATCGGTAATTTGAAAAAGCACCATGCCCATGGCACTGAGGAACAGGAAGATCACCACAAAAATGAGGTTGCTCCAAATTGCGCTGCGGGTGAGACTGGTGACGGCTTGCACCATGAGCGCCAAAGTGAAAGAGATGAAGAGCAATGCGAAGAACAAGCTAATCGGCACAAAACGGATTAGATCCGTATGCGCCTCACTGGGGCTCGTGGCGATATCAGCGAACCACACCAGAAAGAATGGCCCAAAGGTGGCAAGCATCAAGAAGCTCACAAAAGCTAGCGTGCGGCCCGTCAAGTAACCAAGCGGAGTCACGGGGCGAGCGAAGTAAGCCTCAAGTGCGTTGGTACGCATGTCACTGGCAATGAGGTCGTAGCCAAATAGCAGCGCCAAGGGCAGCAGGATCGGCCGCACAAACACATTTGTCAAGATCAAGTAGAAGCCGGCGTCGACTTTGAGGCCAGAACCCTGGGTGGCGCGATTCGTAGCTTGTTCGGCAATCTCCCGCCAACTCGGCATAACTTGGTTGACCATGTACATCATCGCGACTAGGCCAAAACCTAGTGCGAGAGACAGCATGGACAGCCGTCGTACCCACTTGGATTTCCAGCCCCGCTGCACCGTGCCAAATGCAATGGGCACCCATGCTGGGCGATTGGTGCGCTCACCTTTGTAGCGCTCATATTCAGCTGCACGAAAGGCCATTATTGCGCCTCCAGGGCTTCCAGGAAGGCATCTTCCAGGGATCGTGCCGCGTCTTTCACCAGCAACAATGGGCAGCCGGCCTTACGTGCGAGTGCAAAAACGCTTTCTGGAGAAACGATGATGGTGGGATGGGTGACGACTAGCTCGCCTTCGGTGCGGCCCACTTCCACCGTTAATCCCTCCTCTCTGGCGCAACGCGAAAATTCAGTGGCTCCCTCGGGCGCAATCCGAATCCGTTTGGCGCCGCGCGCGGCAGTGGTGAGTTCTTGCATGGAGGCCGTGCGTTTCATTTTGCCCTGATCAATGACCCAAACTTGATTACACAATCGCTCGACATCGGGCAGCAAGTGACTGGCCAAAATCAAGTGAATGCCGTGTTCCTTACTCACTCGTTCAATCAAACCCAACATGCGCATGCGACTTTGCGGGTCTAAGCCATTGGTGGGTTCATCCAAAAACAGAACATCAGGATCATGGACTAGCGCTGCCGCAAGTTTGTAGCGCTGACGCATACCCACTGAAAAAGTGGAGACTTCGCGGTAACGTTCTTCACCCAGGCCAACAAAATGCAGCACATCGTGGGCACGCAGCATGGCGTCATCTTTTGGGAAACCGCAAGTTTGAGCGAAGTGAGAAAGCCCGCTGACACAGGAAACGCCACCCAGATAACAATCGCGTTCTGGCATGTAGCCGATTTTGCGCCGCAGGGTGGCACCGGCGGTTTTGGTATCCTCCCCAAGCACGCGAACGCTGCCAGTGGCAGGAGTGACCAATCCCAAGATAGCGCGCAACATCGAGGATTTGCCAGCACCATTGGGGCCCAGCAAACCTAAAGAGCCGCCTTCAAAGCGGGCGTCCATTGCATGCAGGGCAGTGAAGGAGCCGTAGCGGACTACGAGCCCATCCAGTTCGAGGACATTGGGGCTCATTGGGTGGTGATGGGAAGCAAAATGCTACGGGTGACTGTGGATGCCAGTTCCGCCATCTTGGCGTGCAGGCGATAAATGCGGAGCGAGCGAATGACGCGGTCGCGTACCAGCGACATTTCCACCACCCCCTGCGTTTTAACCATCTCGATACGCACGAGGTACACCCAACGTGAGCCAGTAATTGGGCCACGTACCACGGCAGTCTCTGGGGCAACGATGCCGAAGTCAGAGAACAACTGGCGCATGAACTCTTCGTCGTAACGAATATCTTGACGTTTTAAATAACCCACGCGGCCACCATTGCGCTTCGAAGTAGGATCCATGGAGTGCGCCTCGACCGCCTGATCCCATTCCAGCTCACCACTGCTGAGAGCTTTGCCCACTTTATCTAGGTCTTCATAAATCTGTGCCCGCTGTGCTTGGCTGATCGCCGCATTGGTTTCCAGGTCAAACAACGGCACACGAATCCAGGACGTCTTCAAAACACCAAAAAACTCTGGAATCGATGCGTTGAAATGTGCGCGAATCTCCTTGTTGGAGAACTCTTTGGGCTGTTTGGCAATGAGGCGCGCGTGGGCTTGAATCTCCAAAGCCGCAAGTGCCAGAGTGGAGTTCGCCGAGGGGCTGTTCTCACTACGCTCTGCACTCCAAGCGAGTGCTTCCTGTTCGAGCGCCTCACGGCTGACAGCCGGGAAGCCTTCTTCCTCAAGGATGAGGAGGTTGCTGAACCAGCGCACATGGTCAAAAAAACGCAAAGAGTTGATATAAAAACCCAAGTATTCCGCGTTGGATTCCAGCGACGCTTGCAGCGAAGCATCATAGGGATAAAGTGCATTGAGAATATCCTGCACGCGATAAGACTTGTCGCCTTGAATCAGAACCTTGCGTTGCAGCAAATCTGCGACTTCAAGAGAGTCCGTGGTGGCGTCGGTGGCGGCTTGTTGCGCTGGCAACGCAGCGAAGCAGGTTAGAAGGATGGTAGACAGCATCGTTAAGGCAGGACAGTCCGTGTCCGCCATCGTAACCTCATCGGAGATGACAACGAAGTGCCGCCCCATCGACCTCTGCCTGGAGCGCTTTCGTGCCGTCAACCAAACCCAGCCGCGGGCTTTTTTTGCTCCTGGCCGTGCCAATCTGCTTGGCGCACATATGGACTACAACGGCGGCGTGGTGATGCCAGTTGCTCTTTCGAAAGGTACTTATGCGCTTGCCGGCCTCCGCCAAGATGGCCTTTTGCGCGTCGAATCGCTGCAGTTCCCCGGCGACGTCGTGGAAGTTCCCATGGCTGATTTGAAACCCGGCCGCACCAAGGGTTGGTCCGCTTATGTGGAAGGCGGTCTTTGGACAGCCACTCAGCGCTTCGGGCAACTGCCCGGATTGGACCTGATTTTGAACGCCGATTTACCGATGGCCAAAGGTTTGAGCAGCTCGGCAAGTGTGGAATGTGTGGCGGTTTTGCTGGTCGTGAATTTGCTCGGTGCCGCAGCAACCACCGAGGAAATGATCCATCTCGCGCACGCAGCGGAAACCGCTTATGTGGGCGTGCGCTGCGGCATTTTGGATCAAACCGCGATTTTCCTCGGCAAGTCGGATTCGATCTTGATGTTCGATTGCCTGGAACTCACTCGCGAACATGTGCCGCTCGATAATAAGCAGGCAAGTATCGCGATTTTAGATACTGGTATGGCGCGCGAGCTGGCGTCTTCGGCGTTTAATCAACG
>CALFOT010000043.1 GCA_937919925.1 uncultured bacterium | reverse complement strand
GCTGACCGTGTGCAGAGGTGCGAGGGAATTTACAGAAAGAATGATGCACTAACTTGCGCAGCGCACTCGCTATATGGCTGATCTCGCCCAACAGTTGTACTTTTGCAATTTGGACAATAACTTCGGCGCCCTAGTGCATTTGTCCGACCTGGCGCGAGACGAAGAGGCAAAAGAAGCTCTACTGGCTTACACTTTTTTAGCCACTGCCGGAAATGGCTGTAACCAGTCCCAACTGGATCAAAAAATCGAAAAACACCTCGCTGAGGTTTACCAAGTCGATGTGGATTTTGAGATTGAGGATGGCCTTAACAAATTGCGACGGGCCGGTTTTTTGCAGGATGAGGCAGGCTTGTTGCGTGTGATTTCGCCAGCTGCTGCCATTCAAATGATGGAGGAGCAGTGGGCAAGCCGGTTTGCGAAAAACAGGTAAAATCCATTTGCCCGCTGGTCAATATATTTTCATTGTTGGGCGTGACATTTCCTTCGGTGGGGCCGACGGTGTTTATTAAAAGCCTGGTGGAGTAACGATATGGGAGCCTGATTGTGAAAGTTGATGGAGTCCACCATGAGGGTTAGCCGTCCGTTTGGTATTGATTTCGATATACGGATGGGCGGCTGCCTGTCCAGCGTAGGAAGGTGTTGGAAAAGGAAAATGGATTGGAAAAGGCGATGCGAGAAGCAATTTGAGTCATGTCGAGCCGCGTGGTTGCCAACAGATGCGCCGCATGATGCATGCGTAAATGCATGACGTGCTGAATAGGGGAGCGACCGATAGATTGCGCGGATAAACGACGTAAATGCTCCTTGCTCAAGCCAGCCTCCTGAGCCAAGCGATGCAAAGTCCAATCGGAACCCAAATCGGCCTCCACCAACTGCCACAGTTTTTGCAAGCGATCCAGACGACGGAAGGGCTGGGCGAAAGTGCTGACATAGCTGTGAATGAGGTCCACCCAATGGCGCAATGGCAAGGTGGATTCAGCGTGTTTCGCCTCGGATATGATGCCGTGCATTGCATGAACCAAAGCTGTGGAGTCAAACTCGTTCAGGGTTGGCGAATGCAAACTGGCGATGGGATCGGTGGTGGTTAGATCTTGGTAGCGCACCCAACAAAAGTCCCATTTGGCGCGTGATTTGGCGCGCATAGCGTTGACCATGAATGCAGGCTGTAGGCAGCCGGTTCCCACTTGAATTTGGCGCCAAATTCCGTCGACTAAAATTTCACCCGCGCCGCCGAAGCAAGCCAAAAAGAAGCTACCGGATGGCTTTAATCGCACAATTTCCATCGGCTTTGCCGCATGCATGATGCCGCAATGGGCGATTTTGTGACGGCGTAAGTCGGAACAAAGCGGAGCGTCGGCGAGCCAGGACCGCGGGTCGTAGGCGCTAGACTTGACCAAAGAATGGGTGGTCGCTGCGCCGAGGATGTGTTTTTCGCGTATCTGATTGTGCTTGTGCATCATGGACATTGCGCCCCCGGGAAGCGAGTATAAAGGGGTGCTGGCTGAGCCGGCAAACCTTCGATTGAAAAGCACATGGCGACCATTGCAGTCCTCGGCACCCTCGACACTAAAGGTCAGGAACACAATTTTGTTGCGGATCAAATCCGGCAACGGCAACACGATGTGTTGATGATTGACGTCGGCATGATGGGAGCGGATGGAGTCGCTGTCGATATTTCATGCCATCAAGTGGCTGCTGCGGCGGACGTCGATTTGGCTGGGTTATTACTACGCCAAGATCGTGGCGAGTGTGTTGCAGCGATGGCCAAAGCTGCGCCAGTGCTACTCGCGCAGTTGCAGTTGGATGGAAAAATTGATGCGGTGATTTCTTTAGGCGGCGGTGGCGGCACCGCCATTGCGAGTGCCGCCATGCGCGCGCTGCCGCTTGGTTTTCCAAAGTTGATGGTTTCGACATTGGCTAGCGGCAATACTGCACCATACGTCGGAACCTCCGACCTGGTCATGATGCCGAGTATCGTGGATGTGGCAGGGCTTAATCGCGTTTCTCGCATGGTTTTTAAGCGTGCCGCCGCGGTCATTTGTGCGATGGCTGAAAGCGCAGCTGGAGAAGCCTCTCAGTTGCAAAAAGAAAACGCTGATGACCGCCCTCTTATTGCCGCCAGCATGTTCGGAAATACCACCGATTGCGTAAATTTCGCAATTCCGCCACTCGAGGCTGCTGGCTATGAAGTATTGGTTTTTCACGCCACCGGCATCGGCGGACGCGCCATGGAAGGCCTGATTCGAAGCGGCATGGTAGTAGGTGTATTGGATATTACAACCACGGAATGGGCCGACGAATTGGCGGGCGGAGTCTTATCCGCCGGAGCCGATCGGCTCGACGCAACTGCCGCCGCCAATGTGCCGTCGGTAGTGGTTCCCGGTTGTTTGGACATGGTCAATTTTGGCGAGCCCGATACGGTTCCCGCCATTTACGCTGATCGTTTGTTTTATCACCACAATCCTCAAGTTACGCTGATGCGGACCAATCCGGAAGAGTGCTCGCAGTTAGGGCGCATTCTGGCGGAAAAAATCAATCGCTATCAAGCGCCAGTGAGTGTGCTTTTGCCGGTGAAAGCCGTGAGTGTGATCAGCGCCCCAGGACAACCCTTTCATGATCCTGAAGCAGACTCAGCGTTATTTGAAGCGCTGACCCAAAACTTAAATCCGAACGTTGAACTTTTAGCGGTGCATTGCGCCATCAACGACAAGGTATTTGGCCAAGCCTGTGCCCAAGCCCTGCTGCGAAACCTACAACAAGTCAAACAGAATGCCTAAGGTCAAACATTACGGAGTCTTTCAATTTAAGGAAGGCGTGACGGACGAAGAAGTGCAAGAGTGTTTTTCGCGTATGCACGGTATGGTGGACAGCATTCCCGGTTTGCTGGATTTCAACTACGGTCCTTACGACAGCGCCGAGGGCATGAACGACGGCTTTACCCACGGCTTCATCATGACCTTTAATAGCCCGCAATCTCGCGATGAATACCTTCCTCATGAACACCATGAGCAGGTCAAAAAATATGTAGTCCCTAAATTGGAACGAGTGGTGGTTTTTGATTTCAATTTGCAAAATGGAGAGGAAGTATGAGACTGCTTCGAACGTTACAAATTGGCCTTCTCACCTTGACTTTGTCTGGCACCTCAATCGCGCTGCAAAGCGATGTCGAATCATTGTTCGACGGCAAAACCCTAAACGGCTGGGAAGTGCGCTCTGGCGAAGAAGATTGGTGGCGGGTTGAAGATGGCAAAATCGTCGGCGGATCGCTGCAAAAGCAGGTTCCGCACAATACTTTTTTAAGCAGTACTCGTTCCTTTCAGAACTTCGAATTGGAGTTTGATATCCGCATTAACGGAGCGGGCGGTTTCGTCAATTCAGGTTTTCAAATTCGTAGTATCCGGATGGAAGGCAACCATGAAATGAGCGGCTATCAAATCGACGCTGGCGACGGTTGGTGGGGAAAAATGTATGACGAGTCGCGGCGCAATAAGGTGATTGCCGAACCCATGGATCAAGCTGCGCTAGACGCTGCTGTGAGAGGGACGGATTGGAATCGCTATAAAATTCGAGCATCGGGTCGACGTATTCAAACTTGGATTAACGGTGTTGCCGCATTGGATTTCACCGAGTCGGATTTCCAGGTGCCGATGGATGGGCATTTCGGATTGCAAGTGCACGGCGGCGGCAAAGCGTTGGTGGAGTTGAAGAACATTGAGGTGAATGTGCTTCCGCCCACCGCTGGCGCGATGACCTGGCGCAGATGGCAAAAAACTCAAAGTGTGCAAGATCAAGGCAAATCGCCGATTCGCTCGGCTGCGGACGAACTGGCTGGCTTTGATGTATTAGAAGGATTTGAAGTTGAATTAGTCGCATCCGATCCGATGATGCAAAAAGTCGTCGACATTAATTTCGACGACTCCGGTCGCATGTGGGCCATCACAGCCGTCGAATATCCGATTGATGGCAACGAATCCAAAGACGTCATCAATCTTTACCGGCAAGGCGGCCGTGACCAAGTCCTGGTCTTCGACGAGGTTTGGAAACCGGGTCCCCACAAGCCGCGTGTATTTGCCGATGGCTTGTTCATTCCCATGGCAATTTTGCCGGAACAAAATGGCGCGCTAGTCGGCATGGGCCCAGACATACTGCGCTTCACTGACGATGACGGAGACGGCAAAGCTGACCGCCGTGAAGTGGTTCTCAGTGGCTTCGGTATTCAAGATTCCCACCTCTTGCCGCACCGCTTTAAGCGCATGCCCGGTGGCTGGATCTACCTTGCCCAAGGGGCTTTCAATTCCTCAAACGTAAAAACCAAAAATGGTGACGTGGTGGCGTTCAATAAGTGCAAGATCGGGCGTTTCCAAGCCGATGGCAGCAAGTTCGAAGTCGTTGGCATTGGATTGAATAATATTTGGGGTTTTGTCATCGATCGTTTGGGTGACAAATGGGTGCAAGAAGCCAACGATTTGGGTTTCCCGATGACGCCGTTTGAACATGGCATGAGTTATCCTGGCATCGGCAGCGAAAAATTCCATTCACATTCGCCGTGGCGACCTGCGTTAGCTGAGTTTCGCATGGGTGGCACCGGTTTGTCTGGTTTGGCGCAATCGGGAGATCGCAACGGATTTCCTGCACCATGGGACCAGACTTTCTTTTTAGCCAATCCAATTATTAGTTCTCTGCAATCTGTGCAAGTAACCCGCAGATCAGACCAGCCGCAACACGTGGAGCTCAGGCGCGTTGCCGATTTGTTGGTATCCGAAGACAAAAATTTCCGCCCGGTTGCCATCCACTTTGGCCCGGATGGTTGCTTGTATGTAGTGGATTGGTACAACCCGATTATTTCGCATAACGAAGTCCCTCGAAACCATCCGTCGCGCGATAAAACTAGCAGTCGGATTTGGCGTATTCGCCATCATTCGCAAGCCAAACAAGCCCCTGTGGACGTCGCCAAAGCCACCAGCGCCGACTTGGTGGATTTGCTTGGGCATGCAAATACCGGCACCGCGCGTGCTGCTTGGCATCAAATCAGTGATCGCCAAGCGACCCAGTTAGTGCCAAAATTGTTGGAACTGGTGGAGAATGCGCAAGCCGCCACCGAACACCGTTTGCTGGCATTGTGGTCATTGCACGATCTAAAATCCATGCCGCTGCAAACGCTGCGCAAATGCATTGCAGCGCCGGAATATTCTCTGCGCCGCGCCGCCATCGACTTGGCTGGTGAACAAATTACGGACTCTACCGCTTTGGTAGAGTTGCTGGCAAATACTGCAAGCGACCCTGACCCACGGGTGCGTTTGGTTGCCATTCAAACGCTGGGGAAAAGTCGTGGTTTTAATTCCGCACTCGCACGTTTATTGCTGAGTTTTTTACGTCCTGAAAACTTAGCCATTTATCAAGCCAAGCCTTCCGCGGCCGCAGCTAGCGCATTGCAAAAAGCTGACGAAAACTTGGAGTACAGCTCCATCCGCGCAATTCTTGAACAACACCCGGCAGCGGTTATTACTTGGTTGGACGAACAGTCCGCCAACTACAACTCCAATCCGACCCCGGCCGATGCTGCGTTGCAACGCTACGCCTTGTTGTGTGCCGCCGACGCCTCTGCCGCGGCCAAATTGGCACAAACTCTCAACCAACAGGATTTACAGCCCAATTCGGATGAGTTGATATACCTAGCTCGACATGCAAACCGCAAGGAAATCCAAACCGTTTTTGATCAGTGGTTAAAGCAACCAAAATACCAAGTGCAGTTGCTTCAAACCCTGCTCGATCAACGCAAGCTCTGGAATAATTCGACGTTGAAATCCTCGATTGCTGTTTGCGTTCGTCACTTGGCGCAAACTCAACCCAGCGCCCCTAATCTAAACTTGTTGTTGCGCGCGGCACGTGAGTTACGTCTGAATGAACTGGAAGGCGACGTCATTCAATACCTAAACCAAGGAATCGCCACACCCCTGGCATGTCTGCAAGCGCTTATGGAAATGGGCTGCGATGACGTCGAGCTTTATTTTCGGTTAGCCAATTCCAGTCTGCCCGGTGAAGAGCTACGCCTGAAAGCCGTCGACGCCTTGGCTGCCGTTCCAGGCGAACGTACCTTTGAATTGTTACTGGAGCTGTGGCCAACCCTGTGGCCCAAAACCCAAGCCACTGCAATGCGCTCCATGTTGGGGCAACCTCAACATGCGCGGAATTTAGTGAGCGCCTTGCTCGACCACCGGATTTCCACAAAATTGCTGGACGAAGGCATGGTCAACCAAATGCGCCTGCACGCCGCCGATCAGCCTGCATGGAAAGAATTGGAAAGGCAGCTACTCGCTCAAAAAATGCCCGGCATCAAATTGCCAGGCGGAGGTCAAGATTTCCTCAAGACTAACATCACCCAGCGCGGCCCGTTCACCCTAGAAGCTTGGATTTGGTTAGAACCTGGCATCAGCAACGCCGACGGCCTACTAGCTGGTCCAAACTGGGACTTTAATTTTTCTGGCGGCTTACCACGCCTATGGTTAGGCCCGCGCGGCGACGTATTGATTTCAAAACGACCCTTGTCGGAACAAACCTGGACTCATCTGGCACTCAGTTACGATGGCAAAAATCGCCTGAACTTGTACCGCAACGGCGAATTGGAGCAATCCATAAGCGCCACCTTACCGCAGGCTAGCGCCGGACTTGAGATCGGCAAAACCACCCCAGGTGGCGGCACTGCGGCTAGCCTGACTGAGGTACGGTATTGGACCACCGAACGCAGCGCCGATCAAATCGCCGGCTATTACCAACTGCGCTTGAACCGCGAAACCAAAAACACGGATTTGCAATGGTTGCTGCCGCAGGACGAGGTCGAACTCTCCGGCAATGCCCTAATCCGACCGATGTTGCAACAACCGCCGTTGAAAAGCCAAGCCGAAGCCAAAGCTGAAATGGAGCGCATCGCCCACTTCCGCGATTTAGCCAGGGCTGACGGAAACCTTGATCGCGGTAAAAATATGTTCCTCGCAAGCTGTTTTGCCTGCCACCAAGTAGAAGGCATGGGCGGCAATATCGGACCTTCTTTGGATGGCGTTGGAGCGAAAACTGATGATGGATTATTACGCTCTATTTTGACGCCGAACGCCGGCGTGGAATCTGGCTACCGCGTCCTTAGCGTTCAAACTGCGGATGGCGAATTGCTCCAAGGCTTTTTGGCTGCCGAAGACGCACTCAGCATCACTTTGCGCCGGGCTGGTCGAGTAGACCTTAAACTGTCACGAAATTCCATCAAGAGCCTGCGCTTTGAAGAACGCTCACTCATGCCCGAAGGCTTGCTTGACGCGATGCAACCGCAACAAGTCAGCGATTTGTTCACTTACTTACGTAGTTTGCATTGATGTCCACTGCCTCCAAATACTCGCTGCTTGTAATCATCTTGATTGCGCTCACCTTCGGCATCGTATTTGTACTTGGCACATCAAAAATCCCTGCAGCCGCCCAACCGGCGCGCATTCAAGCGCTATTTAGCGACGACATCCATCTGCTGCGCGAGCTAGCGGTCGAAGTTCCCGATGAGTTGTCGATCATGCCGGATTTCGACGAAAAACTGAGTGCCGAAGAGATGCGCTTGCAAATTGAAGCAATGGAAAAACCATGGCAGTCTATCGAAGAACGTGCCAAAGCCATACAGCATCCTGCCATTCGCGGCGTGTCGATCACGGTCCGAGAAGGCAGCGTCAACCGCTTGCGCATGATCCGACGGTGATCCGACTTTATGGCCCAGCGGAAACTTTGGTGCGCTACGAAGAAGTTGTCACGGAAAGCAATGGCAAACAACGCACGATTGAGATTACTTTTGATTTGCAGCAGTTAATTTTGATGGCAGCTGAAGATGAAACTGCTGATTAGGCTTGAGGTCCAACGCGTGGAAATCGAGCTACTTTTTGGCAAAAAGTTGAACCACCCTTTCTTTCATTTCGCCAGACTTCCAAACCTGCATTTCGTTTTGTAAGTACGCCTGTTGCTGGTCAGCGCTGACCGTGGTCACGCCAAATTGAAGTGCGGCTTTGCTCAACTTGAAACTGGGTTGCGGATAACTCGCAAGTTGCTGCAAATGGGCCTTACTCGCGGATACCACGTCGTCGGCGATTTGGTCGATCATGCCCAAGCTCAGGGCTTGACACGGATCGTAAAGGTTGCCGCCGATGAGGATTTCATAAAGGTGCTGGGGATTGAGGCGGTGGCGCAAGATTGACATCATGCGCGGCGGAAAACAGGCGCCAAGCTTGATTTCTGGCAGTCCAATTCGGAGGTCAGCCTGCTGCTTGGCGATGCGGTAATCACAGCACAGCGCTAGCACACAACCACCTGCTATGGCATGTCCGTTGACGCATGCAACAGTCGGGCCGGGGTATTCAAAAAGGCGCACCGCAAGGTCGTCTATGGCAAGCAGGAAGGCCGGCAAGTCCTCGTCGCTGTAAGTCAGCATTTCCTTGAGGTTGAGCCCGGAGCAAAATGAATCCTCGGGATTAAGCAACATCTTTTCTGTAAAAGTGGCAGGTTCATCAAATGCCTTCCATG
>CALFOT010000042.1 GCA_937919925.1 uncultured bacterium | reverse complement strand
CAAAATGATATGCCCGGCGGCGGTGGCTCCGATCACATGAGCTTCCACAAAGTAGGCATTCCGGCGCTGTTCTTTTTCTCTGGTATGCACAGTGATTACCATCGCCCCAGTGATGATTGGCAGAAGATTACTTTCGGGCGTATGGCGGAGCTCGGCGCCGGTGTTGCCGATCTGTTGATTCGCTTGCAGATTGCTCCACGCAGCGATTTTGAATACATCAAACCGCAGGCTCCTAAAGCTCACGGGGGTGGCGGGCGACGTAGCTCCGGCGTGTGGTTCGGTTCGATTCCCGATTACGGCTCGGAACCAGAAGGTGGTGGCATGGCGCTTAGCGGCACATCACCGGGTAGCCCGGCGGAGAAGGCCGGACTGTTAGCCGGCGACATTCTCAAGAAAGTTGGCGATGTCAACGTCGGCGATATCTACGATTTTATGGAGGCGCTCGGCAGCTTCAAGAACGGTCAAACCATTGCTGTGGAAGTGCTGCGTAATGGCAAGTTGGAGGTCTTCGAAATTACCTTCTTCCCGCGACCACAAGGCGATAGTTAGAGCCCCAATCCTTGGTCCCTTACTCGCCGTCTGCCACGGCGGGTTGGGGTAGTGGTTGCCAGTCTGCTGGAATACGATCGAGCATTTCCTGCACAATATTGCGGTCCAAAAACTCGGGATCGCCCTGGAAAAACAGCGACACACTGTGATCTAACACCGGAATGATGGCAGTAATCTGACGGGAAAGAAGTTCGTCGGCCTGGTAGCCCTCTTCCAGGCGCACTGGCACCTGCACATCCCTCCAGTTGGCAAAGTAATCTTCCCCTTCACCAACCGTACTCTCAAAGCGGATATAAACGCCTTCGTTGTTGGTGTCGATATCGAGGAAAATCGTATCGAAATCGTATTGGCCAGGGCGCGACATCATGGTTAGCGAAACCTCCGATCCGCGCTCTAGCGGCTGGACAAAAATCAGCACCGCTTCACGTTGATCTTGGCCGGCAAACATGCCCCACATGGGTTCAAATTGTGGCGGCGGCGCGGTGCCAATCATTTCCTCGGCCCAGGCGATGAGTTTGTCGTTTTCCCAGGTGATTCTAAAGTTCTTCTGGACCCAGCGAAACCCCAGCCAACCGGCAACAACCATGGCCAACAGAATCACTCCGCAGCCCATAGCAATATTCTTTCCAGCACTCATCGGCACAGTGTAGAGTATTGGCTGCCAGTCGCACAGGGGTGGCCCTTTGGGGGCCTGAGAACACACCCTTAAACCTGAACAGGGTCATGCCTGCGGAGGAATTGCCATGCCAGAACAACAAACAACATTAGGTCGTCACCGTCATGAAGATGGTGCACTCGAACCACGCCGCATTCCAACTTTTGAGGAATGTTACCCGGCTTCTGAAAAGCTGGTCACCGAAGTGCTTCACGGCGCCGCTACTTTGCGGGTGCCTTACCGGCGCATCAATTTGACCAATGGCGATTTTTTCGACGCCTACGATACCAGCGGTCCGCAAGGATTTGACCCGCGGGTAGGCATTCCGAAGCTACGCCGCGCGTGGATTGCTGCGCGGGAAGCTAATGGTGATGAAAACTTTTCGCAAATGCATTACGCACGTGAGGGCATTGTCACCGAAGAGATGGCTTTTGTGGCCGCGCGAGAAAATGTGGAAGCCGAATTCGTGCGTGCAGAAATTGCTGCTGGGCGCGCGGTGATTCCTGCCAATATCAAACACACCGAATTAGAGCCCGTCATTATTGGGCGTAAGTTTCGCACCAAGATTAATGCCAACATTGGTAACTCCGCTACGCATTCTTCCATTTCGGAAGAAGTGGAAAAGTTGCAGTGGGCCATCATGTGGGGCGGCGACACGGTGATGGATTTATCCACGGGGCACAACATTCACGAAACGCGTGAATGGATTTTGCGCAACAGCCCCGTACCGATTGGTACCGTGCCGATTTACCAGGCTTTGGAAAAAGTCAATGGCGAGCCGGACAAACTCACGCTCGATATTTTTATTGAGACTTTGATTGAGCAGGCTGAGCAGGGGGTGGATTACTTCACCATTCATGCGGGGGTCTTGTTGCGTTATGTGCCGTTGACTGCTGAACGCCTCACTGGGATTGTGTCGCGTGGTGGTTCGATCATGGCCGCATGGTGTTTGGAACATCACCAAGAGAATTTCCTCTATACCGGCTTCGAAAAGATTTGCGAAGTCATGAAAAAATACGATGTCACATTCAGCCTTGGCGATGGTCTGCGCCCGGGTTGTTTGCATGATGCCAACGATGCCGCGCAGTTTGGCGAGCTCGAAACATTGGGGGAATTGACCAAAATCGCTTGGCAGCACGATGTGCAAGTCATGATTGAAGGGCCCGGCCATGTGCCGATGAACTTGATTAAGGAGAACATGGATAAGCAGCTAGAGGATTGCTTTGAAGCTCCGTTCTACACCCTCGGTCCCTTGGTCACCGACATCGCTCCTGGTTATGATCACATCACTTCGGGTATCGGGGCGGCGCAAATCGGCTGGTACGGAACAGCCATGTTGTGCTATGTCACCCCCAAAGAGCATCTAGGCTTACCGAATCGCGATGATGTCAAAACCGGTGTCGTGACTTACCGCATTGCCGCCCACGCTGCAGATGTGGCGAAGGGCTTGCCCGGCGCTCGCGATCAAGACGACGCCTTGTCGAAAGCGCGCTATGAGTTTCGCTGGGAAGATCAGTTCAACCTATCGCTCGATCCAGTCACAGCACGTGCTTACCATGATGAAACTTTGCCTAGCGAACCTTCGAAGACTGCCCATTTCTGTTCCATGTGCGGTCCGAAATTTTGCGCCATGCGGATTACCGAGGATGTGCGCGCCCTGGTTGCCGAACAAAAAGCCGCTGCGGAAGCCGCTGCTGCATGCGGTGACAAGCTCGAAGTTTGAGGCTTAGTTTTCTAGTGCACTCGCCTGGCTCCTTAAGTGGGCCAGGCGGACTTCGGTAAGCGGGTGGGTTTGCAACCACGATTGCATGCCATGGGTCAAGCCGGCGGGGTTGCCACCTTCCAGCAGGCTGATGTCTTCAAAGAATTCCAAAGCCCCTTCGGTGGTGCCGTATTTGGCATAAACCAAATTGAGGCCGAAAGTATCGGATTCGGCTTCTTGCACACGCGAATGCCTCATTTCCGCGAGCAATGGAGTTTGCCTCAACAAACTCGAAGAATCGAAGCCCGCCATAGAAAGAGCACCAGCAAGCAGCAGGGAGCGGCCCAAGCCTTTTAGGCCGTGACGGTATTGCAAGTGGCCGAGTTCATGGCCCAAAACCATGGCGCGGCCAATCTCTGTTTCGACCAAATCGAGTAATCCTGAAGTGACCATGATGGTGCCTCCAGGTAGAGCAAAAGCGTTCGGAATACGCTCGGGCATCATCACCAAGCGATACGGGTATGGCCGTAGCCCACTATCCAAAATCAGTTTATCGAAAATACCTTGGACTGCAGCAGAGGGTGGTTGCGCCGCTTGAAGCAGGACTTCATCAGTCCAAGAAAACCATGCCGCCTCGGTTTCTTCCGAAACAAAATGCACACTCCAATCGGCAAGGAAACCCAGTGCGATATACACCGCACCCAGAACCAGTACTGCCGAAAGAATTCCCTTGAAGCGGCTACGCCAGCCTTCTTTGCCGCCGCGTGAATTGTCGGCAGCCTCATGTAACTGGCGCGGAATGAACTTCATGACTCCAGTAGTGCAGGGACTGCGTGGGGCGAATCTTCGCGATACCAGATGGCGGTTGCAAAGGCCAGCACCTCCACTGACCCGATGCGCGAATTACCCCCATTGGAAATGGTAGAGGTTTCAAAACGCACGTTGACAAACATGTCGGCGTCGGCAAAATTTTCTTTCATGCGCAAGAGTGCTTCGCGGCGCGCGCGATCGAGCAAACTCGAGTAAGAATGAATTTCACCGCCAAACAGACCTTTGAGGCTTGCGGCGAACCGTTTAAAGTAATCCACCGAAATCACCGCGCTGCCGAGTGCCAATTGCGAGCGTTCCACATCTTGGATTTGCGGGATGGCGGACGTAGTGGTGGCAGGCAGGGTGATAAATCCAAATTCGCGGCGCTTGATGCGGCGATAGTGCATCCGCTCAATCACGCCACCCACGACAAAGCCGAGCAAGAGTAGGGATAGGCCAACGTAAATTTGAATGAGTTCCATTTAGTTTGGACGTTGTTGCGTAGAAGCGCTTTGTGCGTCGACCGGAGACTTCTCGACGCGGACTGCGGTGCCGTAACAAAGGATTTCTGCAGCTCCTGCCGCAACCGATGAAGTCGAAAAACGCAGGTTGACCACCGCATTGGCGCCCAGTGCTTTGGCTTGGTCAGACATGCGTAGAATCGCTTGGTCGCGCGATTCTTGCAGCAACTCGGTGTAGCCACGCAGCTCACCGCCAACCAAGTTTTTCATGCCCGCCATAAAATCGCGGCCGATGTGCTTGGCGCGAATGGTGCTACCTTGGACTAGCCCATAATGCTCCACGATGAGTAGGCCAGGCACGGTTTCTGTATTGGTAAGAATCATTCCCAATATTGTAGCCATTTAAACCCAGCGGAAGTCCGGCGCCGCAGCACCTAGAATAGGCGGATGGCCGTTGAAATAAACCTGCTTTATCAAGGGGAGCTACGCTGTCAAGCAACCCACGTTCCTTCCGGGGAGCAACTGTACACCGATGCTCCGGTGGATAATTGTGGCAAGGGCGCCAGCTTTTCACCGACGGATCTCGTTGCTACGGCTCTCGGGGCCTGCATCATGACGATTCTGGGTAACGTTGCGGAGCGGCATCACATTGATCTCAGCGGTACTCGGGTGCGGGTCGAGAAGCATATGGTGTCTGATCCGCTGCGGCGCATCGGACGTCTGCCGGTTGTCATTGAAATGGCGGTTGCGGTAACCCCCGAGCAGCGCCAGCGCTTCGAGAATGCTGCCGCCACTTGCCCAGTCATGCAAAGCTTGCACCCCGCAATCGACAAAACGATTTCCTTCCTTTGGAAGTGATAAACTATGCCACCATGTCCACGGTTCTCAGCGGAATTCAGCCTAGCGGTTTGCTTCACCTCGGTAATTACTTTGGGGCGATTCGCCAACACATTGCCCTCCAAGATGAACCGGGCGAACATTTCTATTTCATTGCTGATTACCATTCGCTGACCACTTTGCGCCATGCGGACAAGATGCGCGAATTGGTACGCGAAACCGCGATTACCTATTTGGCGTGCGGCCTGGATCCCGAAAAAGCGGTGCTTTGGCGCCAGTCGGATGTGCCCGAAGTTACTGAAATCGCATGGCTACTTGCAACGGTAACTGGAATGGGCTTGCTCGAGCGTGCCCATTCTTTCAAAGACAAGCTGGCCCATCACATCAAACCTACGGTGGGCTTGTTCACCTACCCGATCTTGATGGCTGCCGATATTCTGGCTTATGATGCGAATGTGGTGCCGGTGGGCAAAGATCAAGTGCAGCATGTCGAAATGGCTCAAGATATGGCTGGTTATTTCAACAACACCTATGGCGACGTTTTTGTCCGGCCTGAAATCCGTCTGGAACAAACGCTGCATATGCAAAAGGTACCCGGCTTAGATGGACAAAAAATGTCGAAGAGCTACGGCAACGATATTTGGATGTTTGAATCGGGTAAAAAGTTAAAGAAGTTGTGCAGCCAAATTGTGACGGATTCTCGTCCACCAGAAGAGCCTAAGGATCCAAGTGAGCTGTTTGTTTTTGACTTACTCGCCTTATTCCTTGATGTCGAGGAGCTTGCCGAATGGAAGGCTAAGGTGACTGCCGGTGGCCCTCTGGGGCCCGGTTATGGGCATTTGAAAATGCGCTTAAAAGATGCCATGGAAGAGTACTTCGCCAGCGCGCGAGAACAACGCGAATACTTCCTTGCCCATCCTCAGGTGGTGGATGAAATTCTTGAAGTTGGGGCTGTCAAAGCTCGTCAACGTGCGCGCCAAGTGCGCGATCGCGCTCTCCACGCCTGCGGTTTGCGATGAAGAATCGGTGGATACGCGCGGTGCAACCGTTTCGTCAAGACTTGCGCCTATGGGTACTGGTGATGCTCCTGCTCAGCCTGTTTCGCATGGCGCTGATTGGCGTATTTCATCAGCGTTTAGATGTTGCAAGTGGTTTTGGTGATGTTTTGCCGGTGCTTTTGTATGGCATGCGCTTTGATTGTCAAGTAGCCGGTTATGTGGTTGTTGTGCCAATTCTGCTTAGTTTGCTGGCGAGAGGGCTGCCGTGGAGGCGTGTGGCGGCGTGGGTGCGGATGGCATTCGGATTCCTTTTTGTGGTCAGCGCGTTGTGGATGTTCATTGTTTCGTTTAACTTTTTTGCCGAGTTTGATAGCCAGTTTAATCACTTCATTTTTATCGGCTTGGAAGACGACACCAATGCCATCGTGCAAACGGTGTGGAAGGAATTTCACCCGCTACTTTGGACTTTGGTGTTTTTATGTTTGTGCGCGCCGCTCTTTATGCTGGTGCGGTCGCTTGGTCAAACAAAGGTGGAAGCTTCTTCTACCAACGCGCCATCACTACCTTTGGTCACCCGCATGGGTGTCAATCTATTGGTGTTAATTTTGGTGGTCCTGAGTCTTCGTGGCTCTCTGGGTAAACGTCCCGCGCAGCGCATCGATGCCGCTATTTCTACCGACGTCTTTTTGAACAAGACGGTATTGAACCCATTTGTGGCCTTGGCTTATGCCTGCAAAGACCACGCACGGCTGAATAGTACCGCTGGCTTAAGCGTTTTTTTGCCCACGCTAGATTTAGATGCGGCGCTGGCACGCCTATTTCCTGATGCAGCGGCCAGTAACAATCTTGACGATTACTTCTTAACCCACGCCAAGGGGCACGCCGGCCAAGCACCGCGGCATGTTTTCGTGATGTTAATGGAGAGCTATGATGCCTGGCCGATGCTGCCGCAGTATCAAGCATTGCAACTCACTGAGGGCCTCAAAGGACTCGCTGCCGAAGGGCTTCAGGTGCATTCTTTTCTATCTTCATCGCCGGGCACGATGGCGTCGGTTGCGGGCATCCTCACCGGCTTGCCCGATTCCGGTCTGCAAACGGATTTGCAGCCGCAAACCCGCCTCACTTACCCAACCGCGGTAGCCGCTATTTTCCGACGCCTCGGATATCGCACACGTTTTTTCTACGGCGGCAAGTTGGGATGGCGCAACATCGATCAGTTCGCTGTCGCCCAAGGTTTTGACGAAGTTTATGGCAGCTCGCATATGGGCAGTTGGCAGCACGATAATGAGTGGGGTGTGGATGATGAATACCTTTTCGAATTTCTTGCTGGGTCACTCACCGATGAGCAGCCTACCTTCAATTTTATTCTGAGCACTTCCTACCATCCGCCGTACGACATTGATGTGGTTGCGAAGGGTTACTCGGTAACCGAAATCCCGGCCTCTTTGGCAAGCATTTACGACGGCGCGATTGATCTACCTACGTGGGGGCACCTGTGGTACGCCGATCACGAAATGACCAAGTTCATTCGCGCTGCCAATGAACAGCTCCCGAATGCCGTCTTCGCCGTCACCGGCGATCACTACGCGCGCAAATTCCTAAATGGCAAGCCGAGTGCTTTTGAACGTACTGCAGTGCCATTGGTGCTGTTTGGGCCGCAAGTACTTGGGCAACGCGTGGTACCCAAAAACGCTGCGGGAAGCCATATTGATATTGGCCCAACCTTAATCGAACTCGCTGCGCCGGCCGGTTTTGAGTATCACGCTTTCGGTCGTGACTTGCTCGATCCCAAGCAGGTGCGCCCTGGTTTTGGTCGCGAATTTGTGATTGGTCCAGATTACATCGCACAACTCAAACCGTCTTTTCTACTTGAGGCTGTGCCCGGCACGGAGCTGCCTGCCGAACTGCCTTCCCAACTAGATTTACAACAGCTTTATAACGACGCGCATGGGGTTGCGTGGTGGCGGATTCGCAACGGGGCACAAAAAAAAGGGCCGAGCCCAAAGGACTCGACCCGCAGTTCTACACACTAGGCGAACTACTTCACCGCTTGTGCATCTGGCAACCACTCGGCCAGAAACAAATTTGTATCACCCTCACTTGCATTTTGGCGGTTGCTGGCAAACACTAAGTTCTTGCCATCTTGCGAGAACATTGGGAAGCCATCGAAGGTAGGGCAGAACGTGATTTGTTCGTTGTTGTGGCCATCATCGCGGATCATGTACAAATCAAATTCGCGCCCTGTGGCGGAACCCTGATTGCTGCAATAAATGATGTTGTGACCATCAGGATGGAAAAACGGGCCAAAGTTGGCAGCGCCATTATCCGTCACTTGTACCTTGTTGCTGCCGTCGGTATTCATGACATACAGTTGCAAAGCCATCGGTTCGATCGTGTCTTGATTCAGTAGCAGCAAGTAACGATCGGTTTCCGCCTGCGTATTCGGGTAGAAAGAGCGATACACAATACGCTGGGAATCCGGCGAGAAAAATGGGCCGCCGTCGTAACCGAGCTTATCGGTGAGTTTGGTAATATTGGTGCCATCGACGTTCATGATGTAGATATCTAAATCGCCTTCGCGGCGCGAAGTGAAGACAATCTTTTTCCCATCTGGGCTGACCACGGCCTCGGCATCGTAGCCAGGTGCAGGGGCCAAGGGTTGCAGATCCCAGGTTTCCAAATCCCGCACATACAAATCAAACTGTGGGTAAATCTTCCAGACATAACCCATCGAGTAATCTGCCGGTGGCAAACAATCATCACTTGCTGCGTGGGTGCTGCCAAAGAGGATTGCGCGATCGCCAGGCATAAAAAAGCTACAGGTGGTGCGACCACTGCCGGTGGATACCAACTTGCGCGCGCCACTTAGCAAATCGAGCGTATAAATCTGATCGCAGCTACGGCCGCCAAATTTGGCCTGATAGGTAATTTGCTTACCACCCCAACTTAGATAACCTTCGGCATTTTCACCCGCAGTGGTGAGGCGACGGATGGCACCAAAGTGCACCTCGCCGGCATACCGCAAATCCTCCTGCACTGGCAGCGCCACCATTTGTTGAGCAGGAAGTGGTTTCACCACAGGTTCCTGGGCTGCAGCGGGATGCTGCAAAAAACTGCTAAGGCAAAGGCTGAGGCTAAGAATCATTTTTCTGGTGCGCTGGGGGGACTGGATCGAAGCCGCCGCGACACAGCGGTTGGCAACGCAAGATGCGCCAGATTGTAAGTGCGAGGCCCTTGCAACTTCCATGGATTTTGACGGCTTCGATGCCGTATTGGGAGCAGGTTGGCGTGAAGCGACATTTGCCATAGCCCAAAAGTGCACTAAATACGGAGCGATAGAGTTGCATCAACCCAATGAGCAGCGTTTTCATGCTTCTTCAGGTGTGGGCAAGCGTTTGGCGAGTTTCGCAACCAAGCGACGCAACTCCGGCGCCACGCTAGTAGTGGTGTACTCTTGATCGCGCGCGACGGGGATTAAAATCAGGTCTACATGGGGTAAATGGGCACGTTCGAGCCGAAAGGCTTCACGGATGACGCGGCGGGTGCGGTTGCGAATAACCGCAGATTTGTTGAATTTCCGCCCGACGGAAAGTCCCATTCGTGCGGTCAGGGGGTTATCTCCGGGCGCGGCAACGACTAGAATGAGTTGTCCTCGGGCGCGCACTCCCTGCGAGTACACGCGCGAATAATCGCGCTGGCGACGCATTTGGCATGCGCGCGGCAGGCTGCACCGAGTTGGTGCAGCATCTCCCTCAGGCTGATCTGAGTGATCGTTGTTGGTCGCCCTTGTCATGACTATGCCTCATCCTACGTCCAACCTCCACATGACGGAATCCCTTCCTGGCAACAAGAAGGTTCCGGTCTATTGTTGCGCAACCGGCGAGCCGGTCGCTTCGGTGGCGGAGTGGGTGGTGGCTACGTGGTTGGCTAGCCATACTCTGCAGCCGGTGGCCTTGGTCCTAGTCGGTCAGCAACAGCAAGCCGCGTTGCTCGCTGCGTTGCGCACCCGCTTTTTGAATTTTGAAAACGCTAGTGCGTCTCACCCAAAATCTGACGGCCTACTCGCCGCGGTGCAAGTAGCAACCGATAGTGGCGCCTGCCTCATTGCTGGTGGCAACGCCGGCCGCCCCAGTCTGGTCGCCAACGTGCCGCTTTCCGGGCGCCTGTTGGATGCGCTTCAGGCCCCAGCACCTTCACTCCTGGTGGTTTGCCAGGAAGAAAATTTCAGCGCGGTAGAAGACCTCGCTGAACGTTTGCAGCTTTATTCCTTTAAGCCGCAAGTTCGTTCCAATCCTTAGATTACTACGCCATGCTTACGCTCACCTCACCACACATAGACCCACAGAATGTCCATGCCACGCTAGGCAATTGGATGCTTGTTGACGGCTACCCTTTCGTTCTTGACCTGGAAAAGTCGCAAGGCGCAGATTTGGTGGATAGTCGTTCCGGCCGCACCTTTTTGGATTTCTTCGGTTGCTTCGGATCGACGCCGCTGGGCTGGAATCATCCCGCGTTAATGGATCCGAAGTGGCTGCAAGGCGTGGCCCATGTCGTTGCTAACCGTCCCGCTAACTCCGATTTGTACACCACGCAAATGGCTGATTTCGTGGTGCGCATGGGTGAAGTCGCTGCACCGGAAGGTTACCAACACATGTTTTTCGTAGATGGTGGGGCGCTTGCGGTTGAAAATGCGCTGAAAGTGGCCTTCGATTGGAAAGTGCGACGTAATCGCGCGAAAGGCGTGGATGCTGATGTCGGCACGAAAATCCTGCACTTCGAAAAGGCATTTCACGGTCGCTCGGGTTACACCTTGTCGCTCACCAACACTTTGCCGGATAAAATCAATTACTTCCCTAAGTTTGAAGAATGGCCACGTATTTTTGCGCCCGCAATTGCGCAGTTCCCGCTGGAGGGCGAGGCGCTGGTAGCGCACATCGCTGCCGAGCAGCAATGCTTCGCGGCGATTGATCGTGCTTTTGCCAAACATGGTGATGATATCGCCGCGATTTTGATTGAAACCATGCAGTGCGAAGGTGGCGATCGTTACTTCCGTGCCGAATTCTTGCAAGGCTTACAAGCGCGCTGCGAAAAATACGATTGCCTTTTCATTTGCGATGAAGTGCAAACCGGTTACTTCACCAGTGGCAAGCCGTGGATGTTCCAACATTACGGGATTACTCCAGATTTGTTCTGCTTCGGCAAAAAAGCGCAGCAGTGCGGCATCATGGCGGGCCCACGCATCGATCAGGTGCCCGATAACTGTTTCGAAAAATCCAGTCGCATCAACTCGACTTGGGGCGGCAACCTGGTGGATATGGTGCGCGCCACGCGGGTGCTGGAAGTGGTTCGCGACGACAAACTTTGTGACAATGCTGCTGCTATGGGCGCGCGCTGGCTGAGCGGCATGTGCGCCATGGCGTCAAGCTTTGATCAAGTGGAGAATCCGCGTGGTATGGGTTTGTTGATGGCCTTTGACATGCCTAGCGGCGAGGCGCGCAAAAAGTTGCTCGCAACGATGTTAGAAAATGGCATGATTGGCTTGGGTTCGGGGCCACGCACCGTGCGTTTCCGTCCTCATCTTGCCATCACCGCTGCCGCTGTGGATCGTGCTTTAGAACTGACTGAAAAGTCGCTCAAGGCACTCTAAGGTTTTTGCCAAGAGTTCCGCTGCTTTGACGGAGTGCGCGCAAGCTCACTCCGCCAAAGCGATGGCCTCTGGCTGCAACCCGGGCCACGCCTCAGCAAAGGCCGCAGCACCACCTGTGGCGAGCGAGGCTCGTAACTTGGCGACGATGTGTTTGACCTCCACGCCGTCGGAAATCGCCAAGGCCTTCACCAAGTTGGCCTCAATGGTGGCATGGTCTTTGCCACGTTCGGCGTCTTGGAAGGCGCGTTCCAAGGTTTTCCAAGCTTTGCTGGCATCCCGGTAGAGTGGGTCGCGTTGCAAACTACGAATTCGAGAACGCGACAAATCCGCGACTCCCGTTTTGGGGAATTCATCCACGGCACGCGCCAGTAGTGCATAGGCCAACAAGGGTTGCCCATTTTCTAGGGCAAGGCTGGCGCTTACGGGGAGCGCCGCACCGATTGCTTCGATGGTGTCGCGCAGGTGACGGGCTTCGCGGACGCGTGCATCAAAGTCGGCTTCGAGATCCGCGAGTTGGGCGATACGTTTCAAGGCTTCGCGCAATTGACCTGCTTCAAAGAGGGCGGTTGCGGCTTCCAAATCGGGGCCAAGCTGATCGAGTTGCAGTAGTTTGCGTTTGCTAATCAGTGCATCAATGGAGAGATCGAGGGGGGTAGCTCCGGCGCTGTCGCGCACCCAACCTTCATTCAAACGAAGGTTCAGATCCCCCTCCCAGTAGACCGTGCCATCCACATCCACCAAAAGGTTACGGGGTAACTCCCAACCACCATTGCCCACATGAAAGGCTGGGTAGATGAGAAAGCCTTGATCGAACAATACGCGTACGCCGGGCATTGGATGGGCAGCCAGCCATTCGTTGACTGCCGCTGCGGTAAAAGTGTTGGTGCAGATGGCGACGATTTCCAAGTCGAATTTTTGCCACTTCTCAACTAAATAAGCGTAATAATCGGAAGTAGGGATGAGCTCATCTTGATGCGGAGTCCAAAATGAAATCACCATGGGATGGCCGAAGTGTTGCGCCACCGACAATGGCTCGCCTTGCAGCCAAGTGCCTTTGTAATCGGCCAGTACGGGTGGTTTAATGCCTTGGAATACACCCGGGGTACGCACCGCTGGATCTTCCAAGCGCGCCAACAATGCAAGTTCGCGCTCAATGCGTGCGGCCGGATCGTGCGGATCGCGTTTGAGAATGCGAATGTTGCGATATTCGCCACCGCCAGTGCCGGTAATCAAACCGAAACTGCCGCGCACACTATCCCGCGGCATTTCCAAGCTGCGCATGAAGAGATCGTCAAAATAAACGTCTACGGCAGCATTCGGGCCTGCTTGGGTGACCACATCGATGCGTAGTTTGTGCCACCCAATGGGCAAGCTGACTTGTTGGTGATCGCGCACAATCCAGTTGCCGCCTGATTTGGTGCTGATGTCAAGGGAACCCTTCGGGTGCAGGCCCAGGGCTTGAGTGTTGCTGCCATCTTTACGGCCGAAACACAAACCCATGAAGCCAGCGTTAGTGCCAAAACGCATTTCTGCCTCAAGGGAGTAATCGGCATCGAAGGAGACGTCGGCAGCCAGTTCTTGAGTTTGGAACATGCCCTCGGGGGTGTCGATCGCCGGGTCGTTTTCGACAAAAGCCTGGATCATTTTGCCATAAGCCTGGTACGACTTATTGGGTTGCCAGCCATCCAAAGTGAGTTCGTTGTAAGCAATTTTCCAGCGGGCCAAGCTAATACCACTTTCGCGGGCGATTTCGGTGTACAGCTCCAATGCTTCGGGGAGTGACCAACTCGCCGACATCCGCCGCGCGATTTCCATCGCCATCCGCGGCATTTTTTTGGCCCGATAAGCGCGTGCAAGGATCAATCCATCTTCGCCAAGCTTTAACTTCAACTGCTTATGCTTTTTAAACAACGGATCCAGCTCTTCCATCAAACGCCGTGCGACTTCAAAGCGGCCATCGGCCATTTCGCCGCGTAAGGCCAGCTCGTTGGCAAAAGAGCGATACAAAGCCGATGCGCGGTCGTCTTGCTTATCTTCCTGCAGTAACTTGGCGAGTTCCCACTGGATTTCTGGATTGTCGGGTGCGTACAGCAAGGCTTCTTCGAGCAAAGACATGGCCAAGGGTGCATCATTGCGCGTTAAGGCCAAATCCGCATAGTGCAGCAAATCTTGTTCAGGCTCACCTTGTCCGATTTGACGGTCGCGTAAATCAAGTAACCATTCGGCCCATATTTCCGATAACTCATCCACGGTTTTGGCTGGGGCACGCTCACCGGACAAAACCATTTCTTCAAAATGTTCGACTCTTTGCGATGGTCCCACGCTGCCAGCGCCGGATAAATAGTAGGCGTGCAAAGGTTCCCGCAGCACCGCAATCCCTGTTTCGGGATCGCGGTAGTTGTACAGAAAATACACCACGCCCCAGGTTGGGGCGTACCAAGGTGGGCCCCACTCATAACGATTCTCAATCAGAATACGTAAGGATGGCGCGCGCGGGGGTGTTCCCCAATCACCATCGTCACCACGAATACCATCGTCGTGATCCTTCATCCAACCTGCTTCTAAGCGCGGCGCCAGAGCAAACAAACGGCCGTTATTGACACGGTTCCAACGCACCGTGCCGTTGGATAAAATCGTGGTGCCTTCGAAAAAAGAGGCATAGGCTTCGTTGAGCCACCCAGGCACGCCGCCTTTACCAGTGAGCGAAACGAATTGGTGCGCCGCTTCATGGAATAAAGTGGAGTACATCTCTTTGATACCGTCGGTGCCTTCGGTTCCGCCAATGTAGGTTTCCACCGCGCTCCCGGTGAAATGCCCAGCCGACCACTTGACCGGCGGACCTTGACCCAAAGTTAGATATTCATCGCGGTTCTTGAACACATGCACATCGATCTTTGGGATTGCGCCTCCATCTTCCTTGTAATGAAAGAAATGGCGATAAGCCATATTCATTTGGTCCATCGCAATGCCGGCTGTTTGCAGAATCAGATAGCCGCCATTGGTACGGATGCGGTAATAATCCGTTTCTTTGCGCCAAGCATTTTTCCAGTCGGTGTGCTTGGTGTTTTCATCGGAAATCCATTCCGGATCCACGCCGGCGGTTGGATCACTGCCAGCGAACATATCCTCGGTAGCCACATCGGCGCCGCCTTCGCGTTGAATTTCTTTGCGCCGCGCCCGTCCCTCGGCGTTATTCGGATCAATGTGCAGGACTTCATCAATCACCGCAAGCGCTGAGTGGTAGCGTTGCTTTTTGGTGTGCTCCTTTTCGATCTTCAACAATTCCTTGATGTAAGTGTCGGTGAGCTTGCGGAAAGTCTTGGCATCCTCATCCAAGGCGAGTAAGCGTGTTTCCACTTCCTTAATCACCGCGCGCGACACCGGCGCTTCCTCTGCAGCACGCACCACTTCCAGCCATGCATGCAAGGCGAAAACTGCGGCGTCGGTATCGCCAGCAGCAGTGGCCACTTCCGACCACATCAACAATGCGCCTAAATGTTGGTCGTCGCGCTCCAAGGCGCGTTCCACTTCGATACGCGCTTCGGCAGTTTTGCCGGCATCCATAAGGCGCCGCGCGGCTGCCATATGCTTTTCAATAAAAGGGTTCTCGCCGCCTCCGAAGAACATGCCCGAAAACAGGAGCAGTGGCAGGAGTAGCAGAGAGAGTTTGCGCATGGAAATTAAACTTCAGTAGACGTGCGAGTAGGTGGGCGTTGACGGCGGCGTAGTTGGCCGCACGCAGCATCCGTTTGGCGTCCAAGACTACGCCTTAATGTTACCGATAATCCACGCTCCTGGAGGCGTTGCGCGAAAGTCTCCATCACCAAGCGGCTGGGACAGGTGTAATCCATCTCTTCCACAGTGTTGTAGGGGATAAGATTCACATGGCAGCGACGCTGAAAAAGCAAATCAGCAAGTTCGGTGGCCTGGGTGAGAGCATCATTGATGCCCTCAAGGAGGACGTATTCAATGGTGTACTCGCGGCCGTTGGCGGCAAATAAATCATCGGCCTCATCAAGTGTTTCCACAATCCCACGTTTGGAGACTCCCGGCAACAGCTGCTGGCGCAATTCATCCGTGGTGGCATGCAAAGAGAGCGCCAAAGTGATGGGGCGCCCCCAAGCAGCGATGCGGGCCAACGCACCTTGCGGGCCAACGGTGCTGAGGGTAATGCGTCGCGCCGACATGCCGAATCCTTCTTCATCCATCAGCACATCTAGAGCGCCCAGGACCGCGTCGAGATTAAAACCGGCCTCGCCCATGCCCATAATGACCACGCGGTGGAACGGACCTTGCTGGCGCTGTAGCCACAGGGCTTGCTCGAGGATTTCACCTTGGCTGAGGTTGCGGCCGAGCCCATCCAAACCGCTGGCACAAAATTTACAACGCACCGGGCAACCCACCTGGGTGCTCAAGCAAATTGTGCGTCCGGCAGTGCCCGGCATGCCGACGGCTTCTACGGTGGCGCCATCGTGCATTTCCAAGAGTACTTTTTCAGCGCCATCGTGCGCTCCAGAGCTGGCCAAAAGTTTGGCCGTGGCGAGCGGATGTTCCTGCTGCAAACGTTGGCGCAGATCTGCCGGTAGATCGGTCATTTCTTCCCAACCGTGAGCGCCGCGCTGAAAGACCCAACGCGCAGCATTGCGGCCGTGGAAAGCGGCAACACCCATGTCCACAAATAACTGTGGCCACGCAGCAGGGTGAACATCGAGGAGGGCTGGCATGCAGGGTGTAGTGAGTAACTCTAATGAAGGTCTTCGATTTTCTTAAAGATCGCGTGACCCCAAGAAATGGCCGTTTGTTCATCCGGAGGGTTGCAGCCACCAACGCCAAGATGCCCGCCGCCGCCATATTCTTTCATCAACTCACCTAAGTGCAGGTCACTCTGCGGGCGGTTCCAGGGGTTGGAAGCGACCGTGATATGGACCCCGGCGCGAGTCGGCAACAGCGTGATGGCGTAGTGAATTTTAGGGTTCAAATAAAATGGGGCAAAGCGTTCGCGGCGAATGGACTTTGAGCGTAAATCGGCCAACAAAGCAGTTTCGGTCTTCAGGGTGATGTTGCTGGAGAAATTATCGAGCGCGTTTTCGCGATTTCGGCAAGAGCGGTCATAACATTTTTCCACCGTTGCATCCGCAGCAATTTCGTGCAGAGACTTGGTGCGCATCAATTTGACCATTTTGTCGTGGAAGCTTAAATCGGGGGCACAAGTCAATGCGCGGCTGATGCGGATGGCCGGCTCCGTGCCGAACAGGGATTGGTCTGCAGATTCGAAGGAGGCGGAGTCGATGATATCGGACCAATGGGCTAAATCAGCGTAGAAGGGCCGCGGCTGATAACCCCATTTCTCTTGTGCATGTTGGAGAATGATGGGTGGACAACTTTTCGCATCAGGTGCAAAGCAGTGGTTGTCATCTGGCACATAACGTTCTTCATCACCAGCTAACAGGAACGTAGTGGGGTGGTGATCAAACCAATATTTGGCGCGCGCGTGGAAATGGAAATCGACCACCGCGAAGAATTGGCCCATTGCGAAGTTTTCCCAGTGCAACGTTTTGTCGAAGTTGACGCCGGACCAGTTCACTTGCTTTTCCAAACCACAGCTCTCTAGGGCGTCGGCGAGGATGGCAGCAGAGGCCATGCCGTCAAAATCGCGATGGTAGTAAATGCGCATGGCGTGGTGCTGGAATCAGTCGTTTGCAGGCAGGGCGCGCCCATAAACGTGGAGCCGCAGAAAAGTAGTCCAATCCACCGTGGGCTGGGCTTTGCGGAGCTCTGCGTGCAAATCGGCGGTGCTCCAACTGCGGGGATTCTGCAGCAGGGAGGTGAGCAGGGTGTCAAAAGTGGAGCGACCGCAGCGTTTTTCGATTTCTAACCAAACTAAAGGGCCGAAACTCAACAAGCGACGTGCGCCAAACAAATCACTGCTATCCAACATGGAAAGCGGCATCGGCAGGGGACCGGAAAGGGCTTCCGCTTGTTGCCATTGCGCGCGGAGGGCGTCGGCATCCGTTTGGTTTTCACTCAGCAAAAGCAGGCGCCAGGTTGCATATTCCGCGAGCGAGGCATCGAGAAAAAGTTTGGCGGTGCCGAGACCCTGCAAGCGCGAACCAAATCGTTCTTGGCATAAAAGCCGCGCCAAAGCAGTGCGGCGGGAAAGCCCATTCCACGGCGCATCCACGGGTGCTTGAAACCAGCCACGGTCTTCATCCAGTACCAATAAATCGGGCAACACGCGATCGCCAATGTACGGGAAACTGGCGATGGTCCAGGTGGTGGATGCGCCGGGTAACCAAGCATCGAGAACCTTGCGCAAACGCAGTAACTCGCGCACCGAATCATGCTCCAGATTGGCTTTTGAATCCAGGCGTAGATTCCAGTTCAGGCCACCAGTTTGCTCTTGTTTGAATGCAGCAACTAAAAAGAACGGCCACGCGCGACCGGCTGGAACCGGCGTAAAATCGGTAATGAAGGCGCCCAGGGATTCGGAAAAATTGCGTGCCGCCAGCGCGGCACCGAGGCTGAGCAAATGGGGCGGGTGAATGACTCGTAAATTCCAGGCCGGTGCTTGAAAACCGGTTTTCGATTCCAACAAAAAGGTAGGCACCGCAATCCACAGCGAATCCAAGGCGCTCAAAGTGTCTTTGTTGATCCGGGTGATACCGTTGGAACCATCTTCACTGAGGGCTACTCGATATTGAATGCGCCGTCCACCCAAGTTTTCTGCGAGCGGCATGCGCACCGCCCCTTGTGGCAGTTGCCACAGAAACTCTCCACTAGGCACCGGAGCTAAGCCGGGCACATAAGTGATGTCGACTTCCATTTGTACGGCGACCTCCGCAGGAGGAATGCGCACTTCAATGTTGAAGCTGCCTGGGAATGGCAGGGCCGTGCCGTTGGGGCCGAGGCCAGCATAGATATCGACATCGGGCGGGGGAACGGGTTGCCAGGCAAGGGGCAAACGAAAAGAATCCAAGGTCTGGCGAGCGTCGTCCGCTGCGGCAGCAAATCCTTCCCACAGCAACATGGTCATGCGATCGCCTTGAATCATCAAGCGCTGCTGCACCATCATTTTGTGGGTGCCTTGGTCATAGGAGATTTCCCAACCCTCCGCCGCATAAGTATCCAGCTTTCCTTGCCAGGCGACGATCTTATGCTTGCGCTCACCCAACATGGGCAGCCATTGATTCTGGCGATAATACTCGGCCACGGCCTTGGGGTTGGCGCCAAAGGAACCCAACAAAAGGTGGCTGACTTGGAAGTTGGCAAGCCCGTCGGCACGGCGTGCAGTCCAAATGCCTGGGGTTTCCATGCTTTCCACGAACTCGCCAAAGCTCGCAGGCAAGGAGAGTTCAAAGGGGATGGGCGTGGACTCTTGAGCCCAAGCCAACAAAGAGATGGCGAGTAAACCTAGCACAATGGTACTAGGCGCTTTCGCGGCGTGAGTTTCCTTCGCCACCTTCCAGCAACACATTGGCGTTGCCGGAACGAATCATTTCGCCCGTAATGACAAAGGAGCGCGTTGGGGTGCCGTAATCGGGCAAATGGAACATCAAATCATGCAGCACTCCTTCCAGGATGGAGCGCAGCGCACGCACGCCGGTTTGACGGTCGTAAGCAAGTTGCGCAATCTCGTAGAGGGCATCCTCGGTGAAGGAAAGCTCGTGGTCTTCCATCGCGAAGTAAGCTTGGTACTGACGCACCAGGGCATTCTTTGGCTCGGTAAGAATGTGGACCAAATCTTTGGCCAGCAATCCCTTCAGATGCACATGGATCGGCAAGCGCCCAACAAATTCTGGAATCAAACCATAGTCCACCAAGTCTTTGGTATCCAATAAGGGCACCAAACGCTCGCGATCCGTAAGACTTGCAATTTCTTGTGCTTCCTCCGTTTCAGGGGAGTGGAAACCGATGACGCCTTCGCCTACGCGCCGGCCGATAATTTCCTCGATGCCCGAAAAAGTGCCGCCGCAGATGAACAAAATGCCGGTGGTATCCATCTGGATACACGACTGCTCTGGATGTTTGCGACCCCCTTGAGGCGGCACGTTCGCCACGGAACCTTCGAGAATCTTCAAAAGAGCTTGCTGAACGCCTTCACCAGAAACATCACGGGTGATGCTGACATTTTGCGTGGTGCGAGCAATCTTATCGATTTCATCGATATAAATGATGCCGCGTTGCGCGCGCTCCAGATCAAAATCACAAGCTTGCAGCAATTTCAGCAAGATGTTCTCTACATCCTCGCCCACGTAACCAGCTTCGGTGAGTGTGGTGGCATCCGCGATGGCAAACGGCACATTCAGAATGCGTGCCAAGGTGCGGGCTAGCAGAGTCTTGCCGGAACCCGTCGGCCCAATCAGCAACACATTGCTTTTCTCGAGCTCCACTTCCGCCCACTCGGGGGATGCGCCATCTTGATTGAGGCGTTGCTTGACATCGAGGCGTTTGTAGTGGTTGTGCACCGCTACCGCCAGCACACGTTTTGCGGGGCCTTGGCTGTAAACGTATTCGTCAAGCTTGGCGACGATTTCTCGTGGCGTGAAAAATGCCCCTTGCTTGGTTTCCGCAGGATTAGTGGGAACTTTGCGCAAGCGGCGATCTTCTTCATGAAGGATGCTGTTGCAAATCTCTACGCATTCATTACAAATATAAATCCCAGGGGGCCCCGCAATCAGCGACTCCACCTGGGATCGCACTTTCTCACAGAAAGTGCAGCGTTCAATTTCGCTTCGGTCCTGACCCCTTGCCATTTACCAAGTATACCCGATAAATGGCCGTTGGAGGCTCAACTCAGCGCAGAAAACTACTTGTTGACCGCTCCGATGATTTGATCTACTAAACCAAATTCAACGGCATCTTCGGCGGACAGGAAGTGATCTCGATCGGTGGCCTTTTCAATCTGCTTGAGGGTCTTACCACTGTGATGACCCAGGATGCCATTCAGGCGGATTTTCAATTGCAGGATTTCAGCAACCTGAATCTCCATATCTGAAGCGGTGCCTTGGGTGCCGCCCCAAGGTTGGTGAATCATCACCCGCGAGTTTGGCAAAATGAACCGCTTCTCCTTGGCGCCACCGGCGAGCAGCACAGCGCCCATCGAGGCGCACTGACCAATGCAGTAGGTTGCTACATCACAATCGATGTATTGCATGGTGTCGTAAATCGCTAAGCCAGCGGTTACCGAGCCACCCGGCGAGTTGATGTACATCTGGATGTCTTGGGTCTTGTTCTGCTTGAACAAGAACAACAACTGCGCCACGACGACATTGGCGACCATATCGTCAATACCCGTGCCGAGAAACACAATACGGTCCTCCAGCAGACGTGAGTAAAGATCGTAAGTACGTTCGCCACGCCCGGTCTTCTCGATGACGTAAGGAATGGAAAAACCTTGCACTGGCTGATTCGCAGACGAGTTCATGGCGTGAAAATAGCGTTCCTACTCCACGGAAGCAACAGCCTTCTCGCGTTGATTTGCAATCTTGTCCACCAGCAGGGCGCGCGCTTTGGATTCCATGATGTCGCCGTGCAAGTTATCGACCATCTTGTGTTCTTTGTAGTAATCCTTCACCAGCTTCACATCGACGCCTTGCTGGGCGCTAATTTGACGGTAAGCCATGTCCAAATCCTTGCTGGAAACGCGGATTTTTTCCTGTTGGGCAATCTTGCGCAGCACAAACCAGTTCTTCAAGCGGCGCTCGCAGTCTATTTTGACCTGCTCTTCATTTTTGGCCGCCTCTTCCTTGGCCTGCTCTTCGGTGGCGCCTTGCTGCTGCATCCGCTCCATATGGCTCTTGATGGTGGATTCGGCCTCTTCTTCAATCATCCGCGCTGGCATGTCGAAGGGGCGCAGGCGCACCACACTATCGAGCAGCTCCGAGGCCTGGCGATCCCGCTCACGCTGGCGGTTGTCAAAAGCTTGCCGCTCCTGGATGCGCTCACGCAGCAACTCCACAGATTCCAAGCCGAAGGCTTCGGCAATTTCTTCTTCCGTTGCCAGGCGGCTCTGCACCACTTTGTTCACAGTGATTTTGGCGACGCCAGTCTTGCCTACCCAATCCTCAATGGAGAAGCCTTCGTTGAACTCTACATCGAGTTCCAATTCGCTGCCCGCTTTGGTGCCGCGTAAGGCTTCGTCGTATTTGTCTGGATCGGCGCCGTACAGCGGGGAGCCCAAACCGAACTTCAAACCGGTGGCTTCTGGTCCAGCTTCGCCATCAAGGAAGTACACCAAATCAATGTCAGCAAGGTGCTCTTCATTCACTGCGCCATCTTCGACTTCGTCGAACTTCTGGTGATTGGCACCTAAGCCCTGGAGTGCTTCTTGGTATTGCTCCTCGGTGACCTCCACAGGGGCTGGTTCCACATCAAGCTCCGTCCAGGCGGGTAGCTCTACTAGTGGCAAGGTTTCCAGCTCGAAAGTGAATTCCAAATCTTGGCCTTCGCCAACTTCATAAGCCGTCGGATCAAACTCCAGAATCCGCAACACCTCGCCGCGCAATCCCAGATTCTCAATAGCTTCCCCGGAGCAATGCTCAAAAATGTGCTCCTTGGCGTGTTCTTTGACGCCCTCACCGAGCATCTGGCGCAAAACCGCTACGGGCGCTTTGCCAGGCCGGAAACCAGGGATTTTCATGCCCCGGGAGGCGCCTTGGTAAGCGTGGTCAAACTCCTGGGTTACCCGGTCACCTGGGACCTTGACCGTAACGGAGTAATGGCAGGGACCGACGGCGGTCTTCTCAGCTTCGATGGGGATGTTCTTTGACACAGTGAAAGGGCGATTCGACAGGAATCGGTGGGACATTGTTCCCGTGCGGGGCTTAATCAGCAACCGGGAACAGATGGTTGAAGGGTGGCTTCTTGAGAAAGGGCTCAAACTCGGGCAGATTCCGGTACGGAGCCAATTCCCCTGGGGTGTAACGCGTGGCAGTAAGCCACACACCCGCTTCTTTGGAGTGCCGCGCGCCAGCTGCAGCGCGCGCAGCATAGAAAAAGTCCTCAGCAACTAAGCGACTTGCGGCTTGGGTGCCTTCGATGGCATCGAAGGTTTCCTTGATGGTGCGGTAAGCCGAGTTGAACTCCGAGACGTCGACCTGCATGCGTCCAAGCGCCAGCTGCGTGCGCCAATCATTCGGGTTCTGTTTGGCGCGTTCTTCTGGGCCGGCCAGGAGGTATTTGCGCCCCGATTTATCGCCCAGACGGTGGAGGGTCCAAGCCACGGCGTAGGTGGCTTCACCTGGCTGCTCATCTTTTAAAAAACGCACCATGGCGCGGCTGCCGTTGCGCCAGCGAAAGGCCTCGGAGCCACTCTCATAAGCAGATAAAGCCAGTTTCCGTGCTTCGATGGAAAGCCCACTGTTACGCGGCAGCAAGGCGCGTTCGGTGAGAAAATCTTCCGCATCAGGCTGCGGGTACTGGGCCATAAAAGCAATCGCACCATTGAGCAGATCGGAATTCGTTTGTTGATAAACTGCCGCAGGTACACGCACCTCTGCAGGCAAGTCCGGGCGCGAGCCGAGGATCTCTAAGACGGCACCGAAACTATTAAGATCGAGTTGCGTCAAATCCGCGCCATCCAGCAATGCTGGTACCAGTTTGGAATCTCCGTGTAGCAAGAGGGATTCCAGCGCGGACTGGCGGACGTCGGCGCTTTCAGCCTGCAGAAAACGGGTGGCGAGGTGACGGGTGCGTCGGCCGCCCATCTCGATGCTGTAGCGCACTGCCAGGGCGCGCTGGTCGGCGGGGAGTTGCGGAATGAGCGGCAGCAGGCGTGCCGCGCCGCCGCGATTCATCACGCTGCCGAGTAGTTGCAGCAGATTGCGGCTGAGGACTGGATCGTTTGCTCCACTTTGCAAGTTGGCAGAGAGCGCATCCAGCACCGGCTCCTGGATGTAGGGCGCATAGGTGAGCAGCGGGCTCATGGTGCCCAGCGAAGGTTGCTCCAAATAGGCCTGGCCGAGGCTAGTCCAGGCGCCCATAGCAGCCGTACGCCGCTCGAGAGTTTGTTTCTCGAGGGTTTGGACTAGGCGTTCGAAGCCACCAGCCGGCTGTTGGGGCGGCGCTGCGGCGGGGCAGAACGCGAGGAGGAAGACGGATACCGAAAGCATCAGCGTGTCTTAGAATACCGAGCTCGGCCGTTTAAGTCGCCGTTTGCGTAGAGATGTCGGAAAATGCAATGGATGTGGTGGTGGTCGGCGGCGGCCATGCGGGACTCGAAGCGGCGGCTGCGGCAGCTCGTTTAGGGCTTCAGGTTGCTTTGGTCACGCTGCAAGCCGCAGCGGTGGGGCGCATGTCGTGCAATCCGGCGATTGGGGGCATCGGCAAGGGCCAGCTGGCGCGCGAAATCGATGCACTCGGTGGCTGGATGGGTCTGATCACCGATGCGGCTGGAATTCAGTTTCGCATGCTCAACACTTCCAAGGGCCGCGCGGTGCAATCGCCTCGCGCCCAATGCGACCGCAAAGGATATGAGCGGGTTGCTCAGGAAATGGTGGCCGCCCAAGCTGGCCTAACGGTCGTGGAAGGCGAAGTCGTCGATTTGCTGTGGGCTGGAGCGCCGCGCCGTTGCGCTGGCGTAGTGCTCGCGGATGGCCGCCAAATCGCTGCCCAAGCGGTGATCTTGACCACCGGCACTTTTTTGAACGGTGTATTGCATACGGGCCTCACCACGATCCCTGGTGGTCGTGCCGGTGAAGCAGGTGCAGCACGCTTGGGTGCCTCTTTACGCGCCCTCGGTTTCCCTACTGCCAGCATGAAGACCGGCACGCCCCCGCGTCTTGCGGCGGATAGTGTGGATTACACGGTGATGCTGGAACAACAAGGCGACGCCCAGCCGCTGCCGTTTTCCTTTCTCACCGATGCTTTGTTGCAGCCACAAATTTCTTGTTGGCAAACCACTACCACTACCAAGACGCAAGATATCGTACGCGAAAATCTGCACCTGGCACCGATGTACGCTGGTCGCATTGAAGGGAAAGGGCCGCGTTACTGCCCGTCGCTGGAAGACAAAGTGGTGCGTTTTGCCGAGCGTCATGCGCATAATATTTTCTTAGAGCCTGAGGGTTATGATTCGGAGTTGTTGTACGCCAATGGCATTTCCACTTCGTTGCCGTTGGCCGTGCAGCAGCAGTTTGTGCGCACCTGTGTGGGCATGGAAAATGCACGGATTGTGCAAGCGGGTTATGCCGTCGAGTACACGCACGTAGCGCCGCGTTGTTTGCTGCGCACTCTCGAAGCACGTGATTTTCCTGGCTTGTATTTGGCCGGACAGATTTGTGGGACTTCGGGTTATGAAGAAGCCGCTGCACAGGGCTTAATGGCCGGTTTAAACGCTGCTCTGGCCATTCAAGGTAAAGCGCCGTTGGTGCTAGGACGTCACCAGGCATATATTGGTGTGCTCATCGACGATTTAGTAGTGAGTGATCCGAGCGAGCCTTATCGGATGTTCACTTCGCGCGCGGAACATCGTTTGTTATTGCGTCAAGATAACGCGGATATCCGTCTCACTGCCATTGCTGCTGCCGTTGGCGCCAGCTCGGCCGAGCGCGATCGGCGCGTGGAAAATCGCGTGTTGGCGATGGCGCAAATGCGCGCGCGCTTAGAATCCATGGCGATTCCCGGCGAGCCGCAACACGGTGGTCCCAAGCGCACTCTGTTGGATATTTTCAAGCGCCCCCAAGATGGTGGGTGGCAAAAGGTTTTGGAACTTGCTCCGCAACTCCAGGCGCTTGGCATGCCCCAACGCGATTGGGAAAGTTTGGAAGCCGATGTGATGTATGCCGGTTACGCCAAACGTCAGCAAGCTTGGGTGGAGCGCGGCGCCGCCCGCGAAGAAACCCTAATTCCAAGCTCTTTTGTTTATCAGCAAGTACGGGGTTTGGGTGCCGAAGCGGTACACACGCTGACGGCATCACGCCCCGCCACGCTGGGCGCTGCCGGGCGCTTGGCGGGTGTGACTCCGGCTGATATTGCGTTGCTGGAGATTACGTTGGTGAAAGCTGCACGCCGTATCGCGGCGGCGGAGGAACTGTAATTTGTGGTTTTAGGGAGTGCCTTCCGTGGCGCTTGCAAGTTTCATCCTAGCGCGCGACACCCTGCGGTAAGGAGCCGGTGAGGATTTCACAAATGTCGAGATAGCGGTCGCGTGTTTTGGCGATGACCTCAGCAGGGATGTGGGGTGGCGGCGCCTGCCGATTCCAATCGGTTAACGAACGCAAGTAGGCGCGGACGATTTCCTTATCAAAACTGGGCGGTTCTTGGCCCGCCACGATGGCATCCATCGGCCAGTAACGCGAGCTATCAGGAGTCATGACTTCATCAATCAATACGATCTGCCCGTCGATGCGGCCAAACTCAAATTTGGTATCGGCAAGCACCACATTTTTCGCAGCGGCGCGTTGTGCTGCTGCATGGAAAATGCGCAAGGCGAGCGCGTGAATCTGCGCGGCTTCGCTTTCCGAACCAATCAGCTCCACAGCCTCTGGCCAAGTGATCGGCTCATCGGTGTCCGCCTTGGTGGTGGGGGTGTGAAGGACTTCCGGCAACTTCGAGGAGTTTAATAAACCGGCTGGCAGTGGGTGATCCCATAGCCGGCCCGTAGCCTGGTACTCGCGGAAACCGGAGCCTGCCAAATAAGCGCGCAGCACCACTTCCACGTTGACACGCTCGGCAACGCGCGTCCAAGTCAAGCGACCTTGCAGAGTTTCCTGCCACTCTTCCGGTAGGTCAGGAACTTGTGCAGCTTCGCAAGTGACCCGCGCCGCCGGCATCCACGCCGAAAACTCTTGCAGCCAATACTCGGTAATAAAGGTGAGCACGCGCCCGCGGTCTGGGATGGTTTCGTTCATCACCACATCAAAAGCACTGAGGCGATCGGTAGCGATCATCAGCATGTGCTTGGGGTGATGAGGGTGACGGTACAAATCGCGCACCTTGCCGGTATAGAAGTGCTCCCAGCCAGGAATTTCAAGGCCGCCACGGTAGCCTTCCGTTGCGGAGGCTGAAGAAGAGGAGGAGGAACTCGCCATTGGCAAGATTCTAACCTTGCGTCGGCCTAGAATCAGGGCATGGGAACGGTCTCCATCGACCTGCCGGGATGCAAATCGGTCTCGCAGCGCGCCTTGCTCTTGGCCGCGCTCGCCACGGGCTCCAGTCATCTTGCTGGGCTTAGCGCTAGCGACGACACGCGCTTTTTGCGCGCGGCTCTGGCTGCTCTGGGGGTGCATTTCCACTCTCAGGCCGACGGCAGGGTGCGGGTGGATGGCGCGGCAGGTCTACCGTTGTCGGCTTGTACGGAACTGCACCTCGGTGCAGGCGGCTCAACCTTGCGTTTTTTACTGCCCTTGGTGGCGCGGCAAAACCGCCAAGTGCGTTTGTTCGCTGCACCAGGCTTAATGGCTCGGCCGCACACCGCACTGGTGGAATTATTACAAGGCCATGGCGCGCACGTGGAAACACTCCCCGATGGATTTTTAGTCCATGGGCAATCGCTGCGACTTCCTTCACCAACTTTGGTTCCAGTGGGGTTGAGCAGTCAGTTTTTCAGTGGCCTCATGATGACTTCTGGCGCGGCCGCACAATCCTGGCAGCTCGATGGTCTGCCGGTTAGCCCAGGCTATTTGGAAATGACGGTGGCGCTCTTGCGCCAGTTTCGCGGCGCAGCTTGTGTGGCTATGGAAGGGCTCTTGTGGCATCAAAGTGGTGGTTTTGGCGTGAGGCAGAATCTAGAAATCCCAGCCGATTCCTCCGCCGCCTTGTTCTTTGCCGTAGCGGCTGCGCTTGTGGATGCCACGATTTCTTTCACGCGTGCAGTGTCGCCGCTACACCCCGACGCTTATGCCTTGCGCTTTCTCGAAGAAGCTGGTTTTGTCCAACGCGGAAAGAGATCTTTCACCGGCACCGCGCCACCGGCCAGCGTTCGCGAAGCCTTTGATTTAGCCCTTAGCCCCGATAGTGGCCCGGCCATGGCCGTTTTGGCGGCGAGTCACACGAGCGGTATTCGCTTTGAAAATGCTGGGCGTCTGCGTCACAAAGAATCGGATCGGGTGGAGGGTATGGCGCGCTTGGCGTTGGCTTGTGGTGGCGAAATGATGCACCAAGGCGAGTCTTTGTGGATTCGCGCGGTTGCGTCTAAGCCACCCCAAACTCTCTTTGATCCCGCCGCGGACCATCGCTTGGCCATGGCAGCGGGCGTGGCTGCGTTACGCTGGCCAGGAATCCACGTCATGAACCCTGCCGTAGTGGCCAAATCCTTCCCCGACTTCTGGAATCAACTCGATTTGCTGCGATGAAACCTCCTGCGTTATCCTGTCTGCGTTGTGGCGCACTTTTCATTTTGTGGTCGTTGGCCGCGTGTGTCACGTCGAACCCTTTCCCACTCGCAAGCGCTGGCCAATATTCGCAACACATCGCCAATCAAGATGCTCTCGAACGCGCGGCGGAAGCCGAGTCCAGACTCAACTTCAGCGAGGCCGGCATGTGGATGGATCGTTATGAACAACAGCAAGATGCTGTGTTGGATGAGGGCTTCTGGTTTCATCGCGCCGCCATCGCCGAACGTGGTGGTGACGTCAATCGCGCTTTGGAAGTGCGTCAAAAATTGTTGTTGCTGCGCCCGGATGATGTGTGGTTACGGATTGATATTGCGGATGATTTACAACAAGTAGGGCGTGATTTGGAAGCCGTCGAAATGCTCGCAGCGCCGCTAGAGAACGTGGAATCACAAAACTACGCCTTACAGGCACTGGTGGAACTGCATACGCGCTTTGAACATTACGGCGCGGCGGCGCAGGCGGCCGAGCGTTTGGCGGCGCGCTATGAAGAGGAAGGAGCCGCCCATGAGGCGCGGTTATGGTGGCAACAGGCTTCCACTTTGTATGAGAAAAACCACAATTTACGCGCGGCAACCTTGACCATGGAAAAGGCCTTGGTGGGTGTGAACCTCGCGGAAGAAGAGGCGCGGGCGCTGGCGCGTCTGCATGCTTTTGAACTGGGCGAACCTGAAAACGTTGCCGACGCAATCGGGTTGGTGCGTTACCACACCGATCCCGATCATCGCTTGGCGGGGGTGCGTTATTTGGCGCGCGAGCCTTTCCCGCAAGACGTCACTCTTTTTGAAATGGTGCTGCAAGATCCGGATCCACGGGTGGTGCGAGTGGCGTTGGCGGAGCTCAGCGTGCGTTCGCAACGCGGACGTGTTCAGGCGATTTTGCCGCTGCTCGAAAACCCATCTCCAGAAATCAAAATCGCTGCGCTACGGGCCCTCGGGGCGCTTGCCACCCTAGCCGAAGTTCCAAAGCTGCTTGATTTCCTCATTCCAGAAGACCGCACCCTGTTTCGCGTCGCCCGGGCCTCGCTGATTGCCGTGTGCGACACGCGTCTGAGCATTGAAATGGACCCCGAACTGGAGCAGCGGCGCAAACTCCGGGAACTGTGGCTTGCATGGGAGGCCTCCCAGCTGCCACACTAACGAAATGCGCATTCTGGTTACTGGCGGTTGCGGCTACATCGGCTCCACTACGGCGCGTCTGTTGGCAAAATCCGATCACGAAGTGATGGTGGTCGACGATTTGTCTGAGGGCCATCGTCAAGCTTGGCCCGGCGCGTTGGAGATTTTCGATTTACGCGATGCCAGCGCAGTGCAAAGTTTTGCTGCAGCGAATCCAGTGGATGGCATCGTGCATTTCGCCGCGCGCGCTTACGTCGGCGAAAGTGTTGCGCAACCTCTGCGTTATTGGCGGGCCAACTTGGTGCCGGTTTTAAATCTATGCGAGGCCTTTCCTGGCACACCTTTCGTGTTTTCATCCTCTTGCGCTACCTACGGCCAACCCACTACCGCGCGCTTGGATGAAAGTTTGCCATTAGCGCCGCTCAACCCGTATGGGGCTACCAAAGCCGCTGCGGAACGACTGTTACAAGATCGCGCCGACGCCGGCCAAGGAGCTTTTGTGGCTTTGCGTTATTTCAATGCTGCTGGCGCCGCAGCCGGAGGCCATCACGGCGAACACCACCAGCCGGAAAACCATCTCATTCCGCGTGCGGTGATGGCGGCACTCGGTCGCTTGGCGGAGGGCTTGCAAGTTTTTGGTACTGATTGGAATACGCCCGACGGCACCAATATTCGTGATTATGTGCATGTTGCGGATCTTGCCGAAGCCCATGTGCTCGCGCTGGACTATCTTTTTGATGATCAGCCATCAACCGTTTTGAACCTTGGTACCGGCCGCGGCTACTCGGTTCTTGAAATCATCCGCGCAGTCGAAGAGGCTACCTCCCAAGCCGTGCCGTGGACTGCTGCGCCACGGCGTGCAGGAGATCCAGCCGAACTCGTCGCCGACGCCACCCGTGCTTTTGAAATGCTGGGTTGGCAAGCAGAACACTCTGCGCTCGAACACATCGTCCAATCCGCCGTTGTGTGGCATCGCAAAAATCCACAGGGTTACTCAGCATGAAGCACCTCCTTAACATTTTTCTCCTTGCCGTTGTGAGTTTGCTGGCACCCGCCACCAGCGCTGCGCAAACCACCCCTGAGCCAACCACCACTGAGCCAACCACCACTGCCGAACGCGCTGGCGTGACTACTTTGGAAGAAGCGCTGGCCACCATCACCGAGAGCGATTGTTTCGACAATGTGATGATTTTGGCGGCTCGCGGCATGGCCGGCCGCGGCACCATGACGGAAGGCTTTGGCCGCGCTGCCTCCTTTGTTGAAAGTCAGCTGGAGGCACTTGGCTACAAGCCTGCGCAAGGTGAGAGCTTCCGCATCCCCGTGACTTTGTCGTGCATCGTGGGTGGTGAGGAGTGCAGCTTCCTGATTTCTGGGCTCAAAGAAGGGGAGGCGAAGCCGGAGTTGGAAATCGAGAAGGATTTTGTGCCAGTGTTGGGAAGTCCGGAATTGATGGCGCGTGGCGAACCGGTTTTTATTGGCTACGCGATTAACTCCAAAAAAGAGAAGTGGGTGGACCTCAAAGAGAAAAGCGTGCGCGGCAAAGTGGTGTTTGCATTTACTCGTGAACCTCAAGCGGACGATCCCAAAGCGAAGACTTTTGACGGCACCGATCCCACTCGTTATTCGTCCGTACAGATGAAGGCAAAAGAAGTGCTGGATGCCGGTGGCATCGGTTTGGTGCTGGTACCTGACCCGGGCATTTTAGAGCAAGAAGACCGCCCCATGCCAGGCATGGTTCCTTATGTAGATAGTCGCGGCAGTGGCCCATCGTTAATGAAATCACCGCAGCTTAAGTTGCATGAAATCCCGGTGATGTCGGTTTCGCGTGCCGTTGCAAGTCGGATTTTTGATACCGATATCACTGCTTATTACCACAGCATGAACAAGAAGAAAAAGCCTAAGACACTTACGGCGGCGAAGGGTGTGGAAGTTTTGTTGGGGGTGCAGTGGGCGGCTAAGAATCGCGAGACTTTCAATCTGGCGGCGTTACTGCCAGCCGCGGAATCGAATGGCGAAGTGTTGGTGCTTGGCGCACACTTGGATCACGTTGGTTTTGATGTCGTTCAAGATGGTTTGAGCATGGTGCTGCGCCCTGGTGCGGATGATAATGCCAGTGGTAGTGGAGCCTTGCTGGAAGTGGCGCAAGCTTTGTCGGGTACGCGCCCTCAAATCGATATTTTGTTTTTATGGTTTACGGGGGAGGAGCTTGGTCTACTCGGTTCCCGTGATTATTGCGAACACCCGATTTTTCCACATAAGAATACGGTGGCAATGTTCAATATGGACATGGTCGGGCGCACCGATGCAAAAAAAATAAACATTGGCGGACTGTGGGATTTGCCCACTTGGACGAAGTTAATCAAAAGCTTGCATCAACGGATTGGTAGCCGTTTGAAAATGGATAACCAACAGGGGCGCGATCTCTATGCGCGCAGTGATCAGTACAGTTTCCATCAAGCGGGAGTCGTGAGTTTATTCTTTTTTGAAGCCGACTTAGAGGGCAATAAAGTGTATCACCAGCCCGGTGATGTGCCTGAAACTATCGACGGCGCCAAGATGTCGGAAATTGCAAAGTTGTTTACGGCCTTGGTTTGGGCGGTGGCTTACGAGGGTGAGCGTCCATGAGCCTAGTGCTTGTTGCGGCAATGTGGTGTGCGCAACTAGAGGCCCCAGATCTTCTGGGGCTGGTGCAGCCCATCGATGCCGAGCAGCACATTGAAATCGGCGTGCGCTTTGAAGATCTTGACGGCAATGTGGTCTTTGATTTTCACGGCGACCGTCGTTTGGCTTTGGCCTCAAACAATAAACTGCTCACCACCGCCGCTGCATTGTTGGCTTTGCCGGCGGATTTTCGCTGGCACACGCGGTCCTATTTGCATGCCGGAGTGTTGCGCGTCGTGGGCGGTGGGGATCCATCTTTGCGCTCCATCGGCACACGCGATGTTGCAGCCGAATACTTAACTTCCTTGGCTACGGAATTGAAGAGTGCCGGAGTTTATCAAATTGACCGCCTGGAGCTTGATGCTAGTTATTTTGATGCAGAGTGGCGTCATCCTCTGTGGCCAGCCAACCAGCTGCAAGGGATTTACTGCGCACCCTTAAGTGGCCTGAGTTTGAATGGCGGTTGCACGGAAGTTCACTATTTGAATGGCACGCTTTCCACAACACCTCCTTTGGGCGAGGCGGTGACCTGGGTGGGCCGTGAAAAAATATATGATTCCCTTTCTGCTTGGCTAGGCAACAACGATTTTCAAATCCACGCGCGGCCGCCAAAAAACGGGCGCGCCGCAAGCGTGGCTTTTGCATCGAAGGATCCGCTACTGGTTTTCGGCACCTGGCTGCGCGCAGGTTTAGTAGAGCAGGGGATTGCGGTAGCCGAAATCGCGGTTTTAGATGCTGCGACAGTGCTCGCTCAGCCAGTGGTGGAAATCAGTTTGTTGCATGATTGGCCATCGGTGTGGAACCTCACCGATGTCGTGGTTGCGTGTAATAAGGCCAGCGATAATTTTCTCGCTGAAACGCTGCTGAAAACTCTAGGGCGAGAACTGTTAGCCGAAGGCAGTTTTGAAGCAGGGCGCAATGCGGTGCATCTTGCTTTTGCACAGCATGACTTCCCTCTGTTGCAGTTCGAACAGGCCGATGGCAGCGGCATGGCACGTCACCCAGATCAATTAGTCAATACATCCACACCCGCAGACTTGTGTTTGTTACTCCGCGAAATGTTGGCGCGTAGTGAAGGTGTGGTGCTGTTTGATTCTTTGCCCATCGCTGGGGTCGATGGCAAGCTGAACTCGCGTTTTCGCGACGCGGTCTTCCAGCCGCAAAGAGTCCACGCTAAAACCGGTTTTATCCTTGGCGCAAGTTCTCTGAGTGGCTATTTATTAGCGCCCGAAGAACAGATTTTGGTTTTTTCCATCGTGGTGAACTTCGATCGTGGGCGCAATGCCAACACCAATAACCGCCGCTTCAAACAAATGCAGGAGCAACTGCTTGAGCGTCTCCTGCAAAGCGAACTATGAGTGCTCATCGAACCCTGCAAGATGATCGTCGCATCGTGGTTGATATCGCCGTGCAAGCTGGCAAAATCCTGCTTGACTGGCGCGGTCGTTTAGCGAGCACCGATATCGGTTCCAAAAGCGCGGCGCGTGATTTGGTGACGGCTGCGGATTTAGCCAGCGAAGAGTTCATCTTGCGCAGTTTGAAAGCGGCCTTCCCACAGGATGGTTTTCTTGCCGAAGAAAGTGGCAGCGCCCAAACCAACGCCCATGCAGGCACGGTTTGGTGTGTGGATCCACTGGATGGCACGGTCAATTTTGTCCATGGCATTCCCATGTATGCGGTTTCGATTGCGCGTCTGCGCCACGGTAAGCCGGATCTTGCTGTGGTTCACTTACCGTGTTTGGGCGAAACTTTTCACGCTCGTTTGGGTGGAGGCGCATGGTTAGGGTCGCGCCAAATTTCTGTTTCTACGGCTACCCAGCCACTGCAATCACTCCTCGCCACAGGCTTTCCTTATCGTCGACATCAGCTTGCCGATAACAATTTGGAAAACTTCCAGCGTATGTTTTTGCACCAACAGGGAGTGCGTCGTATGGGCTCGGCCGCCACCGATTTAGCTTATGTTGCTGCGGGTCGCTTGGATGGATTTTGGGAGTTACACCTTTCCCCTTGGGATGTTGCCGCAGGGGCATTGCTGGTTGCCGAGGCGGGTGGAATCGTGGATACGCTGGTTCCCGGCGGCGATTATTTGTTTGGCGGCAATCTCATCGCTGGGCCGGAACAGCTCGTGGCCGGTATGCGCGAAATTTTGCTTGCCGGGCGCGATTCCAGTTACCCTGATTTGGGTGATAAGCACATCTAATATGAGTGCCGCGTCGCTCGCGCTGCGTGGCTTACGCGCAGGCAATCTGAAGAATCTTGATTTGGATTTAGCAGCCGGCTGTTGGACTGCAGTCCATGGTCCTTCTGGTGCCGGCAAAAGTGCTTTGCTATTTGGCGTATTGGAGCCTGTCAGCCGCCGCCGTTTTGAGATTCTGGAAAATTCACAGGCTCTGCCCGGCGGTGATGAATCCTGGTTGGCGCCGTTAGCCGATAGAGTGGATGGTCTCACCCCGGTGATTGCTTCGGCGGGTGAAATCCCGCGCGGACGACGCAAGACCTCCTTGGTTGCAGCACTAGATTTGTGGGATCACCTAGGTAGTGCTTGGCAGCAACAGGGCCATTACCTGTGCCTGACTTGTCAGCATCAATGGCGGCCTGCGGATCTCCAGCAAATGCGCGCCGGGAGTGCCACTTGGCCCGAGGACGCAGTGGTGTTGGTGTTAGCCGCAGCCGCTGGTGTCCAATCTGCGGCGTTGCTCCAAGTCGGCTGGACACGTTATCAGAAAAACGGCCGGTTGTTGCGCCTGGAAGAAGCCGCGGCAGTTTTAGCCGCAGAAAGTTGGCTATTAGTCGACCGCTTCAAATGGCGTGCCGCCAACCTGGAACGCCTCAACGATGCCTTGCAGGTAGCACTGGCTCGCGGCGACGTCATCCGCTTGCAAGTTGGGCAGCAGCATGAAGATTTTGCCGCTGCGGGTAGTTGTCCGAGTTGTGCTGCCGTGCATGAAAGTCATGGCTGGTCCGATTGGGATCGTCGCACCAACGTCTGCGACCGCGTGGTGGCTGGGCGTAGTTCCCAGCAGTGGCTGGAATCTCCTTTACGCGAGTGGTTGGCACTGCCGGCCACGCCGCGCGCAGCACCTGCCAGCGCGCGTTTGGAAATGCTCACGCGCACTGGCCTTGGACATCTGGCGCCAGCACGAACACTGGCCACCCTTTCTCTAGGCGAGGCTCGGCGCATAGAAATCGTGGCATGGATTTCGCAAGTACGCCGTGGCCAAACAGTGCTTTTGGATGAACCTGGTATGGGGCTGCACGGCCGCGAACGACAAGCATTAGCGGGTTTGTTGCATGAGTTGGTGGCGCAGGGAAACACCGTGTTCACCGCCGATCCTGCTCGCGAGTTTTTGGAAGCAGCGCATCACTGGTTAGCACTGGGCCCTCAAGGTGGGCCTGATGGTGGTGAGCTGGTAGGCCAAGGATCGCGACTAGAGTTACCGGCAGAAGACTGGCAAGAGAATCCTTCCACCAGTCCACCCGCCGAAAACTTTTTGCAATTCAAAAAGCTGCGTTGTCGCTACTTGGACATTCCTCAATTAAAAGTGCCTTTGGGGCGCTTGGTGGCTTTTTGCGGCGTATCCGGCAGCGGTAAAACCACCTTGTTAGAAGGCGAACTTTTGCCACGTTTACGCGAGGAAAGAGATTTCGTCGGCAACCTACCGATGGGCGGGGTACATGTGTTGCTGGAGCGCGCCTTGCGCTGGTCACCGGTGAGTACGGTTGCCACTTTGGCCGGCGTGTGGGCCGAAGTCCGTACTGCCTTTGCCGAGAGTGAGGAAGGGCGAATTCGTGGGCTGAGTCGCGGCGATCTGGTTGCGCGGCCAGGATTTGGTGCGTGTCATCTTTGTAGTGGGCGCGCGCTCGACGTGCACCATCTGCCTTGCACGGCATGTTCAGGTCTTGGTCTACGTGCAGATTTGCTGGAGTTGCGGTTGCGCAATCGCTCTTTGTTAGATTGGCTCAGTACGCCGCTGGAACGTCTTGAAAAACGCTTGCCGGGTCGTGGGCGTTTGCGCAACACCGTGAAGATGCTGATTGCGCTAGGGCTGGGTGGCCGTACGCTTGGGGAGCGTGGTCGTTTTCTGTCACTTGGTGAACGTGGCCGCATCGCCTTAGCGCGGGCACTCTCGAAAGCGCGTCCAGGTTTTCCCAAACTTTTTTTGCTCGATGAACCGTGCCTCGGGTTACCGGTGAGCGAGGCGCGGCGGGTGGTGGATTTGTTGCGCTTGTTAAACAAAAGCGGCCATAGCTTTTGGGTGGTAGAGCACCACGAGTATTTGTTACGCAGTGCTGATTGGCTGTTCGAAATCGGCCCATCGGCGGGCGTGGATGGCGGTCAATTGGTCTTTCAAGGCCTGCCAAAGGATGTTATCGGCACTCGGACTCCCACCGGTCAGTGGTTGCAAGCGCGTCGCCGCGAAACCTTGCAGCCGCCACCGCTGCCACCGTTTCGCGCGGTATCTTCGGAGTTGATTGCAGAAGATGCAACACGCTCGGGACGCCGTCGTTTAGAGCAAGAGCTCGCCCGCGAGTTGGCGATGCGTAGCCCATTGCTAAACGACATGCTTTCTTTCGATGAAGAGCTTGCTATAGGCAAAGTGCCGGGCATGGCCGCGCCTATTTCCGTAGCGCAACCGGATTGGACTCCTGTTGCGTGGCCGACGGCTCCCGCGCACGGCGCAAGTTTGGCTGCCGTTCTTGGTTTGGCTGCACCGCTAGCTCACACTATGCGCGATTACGGACAAGCGGTGTGTCCGCAATGTGGTGGGGGAGGCGCTTGGAGTGATTTCGCCGCTGCGGCAAAGGAGCGAGGCACGGCGCAAGAAGTGGTTCTCGCCACGCCGCTCGCGGTCACTTTCCTTGCCCGCGGCGAGCATCCACAATGGCTGACGGCAGCGGGATTTCGGCGGTTTATTAGCGCAGGAACTTCGTTTCGTTGGTCGCGCGCAGCACAGCAGGCGTTGCAATCCGGCGATCTCGTTTGGCTTGACCGACTCGCGCCTCTACAGGCCGACAACATTGGCCGTTTGCGTGATGCAGCTCATCACGCACGTTTATTAGGCGATGGCCACTTGGTGGCGCTGGCCCCGGAGCAGCTAAAGCAGCAACTCTGGGCCTATCAAGAAAATGCTTGTCGGGATTGCGGTCAGCCTGATGTGGGATTGGAAATGCGCCTTGGCAACATGCGCGCGGCAGATTTGCAAACCGCTCCATTACGCGATGTCTTGAAAACTTGCCTGGAGTATGAAAGTGCTGGTCAACAGTTTGGCACGGCCTTGGAAATGTTGGAGGGTTGTGGTTTGCTGCCACTCCCTGGCGGCACGCCTTTTCGCTCGCTCACCTTCTTGCAAAAACGCTTGGCGCGGTTGGCCGGTTGGTTGCTGTTTCCAGTGCCCGGTGTGGTGTTGCTGGCGGATCAACCCTTGGCTGGCTTGCCAGCCTTTTTAGCGCAGCGTTTTGGGCGCGCCTTGCTGGAAGGCCATGGGCGCTTCCGCTTCACCGATCCCGACGGCTGGCTGGCCGCCACGCCGCCGACCACGACTTCCATCCAGGGCTTTCCCGCAGCTTTCAAAATGGAGGATTGGTGTTTTCCGCCTCTTGCTCAAACCACCAGTACTCTGCGTGAAGCTTTGGGGGTGAAGCACTTACTCAGTGATTATTTCCTGCGCACGGAAGGCGCGCGGCTGCGTGGTTGGGGTAGCAAGCAGCTGGATCCAGTGCGCTCGGAGTTTCATTGCCCGCTGTGTCGCGGCCGGGGACACAGCTATGCTCATCCTCAATTAGCTGTGCGTTGTCCGCGCTGCAACGGCCGCGGCTGGCGTCATGAGGTCGCAAAAGCCGAAGATCGCGGCTTGCGCTGGCTCGATCTTGGCCAGGAAAGCCTCGCGGATTTGGCCGATTTTTTCTCCTCCCACCCCACTTTAGGCCAAATTTTCAGCATGGCTGTGGAGTTTCAGTTGGGAAGTTTCCGGCTGGATGAAAGTCTTAGGCGTTTGCCGGTTGGAGTGCGCATGTTGGCACCCTTGGCGTTTGCCCTGGCCCAAAACACGCCAGCTCAAACCCCTCTGCACCTAGGGCTGGCAACTGCGGGCTGGAATCCCTTGGAAGCTAGGCAGATTTCCTCTAGAATCGAAAGGTTACGCCCCGGCCATGGGAGCCTTGAATGGCGTGAGCACCATCCCCTATTTGCCTCTCTGTGAGCTCCGCTAACCAGCCTCTGATTCTGCAAAGCGATATGACCATCGTTTTGGAGACGGCGCACCCCAGCTTCGTCCAGATGCGCGATGGCTTGCTGCCGTTCGCGGAGTTAGTCAAATCGCCAGAGTATTTGCACACTTATCGCATCTGCCCGGTTTCGATTTGGAATGCCTCGGCCGTTGGTTTGAACGCTGACATCGTGTTGGACTTTCTTGCCAAGCATGCGCGCTACGGCGTGCCGCAGAATTTTGCGGTGGAAGTTCGGGCGTGGTTCGGGCGTTCGGAAATTTTCCGTCTTGTAGCTTGGTCGGAGGATGAAAATCTGCTTTGCCTGGAAGCCACCGATGCCAAAGTCTTCGCCGAGTTGCTTCATGATCCAGAACTTGCGGGTCATTTTGTGCGAGTAGATCCCGCTGTTGGCAAAGGTTGGGTTACACGTGCACGCCGTGGTCTCGTGAAGCAACGCTTGATCAAGCTTGGCTATCCAGTGGATGATCACGCTGGTTATGTGCAAGGCAGCGCTCTGGAAATATGCTTGAAAGCACAGATCGCGGCAGGTTCTTTTGGGCTGCGGCCATATCAGGAACAAGCGGTTGCCAATTTCCACCAAGAGGGTCGCCTTGGCGGGGGCAGTGGGGTGGTGGTGTTGCCATGCGGTGCTGGAAAAACCGTAGTGGGTTTGGCAACGATGGCGGCCGTCGGCGCGCACACTTTGGTACTCACCCCAAACACCGTGGCACTGCGCCAATGGAAACGCGAGCTTTTAGATAAGACCAATCTTACCGAAGATCAGATTGGGGAATACTCAGGTGCGCTGAAAGAGATTCGTCCAGTCACTCTGACCACGTATCAAATTCTCACTTACCGTAAATCCAAAGAAGAAAATTTCTTGCACTTTGATTTGTTTTCGCGCGGCGATTGGGGTTTGATTATTTACGACGAAGTGCATTTGCTGCCGGCACCGGTGTTTCGCGCCACCGCAGATATTCAGGCGCGCCGCCGCTTGGGCTTAACTGCCACTTTGGTGCGCGAAGATGGCAAGGAAGACGAGGTCTTTTGTATGATTGGCCCCAAGCGCTACGATGCGCCGTGGAAAGATTTGGAGCGCCAGGGTTATATTGCTAGCGTGGAATGTGTGGAAGTACGGGTGCCATTGGATGCAGCTTTAACCATGGAATACCTCGGTGCCAGTAAGCGTAGTCGCTTTCGTTTGGCCTCGGAAAACCCTGCCAAAACCGATGCGCTGCAAGTCTTGTTACAGCGTCATCAAGGTAGTCGCATCCTCATCATCGGGCAGTACATCAAACAACTCCACGAGCTGCAGAAAGAAATCGATGTGCCTCTCATCACTGGCAGCATGCCGAATGTCGAGCGCGAGCAGTTGTATCAAGCCTTTCGCGATGGCACCGAAATGGTATTGTTAGTTTCCAAGGTGGGAAACTTTGCGATTGATTTACCCGATGCTAGTGTGGCGATTCAAATTTCCGGCACCTACGGATCGCGGCAGGAAGAAGCGCAGCGCTTGGGGCGCATTTTACGACCGAAATCAGATGGCTCGAGTGCTACTTTTTACACCTTGGTCAGTGAGGCTACATTGGATCAAGACTACGCCGAAAAGCGTCAACGTTTTCTTACCGAGCAAGGTTACTCCTATCATATTTTACCGGCTGCAAGCCTACTGGCGGAACACGTTTAAACCATGGTTGAAATTTCTCTTGCCCGTACTTTGGCTTTGCGTTCGGAAAGCGAGTTGGTGGATTTACACGATCGCTGGATTGGTGGCGTGCCGCCGTTACGCCGCCCCGAATTGGTGCAAGTACTCCGCGATCGCATGTCGGAGCCACTGGTGGTATCCAACTTGTGTTCTGGCTTGTACGGTGCTTTAGCCCCAGTATTTCGTGTGTTGTCTCAGAACGTTGGCATCGGCATGGAAATAGAGTTCGTCAGTGCTGCGGCGATGAAAGAAGGTGTTGCCGAACGGAGCGTGCGTCATGCCTTGGCGGATTTGGTCGCCACTGGTTTGGTGGCGCATGTGCATACAGGGCGCAACGGCACCACCCGCAACGTATGGGGGATTCCCATCGAGCTGCGCGAAATTTTACCACTCGCAGGTGCACCGGAAGCCGTCACCAGTAGTCCTTTGTCTTTGCGTGGTTGGCTGGATGCGTTCTATCGCAAGCGTATGCCCGGCGTGTCGAGTGGCGAGGCGGTTCGCAAAATGTATCGCATGTTGGCTGCCGATGCCGCCATCATGCAACGCGTGGACAGTTTGTCTGCACCGTTGCAGACCGTAATTGTGGAGTTGGTATCGCGCTGGGGCGGCATATTGCCGGCCAGCCAAGCAGGGGAACTTCACTCTCCTTTGCATCTAGATGAGATTGCTGCGGGCCTTGAAAATGCCTCGCTTGGCACGCTGCAAGTCCTCAACTTGGAAGCCTCCGGTATTCGTCAAAACGGGCGCGTCATCACCGTATTTCATGAAGTGGTTTTGACTTTGCTGCGTGCGCGCAGTGGCACTAGTACCTATCCGCCGGAATGCATCGCTTCGATCGGTGTTGATTTTGTTTCGAATTTTTCGCGCTTTGCTTCGTTTGTAGAAGGCGATACGGTGCGTTTCACGGTGAGCGGAACGATTTTCAAAAGCACCGGCAAACGCATCGCGGAAGAGTTATTGCCCAATCCTGGTCGCGAGTTCCGGCGTTTCGAAATCCTCGAACTTGAGTATCGTTTTGCCTTGGCTTGCAATTTTATCGACCGCACTGGGCAGCGTAGTTTTCGCCTCACCCCAGCGGGCCAAGAGTTTTTAGCCAACAGTTTGCTTGATAAACAGCGCTTGATGTTGGATTGGTTATTAGAGGATCGCGCCCTACCCGGCGATTTGGCTCATCAACTACGTATGCGGCGCACTACTTTGCGCTATATCAAACGGTTGCAACCAGGGGTGTGGCATGATGCAATGTTTTTGCCTTTTGTGGTGCGCAATCATCATTTGGCAGCCATCACAGCGTTGGAAGAAACGCGCCCCGACCACTCCTCTTTTCCAGTGCGCAGCTCCGCCGATATCCAAAGTTTGGCCTGGAACCTGTTGGTGTGGATGCGTAAGTATCTTTATCTCCTGGGTATCATCGATATGGCTTATGACTCTACCGGAAGAGCCGTGGCGATTCGCCTCACGCGCGTTGGTGCGGAATTACTCGACATGATTCCAGGCCGCGAAATCGAGGGCAGTGGTCATATCGTGGTCAACCCAGACTTCGAAGTGGTCCTATTTCCTGATCAGCGCTCGCATGATTTGATTTACCAGCTTGATCGTTTTTGCGACCGCGAGTTCACCGATAGCCTTTACCACTACCGTATTTCGCCGACGAGTCTGCACCGCGGTTTGAGTGAAGGCGTGACCTTGGAGGAGCTGCTGGAGCTGTTAACCGAACGCAGTCGTACGCCGTTGCCGCAGAATGTGCGCTACTCCCTGGAGTCTTGGGCGGGTGACTACGCCGCAAATTTGAAACGTAGGTAAGGCTTTATGCTGCCAATCCCGCGGGGTGTTTGGGCCGTTGCCTCCGCTTTAGAAAGCGTGGAGCAAGCGCAACACTGGTGTCGGCATGCGGCCCACGCTGCCGCCTTGAGCGTGCGCCGTTGTGTCGGCACGGATCCGCAGATACTCAACACGCTGCAAGTTTTAACCAGTCATCATCCGTGGTGTGCGCTGCATGGCCGGGGTGATTTAGCCGAACTCGTGGCTGCACAAGCGGTGATTGCCGGGATACGTAGCTTGCCGGTTGCTGCTTACCGCAGTCGTTTCCCGAAGTTAATGGTTGGTGCCTCCACGCACAATAAAACCGAAGCTCAAGACGCCATCGCCGCCGGTGCACATTTTTTATTCTACGGTCCGGTTTGGGATACACCGGAAAAACACAACATTCTGGTGCCGCGCGGTTTGCACAATCTCACCGAAATCGTAGCGTTGGGTGTGCCGGTCATTGCTATTGGGGGCGTACAAACTGCCGCACAAGTCATGCAAGTGCAAGCTACCGGAGCTCATGGAGTGGCGGTGCTTCGCGCCGCGCGCTCAACACCGTTGCTGCAGCAACTACTTCACGCCTGGGAGTGAAAGTGTGCTATTTGCTGGCGGTAAATACACGCGGCAACACAACTCGGTGGTCACGCTAGGTTGCAGTGGCATGGTGTCAGCGGCTCCAACACTGATGAGAAACAGTGCCGCGTGGCCGTCAGCAGTGCCTTCTTGGAGCACATAGCTATAACCCCACGGATCCGCAGGTAGATAGGCGCCCGCCGGCATCAAATCTTGGAGCGGTAAAGCTGTTTGCCCACCAAGCTCTAGGCTCAAAGGGGGCTTTCCAGGGCCAAGTCGGGGCAAACCGAGTTGGTCTAGACGATGCAAATCCTGATCTTCCAGGCCGAGGTAAATCTGACTAGCAAGATGAGCCAGCGTATCTGTAGCGAATCGTTGACTACCGCGCTCTACTTCTGCCTGCAGGGTGTTTACAATCAGCAACACAATGCCTGAGAGCAGAACAATCACCCACAGTGTTTCGCTGCGTGTTAAACCGTTTCGACCACGGCATGGTTGGAGAGGAATGGAGGGCATCGCCTAAGAAGTATGCGGGAAAACCGCCTGCTGCGCATTTTCCAAGATCCCAGCCTGAAAAGAAAGGGCGTTTCTGGTCCGGGAGATGACTGTGCCGTGCTTAGCCCGCCAGCAGGTCGCAAATTGCTGCAAACTGTCGATCAAGTGATTGGTGGTGTGCATTTGCAGTTGGATGCCAAACCTGCAGACTATGCGCACAAACTCTTGCGCCGCACCATCAGTGATCTTGCAGCTGCCGGTGCCACTCCGTGGGCAGTTTCGTGGACCATCGCCACGCCACCGCAGTGGAGTGGTGCCAAACTGCGAGCGCTCGCGACAGCATTTCTCGCTGCTGCTGAGGAATTCCACATGGCGGTAGCGGGTGGTGATTGCAGTCAAGCCGCAGTACCGGTGCTCACCTGCACCGCTTTGGGCCTTGCCAATGGCCGCGTGCCAGGGCGATCGGGTGCCAAACCCGGCGATGTGATTTTGGTCACGGGCAAACTTGGTGGAGCAGTCTCCAGCGGCGCGCATTTGCGTCCCGAGCCGCGCTTGAAGTTAGGACAAATGCTCGTGGAAGAGTTCTCCCCGCATGCCATGATGGATCTTTCCGATGGCCTCGCAGCCGACTTACCGCGCATGTTGTCAGCGAGTGGTTGTGCAGCGCAAATCGATCTCGAAGATTTGCCACTCAACTCCGGTTTGCCTGCGGGACGCGCTGCTTATGAAGCGGCTGTGGGCGAAGGCGAAGATTACGAATTGCTGGTGGCGCTTGCACCCCGCAGCGCCAAGCGAGCGCTCTTGGATCAGCGTTTTGCCGATATTGGCCTAACAAAAATTGGCAGCATCAGCGTCGGCACGCAACTACAGTGGCGTTTGTTGGGCAAAGCTGTGCGCTTGAAGAGCCGCGGCTGGAATTACAGTTGGGGTGGGCCGGCGTGAATACGCTCCCTCCTTGGATTTTGACCTTCGCTACCGAAGCACAATCCGAAGCCTTTGGCGTCGCTCTGGGTACCTTACTTCAAGGCGGCGATTGTGTGGCTTTGATTGGTGAACTTGGCACCGGCAAAACCACGACTTGCCGCGGTATTGGGCGTGGCCTCGCGTGCAGCGAACCGCTGCGTTCGCCAACTTACCTTCTTTGCCACGAGTTCGAAGGACGTGTACCGGTACTGCATCTCGATGCCTACTTTGATGTGCGCATGGATTCTTTGTTGAGCGAAGGCTTGTGCGAGCGCTTTGATAGCCACAGTGTGGTGCTGATTGAATGGGCGGATCGCCTCGCCAATTGGTGGCCCGCCGACCGTTTGGAGCTGCGCCTAGAGGTTTTAGGCAGTGGGCGGCAAGTGGCCATCCGTGCTCTCGGGCCCCGCGCCCAAGAATTGTTGCGCGCCTTGGAAAATTTGTGGAAAAGGGTGGTTTTGGATGAACCAGCCCCATTTCCATCCGTTTTGCTGGGGGATTCCCTCATGAGTCCGGCTTCCGACGACCTACTTCAACGCTTTGCAGCCGGCGATGCAGCTGCTTTCGAAGAATTAGTCGCCCAGATGGGACCACGGCTAAAGGGATACTTTCTGCGCCAAGGGGCGCAATCATCCACTGCTGAAGACCTTGTCCAAAATGTTTTTGTCCGCCTGCTACAAAGCGTCGCGCGCTACCAAGCGAGCGGCCGGCTGGATGCTTACTGCTTGCACATCGCACGCAATCTTTGGATTGACCACCGACGTCGTGGCGGCCGCGTGTTTTCATCGGACGAAGCTTGCGATCGCCCTGATCTGGGGCCAGGTCCCGTACAAAACGCCGATAGCGACGACCGCAGCCGTCTCCTCCGCCAGGCGCTGCTTGAGCTTGAGCCTGACACGCGTGAGTTGCTGGAACTTGCGGTGCTCCAACAGCTGCCCTACAAGGAGGTCAGCATGATGCTGAAGATCCCCATCGGCACGGTCAAATCGCGTGTTTACTACAGCTTGCGTCGCCTGCGCGAGAGCTTGCAAATTTTAGGCCCGCAGGAGGACTTGTCATGACTCTGGATTGCAATATGTCAGCCGAGGAACAGCACGAGCTTGATTTACTCGCCGCAGAGTTGCGCGCTGCGCAGCCGCTAGCGGTGTTGAGCGAAGATTTTCAAGAGCGGCTTGAGTCCCGTATGCGCCACAGTTGGACTTTGCGCAGTGCTTTCCAACGCAACCCGGTGATTCGTGTTGCGGCGGGTTTGTTGGTGATGACTTTGGCAGCGGCACCGGTGGCAGCGTTGGTTGGCTTATGGCCTCAACAGAAGAAAAACCCGCCAGCGATTGCCTTTGAGCCGCACGAAGAAATCGAAGTTGATGACAGTGGCGCTGCAGGTGCTCCAGGAGCAAACCAAGTCATCGGCCCAATCGATGAGTTCGACGGCTTCGTATGGACGGAACAACGCAGCCTCGCCATCCAGCAAAGCAATTATTACAATCGCTTGCAGTACGCAGGCGCGACTTTAAACGCCAGTGGCCGCAGCGCTGTCTTTGCGGGCATTTCGGCTGCACACGGAGCCGTGCCAGTTTGGGAGCGTTTGTGGATGGAGTTTGGCAAGCGCTGCCAGAGCAACGCTGCCGAGGAACTTCCTGAGTCTTTGTTGGCTCTCGCCCAAAAGGAGTTGGAAACTGCTGCATCGGCGCATGCCAGTCCGATAGAGATTGCGTCCCGCGCTGCGTGGGCATGGCTTTTGCATGGCGAAGTTGCTCCAGCGGGGAGTGTGGAATTGGCTTGGCCAGACGCGCCTTTTGTTGCCAGTCCCTGAGCCGCAGCCGTGTCGCCGTCGCTGAGCGCACTCTTCGCCAAGAAGGCTGCCAACCAATCCCGTGGAGCCGCGTAGGATGTGCTCGTGCCGGTGGCACGCCTCCCCATGCTTTTCGCAATCCACTTAGGTCTCCTCGCTTCCTGTTTGCCCGCTCAAGAGGCGGTCATACAGGATCCCACCACGCTTGAGTTAAAGCTCACAGATGTTGTACGTTTGGCGCATGAAAAAGCTCCAGCCTTAGCGCAAGCTCGCCTGCAGGCTCTTGCTGCGGAAGGCGGAGTGTTGGAAGCAGACGGTCTGTTTGATCCAGTGCTCTTTTCGGATTTAACGTACAGTTTCGCCGAGCAGCCAGCCGGTGGTTTTTTCAGTGCCTTTGGAACCACCAAGTCAAAGCGAATTGATGCCAATCAAGGGATTCGTAGTGCATTGGTCACGGGTGGTAATGTGAGCCTGAAGCTCAGCGAGACTTATAACGACGCTTCGTACTTGCCATCCGCGCAGTCGGATACTTCCATTGTGTTGGAGTTTACTCAGCCGCTTCTGCGTGGAGCTTGGAATCTAAGTGCCACTCAGGCGTTGCGCCAAGCAGAATTCGCGCGCGACCGTGATCTTGCGGGCGTGCGTCAGGCGAGCACCGATGTGGTGCAAGCGGCTGTCGACGCTTACTGGGATTTGGCCTTTGCTTATGCCGATTTGAAGGTGAAAGAACAGTCGCTGGCCTTGGCTGAGGGGCTACGGGCTTTAACTCAGGCGAAGTTTCAGGTCGGGGCGGTGGCGGAAGTGGAAGTGGTGCAAACCGAAGCGGATATTGCATCGCGTACCGATGCGTTGTTGACGGCACGCAACAATGTGCGTCGCGCTGAAGATACGCTGCGGATTTTGCTGTTTTCGATGGAGGATGATTCCGATTGGCAAGTGCGTCTGTTGCCTGCCGAAACGCCGCCGGCCGTCAATCTTGAACAAGTGGATTGGCGGGATGCTTTTGGGGTTGCGCGGGAGTTCCGCGCCGATTTACGCCAGTTGCGCGTGGATGTAGAAAAAGCGCAATTGGCTTGGGATGTCGCTGCCGAGGCCACGCAACCGAAATTAGATTTGATTGGTACCGGCAGTTTCTTTGCGCAGGCCGCACAGGTGGGTGACGCACTTGATGTGCTTCGCGACGCCGATTTCCCGGGCTACACGGTGGGCCTGGTATTTGAAATTCCGCTCGGCAACGCGCAGTTTGAGGGTGCGGAAAACCGCAGCCGCCAAATGCAAATGTTGGCACGGAGAATTTTGCGCGATCGCGAAAATGCAGTGGCCAATGAAGTGCGCGATGCGGTGCGTAATCTCAACTACAACGCCGAGCGCGTGGCGGTCACAGCGCGGGCGTCAGCAGTGGCTTTGCGCCAATTAGAGGCCGAACAACGCCGTTTAACCGAAGGCGCTTCCACCAACTTTCAGGTTTTGCAGTTTCAGACAGATTTGGCAGTCGCGCAGAGCCAAGAGGTGCAAGCGCAAACGGAATATGCCAAAGCCATTACGCGCCTCAATACGGTGCGTGGCTTGAACTGGGATGCTACGCGTCCGGATCTTGCGGATCTCGACCACTATCTTCCAGGACGGCAATACGAGTAGCCAATGCTTCCAAGTCTGCCAGTGATGCTAAGCCATTACTCTCTTGGCGCATGGCTGGCGCACCGCGTAAACCGCGGAAAAAATCGGTGGCTAAACGGCGCATGATGCGCATGCCACGGTGTTCGCCGTAAAGCTCGCAAACGCCGCGCCCAAGCTCCAGAAGTAAGGCAGCGCGTTGCGCGCAACCTGGGGCACCGGGAATCGAAGTGCCACGGAACATGGCGTGGAGTTGGCCAAAGATCCACGGTTGGCCCAGTGCGCCGCGGCCAATCGCAATGCCGGCGACTCCGGTGGCGGCCATAAGTTTTGCGGATTCTAAATCGATGACATCACCGTTACCGATGACTGGTATTGCAACGGCTTCAACGACTTGTTGAATCAAATCTAAATCGGCGCGACCAGAATATTTTTGCTCGCGGGTGCGCCCATGGACGGTGATTGCTTGGGCGCCGGCTTGCTCCATACAACGCGCAAACTCAGGCGCGTTTTTGTGGGCGTTATCCCAACCCGCGCGAATCTTGACAGTTACCGGTAAATCCACAGCAGCACACATTGCAGCGATACAGGCGGCAGCCTGTTGGGGATCTTGCAGCAAGGCCGAACCACCGCCACCGCCGGTAATTTTCGGTACCGGGCAGCCAATGTTCAAATCCACCACGTCAAAACCACGCTGCTCAATTTTTTGCGCGGCCTCAGCCAAGATGGCTGGATTGGCACCAAAAACCTGCGCTGCGTCTGGGGATGGTGACTCATCACGCTCCAAATAGTTCAGGGTTTTGTCGTCGCCATGGCGTAATGCCATCGCGCTGACCATTTCCGTGGTGGTCAATTCAGCGCCAAAAGCGCGGCACATCCGGCGGTATGCTAGATTTGTGTTCCCAGCCATCGGCGCCAACGACAACCCGTGTTCGAAAACGAAGGGTCCGAGGCGGTAACCGAGGCGGTTCTTAAAGGCTAAAGACTCCGACATGAAGCACCTATTCTACCCGCCAGCGGCAACACTCTTGTTATTCCTGGCTTTGAACTCTTGCAGCGATGAGGCTGCAGCGCCGCAGCACAACGATACTCAGCCCACCTTGAACTCAGGTGCTGGCGTTTTTGCGATTCCGGGCACCATTTTGGAGGCTTATGAGCCACCGGCAGATGGAGCATGGGCGAATCGTTATGTCGAACACTTGCGCGTGGGTAGTAAAAATGGCCACCGTTTCGCAATACAACGACTCACAGAAATGGGGCCGGCTGCTTCCGCCACGTTATCCCGCGAAATTCGTGCGCATCTTGCCAGCTCGGCAAGCATGGGCTATTTGGTTTCACTGTGCAATGCCTTTACGACCTGCTCTGCTATCCATGACGCGGATGTATTGATGGATTTGGCGGAAGGGAGTGGCACTCCCGTGGTGCGCACTGCGGCGCTGGAAGCTATTGGGCGGACGGGTGCGATTCATTTGGCACCACGACTCATGGCAGTGGTCAAGGATGAGCCCGAGTCTTCGCCGCATGGTGCTGGCTTGAACGCGCTGGGGAAATTTGGCACCGCAGAATGCATAGATTTCCTAGAGCAACAAGTTGCGCTGTGGCTAGAGCCTCAGAGTAGCGAGCAGAGTGGTCAACAGGCTTGGAATGCATTGTTGTTGGTGGAAAATCCTCAAGTTGCTTTTTCGCTTGCGCGCCTGGAACCACGACTGGCACCCTTTTTAGCTTTGCAAGCCTATGGTATTCGCATTCGTTTCGGCGAGCGCGATTTGGCAGCCAAAATCAGGCCTTATCTCAACATGGATCAGTATCCTTCCGCAGGGACGCGCACCTTGGCTTTGCAATTGCTAGGCGAACTTGGTGATTGGGAAACGGTGCTGTCCATGCAAGATTCCGAGGAGTTGAAAATCCAGGAGACGGTGGTGGGTTTATTACGCCAGCCACAAGCGGTCGCAGCTGGCCTTGGCGAAACGGTGTTAGACCACTTCGCGCAGAATGAGCAAGGAGGGGATTTACGTTACAGTGCGCTGCAAGCTTTGCTTGAGCGCGGGCAAAGTCAACGTCTGGATCCTTTCTTGCGTCAAGTGCGGGAGTTTCCAACCGGTAAAGGTTCTATGGAAGCCTTACTTTTGTTGAGCAAGCAAGGGTTTCACGATCCGCGTACGGATTCCATCTTGGTGGAGCGTTGGCCATTTGCGGAAGGATCCTATCGCACGGATTTACTCCGCGGCCTTACCCGGAGTGGCTCGCCCATTGGCGCACGCTTCCTCACCGATCGCGCCAAAGATCCCAACGAAGAGATACAACTGCGCGAAACCGCCATGACCATTTTGGCCAACTTTGGAGTGGAGAGCGTGCCACTGTTTTTAGAGATCTACAACAATCAACCTGGAGTTTGGACGGCTCTCAAAGTGATTCCTGGCTTGGGTAAATATGCATCCCAACCGGCGGCGCGGGCGCAATTGTTGTACTTTGCGGGTTCCCCGGAAGTGGATGACCGTATTCGTCAATTGGTCATAGGAATGTTGCCAAAAATATTCGGTGCAGAAGCCAGCGATTTACTCCTGGAGCTGCGTGACCACGAACCCCGCGGTGAGATTGTCAAGTACCTCAACAGCGTGTTGCACGAATACTTTTAGCGGGTGCCTGGGGATTCCGATCCACCGTTCCACTCGCCCGAATAAAGCCGAGCTTCCTAAGTGCTATAACTACGCACCAATCGGTTCACCAGCAAACATACTCCTAAAGCAATCGGTGCCATCAGGCGCGTGTGGCCATCCTCGCTCGCGAGCAAAGCCAGCCCCAGAATTAATGGCGCAAGCGACAGAGCATGGCGTACGCGCAGTTGGACCCAAGCTGGCGTCCAGTGGTCGTGGCGGCGTTTAAAAGCGGGGAGTAGCAGCACAGTGGCTACTGCCAACCAGCCGCAGTAAAACAGCCAACCCGGGTGTTGAAACTGGGCTAATAGAGCAGGTGCAATGGCGGCCATGGCTAAGAACCCTAAGCCATTGAGACCTGGTACGCCGCGTTCTTCGCGTTGCGCCAAGCGCGAGACAAACAGGAAATAAAGGGCGTAGCTGAGTGGTGCGGCAATTCCTATCTTGGCAACTACTTGATGCGCGCCCTCGCTAGCCACCACCCCAAAGCACAGACTAAAAGCGCGCGCACAGGCTAGTAAAGCTGGACCGATGTGATTCCGCAATTGCGGACTGAGTAAATCGTAAAGCGCTACGATGGCCATCAGCCACAGCGAAAAATCCGCAAGATATGGGCCGGAGCGCCAGGCACATAAATAAGCCGCGCCAAACATCAACACGACCACCCCCAAGGCGGTTCTAGGTTGAATACGCCCATCGACCAGCGGGCGACGTCGACCAATTTTGGTATCCAAGGCCAGATCACGCCAGTCGTTCAGAATCATGCCGGCAAAATAAATGAGCAAAAGGGAGGTCAGGGCCCATCCCAAACCTGGTTGCCAATGGAGGCCAGCGAGCAAAATGCCCACGCAAAAATCCCACACTACAGTGGGGCCGAGGGCGGCGCGCATTAGTTCTAGCCAAGCTTTCATTTCACTGTAAGAGACGGTTGATATCCATCAGCGTGACAAAAATCAGCATCCCCAAGACCAAGAACACGCCGACGACGTTAAACACGTTCTGAACGACGACGCTCACTGGGCGGCGAAACAGAATTTCAAACAATGCGAACAAAATATGGCCGCCATCGAGCGCCGGAATTGGTAGGAGATTGAGCACGCCAAGATTGACGGAAATCATGCACAAGAAAAACAGCAGTGGGATGATGCCCATACTGGCGAAGCTGTGCGTCACCGTGCCAATGGTGATGATGCCGCCCAGATTTTTGCTGTCGATGTCGCCCGTCGCCATGCGTTGCACCGTGGTGAGAACTTCGCCGATCATCCGTTTCGCCTCGACTGTTCCAACTCGTAACGCTACCAACGGACTGGGCGAGCGTACGGTTTCAAATACGACTTCCATGCCAAAATCGAAAGTGGCGACGGGTACTGGAGCGAGGGTTACGGCCGCAGTTTGCACATCGGTGGCCCCAGCGGCAAGGAACGTAACCTGCAGCGGAGTGCTCCTCTGGCTGGCGGCATTCGCCTCGGCATGGGCTTGAACAGCATCGCGGAGAGCTGGGAAGCCAGCGGTGGGTTGATCGTCAATGCGCATAATGCGATCCCCAGAGCGCAAGCCCGCAGCAGCTGCGGCACCTTGTGGATCCACCCAGTAACGCGCATCGGAAGGAGGGCCAAGTTCCAACGAAGCCCGTAAATCGGCGGCCTGAAGGTGCGGGAAAACTTGCGTGGGCAAAACGCTGCCCTGGCGCAAAATCACTAAGCCACTCAGATTGTTGCCGTCGTGAAGCGCGCGGCTCAGTGTGGCAAGATTGCGTACCGGCTGACCATCCAAACTTAGCAGACGATCCTGTTTTTGCAGGATGCTTTGCAACAAACCATCGACGGCTTGCACCTCATCCATCAACACAGAAATGCCGAGCTGGGGGGGCAAATCCTCTAATGGAACTGGTTGGGCGGTGACCTCCGCTATGGCCGGGTTGCCGTCGGCACTGAGATAACCGACCTGCAGCGGTGTGGCATTGACGCGTGCTTCATCCAGTAACAGCGCAATCAAAAGTGGATCGTCTACCGGGTAGCCATTGATTGTTTGAATGATGGCTCCTGCACCGAGTTGTTCGGCGGTGGGGCTATCGGGCAGGGCAGTGAAGCGAACTAACGGCCCAATGCCGATCTCTTGGAAACCGCGCTCGGCATCGTAAGCGGGCGTGAGTTCCACGCGCCGTTGCTGACCCTCGGCATCTTGTAGCAACAAGGGAATCGCCGCCTCTTTGGGGGCCAATGCAATCGCCGTGGCGATATTGCGGAAGCCATGGATTGGTTGCTCGCCAACTTCCAACACCCGATCGCCGGGGCGAACACCAGCCTGCCACGCGGAGCCGCCAGGAGTCACGCTGCCGGCCACCGGAGCCTCGAACGGAACGCCGAGGATAAAGAGCAGCGGCACCATCAAGAATGCGAATAAGAAATTCATCAGGATGCCGCCCGAGTAAAACAGCAAGCGCTGCAGTGCTGTGGCATAAAATAAATCTCCCGGCACCGGACCCCGACTGGGATCTTCGCCGGCTACTTTGACATAGCCGCCCAGTGGAATCGCCGCCAACCGGAAATCACAACCGTTCCGTTGCCAACCGCATAACCGTGGACCGAAGCCCAGGCTGAAAACTTCGACGCGAATGCCAACTGCGCGTGCTGCGAAGTAATGGCCGGCTTCGTGAATAAGAAGCAGCATGCCGATGCCGACTATGGTTGCAAGGAGAGCAATCATGAATGTGAAATTTTAACAAGTTGGGCGGCAACAAAAGCGCGGCCACGTTGGTCAGCAGCAAGCACCGCCTCCATATCGTTCATAGGGCCGTTACAGCAACTATCAAGGGCGGCGGCGCAAAAACGAGTGATGTCTGGGAAGGAAATGTTGCCGTCGAGAAAAGCTTGCACAGCAATTTCGTCGGCGGCATTTAAAACCGCGCCCGCATCACCACCCATGGCAGCGGCGCGCCAGCCTAGAGCTAAGGCTGGGAAATGTTCGAGATTGGGTTCCTCAAAAGTGAGTTTCGAAAACAGCAGTGGATCAAATCCTTGCAGAGGCGATGGCTTCCGTTCGGGATAATGTAAGGCGTAGTGAATTGGAAAACTCATATCAGGTGGGCCGAGTTGCGCGAGCATGGAGCCGTCAATAAATTCCACCATCGAGTGCACCACCGATTGGCGGTGAATCAGAACTTTGATGTTTTTGGCGGCGAGAGCAAATAGCCAGTGGGCTTCAATGATCTCAAACGCTTTGTTCATCATCGTGGCCGAATCGATGGTAATACGCGGGCCCATATCCCAATTGGGATGCGCCAGTGCTTGGGCGGGGGTGACTTGTGCGAGTGCTGCGGTGGGAAAATCGCGCAAAGCACCCCCCGAAGCGGTCAGGAATATCTGGCGTACATGGGCGCCCCCTTGACCGTTGGGAAGGCATTGATGAATGGCAGAGTGCTCGGAATCCACTGGGATGATGTGCGCACCAGTGGAAGTTGCTAAAGCAGCAAGCAAGCCTCCGGCCATCACCAGCGACTCCTTGTTGGCGAGCGCGACATCACGACCGGCGCCAAGAACGGCGGCGGTGAAAGGTAAGCCTGCCGCGCCGACCACCGCGTTCAGGCAGATTTCATATTCACCGGCGCGCAGCCAGTCCAAGAGGGCGCCCTGCTGTTCGAGATCGCTGGTAAGAAAGCGTTTGGCACCATCTGGCCCCGTTGCCGCAAGTTCAACGGCGCGTGTATGCGCCGACAGCGCCACAACCTCCAGAGAGGAGCTGGAAGCGGCGAGGAGTTGGATGGCTTGAACACCAACAGTGCCAGTGGCTCCAAGAATGACGAGGCGGCGGGTTGCGAGCATCGAATGCAGGAATCATACGGCCGAGCAGGTAGAATCTCCTGTAATGGGTGAGCACTCCACCACCAATTCCCTCAGTTACACGGATGCCGGCGTCAATATCGCCGCTGCCGAGGCTGCTCTTGATGCTTCTAAGGCCGCTATTCGCAAGACCCACGGGGAACGTGTGCTTGCTGATGTCGGCAGTTTTGGCGGACTTTTTCGTGCCGACGGCCTCGGTAAAGAACCTGTTTTGGTCGCCACGGCGGATGGTGTGGGTACCAAGATTCGGATTGCTGCGGCCATCAACCGTTTTGATACGGTTGGCCGCTGTCTCGTGCAGCACTGCATCAATGATGCTTTGGTGCAGGGTGCGATCCCGCTGTTTTTCCTCGATTACATCGGTGTCGGCAAGTTGGATGCGGCGATGGTTGCGCAGGCAATTACCGGCGTGGCCAACGCTTGTGGGGATCATGGCGTGGCTCTGCTCGGCGGTGAAACAGCGGAGATGCCTGGCGTGTACCCCGAAGGCGAATTTGATTTGGTAGGAACCTTGGTGGGGGTGGTTGAGCGCGAGTTCTTGATTGATGGCAGCGCGGTCAAATCTGGCGATAAGCTGATTGGCTTACCGTCAGTTGGTTTGCACACCAATGGCTATTCGCTCGCGCGCCGTATCGTGGAAGAGCGTTTCCAAATTTCCTACACCGATCCTTTCCCGGGTGATACCCGCAGTGCTGCCGACGTACTGCTTGACCCGCACCTTTGTTATTTGGAAACGATGCGCCCGTGGCTGCGTAATCGCGATTTGCACGCGATGGCGCATATTACTGGCGGTGGGGTTGCAGGCAACTTACCGCGTGTATTGCATGGTATGGGTGCTTCTGTCTCACGGCTTGCGGTACCGCAGCAAAATGTTTTTACGCAGCTCTGCGCCGCTGGTGAAGTCCGTCCTGATGATGCTTGGCAAGCCTTCAACATGGGCGTTGGCATGATCCTCGTAGTAGAGGCCGCGGCCGCAGAGGACTTCCTACAAGGCTTCGCCAAAACGGGCCAGAAGGCTTTCTTGATGGGCGAAGTCAGCGAATCAATCCGGGGGGTCACTTGGCAGGACTAATTCTGCTGATTCTGGCCTGGCTAGGCACAGATTTTGCGTTGCTCCAAAATCCTTATCCGGCCGACCACTTGGAACGGGTTGCCTTGCTCATGCAGGCACCCAAGGCGTCCGAGCCTCGTTGGCGCAACACTTTGTACCAATCGCTAGTGCGTTTAGAACACGCTCCGGTCCTGCAAACTCTGCCTGCCTGGGAACTCTTGGCCCAGGATAGTGGCGATACTGGACTAGCCAATTTGATTCTTTTCTGCCGTCGCCATGGGTTACCGCTACCTCAGATTTCGGTATCGGAAGTGGCGGACTCTGCCCTGGAGCGCTGTTTGGCGCTGTGGGGGGATGGCCGGCAGATGGCTTGTCAGGACTCCCTGCAAGCTGGCGCTGCCATGTACCCTTCTGATGACCGTTTTCGTACCAATCTAGATTGGCTTAACATGTTACCTCCTAAAGAGTTAGCGGCCAATTGCAGTGCGCGTGAGTTGGCCCAAGCGGTGCTAGCCGCCCGCACCGCGCACCACTAAGCTGAATGAAACATGAATAAACTCTTCACATCCCTCGCCCTCGCCCTGCTGGCGGCTCCACTTTGCGCTCAGGTTGAGCCAGAGCTCAAAGCGGGTGACCACAGCAAGCTTGGTAAGCAAATCGCCAATTGGGTAGAGGCTACGATTGAAGGCGACACCACGGCAGCTTCTGAGGCGTTGATGGAGCTCGATAAAGTTGTGGCGGGCATCGATAAAAAGCTGAAAGGCCGCTCCGCTCTTTCTCTGGTTGCAGACTGGTCTCTGGCGATTAGCGCAGGACGCAGTTATGCAACCTCGGGAAAAACGCCTGATGGCGACTACATCAAGAAAGGTTCGATTCAAGAGGTGGATTTAGCAGGTTGGGGTACCGCCTCGATCCGTATTCCCGCAAAATACGAACCCAAGAAGGTGAACTATCCAGTCATCATGTTGGTGTGCGATACACCTACTGCAACGATTGAAACCATGTCGGCAGAAGTGTTGGATAACTGCATTATCCTGGCCCCTCATATTCAAGAAATGTCCTTGGAACTGTTGATGAAAGATGAAGGCAAAAGTTTGTTCTTGTTGCCGCTGGGGCGCGCTTCGCGAGATTTCCGGATTGATCGCGCGCGCCTATTTATGGTTGCCGAGGGTGAAAAGGGCATCGATTTTGCTTCCCGTTATGTTGCTGTCCTACCGTACTACTTTGCCGGTTTAGCTACGGTTGCAGGAAGCTGCGGCGATTTTCCCGGCAAAGCCAACTTGAGCTTGGTGGAACACGGAGAGCATGTGGATGTCGCTGCAGCTACAGAATGGTGCATGACTGCCGCCGCGCGTAATCCATACCCGACGGAGTTTGTCGTCGAACTTACCGAACCATGGATGGGGCGCGCTTACTGGGCTCAGGCGATTAAATTTGATCCAATAGGCGATGTACCTGCGGGCAAAGTCGCGCGCATGAAGGTTGCGGTGGATCGCAGCACCAACACGATTACGATTGACGGTGAGTATGTTTACCAAGTGATGCTGTTCCTAAACGATGTGATTGTGGATCTAGATCAGCCCATTACCTTGATGCGCAACGGCAAATCCTTGACTTACCAAGCCTCGCGTTCCGTTGGCACGATGATGGGTATCTTCGGTGCCAATATCGATGACACCGTCTTCCCTGCTTCCATTCGTCGGATTGACCTGCCGATTGTGGAAGGTGAAACGGGCAGCAAATAGAGTGCATCAAGGTTTATGACTTTGCTTGTTGCAGGTCTGGCGGGATTCGCCATGTTAACCATCGAAATCCTGGGTGTGCATTTGTTGGCACCCTATTTCGGTACTTCCGCATTGGTGTGGAGCCAACAAATCGGCTTGATCCTAGCAGCGATTGCTGTGGGTGGATGGGTTGGTGGTCGCTTGGCCCAACGTAGCGCCGATGCACGCCGGTCTGCAGCTTGGTGTTTGTTGGTGGGTGGCGGATTGATGGCTCTGGGTGTGGGGCTGTTGGCGCCGTTTGCTAATTGGATCCTGCCAGCAGGGCTTACTTTGGATAGTGCCGCGGCAATTTTTGTGCGAGGCAGCTTCACTGCAGCAACCTTATTCTTTGTGCCGCCGGTGTTATTCCTTTCCATGTTGAGTCCGTTGTTGGTACAGATTCGTGCGCAAGAGCGTGGTCCTGGCCGCGCTGCCGGCGAGATTTCCGCTGCCGGCACGCTTGGCTCGCTGTTGGGTGTATTAGGCTCTGCGTTTGTGGCGATTCCCTGGGTTGGCGTGCGCGCTACTCTGATTCTCACCACGCTGGCTTTGTTAGTGGGCGGCGCACTGTTGTTGAAGCGCCGCGCCACGCTTGCTGTTGCGCTCCTGCCATTGCTGCTGCTGTGGAATGCAGATCCCTCGCGCACCGCAAACTTGCCTGAAGGGGCAACGGTACTAGCCGTGGAGGACAGTGCTTATCAACACTTACGCGTGATTGGCTTCGCAGATGGTGAGCGTTGGTTACAGATGAACGAAGGTCTGGATTCGTTTCAATCTCTGTATCGGCCGAACAATCTATGGCCTGGTGGTTACTACGATCTTTTTAGCCTTGCTCCCGTGTATGCGCAGTTTGGAACCCAAGTGGATGCCAACATTCCACTGCAAGCCTGGATTCTTGGTTTTGGTGCCGGGAGTGCAGTGGCGCCCTTGCAACTTGGTTTGGCCGAGCGTGAGCTGGCGGCAGTAGGCGTAGAAATCGATCCGCTGGTGATGCAACTTGGTCAAGAGTGGTTGCCACTTTCGGCAAGTGCTGCTGCTGCGGTTCAAATCGTTGTCGGAGCCGATGCACGCAGCTTGTTGCGCAGCGCTCCACTCGATTTAGAAGTGATTTTGCTCGATGCTTACGCCCGCCAATTTGAAATCCCACCGCACCTTGCTACGGCTGAATTTTTTGCCGAGGCCTATACCCACTTGCGCCCCGGAGGAGTTCTGGTGATTAACCTGGGCACCACTTCGGCTGTGCAATCCGACGTTGGATTTGTCGCACGCATCCGTGCTGGTTTGGCGGCTAGCTTTGGAGATGCCCAACGTATGCATCAAGTACCGCGCAGTCGCAACTGGGTGCTGTTCGCGCGCAAGGAGCTGGCGTTCCCAGCGTTGACAGAACTCGTCACCTTATTGCCCCAAGGACTACCCATAGAAGTGGGCGCAGCCTGTTTACCCGGACAAACTGTGGAAGGCGTCGGCGAGCTCGCAAAGGTGGTGCCGTTTACAGATGATCGTAACCCCTTACAGTTGCAGCAGACGCTGGAATGGTGGAGGGAAGCTCCGTGAGTATGCAGCGCATTTTGCTAACCTGCTGTGTGGCTGTTTTGGGTTGTAGTACGACGCTTCACGCTCAACAACCAGAGCCCACCGACGCCCGCGCATTTTTGGAGCAACACGCGGTTTATCAAAACTCATCGAAAGCAACGCGCGCAGCAGAAGAGGCCACGCTGGCACGCGCACGCCTCTATTTGCATGCGGGTGCAGAGAATGAGTTGCGTCAGGAAGTGGCGAAACTTACTGAGAGCCATCCCGTGGGGCTGCGCTACGCCATGCTGGCAGACTGTTGGCGACCTGGAAGCTATCGCCAAGGTTTGGAGCGTGCGTCGCAATGGTTGCAGATCTTCCCAGAGCGCTCGCTGGCCGAACAACAGGCTGTGCTTGGTGTGCAAGCATTCCTTGCCACCAAAGAGCAGCAACGAAGCCTTTTCCTGGAGCGGCGTGCAGCAACTGCCTGGCTGCCGTTCCTGTCGCTTGCGGCGGTGATGGCGCTAGTTGCTGGAGGGTTACGCTGGTGGCCTTAAGGCGGCGCGGCCATAAGCCTGGGCCGGCAGTGCCCGAGATCCTGTCGATGTTTCATCGTAAAGGCCGGAGTTGGTCCCACAGCTTAGAACCTGGTTCGCTGCAGCGCTTTTTGGATGACGCCTTGGCAACTGGCGGGATCAGTGCGCAAGTGAGTTGGGAACAAGCTGGGCAACTGGGTACTTCTTTGCTGTTATCCCAATGGCCAGATTTTTTGCCGCAACCTGCGGCGGTGTTTTTGCGACGTCATCCGCGCAAACCGTTTGCTTTAGAGTTGTCGGTGGATTTAGACGGGGATCTTGAGGTTCAGGAATACGGTGAGGATTTACGCCGTTGCTTGATGGGGGAGCGGCGTCTGGAAGAGGTGCAATCGGTAGTTCCGGTCGCCCAGACCGAGCCGCCGCTTGCGCCCCAACCACAGCCGCCGCTTGCGCCCCAACCACAGCC
>CALFOT010000041.1 GCA_937919925.1 uncultured bacterium | reverse complement strand
AGTGGCGGCAAGGCTCCAACAGCATGTGGGCCAACCTTATGGCGTTGGATTCCAAATTACCAGAAAGGCGGTTCCGTCAAGCCCAGGAAATGCTGCCCATGGGGGGGGCGAGGAAGCGCGCACTTGGGTTTTCGAAGGGGAATACTTCCAGGCCAGCGAGTGGGTCTCTTGTTGGATTGAGAAGGGGTGGATAAACGATTATTTCATGTGGACCACGTTTATTAAGCAGATGAATGGCTTGACCCACATTCTTCAGGAGAGTCAAGACGGTTCCATGCCGATGTGGGAGTGTGTCGCGAGGAAGAAGAAAGACAATTCCTTACCTGCGCCGGGCTACTACCCTCATGGGGGCTGGGATTTATGTTCTCGGGCCAGTGCTCTGCTTGAGGATTATCCTCCTTCCCACATGGAAGTGAAGGATTCCGAAATCATGATGACCTGGAATTCCATTCCGTCTGAGCTAGGACTAAATTTACTCACTACGTACTTTCTCACCGACGATGCTGAAAACGTCGGTCCGATAGCAGTGAACTCCTTGTTTTTGGCGGTGGATTATGAGCGCGGCGTGCCGACTGCCTACGGCTTGACTTTATCCACTGGCGAATCCTTAACCACCACTTACGCAGACTTTGAATTCCTTGAGGGCAACTACCTTGACCGTATTCAAGAATTGCGCAGCAAGATGAATGTACCGGAATACATTCGGTGCTGGTGTGATGGTCCAATTTATGATGTGACACTTCCTTTGCCAGAGTATTAATTTGGTGGAATTGCATCATTAGAGCCGCAGCTAGCTGACGCAAACCCTAGCGTGATTTCACCGCGTTTTCTTGGCGCGTGACAATGGGCACATAGCCGAGCTCCAATCCCTTGGGTGGGGTCACAAACAAAGCAGGATCGAGCTTGACCAGTTGTCCCGTACTTGGTGGTGCCATGTAGTCGCGATCCAGAGGCCAAGTGGCATGGATTTTTTCGACAAAGGCCTGCAATTCTTCCTTCTTTGCAGCGCTCCAGGAATACTGTTGGAAGGAGGGCTGATCTACAAAACGGTACCAAGAGTAAGTTACCATCGAGCCATCACCAAGGACTACCGTGTAGGGGCCTTGGACCGGACCGGGTTCCATCCATGCACCCGCTTGTGGCGACGTAAACGGTTCACCCCGTGCGGCCAACTGGAATTTTTGGTGTAACAACCCTGTTTCCTTCGGCACATCGGCGGCGGCAATTGCAACGCGTTCTTCGCCGACATGCTTGAAGTATTGCGGGAAACGGCCCGCAGGACTGATGTCGCTATCTAGCCACTCTAAACCCCAAAGGTTTTGGGCAAACACTTTGGTGTCGAACACTTGGTTCACTCCAACAATTTCTTTGCCCGCCTGATCGAAGTGCGGGGTACTGGTGGTTAACGTGGATTGCCAGGCGCCTTTGGGATCAAAGGTGCCGGAGCACGCCGGGCCACCGTTGCGCCAAGCTAGGAAAGAGTCGTAGAGGGCGGCCTTTGAGTAATAAGTAACATCTTGCACCAACACGGCCTGGCCGTTGGCGTCGATCGCAAAATTGAGTTGAGGGATTTTCGAGTAGGACACTCCCTGAGAATCACTGCCGACAAAACTCGGCACGGTGTTGATTTCCATGGCACCACCACCCATTTGGCCTGGACGGGCATCCAGGCCACGACCATGCAGGAATGGCATATCAAAAAGCTTGCCAATCTTGCTCCAGGTTTCTGGAATATAATATGCAATTGGTCCTTTGAAGTTTGCGGTACTCAAAAAGCAAGTCCATGCTTGATCGCCGGTAGGCGGATCGGCGCTGGTCGCTGCTGTAAAAGGCAACGCCATGTAGGTGTAGCCTAAAAATTTGCCCTTGGGATTCCCTTCAAAGGGCAAAGCATCAGGGGGAATCAATAGACGGTTGCTCAGCTGTGCAATCCCCAAGCGATCATCAGGCAGCGCCTCGGTGTCGTAAAAAAAAGACCAGCCTGGAGAGCCCACTTCATAGTCATAACATTGGGGCGTGGCATTCATACTAAACTTGGGCGGACCGTAACGGAAACGATTGCCCCGCCAATATCCGAGGCCGCCCTCCACCGTTTGAAAAACGCTGCTCCAAGTCGGTCCACGTTCCGGCCAAGTGCGCGCCAAGGTGCCGACGGGAGCCAAGGGCTGGTCTTTGTTGTCCGAGTTATCAGGAGTTACCCACGCTCCGGCTAAGCCGATTTGAAAATCTGCAAGAGGCTCTTCGATCAAAGGCCAAACGGCTGAATAGAAGCCCATGCCGGCACTGAATTCCGCTTGTGCAGGTGGGCGCGTAGCGCTGTATCCAATGTAGCCATGCAAACCGTTTGGCACGAACTTGATTTCATTGGCTGGGTGCGGCTCGGTACCAGGAGCAATTTGGGCGCCGAGATGGGTACCAAGTACAACGGCGCAAACTAGGGAGAGCAAGAGATGATTCAGAAGGAACGAACCATAGCACCGGGGCCTCACTTCCGGTTTATCCATTTGGGTTGGGATGGTTAGTTTGTAGCAAACGCAATGGAATCCGTCGGCGCCATAAGTCTTCTTCGGTGATGGCCATTTCGTGCTTGCGGGCGAACTCGATTTCAGCAGTGCAGAAGGGTAAATCTGGGGCGATGGCCACAGCTAAGTTTGGGTCCAGGCGAATTTGCTCCCAGATCAGCCCCACGCGCTTGCCATGCCGTTCCGCTAAACATTGGGCTTGCGTGGTGGTGAGGCCTAGTTGGGTTCCGCTAAGAATTTGTTGCTGTAGCCACGGACCATAAGGTTCTAGCGGCGCCCACGGAAAGGGTTGATTGGTGGTGGGGCAGGGGCCTTCCCCTTTGCCTAACATCGCACACAGTTGTTTCACCAAAGTAGCGGCATCCACGCGCGCGGAAGTGAGTTTGCCCCCAACGGCTAACCACAAACCAGCTTGCGGTTGCTCGATTGAAAATTCGCGCGTGACCTTGGAGGGATTACGGTGAAGCTCGTTGCGCAAGGCGCGAAGTCCAGTAAAGCTGCCGAGCACATCTTCACGTTGCCAATGAAGCCCGGGGCAACTGCGGGCGGTGTTGTGCAACAAATAGGCAACATCAGCTTCCGGGACACGCACTGCGCTTGGATCACCGTGGTAATCGGATTCGGTGGTGCCTACCAAAGTGCGGCCATACCAAGGAATCAAAAAAAAGATGCGCCCGTCTTGCGCCGGCAACAAAAATGCATCTTGCGTAGGCATGGCGGGCAGTATCAAATGAGTGCCTTGCACCAAGCGCATGCTGCGCTGCTGATCATCGGCGCGACCGAGTAAATCTTCCGACCATGCGCCAGCACAAAGAACCACTTGTTGCGCCAAAACATCTATTTGCTGATTGTCATCGAAAGCATCCGCAATTCGGGCGCCCACCACACAATCTTTGCTGCGCAAAATTTCCACTGCCGGAGCGTGGTTACAAACCACAGCACCAGCTGCGGCGGCACCCGCAACAATCTCTAGGCAAAGCCGCGCGTCATCGGTGCCGCAGTCGCCATAAGTAAAGGCGGCACACAAATCTTCACTTTGCAGAAAAGGCCATTGCTGGTGGGCCGCGGCCCGTGACCAGCGTTGATGGCGTGCGACCGGTTGCTGGAAACCAGCCAAAGAATCGTATAAGCCTAAACCGAAGTGCACTGCTAATGGGCCAACGTCATCAGCCTGATAAACGGGAAAGCCAAAGCGCAGCGGGGCAACGCGGTGTGGCCCTAAGCGTGACAAGCGCCGCCGTTCGACTAAAGCTTTGCGGATCAATCCAAATTGCATATTGCGCAAATAGCGCAAGCCTCCATGAATCAATTTGGAGGACGCCGATGAAGTGCCGGCCCCCCAATCTTCGCGTTCCACCAAGGCCACACGTAAACCGCGCAAGGCGGCGTCATAAGCTGTCCAAGCGCCGTAAATGCCGCCACCAATCACCAACAAGTCAAAAGGGCCGGACTCCAGCTGAGAGAGGTCGCGTGCTTTCACGGTTGGATCTTGCCCAAATGCTGGTCTAGTTGTTGCAGCAACCAGGTTGGATCGTCGCAAAAAAGGCCATCGATTTTGCAGGCCAGCGCAAACTGCAATTCTTCGGGGTGATTCACTGTGAAAGCCAAGACCGCCTTGCCAACGTGGTGTTGCTGCGCCACAAAGGACGCCGTCACGCTGCCGATTGCGCAAGAGACCAAATCGGTGGCGGTGTTACAGGGGGATAATAGATTGCGGGCGGTGCATAATTCTGGAGCGACGCAGGCTGCCATATCGAGCAAGTCTTGCTCGAAGCTGAGAAGAATGGGTGCTGTGACGCCAGCGGCAATCGCCTCTAGAGCATAACGTGCGGTGGTTTCGGCAAGCTGGCGTTTTGCGCGCGCATCATGCATGCCATCGGCTTTCATTTCCAAGAAAAAAGTCATGTGGGGGTGTAGGCGGAGTGCCACATCGAGACGTGGAATACCTTCCTCAGGCCAAACGAAGCCATTGCGGTCTTGCAGGGCTAGCGCATTCAGTGCGCTGGCCTTCCATGTTGCCACTTGTTCCCGCCTGCCAGCCACGCGCAACAGATCGGGGTCATGACACAACACCGGGATGCCGTCGGCACTCAGGCGGACGTCGGTTTCACAAGCATCCACTCCGGCAGCGGCAGCTAAAGCAAAAGCGCGTAGACTATTTTCCGGCGCATGGGCCGAACTGCCACGATGGGCAATCACCCACGGGCGCGGCATTCCCGGGCGGAGTGGATGGATGGCTGCGGAGGGCATGAAGATTCCGAGTTGACCTAGTTTCGGACGCGGCGATTGTAGCCCAACAGTGCAGCCTAATCTTGTAGCCCAGGCACGGATTTGCCGAACACCAGTACTTCATGTGCGGTCGTGACCGTGAGTTGCTCTAAACTTGCGAGTGCCTGCATTTCACGACGTCGCGCGCAGCGATAAGTTGCAGCCGCAAGTTGCGCAAGGCCGACGCGATCAAGCTCTCGTGTTTGCTGCACCGTGCGTCGTGCGCGCAACTGAAAATGTGGTGCAAGCGCAGCCTCCGCTTTGGCAACTTGGTCGGTCAGGAGGACTTCGGCAAGGACTGCGCCGCGCAGTTCGATGAGATCGTTGGCCGCCGGGATGGCCACCAACAGCAAACCATCGGGCCGCAGCACGCGGGCGATTTCGTCACGCGGACGCCGGCCATCAATCGATAGAACAAGATCCCACGCGCTGTCGAGCAGCGGCAAGCGGCGGTCGGCGTTGGCTGCAATCCACAGATGTTGCGGAAAACGGCGCGCCGCACTCTCTACCGCGTGTGCCGACAAATCAATTCCGCAGCCCTGAAATCCTGTTTGAGCACAAAGTTCCGCTAGAAAATATCCTTCGCCGCAACCCAGGTCGACCGCCTGCAAAGCGGGTGCCAGAGCAAGGGAATCGATTGTTTCCAGCAAGGCAGCGCGTAGGGCAGTGCCAAATCCGCTGTCGAGCAAAGCGCGCCGCGCCGCCACGGTTTCGCGCCCATCACCAGCGTTGAGGGAGCGTCGGTCTTGCGGCTGAATTAGATTCAGATATCCGCTGCGCGCGATATCGAATGTGTGGCCACTTTCGCAATACCAGGTTTTCTCGGCGCGCGTCAGAGGCTTGGCGCAGTTGCGTACGCTACAAGCGAGAGCCGGCGGGGGAGACGCGTTCATTTGCGGCCTCAATCTAACTTCTTCACCGCCCGCGCGCGCATCCACGCCGCGAGTGCCCCTTAATCGGCGAGAAAGATCTGCAATGCTCTGAGGTTGCGCGCGGCGGCGGGGAAGTTTGGCTGCAGGGACAAGGCGCGTTGCAAGGCAGAGACGCTGCCAACATAGTCGCCTTCTGCGGAAGCGGCGAGGCCAAGTAGATAGAAGGAAGTGGCATCCTCCGGGAACCTTGCGCAACATAAGTTTAATTCTGTGAGGGCTTCCGCCTCGCGACCAACAGCGTCTAGTGCGGATGATCGCAGGTGCCAAGGTGCAGGTGATGTGGGCTCCCATTGCTGCGCCCACCGCGTCAGTGTAATGGACTTCTCGAACGCGCCGCGCAGGAAAAGGAACTGCGCTTCTTCCATCGCACCGGTGGGTTGCCCACGATGGAGGAGTATGGCCTGTAACAGGTCCTGGCCGGCGCGGCTTTCGAGCGCCACTGTGCCTAGGATTTGTCGCGCAGCGCGTAGCCGCACACCGCGTAGAGGATCCGCCAACAACTCCGGAGTGGCCAGCGCGAACAAACGTTCCCAAGGGTTGCTCATGTTGAGTGCGAGTAAGTCGGCTCGCGTACTCGATTCGGTTCCTAGGGAAACAAGAATGTTATAGAGGACACCGCGCCAAACTGGATGCTCTTCCTTCTGCAAGGCTACCTGCAATAGGTCTTTTGCATCGTCAACTCCGGAACGTGCAGCGTGGATGGCCTCGGCGCGCAACCGAGCGCGGCCGCTGCCACTTGCTAATACGCGCGTGGTCATTTGCTGCGCCGCCCACTCAGCATCTTTATCTTGATGACAGCGATCGCAGGCAAGTGGTGTGCCTAGTTGTCGGCTCAAGCTCGGGTCAGGGCGGAGAAAACCGTGGTCATGCCGTGCGTGTCGCTGCATGTAAGTGGTGGTTGGCATGTGGCAGGCAATACAACTATTGCCTGCGGACCCTTCTTCATGTTGGGAATGGGCGGATGCATCGATGACCGGCGCAGGTAAGCGCCCACCGCCGCTGTGACAGCTCAAGCACAGGGCATTTCCCTCAGCACGTGGCTTGCCGCTATGTGGATCGTGGCAATCCATGCAAGTCACCCCGGCGTTCGCCATCTGCGATAACAAAAAGGAACTGGCCTCAAAATCCTCGGCATGAATCTGGCCGTCGGCATACCAATCCTCGCTGAGATCGGGGAAGGCCGGCAAAGCCACATCCAGAAAAGGTACGCCGGGTTGTAGCGGGGCGATGCCGGTGCGTCGGGCGTGACAACTCAAGCAAGTGTCCATTTGGAACGGTGCGGAACTTAGCAGAGGTTGCGACTGATGTTCGGCGTCTTCGGTATGACAAGCGCCACAGCCGACGCCATGTTCCTGCCAAGTCGTGGTGAAGCGGTCTAGTTTCGCGGACCAATCGCGCGTGACCCCCGTGTTGTGACACACCGCACACATCGTGTCCCAATTCATGCCGCGTCCGGTCCAATGCCCCCATTCGCCGGGTTGGCGGCCATCGTCAAAGACGTTGAACCAGCTGCCGTCGCGGCTGTCTTTTGCCTGTTGGGCAACCTGCAAGTGGCCGTCTAGCACGACCACATATTGCACCAAAGGACTAACGCCAATCGCGCGTAGCGCCGGGTAATCGTGAAATTCTCCATCGGGGCCGATATCACGTACCGTGACTTCTCCTCTAGTGAGCTCCCGCTCGGCCAACGCATGATGACTTTTCTGCCAAGCTAAATATTGGGCTTCATGGCAAGCGGCGCAGGAGGCAGAGCCTGAGGCAGTCGGACTTTCGCGCCCGCAGGCACCGCACATCAAAGTGAGTAGGGCTCCCGTTACTAGAGCAAGGCTAGCATTCACGGTTTCTGCGGCACGTCGTACTGTTCGCGCAGAGCTTCTAGTTGCCTTTGCAGACGCAAACGCACTTCTGCATAGGCTGGGTCCTCGGCCAGACTGTGAATTTCTTCTGGATCTGCATGTAAGTCGAAGAGTTCCCATTCGTTGCTGTCCGGAAAGTGAATCAGTTTCCATGCGGCGGTGCGGATGCCGTCATGCGCGGCGACATGATGCGTGGCTTCTCCGGTGTAGGAGTAATAGATCCCTTGACGCCAATCGCTCGGCGTTGCGCCACGCAAGAGTGGCAATAAACTCCGTCCCTGCATGTCGGCTGGGACGTTAGCCGCAGCTACCTCAAGAAAAGTTTCGGCGAAGTCAAGGTTCTGCACAAGATCGTGGTTCACGGAACCCGCCGCGATTTCTCTTGGCCAGCGCACTAGGAAAGGTACGCGCAGCGATGGTTCGTACATGAAGCGCTTGTCATACCAACCATGCTCTCCGAGAAAAAACCCCTGATCCGAAGTGTAGATCACGATGGTGTTTTCAGTCAAATCCAACGCCTCGAGCTTATCGAGTAAACGTCCTACATTGCGATCGATTCCTTGGATGCAACGTAGGTAATCCTTCATATAACGCTGGAACTTCCAGCGTACGAGGTCGTCACCTTGCAGATGCGCCGCGCGGAAAGCCGCATTGCGTGGAGCATACGCCTGTTCCCACGCGGCGGCAGCTTCCTCGCTCATGAGTCTTTCCCGGCCGACGGCCCAACGATCCGGCCCGCTCAGTTCTTCACCGTCCAGAGGCGGTACTTTGAGGTCGTAGTAGAGCCACATGTGGCGCGCAATGCTCATCTCCTGCGCACGCGCTGGACTGGCCATGCCGGAAGCGTCGTTGAACAACGTAGATGGCTCCGGAATCTGAAAATCATCGAACAGACCCACTTCCTGAGGCGCAGGCATCCATGCACGGTGCGGCGCCTTGAACTGGCACATCAAGAAGAATGGTTTTTCATCTTGGCTGGCCCTTTCCAGCCAGGCGATGGCCTTGTCGGCGATGACATCCGTGTTGTAACCGTCGACGCTGTACTTTCCGCTTTGGTTGAGAAACTCTGGCGTGTAATAGCGCCCTTGTCCGGGCAGGATGTCCCACTCATCGAATCCTTGCGGGTCTGACTTCAGATGCCACTTGCCAATTAAGGCGGTGTGGTAGCCCGCTTGCTGCAGTAGTTTTGGCACGGTCTGTTGATCGCCGTTGAACACACTATCGTTGTCGGCGAAGCCATTGATATGGCTGTGCTTGCCAGTGAGAACCACGGCACGCGCCGGACCACATAGTGCATTCGTGCAGAATGCAGCGTCAAAGCGCATACCTTGGTCGGCTAAGCGATCCAGGTTTGGCGTGGCGGGCAGGCCGGACCCATACGCGCTCACGGCAGCGGCGGCGTGATCGTCGCTATAGAGAAATAGAATGTTCGGCCGTGCTTGCGTTTCCGGTGCGGAGCGCAAGGCAGATTGGGTGCAAGCGCTCAGACTCAGGAGAGCGACGGCAGCGACGGGCAGGGTAGGGCAGCAGGACATCGGCTCAGCAAGGTACCTCGTTATGCTGTGCCGATGCGCACTCTCCTGCTTCTCTTCCTTGTGGCACTCGCCGTTGGGTGCCAGGATCAGCGAAGCGTGGCGCCGCGCCCGAACATCGTGTTCATCATTGCGGACCAAATGCGCGGTGATTTTCTCGGTGCCGACGGCAACCAAGCGGTGCATAGTCCTCATCTGGATGGCTTGGCTGCGGAGGGTGCACTGTTTCTGCGGGCTTACAGTTCCACCCCTTCTTGTACCCCCGCGCGTGCCGCGATTCTCACCGGGCAAGCGCCGTGGCACCACGGCCTACTCGGTTACGCGCGTATTGCCGAACGTTATCCGCAGGAATGGCCACGACTCTTGACGGAGGCGGGTTATGCAACTTGGTTCATCGGCAAAAATCATTTCCATCCGCAGCGTAACTTGCATGGTTATGAAGGGGGAGAACTCGACGAATCGGGTCGTGTCGAATCGCCACAATTTCTCTCCGACTATCGGCGCTGGTTTCAGGCGCAAGCGCCAGCGTTGGACCCCGACGCAACCGGCATCGGTTGGAATGATTATGCGGCGCGTTCCTTTGCCCTCGACGAGCGTTTGCACCCCACCCGTTGGACCGGAGATCGGGCCGTGGATTTTGTCGAGCACTACGACAAGCAGCAGCCATTTTTCCTGAAAGTCAGTTTTGCCCGTCCGCATAGCCCGTACGATCCTCCGCAGCGATTCCTTGATGAAGTGGACCGAGCTAGCGTACCGGAGGCTGCAGTTGGCGCGTGGTCGGAGCTTGCCTTCGGGGACTTTCACGAACCCGAACAACACCAGGCCGCACGCAATAACCTCGGCACAGAGTTGACGATGGATGCACGCCGTGGTTATGCAGCGAACATTGCTTTTGTTGACGAGCAGGTGGGGCGCATTGTCACAGCACTTGAAGACAAGGGTATGCTGAAAAACACCGTCATCGTTTTTACTTCCGATCATGGCGATATGCTTGGCGACCATCATTTGTGGCGTAAAACTTACGCTTACGAAGGCTCCTCGCGTATCCCGATGGTGGTGTATTGGGGTACTGACATTGCTAACGGAGCACGCGGCCAAAGGCGCGAGGAATTGGTCGAACTGCGTGATTTGATGCCTACTTTTCTCGAGGCCGCACAGCTGCCAATCCCTGATACCGTGGATGGTGCCTCCCTGCTTGCCCTGCTCCGTGGAGAGACGGAAGATTGGCGCATCCAACTCGACCTCGAGCACGCTACCTGTTATTGGCCAGGCAACGAGTGGACGGCTTTGACCGATGCGCAATGGAAGTACATCTTTCATGCCTTTGATGGCCGCGAGCAGCTATTCAATCTAAAGGCGGATCCACTGGAGCAAGAAGATCTCGCCGCGAATCTAGCTTACGCAGTGACTCTTGCTGATTGGCGCGCGCGTATGGCGGAGCACTTGGCGGAACGCGGCGGCGCTTGGGTGCAGGACGGCGCTCCCGTCATTCGTAAAACGACGACTCTTTTCAGCCCTTACTTTGAGTCGCAGTAGACCAAGCATCTGGTCGTTGTGGGTCGTTCTGCAATGCGAAGATTTTCGCAGGCGAATCCTTAGAGAATCACTACAGCCAAAGAGTTCGTGAGATTGGTGTCCTTCAAAACGCTGGTCATTGGCTGAGATGCAGACCGACCACTGATGGTCTGTGCAGCCTAGGTTTGGCTTAGCCAATCTGCGTATAACTCGGGGCGGCGATCACGGAGAAACAGTTGCCGCGCATGGGATTCCGCGACTTCCGCGAGCGTTAAATCAGCAAACAGCGTTTCGTCGTTGCCCGTTCCTGCACGCGCGATTACGCAACCACTCGGATTACACACAAAGGATTCACCGGCGAAAGTCAAGCGTTCTTCCTTGCCGACGCGATTACAGAGTGCGGTAAACACGCCGTTTTGAAAGGCCGCAACTTGGAGTTCTGCTTCATAAAGTCCATCCGGCCATTCGCCGACCGCGCCGGCTTGCGGCACAAAAATCACTTCCGCACCTGCAAGAGAGAGCGCACGCATGTACTCCGGAAAGTGCCTGTCGTAACAAATCGACACGCCGATTTTGCCAAAACGAGTTTGGTAGACAGGCGCACCGCAATCACCTGGATCGTAGTATCCCTGCTCATGAAAAGCTGCGTACTCAGTGATATGCACCATGCGCGTTAAACCGAGCAGCGTGCCGTCGGCATCGATGACGGGGGAAGTATCAAATGCACGTGCTCCATCTTTTTCATACAGATTCAAGATGATGACGACTCCGTATTCGGAGGCGATGGATTGGAATGCTGCGGTGGTCGGGCCGGGAATGGTTTCTGCAAGTTCATGCACCTGTGCGGCCCAAGTCTGAAGGTGTGCAGGAATTTGCGGGTAGAACGGGGTAAATGCCAGCTCGGCAAAACACAGAATCTCGGCACCGGCCGCCGCCGCCGCGCGCGCTGCTTCCAGGCCGCGCTGGAGGTTTTCCGCCTGGTCTGGACCAGCATGCTGTTGGATTAATGCAATCTTCATGGTGACGAGAGTACCCGCAATCCCACCCAATTGCTTTGGCTACCCAGCGCAAGGACTAATCGTGAATCACAAAGTCATTGGCGCGGGTGGTCAGCGATGCTTCTTTGGTGGAAGCTGCGATAAACCACTGCGCGGAGAAACGTCTACCCACTAAACTCGAATCATTCGGAATGGCGGCCTGAACCGTGGCGTAACCGCGGCCATTGCCAGCGTCGGAGGTTGTTAAGAAAAAGTTTTGAGTCAGGCGGAGGTCATGGCACAGAAAACGGAAGTCTGTGGCAACGCTTTCACTCGGTGTCGCGGAAACTACAAGTCGGGCAAAAGCACCGACCGGACCGCCATCGAGCCCAATGCGGAAACTCTCAGAGCCGGGGAATGCCGGTTGTTTCGCCAGGATATGAGCGGAGGAAGTTTCTGCGGACTCTAAGCTGCACTGCTGAAATGCCCCGCGCACGGACATCCGTTCACTACACAGCGTCGGGCGATCAAAAGGATAGATTTCGTCGCGCACCCGTGCATCCGTAAGTGCGTTGCCGACGAAATCCATGATTTTGTCCATCTCAATTCCCGGTACATCCTTGAGGGTGGTTAACAGAATGTCGCGGTCGTGCACCATCGGGCCGCCGCCTTCCAAATAGAGCTGCCCCACTCCACCTGGCCACAGTGTTTGGTACTCACCGGTGTGCATATAACGTGGCCGCAAGCCTACATTGAGTAAAGACGGCACGCGGAACTTGCCACGATCGGCATGCAGACCGGTGACCTTCATGCGGCCGGGATCTTCCTGCCAGTCGCGTAGACCTAAATTGAAAAATTCTGGTTGGGTGAAAATCGGTGGTGGGTGGCAGCTGAAACATTGCGCCTCTCTCATGAACTGATTGTGCCCCTGAATTTGGTTGGCGGTCATCGCAGTTTTTTCACCACGGAGCCAACGGAAATAGGGCGTGTCGGAAGGCACCAAAGTGCGCTCGTAGGTTGCGATGGCAAAAATGATGCGTTGCGCGGAAACCTCAGAAGTACCAAAGGCTTGCTCAAAAAGCTGCGGATAGGTGGGGTAGCGGCGCAGAGCCTGGATGAGATCCTGCGGTAGATTCGAGGCCAAACGCAGGGGTTTGGCCGCCTTGATCTTGGCGGCAATCATTTCCCAGTCGCGCCCTTCGCGGGCCATCTCTCCATCGCTCCCGGGCGGGCCAGCGATTTGGCTTTCTAAAGAACCACCAGTTTTGATGGCAATCGCGTGGGTGACCGGATTGATAAATTCTCCACTGGCACGTCCATCCCAGAAGGCCGTCGGCGAATACAAAGCGCCGAAAATATCGGGAGTGCGTCGCCCGGTACATTGCTCTTGCAAACCAAAAGTGGGATCTGGCTTGAAGTCGCCACTGGCAGCACTGCGAATCACCCCGGGAGAAGTGTAGAGGTCGTCGGCGGTTTGAAAGATCCCATCCTTGCCGGGGTGAATGCCTTCACGCGGATCCGCAAAACCTGCCGCTGGCATGTGGCAAGTGCCACATGCCATGGTGTCGTCGCTCGAGAGCTGTTCTTCCCAATAAAGGATCTTCCCGAGCACGGCTTTTTCGGCAGTAATCGGATTTTCCAATGGGGCAGTCGGCGGCCCCAGTGGGCTATCGAATTGAGGCGCCGCATTTGCTACTGAAGTCAAGCAAAGTAATGCGGCAAAAAAAGAAAAGTGCTGGTTCATTGAGAAGAATCCCGTTCTTTTGGCGCAGGGGCAACCGCCAAAACTGTTGGTGGCACGACAAAGTTTTCGGTTGCCGGGAGAGCTGGTTTGAGGTGCACCCAACGAGTCACCATGAACCAAATCAACGGCAGCACGCCGCCGATGACGAAAACGGCCACTCCAATGCTGCGCAGCCAGGTGAAGGCCTGGAAAACGCTGCCGTCGAGGTATTCCTGCGAACGCGCGAAGGCGTAACCATCTTGCATGGCGGTATGCAGCTGATGCAGTCCCACCGGGAATAGATCAAAAAGGACCATCAGCAGTAGACCAAAGTTCAGGCTATAAAAAATACGCCGTAGCAGTTTGGCATTCCAGTGCTCCGGTCCAATAATCCAACGCCCACAAAACAACATCGAAGCGATTGCCAGGTTGCCATAAACGCCGAATAGAGCAGCATGGCCGTGGTTTACCGTGAGATAGGTACCGTGTTGGAAGTAATTCACGATGGGCAAATTAATCATGAAGCCAAACACACCGGCGCCCATGAAGTTCCAGAAGTTCACGCCGATTAAGAAGAGGAACGGTTCGGTTAGGCCGAAGGTGGCCTGCGGCCCACCTTTCCTCTGCAATACTTTGACTGCGCCGTTTGGCATGTTGCGGAAGCGCCAAGACTCTACGGTGAGTAAAACTAACGGCACGATTTGCAGCGTGGAAAGTACACCACCCAAGGCCACGGTTTCAATTGATTTGGCGTTCCAATAAAAGTTGTGGCTGATGCCAATCAAGCCAGACCCAAGAAACAGTACTGCCGCCAAATACACCACGCGTGCGGCCACCATGTGGCTCACGAACCCCATCAGATATAAGAAGTAAGCGGCGATGATGGTAGTGAACAATTCAAAGAAGGCTTCCACCCACATGTGAATCGTGCACCATCGCCAGAAATCTGCAATGACGAAGTTGGTGTCTGGATCGGCAACAAAACTTGCCGTGAACATGAAGATGATTCCGGCGATGGAATACACCATCCAGTTGGGTAGTGACCAAGATTGCTTCAAACGTAACAACGGCCAAACTCCGCGTGTGGTAATCACAAACCACATCATGAAAGCTACGAACAATAGGTAATGGAAGGCGCGGCCAAAAGTGGCAAACTCCCATCCCTGTAGGCCAAACCAACGCCAGTACTCACCAAAGAAGCCATGAATGCCCAGCGGCACGCCGATGAAAGTCCCGCCTGCAACCACCACCAGTACCCAGAAGAGGGTGTTGATCCAAGCAAGCTGATGCCTAGGCTCAGGGCGGCAAATGAGTGGTAAAACCCAAATAGTTGCGGCGAACCAACACACCGAAATCCACAGTACCGAAATCTGCGAGTGCCAAGCGCGCGTAATCGTTACCGGCAAAATTTCAGAGACATCAAGGCCGATGGCGTCGAAAAAGCCAACGAAATCAGCAATGGTGAGTAATCCGGCCAGCACCTGTACTCCGAACAACAAAGCCGCCACCGCAAAAAACTTGTAACAGGCGCGCTGCGTTGGAGTGGGTTCAAATTTGTTCACCAGCTCGGTCGTCGCAAGCGGCGGGGTTTGCGCTTGTTGGGCTTCGAACAAAGCCTCGCGATCCATTTTGCCGTAGTAATAGAAAACGATACCCATTGCCAGGATGAGCATCAGTCCGCCAATCACACTCCAAAAAACAACCTCAGCCGTGGGGGTGTTGCCGGCTAGTGGGTCATATGGCCAGTTGTGTGTGAAGCTGTAGTCAAAGCCAGGCCGCTCGGCGGCGCACATCCAACCACCCCAATAGAAGAAGGCCGTGAGATCGGCAATCTCTTGCGCATCGGTGATGTAGTTTGCGGTCGAAAATCCTTCCTTGCCAACGAGTGCGCCACCGGTTCCAAACATTTCAGAGTAGTAACGCTGCAGGCGCGCAAAGGACTCCGCTTGTGCATCGCTGAGGGTGACTACGTTCGTCGTGGGTACATAAGTGTTGCGCTTTAATTCCTCTTGCACCAGAGCTTTCACGAATGTGGCGCGCTTGTCATCTTCGGGCACACGTTGACGCCACTGCGCGTCGCGGATTTCATTCATCCATACTGCGGTAAGGTGCAAGGCTTCGGCACTGAAGTCTGGCCCACGCATCGCGCCGTCGCCCAGAAAACTTCCGTACTCCATCAATCCGTGGCGCAGAAAAACTTGCTGGCCATCGGTGATTGATTTGGATTCGAATACAACTTCGCCGGATTCTGTTTTGAAATCGGCAAGTGGCGGGGCGTACTGGTAGGTTTGATAGCCGATGTAACCGACAACGGCGATGCTCACCGTAACGATGAGGACAAACACCTTCCACCAGTGCTTGCGTTTGTCGATCCACTTAATGATGTTCATGCTAGGAATTCTCTTTGGGAGGCGGGGGCTCAATTTGAGAATAACGCTATTGACATCATTAGCAAATTAACGGTCAATTTTGTGTTAACATATCTATCAATACGAAAGCCCATAGTGCATGTCATGAACCTCGGAAAAAGTCTTTTACGTCTCCGTCAGGAGGGCAACCTTACCCAGCAACAGCTTGGCGATCGCGCCGGCTTGGCTACTTCCTATGTGTCGCGTATCGAGAATGGGCACATCGAGCCGTCGATGAAGACACTCGCAAAAATTGCCAAAGCGCTTGGAGTTTCCATGGCAAGCATTTTTAAAACGGGAGACTCACGAGTTGGGAGTAGATCTCACATTTGCCCAGTGAGTAGCTCCGGCGGGTGCATTGGTGAGCAACTACGCAGCCACCACGGGCCGTCGCCACGCGTCAAGAAAGGCACCTATGGCAAGGAAGAACTGCGCTTATTGCGTATGACGGAATATGTCGCCACGCACGGATCCAAAGAGGTGCGGAGTACGCTGGCAGTGATTCTGGAATCTCTGATGAATCTTTCCACCCAGGGCAGCAAAACGTGGAAAACGTAAGCTACCCGAGTTTGAACGAAGCTTGGCGGTTAGGCCGGTGCTGCTAAAGGATTACTTCGGCGAACGGGTTGGTTAAGTTTGCAGAGGTTAAATCGGCACCTTGCATGTAGAGCGTGAAGCCGGAGGCGCGGCCCGGAACTACCGTGCTCATTGATGCAACCCCTGCCGCATTTGCGGTCAATGTTGGCAGAGTGGTAATCGGTGGGCTCAAATCCACTAGGCCGAACGCAGTCATCACCGGACCGGCACCAGTTAAGGAATAGCCGAGCAAAACGTTACCGCCGGCAGTGGCATTGGTCACCGTGATCGTAGCCGTGGAGCCGCCCGCCAGACCAGCAATCGCGAGGTTTGGCGAGCCAATCTCAACCACGCCGTTGAGCACGGTGAACCATTGCAGAGTGCTGGCATCGTTCAAATCCACCCAACGCCCGTGTCCAGGGTACATGGCACAATAATCTTCGCCGTGGATTGGATCGTTGGCAAAGGAGTTGTTCGGTTCGCCAGCATCCCAGTTGGAGTAAACCGCTGGTGTACCATCAATCCAAACCCACAGACCTTCCACAGCTTCATCGGTGAGGCCGTTCCAAAGGTGGCGTGAGACGCCGGCAAAGTTAGAGAAGTTCGCGATCAAAAAATCATTTTCAGCCAGATCGTCGACGGTCACTAAGTGGCCACCGAGGGTTACTGCGGCCGCTTCAGAATCACTCCAGTTGGCCTGATCGAGCAAATGATAGGTGTGGCCGTTCGCTGGGTTCGTCAGGGTAGTAAGAATCCCGGGCAGGGATTGTGCAGCCAAACTGGTGGACAGCAAGGCAACGGCAGAGACGGCGAGGATGGCGCGATTCATGGTCATCCACATTAGCAGAAATTGAAAATACGTGGCGCGCGAGTTCTAGCCGTCACCGTCAGCGGCTGCGGTGTATTTCGCCAACTGTTCTGGGGTGAGTAAGTCGCGAAGCCCGCTTTGGAACGTGGCCTCAATATTCATGTTGTCTTGGCTGAGAATGGCTGGATCGGCCCCTGATTCCCAGGCGACGCGCTGTGTTTCTGCTGCGTCTGAGCGCGTGAGGAGGAGTTTCCACATCTGCTCGGATTGGTAGGTACTCAACTCCAGTTCTGTGGTCCAATAAGCGGCAGCTTGACGAGCGCTCTCCAAGCGCTGCTCCCTTGCAACACGCTCCTTTTCCAAGCGCGCGGCTTCTTCGCGCTGCGCGAGGATGGCAGACTCGGCGTTATCCAATTCTTCGCGATCCAATTCCCGATTGGAGGGTGTTGTTTCAGTCTTTTCAGGTGCCGTCCCACCAGCGGCCACGGTGAGTGCCAAGGCTTCGTGCTCTGTGCGACTCGCGGATGCGACGCCTCCTGACAGCGGTAGGGGCCGATTCTCAAGCAGCGAAAGGCGCGCGTTGAAATCATCGTTTTCTGCTGCCAAGTCGACCACTTGCCTAGCAAGGTTGCCATCATCGGTGCCCATCTGGCGAGCGGATGGTGCTGCAGAAGGTTCCATGATCAGGGTGGCGGCAATTGCACCGGCAGCGGCGCCAGCGGCCGCAGAAATCAAAATTGTTTGGAGGGTAGACATGGTAATTGGCGGAACTTCTGAAGTATAGAAAAAAGCGTTCTTGGCCGACGGCATGCATCAGCCAAGAACGCTAGGTAGATTCTAAGAATCCGAAACCTTAAAGAATCACTTCTGCAAGCGAGTTGGTTAGCGTGCTGGTCGTTAAATCGGCAGCCTGCATGTAAACGGTAAATCCGCTTGCCCGGGCAGGAATGCCCGTGGTGATTGTGGCCACACCGGCTGTATCGGCCGTCAAGACTGGCAACTGAGTGATCGGTGGCTCATATCAACCGGGCCGAATGCAGTGTTGGTTGGGCCTGCACCCGTTAGCGAGTAACCAATCAGCACACCTCCACCAACCGTAGCGCCCGTCACTGTAAGTGTGCCGTTGCCACCGCCAAATAGGCTGGAGGCGCTTAAGTCTAAGCCGCCGAAGTCTACTTTCATACGAATCCAATCACCGGCGCCAGCGACGGTCATGCCGCCGAAGTTGGCCCAGCATTCATTATCATTGAAGCCGGTGACAATGCCGCCAGTGTTGCCAATGCCAGCGCTAAAGGAATCAATGGAGTAGTTGCTAATCGGTGGCAAGGTGCTGAGCGCATCGCGGAATAGCCAACCATTGAAGCTCGATGAAGACCAGTTGGAGGTTGCGTTGAAGCGAAACTCAACCCAGTCGTCGCCAAGATCGATTTCAAATTTCGAATCATTGATAATCGTGCCGCTCAACAATTCCACGCCAGCGGTTACCACTACGGTGTGTCCTTCGAGCACCGAACCGAAGGAGGGGTAAACCCATTCAGCGTCCATGGTACTGCCCATCATTTGAGCCGATAGGGAGGGGGTGAGAGCGGTTAGGCTAAGAGCTGCAGTAACGAGAAAACGCATCAGTAAGTCTCCAGGGTTTGGTTTGGGGAGTGAGGGGTGAAAAGGCTGTTCATCAGAGCAGAAGCAGCTGTATTCAGAATGGGGCTTCAGGATTTCGTGTGGATTGAGAAAGAATCCATTTATTTTCGCCTAGTTCCCGCGGATATGCTGTGAACGTCCCCTGATGCGGGTCTCAATGTATGTCAAATCGGTACCAAGTGAGTGAGGCGGCGGAGCTGATGCCCTTTTTGCTAGCGCAGCTTGAGGGCTGGTCGCGGAACAACGTGAAGCAACGGCTACAGCTTGGCTGCATCGTGGTGAATGGAAGTGTGGTGCGTAAGCCAAATCACCCCCTGCAGATTGGCGATGACGTGGAAGTCATCGCTAAGGAGCTAGGTGCGCAGCCCCGCCCGCAGCACGGCGCGACCTTGCTCGAGATTTTGTTTGCCGACGACGACCTCGTTGCGATTCATAAACCGGCAGGATTGTTGTCAGTCGGTTCTGACACGGAGGAAAAGCGCCATGCACTTGCTTTGTTGCGGCAACAACTTTCTCGACCGCGTTGTGCGGTGCAACTTTGGCCGGTGCATCGACTCGATCGCGACACCTCAGGCGTATTGCTGTTCGCAACCTCCGCCACAATCCGCGATGCGGTTTCCGCAGCGTGGGCGGAATCTGAAAAAACCTATTTGGCAGTCGTGGAGGGAATCCCACAACCTAGCGTTGGCACGATTGATCAGCCACTGCGTATGAATGCGAAAGGATTTCGTGCACACGTTGGTGCACATCCACAAGCCAAACACGCGATTACACATTTCCAAACCTTGCATGTGAAACAACAGCGCGCGCTCTTAGAGCTGCAGATTGAAACCGGGCGTCAACATCAAATCCGCGCCCACCTTGCTTGGCTCGGTCATCCCGTGGTTGGCGATAGCCGTTACGGAACCGCAGATCGGCGCTTGGGCTTGCACGCTTTGCGTTTGCGTATTCCTGCGCTGCATGGCGGGGCGCGTATGACTTTCGAGGCCCCAGTTCCTGCCGAGTTCTCAGCGTTATTGCGCTAACGTTTGCCATCTGGCAGGCACATGCTCGCGCAAAAAATGGTTAGGATACAGGTTGCTGGAAACTACCGGTAATACTGTCATGACCATCTTCACTTTCCTTTTCCTTTCACTACCGTTCGCTATGGCGCAGGAGCCAGTTGCGACGGAATCTTCTGCGCTCAGCAAAGCTGTCACTCCGGCCGAACAACTCGCAGAGCTCGAGGCCCAGTACGATGCTTCGGAGCTGAATTACCCCGAGCGAGCTGAAGCTTTCCGCGCCGATTACGAAAACCTCGCCAGCGAATTTGCCGGCAAAGATGTCGGCTTGCGTGCAGAGTTGTTTCTGCTGAGCTCATGTTGGTGGTTGGAAAAACCTGCACAATCGGAACAGGCCAAGAAGCGTATTGGCGCAATCCTAAAGGTTTACCACGCTAGCCCCATCCTTGGCGAAATGGCCGACGAAGTGAATTTCCTGCTCCCTAAGTCTGAACGTGACGCGCAACTGAAAATCATCGAAGAACTCAGCCCGCATGATCAAGTGAAAGCAACCGTTTTGTTATTCCGCGCGCGTGGCGCCCAAGATGAGCAGCGGGTACAAATGTTTGAACGGTTGAAGAATGACTATGGCAAGTTGGAACGCAACAACACAACATTCGCCACGTTGGCCGATGCACATCTGAATCCACATGCTCGCGCGAGCCTAGCCGTCGGCGAAGTTGCTCCAGAGATTGTTGGCGTGGATCTCCACGGCAAAGAAATGAAATTATCAGACTTCCGTGGCAAGGTGGTGGTGCTGGATTTCTGGGGAGATTGGTGAGGCCCTTGTAGGGGTATGTACCCACACGAGCGGTCGCTCGTTGAAAAATACGCCGATGCACCTTTTGCCATTGTTGGCGTGAACAGCGATTCTGATATGAGGAAAGTTCGCGAGATTTGCAAGAAGAAGGATTTGTCGTGGCCGTCCTTTTTTGATGGTGGCGGCACCGATGGCCCCATCTCCACCAAGTGGGGTGTGCGTGGTTGGCCTACCGTTTACGTGCTCGACCACGAGGGTGTGATTCGTTCCACTAACGGTCGTGGCGATGCCTTGGATAAGGTGCTAGAGGAGTTGATCCCTGTGGCGATTGCCGCGCAGGAATAGCCAGCTTGCAATGCCCAGCCCCCACGTCTTCTGGCTTAATCCAACTAGCGCCGCTTCAGCAAGAGGCCCGCTGGCGGCACCTCGCGCGCTAATTGGAGACTGCTGACAAACTACTTTGCTAACGGCGTGAGATCCACACGCCGAAATTCACACGGGGTACCTTCGGCTTGCAGCGCAATACTGCCAGCGCTGGCAGTACAATCGAAGCCTGCATTCACATGATCATCATTGACCCAGATATCGATGTTCTTGTCGCGGCAAACAATGCGCATGGTATTCCATTCCCCCAGTGGATTTTCAGAATCATCGGTGAGATTGTTGATGTGCCGAGAAGCGCCCTCTTGGCCGGTCCAAGTGCTTGGTTCGCCACTGCGTCGGGAAGCCATGTCTACCACGGAAATATTTTCGCCGATGCACCAGAAATCGCCGGCGTTGCCGCTAAACATTTGGCATTCGATGGATTGCGGAAACATACCATAAAGGAAACGCGGAATCGTAGCGTGGACTAACACGCCGCAGTTGCCGCCGTCAGCCGGCCAGCGGTACTCGACAATCAATTCATAGTCGCTGTAGAAATCATCGGTGAGTAAATGCCCCTCTGGAGTGCCGTGACTAATGAGCAATCCATCACGCACGCTGAAAGAAGCGGCGATGTTTGGATTGGCATCGGCTTCGGGGATATCGGCATGCCAACCATCGAGGTTACTGCCGTTAAAAAGATGCACGGTAACGGGAGCTTCTGGTTTGGCGCTACAAGCCACCAACAGGAATAGCAGGAAGGCGCGGGGGAGAACTCGCATGTTGGAAGTATGCCACAACTTGCACATCCTGCTGCAAGAGGGGAAGCTTCAGCTGACGGATTCCCGCAGTGCGGCAATCCAGGTGCGGAAGCACTGCCCTTCGACTTGTAATGCAGCCTGCATTAAAGTGCTGCCGTCGGCGGGCAAGTGGCGCGCGATGGCGGCGGTCATTTCTTCCAGGTGGCGTAGTTCGTCGCTCAAAATGGAACGCACACTAAAAGCGATTCCGGCGCGTTGCAGCGCTTCTTCATAAACTGGGTAAAACGCCTCGGCGCGTACTTCAATCGCCAAACTGGAAAGCACATAGTTCACTTCACTGCGCTGCGGTTCGGCCAGCTCTAGGTGGTTGATGAGCTCCTCACAACCACGGTCAACGCCTTGCAAATACGCTTCTCCCGCGGCACCGGCGAGCGTGTCTACTGCAGAATAAGTTGCGACGTTCTCTTCCACCCCGCCGTTCAACTTGATTGCGGCGCGTTTGAGGCGCAGCGCGTGGCCGACTTCCTCGAGTAAATGCTGCAACCCGGCTACATCCATAGAATCGGTGTGGCGTGCTTTCACCATTTTGCGGGCGCCGACATACTCCATGCGCGAAAGAGTGTTCACCAACATCGCGTGTTGTTTTGGCGCTGTGAGAATCTTATCCAGCAATGCGGCAAGGTCGTTTTCATTAGTCTGCTGGCGCGCTGCCGTGAGTAAGGTTTCCATGGTTGTTCTCTAGGATATCTTTGCTGCTATTGAATAGGGGGGGTGCAATGGGGGAAGGGATCACCCACGAAGGCCCTCTGGTATTGGTGGCAAACCCGTCCTAGAATTCACGCCATGAGCCCAACGCTCTACTCCTTCTTACACGTCGCTTCAGCCTTCCTTCTGGTTGGCTACACCTTTTTTGTTTTCGCCAGCCCCAAACTGCCTGAAAATCGCCGTAAGGTGATGATGATCAGTGGCATTTTGAGTTTGATCATGTTGGTTGGCGGCTTTGGCTTAGTGTCAAAGGTTTACGCCAATGCTTGGCCTACCTTTGTGCTAATAAAAGTTGCTTGTTGGCTGGGTTTATCGGCGATGGCGGGCCTTGCTTACCGCAATCCAGCGCAAGTGCGCACCCTGGCTTACATCACACGCCTGCTGGTGCTGATTGCCGTTTGGGCGGTTTATTTCAAACCGTTCATGAGTTAACGACAAACAATTCGTCTATGGCGTATCATTGTTAGACAATGCGCGCCTCTGCTTCTAGCACCTCCTCTCGCAGCAAGCCGAACTACGCCCGACGCAGGGCTGTTTCGCTGATTTTGGTGCACGTGCTATTTGGCATTCATATTGCCCACTGGAAGCTCCACGGCACCACTTTAGCGCCGTTGGAGTTGAATGAGCTCATGTACACCTTGGAGCTCGGCATCCTCACCGCCGGCTTCTTGTTCATGCTCACGGCAGTACTCGCCACGATGTTTTTCGGGCGTTTTTTTTGTTCCTGGGGTTGTCACATTTTGGCCCTGCAGGATTTGTGCAGTTGGCTGCTCGGTAAGATTGGCGTGAAGCCGAAACCGGTGCGCGCGCGTTTTTTATTGTGGGTGCCGCTACTGGCCGTGATTCACATGTTTGTGTGGCCGCAAATCTCGCGCTTACGCGAAGGCCAACCCTTGCCAAGTTTGCATTGGAATACGGATGTGCAAGGTTGGGCCTCGTTTTTGACCGATGATTTTTGGCGTAACTTGCCGCCGGTGTGGGTGGCTTTGATGACCTTTGCGGTGGTTGGATTTGGTGTCGTTTATTTTTTGGGCTCGCGTAGTTTTTGTACCTATGGCTGTCCGTATGGCACCTTGTTTGGATGGGCGGATCGTTTGGCGCCTGGGCGAATCCGCGTCCAGGACAATTGCAAACAATGTGGCGAATGCACCGCCGCATGTACTTCGCACATTCAAGTGCACAAAGAGTTCGCCGAGTTCGGCACCGTGGTCAACCCGGCCTGTTTAAAAGATCTGGATTGCATCGCCGCTTGCCCCAATGATGCCGCTTACTATGGTTTCGGCAATCCATCTTTGGCCAGCGCCATGGGGCCCAGCAAACGTTTCCGCGTACCCTTTGATTACAGTTGGCCGGAAGAAATCCTCATGGCGGTAGTGATGCTGGCCACGGTGTTCATCTTTCGCGGTTTGTACAACGTCGGCCCATTCTTAATGACTCTGGGGCTTGGTGCTATCTTTGCTTTCGTCACCATCACCACGCTGCGGTTATTCACCAAGCCGAACGTGCGCTTCTCCAAATGGGTGTTGCGTAAAGGCGGGCATTTGCAACGCGCGGGCTTGGTGTTTGCCCTGTTGTCGGCTCTAACGTTTGCTTTCAGCACGCACTCCGCAGTGATTCGTTATCACGAGTACAAGGGGTGGGCCGCAGTCGCAGAACTTGAAAATGCCAGCGATGAAATGGTGTCGCGGGTTGCCGCCATCAACGCCTGGCAACATTTGGAAACCGCGGATCGTTACGGTTTGTTGCACCCCATAGAGTTGCAAACTGGTCTGCTAAGATTAGCTGCCATGCTCGGAAAACCTGCCGACGTCCGCCATTATGCCACCATCGTAAGCGCCCACTTATGGGATCAAGCACCGCAGTTAGCCGAACTGGGCGGTTATCGTGCCGCCGCTGGCGACGTCGCTGGGGGGGTGCGGGATTTGCGTCGTGCACTGGAACTGGAGCCGAATGCTGAGCCAATCCGCGTGGAGTTGGAACGGGTTTTGGCCGTGCAGCAACAACAGCAAGCGCTGCATTAAGCGCGGATTCCTTCGAGCATGGCAGCCACCACGCCTTGGCGGAAGGGCTCTTGCAAAATCTCGTGTTTTCCGCCTTTCCACAACCAACGACGTTTGTCGGCCGGCCAGCGCTCGTACAGTTGATCCATAGCGGCGGGATCCACAATGCACTCCAAGCTTGCTACGTGCAAACTAAGCGGCGTGGTAAAGGAATCGACAGAGCGCCACACCTGCGCCACCGCAGCTTCCATTTCAGTAAACCAACGCGGGGTGATGGTGCTGACGCGCAGACTGTCCTGCGCATAAAGATCCACCGCTTCTGGATCGGTGCACAGATCTTCGAGCGGAATACCACTGGCTAAAGACAAACCCGGGAGAGTGCGGCTCAACAATCCGGCCATCTTTGTTTTCCAAGCTGGGGCTGCGATGGCCACACCGAGCAGTGGCCCAGAAAGCACCAGACTGCGCACCCGTTGTGCATAGGCGGTTAGATAACTCAGCGCAATCAGTCCGCCCATCGAATGGCCAATCAGCGCAAATTTTTCAGGCAGCAAATCGGCACAAGCATGCACATCCATAACATAATCAGACCACCTCTTGATATGACCGCGGCGGCCTTGCGACATTCCGTGGCCGCGCAAATCAACACCCACCGTGCGTACTCCGGATTCCGCCAACACTTCGCCGAGGTATTCATAACGGCCGAGGTGTTCGCCCTGGCCGTGAATGAGCAACACATGAGCACTCGGCTCACCCTCTGGGCGCCATTCATAACCAGCGAGTTTGGTGCCGTCGGCGGCTTCGACGTGAAAGTGACTAGCCATGCTTTGGCGAGGTTGATGCCGCGGATCGGTAGCCTCGTTCCAGCATGCAGTAGAAACAGCCCACGATCAGCGCGGTGTTGAACACTAGTTTTTCCCAGATTACAACTTTGCCAGAACCACAGCCGCAATCAAATTTGATGTTGTGGAAGGACTGGCCGGTGTCGTCCATGAGCACCAGCGCGCGCCACAAAATCGCGCCCGTGAAGAGTATTAAAAAACACCCCATAGCCATGGCGGCGCCGCGACGCAGGAAACCCGTCAAAATGCAGATGCCGGCGGCGATTTCCAACAAAGGAATCACGTTCGGACCGAAGTTTAACAGCCACGGCGGGTTGGTAGGCAGCAAATCGTAGGCGTGAATCGATTTCAAAAACGTAACGGGATCATGCAGTTTTTCGAAACCATAGGAGAGCAGCAAGGCCGCCATTGCCACGCGAATGAACAAGGGCAGGTAGTTTCTCATCGTGCGCTACCTTCCTTGAGTGGCGAACCTTGTTCTTCCCATAAGGCCACACCACCTTCAAAGATGGAGATGGAATCTTTATCCATTCCATAGTGATAGACCAAGCTGTTGCTTAGGAAAATACTGTCTTCGCAATCACCGCCGGTGCAGTAGACCACCACCATGGCTGCTTGCTTCAAAGTGGGTAAGAGGGCATCGATGTAGCGGTCTTGGTGAAACTGATCGAGTAAAAATGCACCCGGTATATGCCCCGCCGCATAGTGTTCCGCACTGCGTGCGTCGAGGACCACTACAAAGGGCGGTTCTTCATACAGCAAATCCAGATAGCTGAACAAATCTGCGTAGCTAGTGGTTGCATAGCCGTGCTCCAGAGGTTCACCACTGACCACCACGGCCGCAGGATTGGCTGGAAAGTAGTCGTTACCCAAGTCCAGTGCCGACGGATTCACAAAACTATTCAGCAGGCCAAGCAGCAGCACACCCACGGCGAACACAGCGGTCTGTACCAAGGTGGAAGAGGGCATTCTCATTTCACTGATCCAGCAACGGCAGCAACTGATTTTTGTAGCGGCTGGCGATGGCGGGAAGCAACTGCAGTTTATCAGGATAATCAGCAGCCCAAAGGCTCTTTGCGTACACCAATACTTGCGTGGCTACCGCGCCATCGCAGTGGCTTAGAAAGCGTGCGAGTTCCTGAATCTTGGGACCCTTTTGCGGATCGATGCTGACGCCATCCACAGCATGGCGTGCGCTTTCCGCTGGGCTTTGATAGTGGCCGTCGCCGTCGACGTCGATCCACACGGGGTTGGTGAGCAGCGCGACTCCTGGCATCAGAGTCGTCCACCAAATGCCTTCCGGGCGTGGTCCGGTGGCGCTACAAACAATCCATGCATCGTGTGTAGGAGCGTGGATCTGAAAGGAAAGATCGAGATCAAGTGGCTGTCCAGCCGGCACTCCCAACGGTGGCGATTGCGCCACCACTTCGCCGTCCATATAAATTTGCACTCGGTCGACGCGCGCCCAAGATGCTCCTGCAATGTGAAATTTCACCTCGAGCTTCTTATCTACTGGCTGCACCAGACTTCCGGATGCTGCACCTTGCACGGTGGCATAGCCGAACAAGCCAATCGCCATCGAAGAGACGCCATTGCGGAAGTTGCTGCACAAATCTTCTACCGAGATCGCGGCAGGGCTGTCAGCAGGACTAGGCAACCAGGTGCGTCCTTGGCCAACCGGATCGCCAACGGTGTGTGAATCCGAGCTGCCAACTCCGCGTACCATCGATCCGGCATTGAGTAATCCAAACCAGTCCGCGATGATGTCTTCCCACTTGGTGCCAGGATCGGTGCTATTAAACACTTCGATGGCATCCACTGGTAGTTGCAGGCCGTCGGCGAAAATTCCGGTGCGCGGATCAAGCTTGGATACGCCAAATGGGCCGCGTTGAAAATCCGGCCAGCGCGGGTGATTCAAAATCACCACTAAGGCTCCTTTGCTGCGAATGTTGGCAACCAGAGCCGCCCAATCGACCAGTTTGCTATTGGGTAGCGGACCTCCGGCAGGCAAGGGGAAAGCGTTGAAGTGGCCGATATCCGTAGTGACTTCATTGCCGACGATCGTCAAGTAGTGATCCACTAAGCCTGCTTTCAACTGCGCGGGCGCATAATCCGTTTGGTGATTGTGGTCGGTGGCGATGGCCACATCTAAGCCTTCACCGGCCAGAGTGAGGATACGTTCTTGCAAGGTGGCATCACCATGGCCGCTGAACGTGAGCGTATGGATATGCGTATCGGCACTCACCCAACCGCGTGTATCCACCTCGTGGCGCAAGGCCAGTAACACCGCACTTTCCGCTTGGTAAACGTGTACCAAATCCACTTTTGCGTAGCTCCACTCGGGCCCATGACTGGCATAAATCGTGTGAACCCCCGCACCCAGTTGCAGCAAGGCTTCACCGCGTACATCGGTATAAGCAAAACCGGTGCGTACCGGCGTGGGTTGGCGTTCGGCATAATAAAGTGGCGCGAGTTCGCCAGCAGCATTGGCAATCGTGAGCCGGGCCACCAACGGTAAGCCAGTGGCTTCATCCACCACTTTGACGCGCACGGGGGCGATTTGATAAATCTCATCAAAACCGCGATCGAGTAAACGCACTGGGCCGAAGGTGATGTCGTCGCTAACGCGTGCCGTGGAAATGCGCATGACGTTATCGCCAGCCATCAACAAATTCGCTGGCAGGGGATAGACCGTTACTGTGCGCTCGGCGCCAGGCTTGAGCTTGGCAATCGGAATACCATTCAACTCCACCAGCCAGACTTCATCGACATGACGCGCGGTGATTTCCACAGCGCGTTGCACATTACAAGTCGAGGAATCAAAGTGGAACTCTATTTGGTTGGCTGCATCGGGCTGTTCAGCAGCTTCCGTCCATTCGGGGGTAGGGTCGTTGCCGAGATGAAAGACCTCCGACAGGATTACACTCCCCGGCTCCTGTTGCGGCTCCGGAGAAGAGCTCCACCAACCTATAAGAAGTGCAACGCCGAGTGCTAGGGGAGACAGGAGTTTCATGCAGGCTTAGCCTAGCAACTCCACGCGGGCATTAGTTGGAGTGAGTCAGGCCGTTGGACATCGCGGTGATGTTAGCTGGGGTCAACGAACCGGTGTACTCAGCAGCCTGCACGTGAATGCTTGCTGGCAATGCTGGGGGAAGGCTCTGAGCGTAGGTGCCACCAACCATGACGATTGGGTTATTCAACAAAGGATTGCCTAACCAGTCCACGAGTAGGTGTGCGGTGCCACCGACGAGAACGCCGAGGTCTTTCTTGCCAGTCGAAGCGATTAGAGCGTAGCTCTTGCCTGCAGCTGGGTTCGTGATGGTCCAACCAGCAGCTTGGCCTGCGCGTACTTCTACGTCGCCCTGAAGCTCAACGGTGTCAGCGGTGCCCGGGTTGGCGCTGTAGTAGGCCACTGTGTCCGTTGGCGGACCTTCCATCGACATGGAGAAGCTTATTGGATAACTAAACCACCAGCAGCCTAGATACTCCGCACCGAGCGGTTGCGATAGGTCGTAGTATTCAAACCAAGGCTGAGTTCCATACCCGGAAGAATTGAGCACAGGGCCCGTGAGGTTCAGGTTTAACATATCAAAATAAATGGCAGACCAACCGAAGTTATTCATCGAACCGGGAGTCTGCTCTTGTGGCAGCGTGCACTCAAAACCACCAGCCAAATCAACGACGATGGTCCAGCAGCTCAGGCCAGCCATCCCCGTGTCCCCAGGCAAGCCGGCGAGCAAGTATCCACAGGCTTCATTACGGTTGTTGGCATCAACCCAGCCGGTGACGCCTTGGCAGGCAATGGTTTCTTCATACAAACGAAGTTCGGTGGTGATGGCAGTTCCCAAGGGGTCTGGCACACCTGAGCAATAGTCGAAGGTGAGGCCGTTGACTTGCTCGGTGCCATTGACGCCAGCGTGAGGAAAGGATCCCTCATCCACGAATTCATCCGTAGCTGCGCCGGTTGCATAGTAGTAAACGATTCCAGAGCGATTGTTGAAAATTGTTTCCGGGCCAGAGCGCTGCGCTTGATGGACGATTTCATAGCCTTCTCCAAAGGTGTAGTCCAAAGTCGTGCGACTGGTAATAGTCTGCAGGTGTACAGGCATTGTTGGAGTCGATTGCGCGAAGGCGCTAGTTGTAAGAGTTGCGCAAAGGAAAGTTATGAAGAAGTTAGAAACCATGATTCTCAAGTATAACACTAGGTATGAATGTAGTTACAAAAAAGGCACCCCGCAGAAAACTGCGGGGTGCCTAGTGACAGTCGAGACTGTCGGTTGACTAAAACCTAGTTGGAGTGAGTCAGACCGTTGGACATCGCGGTGATGTTACCTGGGTTCAAAGCACCTGCGTACTCAGCAGCCTGCACCTGAATGCTTGGTGGCAATACTGGTGGAAGGTTCTGAGCGTGGGTGCCACCAGTCATGACGAATGGAGCAGGCAGCAAAGGAGCGCCCAACCAGTCAACGAGAAGGTGTGCGTTGCCACCAACGAGAACGGCGAGGTCTTTCTTGCCGGTCGAAGCGATCAAAGCGTAGTTCGAGCCTGCAGTTGGGTTCGTGATGGTCCAACCAGCAGCTTGACCACCGCGTACTTCCACGTCGCCCTGAAGGTCAACGGTGTCAGCAGCGCCTGGGTTTGCACTGTAGTAAGCCTGGGTATCCGTTGGGTTACCATCGAGAGCAATCAAGAAGTTAGCCTGAGCCTTTGCTGGGCCACCGAACCAGTAAGTACCGAGGTACTCAAGGCCGAGTGGGGAAGACATGTCGTAGTACTCGAAGTAATCTGCAACACCGTAGTCGTTACCGAGCTGGGTGCCGAGGGAACTGTCAAGCAATGGACCAGTTGCACCAGACGAGAATGCATCGTTGTACATCACGGAGTGAGCGAAAGTATCCATGGAGCCAGCGGACTGCTCTTGTGGAAGGGTGCACTCAAAACCGCCAGCTAGATCCACAGCAACGGTCCAGCAGGTGAGGCCAGTCAAGTTGGTGTCACCAGGCAAGCCAGCAAGCGTGTAACCACAAGCTTCGTTACGGTTGTTGGCATCGACCCAGCCGGTGATTCCGGTGAAGGCGACGACTTCAGCGTAAAGACGCACATCTGCGGTGATTGCAGTACCAGCAGCATCAGGTACCGACGAGCAGTAATCGAAAGTCAGGCCGTTCACTTGCTCGGTGCCATTGACGCCAGCAGCAGCAAACGAACCTTCGTCTACGAACTCATCCGTAGCTGCGAGGGTGGTGTAGTAGTAGATGTTGCCATCACGGTTGTTGAAAATCGTTTCAGGGCCGGAGCGCTGAGCGGAGTTTACAACCTGGTAGCCTTGACCCATGGTGTATTCCAGGGTTGTACGGCTAGTGACAGCGTTGAGATTCCCAGCGATTTGCTGGGGAGTTTGAGCGGACGCGCTCGCAGCTAGTGCTACGACCGCCGCGGTTGCGACAATGTTACGGAACATTCAGTTTCTCCTGAAGACAAAAGGGACAAAGGTATGGGCAAAAGCCCGGAAGGGAGGGGCAGCCGACGTTCCAGGGGATTATTCCACGTGCGGCTATCAACTAGGTTTATCCCAAGATTTCCCATCTGTCCAGGAATCATAGGCTTTTTTTTCGAATATTTTCATATTTCACTCAGTTTGCGGCAAGAAATACGAACCTGGAAATCGAAAAAAACCAATAAAAGGGTGTTTAACCGGGAAATTCCATGAAATCAGCTGGTGGTGGAATAAGTTGGCATGGAGGGATCCACTTCCGCGGACCAGCGGTCGATGCCACCGGCAAGGTTCAAAACGTTGTCTTTGCCCAAATAACGCAGCTGGCTGCACACCCCAGCACTGCGAATGCCATGATGGCAATAAACCACAATGAGATCCTCGACTTGCATCAGCTCCTCTTGGGATTCACGGAAGCGCGACAGCGGGAAGAGTTCGGCCTCTGCAAGATGACCAAAATCCCATTCTTCACGCTCGCGGACATCGATAACACGCACCTTTTCGCGGTTAGCGAGAAGTTCTTTCAGTTGTTCAGGAGTGATGTTGAATTCCACGTTCTTAATGCTGTTTGCTAGTACGGCGAAGGAGAGTCTTTTTAAGGTCTTCCACAATCAGATAAAGGGAAGGTACCAATAATAGCGTAATGAGCGTTGCAAAGACTACCCCAAAAGCTACCGATATTGCCATGGGTATCAAGAATTTCGCCTGTAGGCTTTTCTCTAGCAATAGCGGCGTTAAGCCGAGAAAGGTGGTCATGGTGGTCAGCATGATGGCACGAAAACGCCTGACTCCGGAGTCACGCACCGCTTGGTGCACGGAAACCCCTGCTGCGCGCTCGCGATTGATCAAATCCATCATCACCAAGGAGTCATTGATGACAATGCCGCTGAGCGCCACAATGCCAATGAGTGAGAAAATTGCCAGGTCGTAGCCAAGCAGGGCGTGCCCAGCGATGGCCCCAATCATGCCAAAGGGGATTGCCGACATGATGATGAGCGGCTGTGCGTAGGATTTGAGCGGGATGGCCAGCAGCACAAAAATCGCCAACAGCGCCATGGCGTTGATGCGCATCAAGGTGCCCAGGAACTCACTCTGTTCCTTTTGCTTGCCCTCCAAGGAGTACGTCATGCCAGGATGACGCTCCAGCAAATCAGGCAGGAACTCGTGCGAGATTTTTGCAAAGACTTCATCCGGCGAAGTCTTTTTCTTGTCAATGTCGGCGAGCACGCTGATGCTCCGCCGCCGGTCGACGCGATTAATTTTCGAGTAGCCGCGACCCATCGTGGCGGTAGCCGCGACGGAAAACGGCACTTCGCGGCCATCGGGAGTACGCAAGCGCATATTTTCCAGCGTGGCTAGGCGCTCCCGATCCACACGGGGATAGCGCACCATGACATCCACCTCATCGCGATCCCGTTGAATGCTTTGTGCTTCCTCTCCATAGAAGGCCTGTCGTACCTGGCGCCCCAAATCGACCAAGCGGAAACCGAGCGCCTCGCCTTCTGGCGTGAGTGCCAGTTGCAGCTCCCGTTTGCCCTCTTCAAAGGTGTCGCGTGCCGCCGTCACGCCCGCCACCAACAGCAGACGCTCGCGCAATTCATCGGCAGCACTTTGCAGCGATTCCAGCCCCGCACCCGCAAGCAAAAGGTTGACGTCGCCATCCGCGCCCATGAGGTCTGACGAGAAGCTGACATCTTCGGCGCCGGCGATGCTGCCGACACGTTCCCTCCATAGCGCCATGATTTCGCGGCCCGACATTTCTCGTTCCTCCGCCGACAGCAGTTCCAAATTTACTTCTGCCAAGTGGCCACCGCGAAAACCTTGGGAAGAAACGCCACCGCTGTTTTGTTGCTTGGTTTTCATCGGCTGCGAACCAATGGAAGTGGTAATGAACTTAATCAGTGGAGCGCCTTGCTGGTTGAACAATTCCTTTTGCATCTGGCGTGCGGCATTTTCAAACAGTTGAATCGAAGCCTCGGTGGTGGCGACGGGAGTGCCCAGCGGCATTTGCAGTTCGGCGATGATGTTGTCCGCTTCCATCGGCGGAAAGAAATTCATCTTGATGCGGCCACTGTTGAAGTAGGCGAGCGTGATCATGAATAAGGCAATCCCGCCAGCCACCACCGCATAGCGCCAGCGCAGAGCCACTTCTAGACTTGGCTTATAGATGCGCCTCAAGAAAAATTCCACGCCACCATCCGCCGCATTTTGCACGCGCTCCCATGGCCCAATTTTGTGCTTTTTGGCATCGGCCGGAAGGTGTTTGAGGTGCGCAGGCAGAATTAATAGAGACTCCACCAGTGAAAACGCTAGCACCGCAATCACCACCAGTGGAATATTGCGTGAGAATTGCCCCATGTTGCCTGGCATCAACATCATCGGGATAAAGGCGGCAATGGTCGTGAGCACCGCAAAAATCACCGGCTTGGACATTTCTTGCGTTCCTTCGATGGCAGCTTGCAAACCCGACTTGCCGCGTTGGCGATGTTCGTGCACGTTTTCGGCAATCACGATGGCGTCATCCACAACGATGCCGAGCACCACAATAAATCCAAATAAGGAAATCAGATTAACCGAAACACCAAGGACCGGCATCAACATTGCGGCACCCAGGAAAGACATCGGAATCCCGAGAGTTACCCAGAATGCCAAGCGTAGGCGGAGGAATACCGCCAGGGAAACCAGCACCAAAATTAACCCGGCGCGGCCGTTGCGCAACATCAAGTCCAGACGGCTGCGTAGTAACAGCGTGTCATCCATACTCTTGGTAAGGTGAATGCCGGCCGGCAAGCTGGCTTCGGTAATGGCGATAGCATTCAACACTTGATCGGCCATGACCAAGGCTTCTTGATTGCCCACTCGGAACACTGAAACCATGACGGCGGGGCTGCCGTTAAAGCGTGTGCCTTGATCGGATTCGGCAAAACCGTCGTGTACGGTTGCGACGTCGCCGATGTTGATGCGGGTGCCATCAGCAAGATGAAGCAGCGGCAGCGCTTCGAAATCACGGGCGTGGTAGGCTTGGCCTTTGGTGCGCAATAGAATTTCGCCGGCCGTCGTTTTAATGGCCCCCCCCGGTAAATCCAGGGAACTGCGCCGCACCGCCAAAACGACTGCGTCGAAGCTCAAGTGATAGCGCTGTAGAGATTCCTCGGCTACTTCAATCGCAATTTCAAAGTCGGCCTCGTTCGACAGGGTCACGAGCGAAATATCCTTTTGCTTGATGAGGTTGTCTTCGAGTAACTGCGCAGCTTCACGCAACGTCTTATGGTTGGCGTCGCCCCAGACTGCGATATCCATGGCGCGATTGTTGATTTCCACCAACTCCACTTGTGGTTCTTCGGCATCTTCGGGGAAGTTGTCAATGCGATCGATAGCAGCCTTAATGTCATCCAGCATTTTCTCGCGATCTTGGCCATCCAAGAACTCCACGCTGACCACGGCCAGACTTTCATTGGCGGTGGCTTTGACTTGATCCACGCCAGCCAATCCCTGCACCTCTTTTTCGATGCGCATGATGATGCCTTCTTCAACTTCCGCTGGCGAAGCACCTGGATACACCACTTTGATGATGGCGGACTCCACAATGATTTCAGGAACAACCTCTTGTTTCAAAGTTGTCATAACCATGGCGCCGATGATGAGGATCGCAATCATCATCAGGTTGGCCGCAACACTGTTACGTGCGAACCAGGAAATGAGGCCGTTCATCGCGGCGCTCCGTTTTCGGCGCCGAACACCATCACGTCCATGTTTTCGAGAAATAACGGTAAGGCGCTGATAATGAGCTGGGTGCCCGGTTCCAAGCCGTGGCTAATGAGGCATTCGTTGGTGGTTCGGTAAATGACCTCGACTGGAATTTCATGCGCCTGATTGGCTTCATCCACCACCCGCACCCGATCGCCATCCAAAACCGCCGAACGCGGCACGCGAAAGACGTTGTGTAACTCACGGCCAATAATCGTGGCGCGCAGGAACATGCCCGGAGCGAGCGCCGGAGTGCCATCGGCGTTGGGGCGGAAGGGGGCATCGATCTGGGCGATGGCGGTGACCATCCGAGTACCCGGATCGACGCTTGCTTCGGTGCGCACAATGTAGCCTTGCCAAGTGGCCATCTGATCCCCGACTTGTGCTTCCAGGCGCACCGCAAGCGGAGGGGAGGAACCATCCACTTTCAAGCCAAGATGATCGAGTTGGTTGGCAGCAATAGGCAGGGTGACTTCCGCAGCATCGATGGCATAAATCGAAGCGAGGCCAACGCCAGGTGCCACCCAGACACCCACTTCGAGATTGCGCTGCAAACAACGGCCATCGAAGGGTGCGCGGATCACCGTGCGGGCCAGGTTGCTGTTGGCCATTGCCAGGTTTGCCAGAGCAGCCGCGCGCGCGGCATGTGCAGCAGCAAGTTGGGGCTCGCGGGCTACCAAACTCGGTATGGGGCCTTCTCCTAACTGATTCCAATCGGCGCTGGCAACGCGCGCTTCGGCTTCTTCCAATAACAGAGCGGCATCCGCTTTTTGGACTTCGGCTGCGGCCATGGCGACCGCATTTTGATAATCGGTATCGTTCAGTTTGACCATCACCTCCCCAGCGTTGAAAAAGGCGCCGCGGTAAAGATTGGGACTGACTTCCGTCACACGAGCGGCAACTTCCGCGACCAACATCGTGGTTGCACGCGGCCGCACTTCCCCAAATGCCGGTAACTCCACACGGGTTGTTTCTGCTTGCATCACCATGACCTCCACGAGGGGAAGGTAGGACACCGCCTCTTGAGATTTGGTTTGCGGGCCGGTAGCCAAAAGGATGGTTTTGATGCCAAAGCCAGCGACCAGGATCAAAATAGGGAGAACAATGCGTAGGGTGGAGTTCATGTTAGTTTGCGGTGTGAAAGCCGCCGCCGAGTGCCAAGTAAAGATCGATGCGGTTGAGCAACAGCAGCAGTTGCGTGGCGTGCAGATTGCTTTGGCTTTGCACCAGTGCGCTGCGGGTTTGGTAAACCGATTCCGCCATGCCGACTCCGCCGGCGAAGCGGGTGGTTGCGCGGTTGGCTCGTTCTTGCAGAATGCTGTGTGCGGATTGCTGGCTATGCAATTGTTGTGCAAGAAGCTGTTCGGAATCGAGCGCAATCTCGACTTCTGCAAATGCGCGTAGCACTTGTTGGACAAAAGCGAGACCACTCGCATTGGCGCTGGCCTCTGCCGCATCCGCTTGGGCATGCAAGCTGCCGCCGTGAAACAGGGGTGCGGTGAGGCTCGCACCTAGAGACCAAACTTTGAAATCGCCGTTGAGTAAATCGGCAAGTTCGTTGCTGCTGGTACCCCCGGCAGCCGTGAGCGACAGCGCCGGATAAAGTGCCGCGTCCGCAGCTTGGCTTTGGAAACGCGCGGCCCGCAGCTGGGCTGCACTGGCAGCCAAATCTGGGCGACGCTGCACCAGGGTTGCAGGCAAACCACTCGGCACCGCTTGCGGTAGGGCCGGCAAGTCGCGCCACTCTGCCGGGTTACTGATTTGCGGATAGCCGCCTTGGAGTAGCGCCTGTTGCCGCTCCAGCGCATTGCGGCGTTGCGTCGCGGCCAACACATTCTTCTGGGCTGATTCCACTGCGGCTTGTGCCTGCAGCATGGCATCGGCAGCGGTGCCCTGTTGAAAACGTAGACGTAAGTGTTCAAGCTGGCTATCCAGGATGGCCAACAGTTCCTGGGTCAGCAACAACTGTTGATTGGCCTCCACCAACTGCAAGTACACCTTGGCCGCTTGGCCGGCAAGAGATAGCCGTGCAGCTTGCCAATCGGCTTGGCTGGCTTCGAGACTGGCAACAGCGGTCTTTTCTTGCGCTGCCAGACGGCCCCACAAATCCAACTCCCAACTCAAGTTCAAGCCAAGGTTATGGCGGTTGTTGGTTATGGGCAGCACATCCGGTGCACCGGGAAAAGGCAATCCAATGACGTTCGAGCGACTTCGGCTCAAATCGAGGCCGGCGTTGAGTTTGGGCAAACGATCGCCTGCGACCATGCGCAGTTGTGCCGATACCGCCTCAACCCGCATCGCTGCCGCTTGCAAATCGAAGTTATCCACTAAGGAAGCTTCGACGGCAGCCGTCAGTTCAGCATCTTCAAAAGTAGTCCACCAATCGGCGGGCACTTCCGCCGAGTTCTCTGTGGTGGCGACGGTTTGCCAAGTGCGGTCGTTGCCAGTGGTTTCTGTCAGGCCGGAACTAGGCGCGGGGCTCGTACAAGCAGCAACGAGGAAAGAGCCGAACAGGGCAACGGCTAGGTAGGGTGCGTATTTAACCATCGAATCCAGCGGTGCAAAAAGAAACCAGTTGTTCAAGACGGAAGTCGTAATCGGCAATGGTTGCGGCGTGGATGCCGGGCATGGGCATCAGCTCCTCACACTTAAAATCAAGTAAATGCAACATCGCGCCAATCATAAAATGGCCACGAATGAGCAACTCCTCAGCGCTACGGTGCGGCAAAATCCGCTGCGAGGCGGCGATGAAGCGCGCAATCGTGGGGGCGAGGATTTCGGTCATCATGGCTTCCACACCTGGATGGGGCTCATGATGCAAGCGCGAAAATACACAGGGCATGTCCTTGTTATTTTCCGAGAGCTCGCGCACCGCAGGTTCGATAAAAATGCGGATCAAGTCGCGCAGTTTGAGCGGTGCGCCTTGAGCGGCGGCTTCGGCTTCATCAAGCAAGCGAATGCGCTCGCTGTTGATAGGTTCAATGCAGGCGCTGACCAGTTCGCGCAGGAGGCCTTCCTTGGAACCAAAGTGATAACTCACGGCTGCAAGATTCACTTCGGCTAGGGCCGTGACCTGGCGCATGGAGGTGGCGGGAAACCCCTGCTCTGCGAACAGCGTTCGCGCAGCACCAAGAATTCGTTGTTTGGTGTTTGGGCCAGACATGGCCATAGTATAAACGTTCGTTCGATTGAAACAAACGTTTAATATGTTTATGGACTATTTTTGACAGTTCGGGCAGAAGCAACTGGCCCGTTGCCCGATGACTTTGCCCTTTAAAATGCCTGCACAGACCCCGCAGGACTCACCCTCGCGGCCATAAACCGCCAATTCCTGGGCAAAATAGCCCGGCGAACCATCCCCGCCGACGAAATCTTTAAGGGTAGTGCCGCCTTGGTCGATGGATTCCGCCAAAATCCGTTTGGAATGCTCAGCAAGGCGTTGGTATTCCAAACGGCTAACCCGGCCAGCGGCACGCGTCGGTCGAATGCGGGCGGCGAACAAAGCCTCGGCAGCATAAATATTGCCAATGCCCACGACTATTTTGCCGTCCATCAGAAAACTCTTCACGGCCACTTTGCGCTTGCGGGATTTTTGAAAGAGTAACTCCCCATCAAAATCAGGGCCCAAAGGTTCTGGCCCTAGGTGACGGAGAAGAGCATGCTCCTCAACCGGCTGATCAGTCCACAGCCAGAGTCCAAAGCGTCGCGGATCGTGATAGCGCAACACCTTGCCACTCGAAAGACAGAGATCAATATGATCGTGTTTGCGCAGAGTTTGCTTGGCCTCAACCAAACACAAACTCCCCGACATGCCTAGGTGCACGAGTAGGTGCCCATGTTCAAATTCGAATAATAAATACTTGGCGCGACGTTTCAGTGCCACCACTTGTCGGCCGCGTAAGCAGCGTTTTAAGGTGGTTGGAACCGGTAGGCGCAAACTGCGATTCCGCACGACCAAATCCTCCACCACAAAACCTTCTACAAAGGGCAAAATGCCGCGTCGAGTGGTTTCAACTTCCGGCAGCTCAGGCATCTTCGCCAGTCTCGGGCGGATCGACGAAGTCTTCTAGAAAATACATCAGCATGTATTCTTCAGCAGTATGCTTCGGGCCGGGCATCGAGCGCAATAAACGTGCAGCCGATTGCAAGTGCCGCTCGCGATGGAACTGATAAGCCTGCACCCCAACCCGATAGTTATCCTCATCCTTATCCCTGATTCCCAGAGCTTGTTTGGCTTCTTCTGGGCTCAAGCAAGTGCGCCCGCTGCCCTGCATAAAGGATTCCAAGCTGGTGAGCTGTTCGGTGGTGACGCCAATCAAAAACTCCTGGAAAGCGGAGGCCTCATCTTGGGTCATGCGCGCGCGGGCAAAATAATCGACGAATTGAGGAGCGCAGCCGGCTTGCAGTAATTTCATAATTTCGGAAACGCCAAGCATCGTGCCGACGCTCACAAAAATTTTGCGCCGCGCTTCCCACACAGCCTCCAGTAATGGAAAAAATAACTGCACTGCTTTGGAGGGGGTTCCATCCCACAGAGAAGTCATGCTGCCGACAACCTCTTGGCGTAAATCATGCGCAATGTTTTTATCCATCGCCAGCGAAGTGAGTAGTTCATCCACCAATTTCAAATACACCCCAGCGTGCACGCGGCGATCAATGATGAGGGTTAAATCGCTATCTTCGGGATCAATTTCTTCGGCCAAGTAGCGCAGCAAACGCCAAAAATTTAATCGCGCCATGGTGAGACTGCGCCAAACCAGGGCGCGCATCGGCAGAAACATCTCAAAATCGGCATCGGTGGCGTTGGCCAACAACTCCACTAAAGTGCCAAGCCCACGCTCGCGGCTGCCCAGTTTACTTTCTGCAAGTACAGGGGGATAAGCGTCAAGAGCGTGGCGAAGCGTTTCAATCCGCTCCAAATTCTCTAGAAAAATAGTGGTAAAACGCTGCTTATCGGGATGATCCGTAGCAGCAAGACGTTCTTGAAAGACACGCTTCGCCTGCTGCTCGCGCTCGGAAAAGGGCGAGTTCGATGGCGGTTGAGTAGTTGCGTGGGACACCTAAGTGGCAGTCTATGGTTTCAGGACTAAGTGGCCAACCAGAGATATCCGCAAATTTAGGCTGAGGTGGTGTGGTACTGGCGGTCACCGGCGTCGCCTAGGCCCGGCACGATGTAACCCAGCTCGTTCAGCTTTTCATCCAGTGCGGCCAAAAAAATTGGTACCTCCGGGTGCGCTTGCTGCAGGGCCGCGAGCCCTTCCGGCGCCCCCAGAATTCCCAGAAAGCGAATATCGGCGACGCCCCATTCCTTCATCATGGTGATGGTGGCAATCGCGGTGCCACCCGTCGCCAACATGGGATCCACAACCAGAGCAAGCTCGGCCGGTGTCCTTGGTAACTTTTGATAGTAGGTAACGGGTAGTAAGCTAGATTCATCGCGAAACAGGCCGACGTGGCGTACGGCTGCTTGTGGAAGCAAATCGAACAATGGCTCGGCCATGCCAAGGCCAGCGCGCAGAACCGGTACGATCGCAATCGAGTTTTTCAATTGGTGACCTTGCGTAGCACTGATTGGCGTATGCACCGTGATAGCCTGCAGTGCTAAATCCTTGGTGGCTTCGATACCTAGAAAGGTAGTGATTTGCGCCACGAGCAAGCGAAATTCCGACGGCTGCGTGTCACGATTTCGCAGCCTGCTAAGCAAGCAACGCACGAGTGGGTGGTCAAGAATGTGGTACGCCATCGGGCGCATTATCTCGCCATTTCGAGCTGCGGCGCTTCGATTCGGCTAGAATCCTGCCGATGCCTGGGACGAACTGGATTACGGTATATCGGAAGTCGGTGTATGCATTCCCACGCCACGATGGCCGCTGGCTGCGTTTTTCGCTAAATGACCAACCCGCACCTCCACCCGAACCTATCGCCAGTGTGCTTGCGGTGCATGGCAGTCTGACTTTCATCACCGCGTGGAACCCTATGTCGGTGGAGCTTCCTCTGTCGGTGAATGAATGCGCAAACGCGCAGTTTCGCAACACTTTGGCCGCAGCCGGCGTTCGTTATGAACAAAGTTATGGTTCCTCCTTGCCTGGGGTCGCACCCGGCTGGCGCGAAGATGGCTTCGTGTTGTTTGGTTTAAAGCGCCAGGAAGCACTGGAATGGACCTGTAAGGTGCAACAACGTGCGGTGGTATGGATGGATTCCGAGCAGGTGGGCCTGCTATTTTCTGACGCCCTCGGTTTCGTGTTGAGTGGTGTGGTTCCTGTGGATGAGGTGTGAGTGCACGCTTCCCGCGGCAACGCCAGAGAGCGGCTGGTTAGAATGTCAGCGATGTCCATTCGCACGGTAGACAAGGTCGCTGTCGAGGCGCGCGCCGCTTCGTTCCAGACACGCTCCATTAAGAATGAGAGTAAACGCCAAGGCTTGCTCATGGTGACCTCGATGGTGGATCTCACCACGCTGGAAGGCAAAGATTCTGCTGCCAAGGTGCGTTCTCTTTGTCAGAAGGCGATGTTGCCAGATGCAGCCTTGCCGCACGTGCCCTCTGTTGCGGCAGTTTGTGTTTACCCTCGCTGGGTGGAGCTCGCGCGTGAGTTGCTTGCCGGAAGTGGTGTGAAAGTTGCAAGCGTGGCAAGTGCTTTCCCCAGTGGCCAAGTGGATTTGGCCACGAAACTAGTGGATGTGCGCGCCGCCGTGCAAGCGGGTGCCGACGAAATCGATATGGTCATGCACCGTGGCGCATTTTTGTCAGGCCAGTATGAAGTGGTGAGCGCGGAAATCCGTGCCATCAAAGAAGCCTGCGGTGGACAGCATCTCAAAGTAATTCTGGAAACGGGTGAGCTGGAAACCTACGACAATGTGGTGCGTGCCAGTGAACTCGCGATTGCTGCCGGTGCTGATTTCATCAAAACCTCCACGGGTAAAGTGCAGCCCGCGGCCACCATGCCGGTAACCTTGGTCATGCTTGAAACCATCCGCAGTCATTTTCTGGCTACTGGCCAGATGATTGGCATGAAACCGGCTGGCGGGATTAGCAGGGCCAAAGATGCCTTGCACTACCTCGTGATGGTCAAAGAAACCCTCGGTGATGCCTGGCTTTCCGCCAAGTGGTTCCGCTTTGGCGCATCCTCTCTTTTGAACGATGTACTTTTGCAACTTCACCGCTTAGAGAGTGGTCAATACACCGCATACTACGATGTCACCGAGTCCTAAAATAGAATCCAAGCCGGAACTGGATTTCGGCAATGCCTGGGATTACGCCACTGCGCCGGAAGGCACGCAAGTGGTCATTCAAGAAAAGTACGGTTTATTCATCAACGGTGAATTTTGCCCCCCGCGTTCCAAGCAATTTATGGATACGGTCAATCCGGCCAGTGAAGTCGTGCTGGCCAAAATCGCCATCGCGAATCACGCGGATGTGGATCTTGCAGTGGCGGCAGCAAAAGCGGCATTCCCGAAATGGAAGCGCTTGAAGGCGTCAGAACGGGCCAAGTATTTGTTCCGCATCGCGCGTCGGATTCAAGAACGGGGGCGCGAGTTGGCGGTGCTAGAAACTTTGGATGGCGGTAAGCCAATCAAAGAATCACGCGATGTGGATATCCCTGAGGCCGCCAAGCATTTTTTCTATCACGCCGGCTGGGCCGACAAACTGGATTATGCTTTTCCGGGCCTCACTGGCACGCCGCTGGGTGTGTGCGCGCAGATCATCCCATGGAATTTTCCGCTGTTGATGGCGGCGTGGAAAATTGCACCGGCCCTCGCTTGTGGCAACACCGTGGTGTTGAAGCCCGCGGAAACGACTTCGCTCACAGCATTACGCTTGGCGGAGATTTTCCAAGAGGTTGGGCTGCCGCCGGGAGTGGTGAACATCATTACCGGTCCAGGTAACAGTGGGGCGGCGCTGGCGGCTCATAAAGATGTGCAGAAACTGGCTTTTACGGGGAGCACTCGAGTTGGTAAAGAGTTGGCGCGCAATTTGGCGGGTAGTGGTAAGCGTCTAACCTTGGAACTTGGTGGCAAATCGCCGAACATCATTTTTGAAGATGCCAGCATCGATCAAGCCGTGGATGGAGTGGTGCAAGGCATTTATTTTAATCAGGGACATGTTTGTTGCGCTGGTTCCCGTTTGTTTGTGCAAGAAGGCATCATGGAGGAAGTGCTAGCGCGTTTGGCGGTACGCATTGCAAGTTTGCGGGTTGGCGATCCGATGGATAAGAACACCGATCTCGGAGCCATCAATTCGCTGGGTCAGTTAGCCACCATCAAACGCTATCTGGAAGTGGGTACTGCAGAAGGCGCGCACATGCATCAATCCACCGCCAAGTTGCCCAAGCGTGGTTATTGGTGCGCGCCCACTTGGTTTACCGAGGTACAGCCGTCACACACGATTGCTCGGGAAGAAATCTTTGGCCCGGTGTTGTCGGTGATGTCGTTTCGCACTCCGGAAGAAGCCATCACGCGTGCAAATAACACTCCCTATGGTTTGGCGGCAGGAATCTGGACAGATAAAGGTTCGAAGATTTTCGAGATTGCCTCACGCTTGCAAGCAGGGGTGGTGTGGTGCAATAGTTACAATCGTTTCGATGCTGCTTCACCCTTTGGAGGCTATAAACAAAGTGGCTTTGGACGCGAAGGCGGACGCCAAGGGTTATGGTCGTATTTGGAGTTGAAAGCATGAGTACCAGCGCAAGACTAGGGGTTTTGAAAACTTATAAACTATTTGTGAATGGAGCTTTCCCGCGCACGGAATCGGGGCGCACGCTTGCCGTGGTTGATACCAAGGGCAAGTTACTCGCACATGTGTGTCATGGCTCGCGCAAAGATTTGCGTAACGCCGTGGTTGCTGCGCGTTCGGCAGCTCCTGGTTGGGCCAAACGTTCGGCTTATAACCGCACGCAGATTTTGTATCGCATGGCAGAGATGCTGGAGGGCAAGGCGGAGGAGTTTACTCGTGTGCTGGCCAGCACGGTCCCTGGCGGCAATAGGCGAGCAGCGAAAGAGGTGGCGGCCGCCATCGACCGTTTGGTAGCTTTCGCTGGTTGGGCAGACAAATTTGGCCAAGTACTCGGCAACAACAATCAGGTCGCCGCACCTTTTTATAACTTCACCGTGGCGGAAGCACTGGGGGTGGTTTGCATTGTGGCGCCGTCAGAAGAGCCGCTGTTGGGCTTGGTGTCCTTGCTGGCGCCGGTGATTTGCGCGGGTAATACCGCGGTACTTTTAGGCAGCGAGGCACATCCTCTGGCTACTGCAATCTTTGGTGAGGTGTGTGCAACTGCAGATGTCCCGGCCGGCGTCGTCAATCTGTTAACCGGCAAACGCCCCGAACTATTGGCAGTGATGGCTGGCCATCGTGATGTGGATGGCATTTCTGCAGCGGGTTGCTCGAAGGCGGAACGCACCATCTTGGAATTAGGCGCTGCAGAAAACCTCAAGCGCGTTACGGTAGAGAAAATCAACGGCCCAGCGTGGTACCACGAAACCAAAATGCACGCGCCGTACCGCATTCAGCCCTTCGTCGAAATGAAAACGATCTGGCATCCTTCTGGAGTATGAGTACTACCTTACGGAGGGCTGTCGATCCTGATTCCGACGGCATCATCGCGCTGATTGAAGCGTGTTATCGAGAATATCCGCCGAACATTCTCGACGTGGATGGCGAGGAACCCGAATTGCGTACCCCCGCGCAGAGTTTTCCGGCATTTTGGGTGGTGGAGGATGCTCAAAAGCGCATCGTTGGCTGTATCGCTGTGCAAATGCGCGTGCCTGAGTTGCGGGTTGAGCTGAAGAAGTGTTATGTCCACCGCTCGCAACGCGGTCTTGGTTTGGGTCGGCAGCTGGTGGAGCGAGTCGAAGAATGGGCACGAGCTCACGCGTGCGCGGAGGTCGAGCTATGGACGGATACCCGTTTCCATTTGGCACATCGGGTCTACCAGGTTTTGGGATACCAACCGAGTGGGCGCACCCGCGATTTATTGGACCTCAGTGAAACCACGGAGTTCCATTTCCTGAAGCGCTTGGCTTAGGGAAACTCTGATTTATGCGTACGGCGCTGATTGATGCGTACGGTGGCCCAGCGGCCGGAATCCCCAGGCGCCGCGTTGCTGCCACTTGGCTACAGCAAGGGCTGGTAGAATCCGCGCCATGTTCGAGCCCAGAAGCCGCGCCTACCTTACTGACCCAAACGCCTTTGAGAAGGCTGTTTTAGCGGCGTGGGAGCGCAGTGACATCCTGCAGCAAACGGCTGAGGCGCGCCACGATGCGGATCCTTTTGTGTTTTACGAAGGCCCGCCGACCGCCAACGGCCGCCCGGGCATCCATCATGTATTGGCGCGCACGCTGAAGGATTCCGTGTGCCGTTATCAAACGATGCGCGGCAAACGCATCGAGCGCAAAGCCGGTTGGGATACTCATGGTTTGCCGGTGGAGCTGGAAGTTGAGAAGCAGCTTGCGATTTCAGGCAAACCTGAAATCGAAAAGTACGGCCTGGGTCCCTTTAACCAAAAGTGTCGGGATTCGGTCTTCACTTACAAAGAGGAATGGGAAACGCTGTCGAAGCGGATTGGCTATCTGCTCGATTATGAAAAGCCCTATGTGACCTTCGATAAAGACTACATCGAGTCCGTGTGGTTTTTGCTGGCGCGTTTTGCCGCCAATGATTTGCTCTATCTTGGTTCCAAGGTATTGCCGTGGTGCGGACGTTGCGGCACGGGTTTGTCGAGCCATGAAGTGGGGCAAGGGTATCTCGATATTGACGATCCTTCTGTTTGGATCAGCTTCCCACTCATCGCTGCACCAGGCGCGCTCGCAGGCGCTGCCTTAGTGGCTTGGACCACGACACCCTGGACCTTGCCATCGAATATGGGTGTATGTGTCCACCCAGATTTTGAATATGCCATCATTGCCCATGACGGCAAGCGTTATATCCTGCTCGAATCCAAAGCTGCGGCAGTTTTTGGCGATGGCAGCTGGGAAGTCGTTGGCAGCGTGAAGGGAAGTGAGCTGGGTGGCTTGTGCTACACGCCACTCTTTACTTGGCAAGGCGGGCGCGTGGTGCACGAAGGAACTCATCATCACATGGTGGTGGTGGATGATTTTGTCAGTGATGAAGAGGGCACTGGTATGGTGCACATGGCCCCTTATGGCGCTGACGATTTCCGCATTGCTCAGCGTGATGGCTTGCGTGCCGTGTTGGCATTTGGCGATGAAGCGCGTTTGCTTGCTGAGGTGGCTGGAGTCGCAGTGGGCACTTTTTTCCGCGACGCCAACAAACCGCTCGCGCGCGATTTAAAAGAGCGCGGCCGCTTGCTGAAAATCAGTCAGTATCGCCACAGTTACCCGCATTGCTGGCGCTGCGAAACGCCGTTGATTTATTACCCGTCGCCCGCTTGGTTCCTGCGCACCACCGCCTTCAAAGACAAGATGGTTGCGGGTAACAAGAAGATTCGTTGGGCGCCCGCAGAAATCGGTGCGGGTCGTTTTGGGGAATGGCTGGAGAACAATATTGATTGGGCGTTATCGCGCGATCGCTTCTGGGGTACTCCCTTGCCGGTTTGGGTCAACCAAGAGGATCCTGAGGATTGGATCTGTGTGGAATCCTTCGCCCAGCTTGCCCTTTACGCCGGAGATTTAGGTGAGAACTTTGATCCGCATCGCCCGGTGGTGGATGAGATCTGTTTCCCCACCCCAACGCCGGGTAAAACCGGCATCATGCGCCGCGTGCCGCAAGTGATTGATTGTTGGTTTGATAGTGGTGCCATGCCGCTCGCCCAACATCATTGGCCGTTTGAAAATCGCGAACGTGTGGCGGAGCAATTTCCGGCAAACTTCATTTGCGAGGGCTTGGATCAAACGCGCGGCTGGTTTTACAGCTTGCACGCGATTGCCACTTTTCTCACCCAATACGATGCATCCTTGTGGGAGAGCGGCAAACTGTGGGGTGAAAATCTGCCTCGCTTGAAGCCTGGTGGCGCCTATGCAAGCTGTCTGGTTGGCGGTTTGCTATTGGATAAGAACGGCGTGAAAATGTCGAAGCGTTTGGGCAACATTGTGCGCCCGGCGGAGGCCATTGAAGAACACGGCGCCGACGCCATCCGTTGGGGGTTACTGGCTGGTGGTGCGGCACATTTGTCACGGCGTTACGATGACAAAGGCATTGCTGAAGTGCGTCGCCGGGTGCTTGGAACTTTGGCAGCCAGTTACGATTTCTTTGCGCTTTATGCGCGCACAGAAGACTGGGATGTGCGCGCTCCACGTCCGCCGCGCCAACAACGCGAACCATTGGACCGCTGGATTCTTTCGCAGGTTGCCAGCGTGGCCGCCGACAACGTGGTCGCTTGGGAATCTCTTCAGCCAGCCAATGCTATGCGGGCTCTTGAGACTTTCATCGTGGATGAATTGTCGAACTGGTACATCCGCCGTTCGCGGCGCCGTTTCTGGGGTGCGGAAGGTGTTGCCAGCCAAGCTGCTGCCTTCGCAACCCTCTACGAGGTGTTGCACACCACTCTGCGTTTGGCTGCTCCCATCATTCCGTTCTTGACGGATGCGCTGTGGCAGGAACTCACTGGCAGCACAGAAAGTATTCACTTGCAATTGTTTCCCGATGCGAACAATCCAGCGGACCTCATTGCCGTCGCCATCGATGAGCCACTCTCTGCCGCAATGGCTCCCATCCTGCGTGCTTCAAGCCTCGGTCGCGCGGTGCGCGAACGCGTGCAAATCCGTGTCCGTCAACCGCTGTCGAAAATGGTGATTCACATCGCCAACGAAGACCAACTAAGTGGTTCTCCGCGTGCCTATGAAGCCGCGATTCGCGAAGAGCTCAACGTCAAAGAAATCGAGTGGGTGGAGGGTACACCAGACTTTTTGCAGGTGAAAGCCAAGCCGAACTTTCCGCGCTTGGGCAAGCGCGCTGGGAGTGACATGAAAGCACTTGGTGCGGCGATTGGCGCACTCGATCGTGCAACCGTGTTTGCCCTGCAAGGTGGTGCCAGCGTGGCAGTGAGTGTGGGGGACCACGTCTACACTCTCGAGGGCGAAGACATCATTTTGCAAACCGAAAGTGCTGCGGGTATGGAAGCGGCAACAGATGGTCTTGTCACGATTGGCCTCGTTACGGAGCTCACGCCGGAACTGCTGTGCGAAGGCCTTGCGCGAGAGATTATGAATCGCTTGCAAACCCAACGCAAAGAGAGCGGCTTAGAAGTTCAGGATCGTATTGAGGCGGTGCTTTCTGGGGATGCCGCAGTGCAAGCAGCCATCGCCGAACATGGCGCGTGGATTGCTGAAGAGGTTTTAGCACCGCACGGATTGCGCTGGGTGGATACGCCGCGTGCCGAAAACAATTTGGAGTTCCGTAGCTGGGAGCTTCCCAACGAACAACGAGCCAGTATCGCAATCTCAAAGATTGTTTTGGAAACCGCCTAGTTCTGGGGTACTATCTTTTCATGCCAATCCCCGAGTTCCATTTGTTCATGCGTCAGCGCCTTCTACTTTTTCTTCTGGGGCTATGCCCCATTATTTTTATAGACACGGTCCGTGGTATGGATGGGCCTCAGTCTGGCGTGGTGGTGGTCAGTATCTTGCTCTTTGTTTTCGCCGTTTTTCTTGCCCTACTGTCGTTAGGGGTCGAACCCATCACGCGCTTCCTGGTGCCAGCAGGCATACGTGGGGCGCCCTTGACTAGTCTCGCTATGGGGCTCAGTTTATGTTTGGGAGCGGTGATTCCGCATCTGCTTCCCGAAGCAGCAGAACTGGCGTTTACGCAACATTTCGCGTGGGTCATCGCCTACTTTTTTGCTTGTCTATTCTTGTTGTATCCCGTTGTTGTGGTGCTCTTAAATCGTCTTGTTGCCAAGCACCCGCTGCCTCAGCGCCTGGGCTTAATTTTAACTTTACTGATGCTTGGGCAGATTTCGTTTACGACTGTGCTGGAAGTGCGCGAGCACGGGGCAACGCACCAATATGCTCCAACGACGGCTGTATTGGCGGAACCCAATGGCCCAGTCCGGGCCCGCCCGAACGTCCTATTGATTGTGCTCGATACGTTGCGCTTTGATACCTTGCGGCAAACGTGGCAAAGACAGCAGCACTTCCCGGCGCTGGATGAGTACACTCGCAACGCAGCCTATTTTGAGCGTGGCTACGCTGGCTGTAATGTTACGCCTGGTGGTCACAGCACGCTATTCACCGGGATGTTGCCCTCGGAAACGGATACCTTGCACCGTGGTCTCGTGCAACTTGATGAGCGCTACTTCACGGTGGCTGAATTTTTGCGCACCTATGGGTATCGCACGGGTGCTTTGGTTAGCAATGCGCGGATCAGTGGGCGTTTTGGCTTTGACCAAGGCTTCGAAGTTTATGACGATCAGTTGGTCAATCCCATAGTCAATCTCGGCTCGATTGGCGACCGCCTTTCTGTATCTAGTTTGGTGAAATTTTTTGGCGCTTCATACTCGAAAAAATTGGTGCGCTCGTGGTTTACTCAACTGTTTTGGACTTGGTCGCTGCCGACGGCCGCGAAAACTACTGCGCACGCCCTGGCGATGGTGGACGAGATGCAAATCGAACCAGGGCAACCATGGTTTTTATTCGTCAATTACATCGACCCACATTCTCCTTTTGTCACGCGTAAGGATTTGGCAGATGCTTTTGGGCCAGGTTTTGAGAGCCCTGTCTTGGAGCGCGTGCGGCGTGACAATTTAAGATTCCACTTGAGCATCAATAGAATGCAAGCGGGATTGCGCAAAGGAGAAGATTACAGTGCAGATTTGAACTGGCTACAAGAAGCTTACCGAGAGCAGTGTCTGGAGTTGGATGAAGGCGTGGATCAGTTTTTGACCGGCCTGCGCACCCAAGGCTTGCTCGACGACAACACTTTGGTTTTGATTACGTCAGACCACGGCGAACATCTCGGCGAGCATGGAGCGTTTCACCATGGAAGTACTTTGCTCGATGAAGAAGTCAGGGTGCCCTTCTTGCTGTTAGGCCCCAGCGTGGAAGCAGGAACATTTTCCACTCCGGTGAGTGGGGCGGATTTTTTTAGCACTGTTTGCTATGCGATGGGTTTAGACATGGAAGACTACCCCGTAACCTCTGGAGTACCCTTGCAGAGGCCTCAGCCGGAACGCGTGGTTCGCTTTGAACACGGACCTTTGCGTGGCTTCTTGCAGGGCCACTACAAGATGATTGGCCAGGACCTTGGTGGCGAGCTAACTTGGGTGGAGGCCTATGACTTAGCGGAAGATCCACAAGAGTTGCAAAATCTCGTGGATTCCGGCTTGGATTGGGTGCAGGCGTACCGGGCGAATCCACCGATCCAGTCGACCCAAGGTGCTGACTTCATTCAGATAGGGGATGGCAGTATCGATTTGAACGCACTGGGTTATGCCGATGAAATGGCGCAGTAGTTTGATTTGGCTACTTCCTTGAATCTGCGGGCGAACTGGGGCAAAATGGCGCGGCCATGCTGCGCACCTTCATTCTTCCTGTCATCCCGGTTCTGATCCTCTCTTGCGGAGGCCAAGAATCCGCGGCGAATTCCTCCGCTGTCGTCAATATCCCCTTAGAGGAATCCGGAGGTGCAGCGCCAGCGTCCGCCTCGCGTGCTGGTGAAGGCACTACCGAGAGCAGCTCGAATTTCGCCAGTGGAGCGGTGGCCACCCCTCCAGCCAGTCACACACTGGATTCTGTGCAGGCCCAGCCGGCGTCGGCGTTGGTACTCCAGCCAGGCTCCTTTGTTGCAAAGCTGGACGCATGGCATCGAGCCTTGGAGGAGGAACGGAGTGCCCTACTGCGTAACGATGGCAGCTTGTCTACGGAACTGCGTGGCTTTGCTGGAATTTTCACCGGCTCCGCCGATGTGTACCGGGCGAGTTTAAGCAACCATTCTTCAGATGCATTTGGCCCAGATTTCCAGCGTTATGCCAATGCTTGGGCCAGCAGCGGCCTGCAGGCTTTACGCGCCGCATTGGCTTCCGGACCCGTGGGAACGGCCAAGATGGTGTGGACGGATGCACTCATGGAACTCAGCCTTGCCACCGACGATTACCAAACGGCGGGGGCTTCTCTGACGACGGTCATTGCCGACATGCTCGCTGCCGGTTATGCAAGGGAGCGAGTGCTAGAACTCACCAAACAGGTGAACTTGGTTGGACGCAACGCGGCGATGTTTTTGCCGGCGACAGACTATGTCGTGACCGGTGGGGATAGCTATTGGAAGATTTGCCGCAAGTTCCGTGACCAAGGCCTCATCGCCCCACGCGGTTGGATCGCGGAATTTAATCACAAGAGTAATTACAGTTTGCGTGCGGACGAAGCGTTGAAAATTCCCACTGCCAAGTTGGAGCTTCGCGCATGGCGCCAGTCTCGTTTGATGGTGTTGTATGCCGACGGCGTGCCCATTCGCATCTATCCCGTTTCTATGGGGAAGGCGGCAAAGCCTACCCCGCTTGGGGCCTTCACTTTTGGTGTGGAGCTTCTGGAGGAGCCGATTTACTACCCAGCAGGTGGTAGCCCGGTGCCTTATGCCAACCCAGACAACCCCCTTGGCGAGCGCTGGATGGGATTTGAAGAAGATCGCCAGTACGGCATCCATGGCACCAATAGCGAAGAAACGATTGGTTCCTTTGAATCTGGCGGGTGTATTCGCATGCACAATGCGGATGCCAAGGAGTTGTTCGAGCTCATTGCCGCCGGGGTCAAAGTCACGATCTACGCTTAATCGTCATCTCTGCGCTGTAGCGCGAGCCAGCTTTCCGCCAGTTCGGAGCGTACCCCAATGTCAGCCACTCGCACCTCGCCGCAGAGGGCAGGGCCTGCATGGTGCAAAAAGCCACGTTTGTAGCCGATAAAACTGAGAGTCCAAGTGGCCGGTAAACAGCAGCCAAGTACGGTGCCGTCGTCACAATTGAGGCCACTGGGACAGTCCACGGCAAGCACTGGGATTTTCAGGGCAGTGGCCTGGTTTACCACTTCGGCGTAGTTTCCAGCCAGCGGGCGCTGCAAACCCACTCCGAATAAGGCGTCGACGAGAATGGTGGGGGCGGGAAGTCTGTTGGAGAAGGCAACTTCCGCACTGGGCAGCACCTCGCCACCAAGATTTTGATAAGCCAGAACTTGCAATTGAAGTAGAGATTGTGGGGCAGGAGGACCGCCCAAAAGGAGAATGGCGGGCTTCAGGCGCGGGTGGAACAGCAGTTGACGGGCGGCTGCAACCGCGTCAGCGCCGTTATTGCCTGGTCCACAAAGAAAGAGAACTTGGCTGTTTTCCCCATCAGGGATGGCCGATAGTAGGAAGTCTGAAATACTTCGGGCGGCTTGTTCCATCAGGCAGGCAGCGGGGATTCCGGCGCTTTGCAGGTACCGATCGAAGCTTTGGCATGCGTCAGATGTCCAGGTGATTCCGGAGCGCTTGTGGATGGAATGAGAAGCTGGCATGAAGATTTCAAAATAAAGTCTGCGGGGTAGTTGACGTTGGCAATTTCCTCCCTAGAATACTCGACCGCTTGACGAGGAGAACTGCCTAATACGCACCTCAGTCATGCTCTCGCTCAAGTTTCTAAAGTCTTTCCCTGCCAAGGGGTTGACAGCAGTAATTTAAGAGCTAAGATACTCGGCCGCGATTCACGCAGGACCTAGTCCAAAAGGCGTGAAAAGCGATTCTCGAACCTCGGTTCGCGTTCTCTGAAAAATAGGATGATCCTGTCGAACATGAATGAATTGAATGTTTTGAGAGAGTTCAGGAAAACCCAGGTCGACTTCGGTCGGCCGACAATCAAAAGTGAAGGGTTTGATCCTGGCTCAGAGTGAACGCTAGCGGCGTGGATTAGGCATGCAAGTCGAGCGCGAAAGGATGATGAAGGATTCTTCGGATGACTGATTCGCTGAGTAGAGCGGCGCAAGGGTGAGTAATACATGGGTAACGTACCTCTAACTCTGGAACAACCACTGGAAACGGTGGCTAATACCTGATAGTTTCGATCTTCCACATGAAAGATTGAATAAAAGTAGGGATCTCTTCGGAGACCTTCTGGTTAGAGAGCGGCTCATGCGCTATCAGCTTGTTGGTGAGGTAAAGGCTCACCAAGGCTATGACGGCTAGGCGATCTGAGAGGATGATCGCCCACATCGGGACTGAGACACTGCCCGGACTCCTACGGGAGGCTGCAGTCGAGAATCTTCCGCAATGGGCGCAAGCCTGACGGAGCGACGCCGCGTGAGGGACGAAGGCTTTCGGGTCGTAAACCTCTTTCGCCTGTTAAGAAATGCTACGGGTTAATAGCCCGTATCTTGACAAAGGCAGGTAAAGAAGCACCGGCTAACTCCGTGCCAGCAGCCGCGGTAATACGGAGGGTGCAAGCGTTACTCGGAATTACTGGGCGTAAAGCGTACGTAGGCGGCTTGCCAAGTTGGATGTGAAATCCCACAGCTTAACTGTGGAACTGCGTCCAAAACTGGTAAGCTCGAGAACAGTAGGGGACAGTGGAACTCAAGGTGGAGCGGTGGAATGCGTAGAGATCTTGAGGAACACCGGTGGCGAAAGCGACTGTCTGGGCTGTTTCTGACGCTGAGGTACGAAAGCCAGGGGAGCGAACGGGATTAGATACCCCGGTAGTCCTGGCCGTAAACGATGGGCACTAGCTTGAGGGATCTTCGGATTTCTCTTGCGTAGCTAACGCGTTAAGTGCCCCGCCTGGGGAGTATGCGCGCAAGCGTAAAACTCAAAGGAATTGACGGGGGCTCACACAAGCGGTGGAGCATGTGGTTTAATTCGAAGCTACGCGAAGAACCTTACCCAGGTTTGACATGTGTGAATTAGCTCCTGGAAACAGGAGTGACGCCCTTCGGGGTGGAACATACACAGGTGTTGCATGGCTGTCGTCAGCTCGTGTCGTGAGATGTCGGGTTAAGTCCCTAAACGAGCGAAACCCCTATTGTTAGTTGCCAGCACGTAATGGTGGGGACTCTAACAAGACCGCCGTGGTTAACACGGAGGAAGGTGGGGATGACGTCAAGTCATCATGGCCCTTATACCTGGGGCTACACACGTGCTACAATGGGCAGTACAGAGGGTTGCCAACTCGCAAGAGGGAGCTAATCCCCAAAGCTGCTCCTAGTTCGGATTGGAGGCTGCAACTCGCCTCCATGAAGCTGGAATCGCTAGTAATCGCAGGTCAGCTACACTGCGGTGAATATGTTCCTGAGCCTTGTACACACCGCCCGTCAAGCCACGAAAGCTGGGAGCGCCTGAAGTCGTCAATCTAACTTTTAAGAGGGTTGGCGCCCACGGCGAGCTCGGTGATCGGGACTAAGTCGTAACAAGGTAGCCGTAGGGGAACCTGCGGCTGGACCACCTCCTTTTCAGAGGATAATCTGAACCAACTTCGGTTGGTAAATACTCGTAATCGAGCCGGTCTTCGGACTGGGGAGAGACAAGAGTCTAAAATAAATAAAGAGCTCTCAATAGCAGACAATCACATCATGTTCGTCAGGGTCATTCCTTTTCCATCAAACTCCGGTACACCCGGAGACGGGCCAGTAGCTCAGTTGGTTAGAGCGTCCGCCTGATAAGCGGGAGGTCAGAGGTTCAACTCCTCTTTGGCCCACCAGTTCGTCTCCACAGGGGGTGTAGCTCAGTTGGTAGAGCATTGCGTTTGCAACGCAAAGGTCACGGGTTCGAAACCCGTCGCCTCCACCATCCTTCTAAACAGGGGTGTGGCAGACGAGACCGATGTGGAAACGCAGTTCATTGAAAATTAGGCAAGAAGTGTAATCGAATTGAATCGAGCGCGATAAAAAGAATCAAGCATGAGAAGCGTGCATGGAGGATGATTAGGCGTTCAGAGCCGAAGAAAGACGTGGCATAGCTGCGATAAGCCCCGGTGAGCCGTTAAGCAGGCAGTGACCCGAGGATTTCTGAGATGCGGTAACGCGGCGGAAGTAATGTTTCGTCAACCCATGGTGAATACATAGCCATGAGGTGGGTAACGTAGGGAATTGAAACATCTTAGTACCTACAGGAAAGTAAAGAAAACTCGACTCCCTAAGTAGCGGCGAGCGAAAGGGGAATAGCCCAAACCAATGTTGTGTTAAAGGTGTGGCCGTTGCAACATTGGGGTCGTGGGACTTTCGGATGAATCCACAGTTCATCAAGGAGTTACAAAGCATTTTACCTAGTTGAATGTTCTGGAAAGGACAGCCATAGAGGGTGATAGCCCCTTAAGCGAAAGGTAAATGCCTCCTGAAAGTATCCCAAGTATCGCCAGACACGTGAAACCTGGTGTGAATTCGCGGGGACCACCCCGTAAGGCTAAGTACTACTGAACGACCGATAGTGACTAGTACCGTAAGGGAAAATTGAAAAGATCCCCTTTTAGGGGAGTGAAAAGTACCTGAAACCATGTACGTACAAGCGGTAGGAGGCCTATGCCCTTCGGGGAATGGCTGACTGCGTGCCTTTTGCATAATGATCCGGCGACTTACGATGTCAGGCAAGGTTAAGTGTTTCCGACACGAAGCCGAAGCGAAAGCGAGTACTAATAGTGCGTCAAGTCGGGCGTTGTAGACGCGAAAGCAGGTGATCTAACCATGAGCAGGGTGAAGCGTGTGTAACAACTCGTGGAGGCCCGAACCGGTGTTGGTTGAAAACAGCTCGGATGACTTGTGGTTAGGAGTAAAAAGCTAATCGAACTTGCAGATAGCTCGTTCTCCCCGAAATAGCTTTTGGGCTAGCGTCGGGTAAAATAGCATACAGGGGTAGAGAGACTGATTTCGATTGGAGGGCCACCAGCCTATCCACCGAAGCCAAACTCCGAATACTGTATGTGGTACCCCGGCAGTCAGACGGTGGGCGATAAGGTTCATCGTCAAGAGGGAAACAGCCCAGACCGCCAGCTAAGGTCCCCAAACAGGACTAAGTGTGATAAAGGATCTGAGATTGCTAAGACAGTCAGGATGTTGGCTTAGAAGCAGCCATCATTTAAAGAGTGCGTAATAGCTCACTGATCGAGCAATCTTGGGCCAATAATGAACGGGACTCAAGTCTTGTACCGAAGCTGCGGATCCGAAGGAGGGAATCCTTCAGGGTGGTAGGGGAGCGTTGTCTTTGCGTTGAAGCCATACGGGAACGAATGGTGGAGCGAAAACAAGTGCTTATGCCGGAATGAGTAACGATAAACGAAGTGAGAATCTTCGTCGCCGAAAATCTAAGGTTTCCTGGGGAAGGTAAATCCGCCCAGGGTTAGTCGGAACCTAAGGCAAGGCCGAAAGGCGTAGTCGATGGATAATGGGTCAACATTCCCATACTACCGGAGATTGTTTGACCAATGGTGTGACGGATTCGCGAGGATGGTCGTGGCGCTAGTCGTCCACGTGTAAGCTTGAGGGCCGCAGTAGGAAAATCCGCTGCATCAGTGCCCAGGAGTGATGCCGAGGCTTTAAGCCGAAGCCATCGGAGTGGGTTCCAGGAAAAGCATCTAGGGAGATCAAAGGTATCCGTACCAAAACTGACACAGGTTGATGGGAAGAGAATTCTAAGGCGCTCGAGATAACCTCTGTTAAGGAACTCGACAGATTGGTCCCGTAAGTTCGCGATAAGGGGCGCCCTGAATGGTGATTGGACTTTGCTCCATGAGCTTTTTAGGGTCACAGAAAATCGGGGGTGGCGACTGTTTACCTAAAACACAGGACTCTGCAAAGTCTTAAAGACGAAGTATAGGGTCTGACGCCTGCCCAATGCTGGAAGGTTAAGAGGAGGTGTTAGCTTCGGCGAAGCTCCGAATTGAAGCCCCAGTGAATGGCGGCCGTAACTATGACGGTCCTAAGGTAGCGAAGTTCCTTGTCGGGTAAGTTCCGACGCGCACGAATGGCGTAACGACTGCCCCATTGTCTCAACAGAGGGCTCGGTGAAATTGTAGTCGAGGTGAAGATGCCTCGTAGCCGCACCAGGACGGAAAGACCCCGTGAACCTTTACTGTAGCCTGATATTGGGCTCTGGTACAGCATGTGTAGAATAGGTGGGAGGCTTTGAAGCGGGCACGCTAGTGTTCGTGGAGCCACAATGTGAAATACCACCCTTGCTGTACTAGTGTTCTAACTTGGTACCTTGAATCAGGGCCAAGAACAGTTTCAGGTGGGCAGTTTGGCTGGGGCGGTCTCCTCCTAAAGAGTAACGGAGGAGTCCGAAGGCACCCTCAGGCTGGTTAGCAATCAGCCGTAGAGCATAAGGGTATAAGGGTGCTTAACTGTGAGACAGATAAGTCGAGCAGGTGTGAAAGCAGGGCCTAGTGATCCGGCGAATTCCGAGTGGAAGGGTCGTCGCTTAACAGACAAAAGGTACTCCGGGGATAACAGGCTGATCTCCCCCAAGAGTCCATATCGACGGGGAGGTTTGGCACCTCGATGTCGGCTCATCGCATCCTGGGGCTGGAGAAGGTCCCAAGGGTTTGGCTGTTCGCCAATTAAAGCGGTACGTGAGCTGGGTTCAGACCGTCGTGAGACAGGTCGGTCCCTATCCGGTGTGGCTGTAGGACACTTGAAGAGGTCTTTCCCTAGTACGAGAGGATTGGGAAGGACGAAGCTCTGGTGCACCAGTTGTTTCGCTAGAGGCATAGCTGGGTAGCTAACTTCGGAAAGGATAAGCGCTGAAAGCATCTAAGCGCGAAGCCCTCTCTAAAACTAGGTGTCCCAATTAGGGTCGTGGGAGACTACCACGTTGATAGGCGGTAGCTGTAAGCATGGCAACATGTTCAGGTGAGCCGTACTAATAGCCCGATCGGCTTGGTTCCCTTTTCGCCCTTCGCTTCGGCGAGGCTCGAAAAGGAATAGCATTCGATTTAATAAGATTACACTTCTTGCTTCTCAATTGTCCGGTGCCCATAAGCTGCTGGCTCCACCCGATTCCATTCCGAACTCGGTCGTTAAGAAGTAGCTGCCGATGATAGTGCATTGTGCGAAAGTAGGTCAGTGCCGGACTTTAATCAAACCCATCAGGGGTAGAACCCTGATGGGTTTTTTTCGTTTCTGGCTATACTTTTGTGGTGTGTGGCCGCTTTACCTTTACGCATCGCCAACCTTCCATCGTGCTTGGGG
>CALFOT010000040.1 GCA_937919925.1 uncultured bacterium | reverse complement strand
CAATCGGGCCTACTTCCAAGCTATTTTGCAGCAACACCGACGCAAAATCGGCGCCGCGCAGTTCCTTTTCGACCTGGGTTTTCCAAGTAGCGAAATCAATCCTGGCAAGCGGAATGGGTGTGGGTTTGGCTGCGGAATCCATGAGGGAGAGGCGGCAAAAGCAGGCGATGATTCTAACGGCGCCCCGCAAATTCCCTGAATCGGATTCTTCCGGACAGATAATTCAGACAAATCAGTCAAATCATCAAGGAAAAAACCCTGTTGGCCGAAAAATCCAATGAGCCCCCATTTTACGGGTTTCAAGCCGCCTACACCTGTGATTGCCTTCTTCAAGGATTTGCTGCACCCCCCGCTCACTGCTCGGGGTGCATACACCATCGGTCTTACCAAATACCGCGTGGTGACTGGCATGGCCATTGCCATGACTGGGGTCGCGATGTTTTACATCGTGCTGGATATCCGCGACGATGGATTCAGCGCCTTCTCAGCAGCCATGACCGGTGTTATTGGCCTGGCCATTTGTGTGCAAGCCATGCTACGCCGCGGGCGCCCGGTCGAAGTGATTGGCCAAGTGACCACCGTCGGTCTGTTTTTGGCTGCGACTTTTGTGACTTTACATACTGGCGGTTCCGAAGCTGCTTCCATCGGTTGGTATACGATGCTGCCGTTGAGCGCCGCATTGTTATGCGGTTATCGTGCCGGCATGGCGTGGGCCGTAGTGAGCCTCACTTCTTTGCTGATTTTTGGGCAGCTCGCGAACTTGGGCATCGCGATTCCTGACGCACTGCCACAACGTAGTCGCAATATTTACCACCTGTTTGAAAATCTTCTCCTACTCGCTGGTGTGGCTTACTTGCTAACCGGATTTATTGCCGAGCACCGACGCTCGCAAGAAGAGCTGGAGAAAACCAAGCGTTTGCTGCAAGAAGAGCGCGAAGCACGCGGCAAGTCGGATTTACGCGTCAATCAGACTCTGCAGATTCAGAATCAGATTCTTGCCAAAGTGGGTAGTGAAATGCGCACCCCCCTGAATGGCATCAAAGGAATGACCCAGATGCTCAACAGCACCAATCTGGACCAAGTGCAGAAGGATTACGCCGGCGCCATTCAATCGTCGGGCCGCGCGCTCCTGGAACTGTTGGAAGACGTGCTCGACTTCTCACGTATTGAATCTGGCGAACTGGAATTGGATCATAAGCCCTTCGATTTAGAAGTTGCCGTCGCCGGCGTTGCGAAGCATTTGTCATCCA
>CALFOT010000039.1 GCA_937919925.1 uncultured bacterium | reverse complement strand
AATCTGCGCGGTGGGGGTTACTGAATCTGCACGCGTAGCATGTTCGAGGAACGTAACGTACCTTGCGCCGTGGCAGCTTCGACAAAAATGGTCAGCCCACTCACGCGCGGCGGAACCAGAATGCCATGGTTAGCACTACCGTTGAGATCCGTGGTGCCACTTGCTAGCAAGGAAGCTCCAGTACCCAGCTCAAAGGGCGTGCCATGGATTTGACTGCCCGCGTTGGAGAAACTCCGTAGCAAATACCAAGTGATGCCAGCGGCCGCTCCGGAAATATTCAGGCTAGCAGGGTTGCCAACCGTCAGCAGCGTTGGGCCACTGAGCAAGAAATCGGGGGCGTCGATGCGCAGTACAAAAAGGCCACCATCTTGGTCGGAGAGGTATACCAGGCCAGATTGAGCGAAGGGGTAAACTCCCCAAGCTCCGTCGAAGCCGGGGCCCGTAGCGATGTTGGTATCAAAAGAGGCAATCTGTTGTGGCTGGCTTGGATTACTGATATCGAGGCACGCGAAGCCGTAGGAGTACCAAGACATAAAAGCACGATTGCCTTTAATGAAAGCGTTGTGCACACGCGCATTATCGTTCTTCCAAGTGGAAAGCAGCTGAATGTTCGATGGGTTAGAAATATCGTAGAAGGCTAAGCCACCGCCAGTGTTTTCATCGGTGGTGACTGCGATGCTATCGGTCGCGTTCGCCCAAACATTGTGTGTGAAGTTGCCAGGCGTGGTGACGAAATCAAGGCTAGGGAAAGCTGGCAAGGTGCTGACGGAAACAATGCGATAGTGGCCGTCGTAAATCTCAGCTAAATGCGCTAGGCCATTTTGAATGTGTGCATCATGCACTTCATGAGTGTTGTAGCTCGCAAGCTGCAGCGGCGCCACAGGGTTTGCCAAATCAAGCACCACCATGCCGGGGTTGGGATCGGCGCCCACCACATACGCCAACGAGGTTGCAGTATCGATTGCAATGTTGTGAGCATGGCTCCAGATACTCGCGCCGTAGTTGCTAACTAAGGTAGGGCTATCTGGATTGACCAAACTCACGATTTGCATGCCACCACCACCTTCGGTGACGATGTAACAATAAGCCCCCAAGGTTTTCATATCCCGCCAAATCGAATTGGGGCCGGGGATAAACGCAACCCGATTAGGCGCCGACGGATTCGTGACATTGTAAAAGGCAGTACCGTTGTCGGTGCCAATGATGGCGTATTCACGGCCATCTGGAGCAGTGTAACCCCAAATATCGTTGTAGTAACCGTAGTCATCTGTGCGCGATAATTCCGTCGCGCCATTTTGTGCCGCGGCGGCCGTGCTGAGCAGCCAAACCAAGAACCCATGGAGAGTGATTTTGAGGATTTTCATGAATTCTTGGTTTGGATGGCCTGGACGTGGATTACTGAACTTGCAGCGTCAGCATGTTGGTGGTGTCAGGCGGGCCAGGGTTGGTGGCCGCCTCGATGTAGATGGTTCTGCCGCTGGCCGCTAAAGGCACCGTCTGCGTGAAAGAAGCATTGCCGCTAGCATCGGCGTTGCCGCTGTGAAGCAAAGTCCATGGCGCACCGATTTCAAAGTTCAGCCCGGAAATAGTGGTGCCATTATTCCTCAAGCTGTACAGCAACCACCAGGGACTGTTAGCACCAGCGTTCGAAAGAGTGACGCTGACCGCAGAGCCTGCTGCTACCGAACCGGGTGCTGCCAGAATCGGGCCACCGCCACCGCCGACGGGTTCCAAGGTGTAGAGCTCAAAATCATCGATGGTCCAGCCGCCATATTCTAGGCCAGCATCCGAATCAAGATGGAAGCGTACCACCACGGAGGAGTTCTGATCCGCCCATGCTGAGATATCCAAATCTTGAATACTCCAGCTGTTATCGAGTAAATCAAGGTTGCTAGGGTTTTGCCAAACTTGCTGACCATTGACGTAAATTCGCGCGTGATCGAAAGTCGCGTTTTCGACGGTCAACCAGCGTGCGAAACGCAGGTGCACACCAGAGGCAGCACTGCAGTCGGCAGCCCGCGCATCCAAATAGTTTTCTACATTCGAGGCGTACTTGCCATTCCAGCCCGAAAGTCCTAAATCATTCGCCCAAGCCTTCGCACCCGAAAATGCGCCACCTGGGTCACCGGCATTGCCTTGCGGCGTACCACGTTGCCAATCATCTTGGGTGTTGACCAGTACGTGTGTCCAGCCGTTATCGGTGTTGCCCTCGAAGTCATCGAAAGCGATGCGGTTGTAGATGCCCACTACAAAACGGTGGACGTGGTCGCCAGGGGAGAAGCCGTCCGGCAACCATACTTGACGGCTGTTGCTGTCGGTGGCCACTAGGTAATATTCCACGCGCGCCGGACTCACTTGCCCAGGAATCGCCCCGGACCACTGATTTTGCGATCCAGTGGGGCTCATGGCTACGGTGTTCCAGGTGGTGCCTTCCAAATGCCAAAACAATTCCACACCGGTGACGGTGCTGGAACTTTGCGGGACGACATCAGCAATCGCTAAATAGGGCCCCACTTCATTTTGGGTATCGCCCAAAGGCGCGTGGGTCATGGTCATCGAGAGTGGCCTGGCGAGTTCTGCAACGGTCGCTAAAGCACCTGCGGTAATCATTTCTGCGAGCACAAAGTCATTCGCGGAAGTGCCAGTGATATCGTTCGCGGTGTGGATGTAGGGGCTGTAGGAGCCCAAATCCTCGAACGGGAAAATCGCCGGAAAACCGTGATTGAAGAACGAGCGGTGGTCGCTGGTGCCACCACTCAAAGGACCGATCGTGATCGGTAATGCAGGAACATACGCGGCATAAACATCCATCGCGAAGTTGTTCATATTGGTGTCCGTATCATTGGTGATGAAACCTACGGAACGTGTGTCGCCAGGCGCACGATAAGCGGTCATATCGAGTTGCACCATGCCGATTACGTTGGCGTTGATCTGATCCAAATGGGCGGCGTAAGCTTCGGAGCCCAGCAGCCCGAGTTCCTCTCCAGAGAATGCGCAGAAACGAATGGTGTAGTCAAAATCCTGGCTGCCTAATATGCGCGCGATTTCTAGTACCCCAGCGGTGCCGGATGCATCATCGTCAGCGCCTGGTGCTGGCGAACCTGCACTGCCTTGCCAGTTGACGGAATCGTAATGCCCGCCAATCACCACGATTTTGCTCGGATCTGTAATGCCTAGCTTCTCGCCAATCACCACGCCAGCCCCTGCATCGTAGGTGTACACAGAGGTAGTTAGGCCACGGCTTTGTAACTCAGCAACCAACCAGTTTTGCGCGGCGACTTCGCCTGCTTCAAGGTGGCGGCGCGTACCAAAGGCCTCCATCGTGGCAACATCCGCAGCAAGATTCGTTTGCGAAACTTGCGCCACCCAAGATGCGATGGTGGGATCCGGTGAAATAGCGTTGAGCTGGCCACTGCCAAAACTTTGTGCGAGCACTGGAGTGATGGCGCGATTACCAATCTGACGCACAGCACCATGGCAGCGGAAACCGGGGTCGACCATGGTTGCGAGTTGCGCTTTGGTCAACGCACGTAATCGCACACGGCCATCAGCGGAGCTCCAAATCTGGCGGCCGCTAAGTGCGATGGGGCCGGCCTCTTCGTCGTGATGTTCTACTAAAGTGAACAATTCTTCATCCACGGCAAGCGCTGGAAGAACGGTCATTGCCGCGCCAAAACGCTCAGCAAGGAGGGCGTTTTTGCGACCAGCTAGCAGTCCGCCCATGTCGTCGTACATCTCACCATTGCGAATCAGCAGATCGCGCAGAGCGGTGTCGGTGCCGTAGTGATAGATGGCGATGAGACCATCTTCGTTAGGTATGGAAGCCGAAACCTCGGTCCCTTGTAGGGGACCGAGGATATCGGCTCCCTGCTGAAGCAGGGAGGCGAGAAGTAGAGGTAAAAACATGCGAGTTAATTCACAATCACACTAAACAAGTTGGAATCCATGATTCCGCCGGAAGACTGAGCGCCCACTTCCAGATAACCCACAGTTCCCGAAGGAAGGTTTGCTGGAATCGTGAAAGTGATACTGCCGGTACCTGCAGCGGTAGACACGCCACCACCGAGCTGACGGAAGCCAGCGCCGATGTCAAAGGTATGGCCAAAGATGACGCTGCCGCTGTTCGACAAACCACCAAGCATTTTCCAAGGTTGACCTGCTTCCATACCACTGAAGGTGTAGGTGACAGAAGACCCTGCGTTGCCGGAAGTGTTACCGGAAAGCAGAATGGCATCGGTGCCACCTGGAGGAACAGCATCCAAGGTGTAGAGCTCGAAGTCATCAATCGTCCAACCACCGAACTCCAGGCCGGCGTCGCTGGTCAACGTGAAACGAACCTTCACCGCTGGGTTGTTGTCGGCAATCGCAGAAATATCGTACTCCACAAAGCCCCAGTTTGAATCCAAGGTGTGGCCGTTGTTTTGGTTTTGCCAAACAAGCTGACCATTGACCAAGATTTTGGCGCGATCGTAGATGCCTTCTTCCACACCAAGGTAGCGTGCGAAGCGCAATGTAACCCCACTCTTGCCGGTGCAATCGATGGCTGGGGACTCAAGATAGTTGTTGACGTTTGCGGCGTAGCTGCCGTTCCAGCCCGGCAAACCTAGGTCGTTGGCCCAAGCTTTGGTGCCCGAATAGGCGGTGCCAGGATCACCGGCATTGCCAGCCGGCGTGCCGCGTTGCCAATCGTCTTGGGTGGCGAGTAGAGCGTGCACCCAGTTTTCATCGGTAGCACCCTCAAAATCGTTGAAGTAAACCTGCGTACGCACGCCAACCACAAACTCATAGGCACCAACGCGTGGATTACGCTCACTGTTGCTGAGGGAGTCATTGGAAGTAATCCAGTACGTCAGCCTTGCTGGGGAAGCTTGTCCTGGGATACCGCCTGACCAAATGCTGCCAGCCGTGTTCGCCATCGGAACGATCAACTCGTTGCCACCATTCACGGTGTAGTGCACCGTTGCGGAAGTAATCACAGCACTCACGAGGCTAGTGATATCAGCACTCACCACGTAGGGGCCGGTTTCGTTGAGGCTGTCGCCAAGAGGAGTGTGGGCGATTTGAATCAAGGCAAGGTCCACGCCTGGGAAGCCTTGCTGACGGAAACCACCATCAATGTCGGCGTAGTTCGGCGTGCCGTTCAGAATGTTGCCGTCGTTGTCGTCCAACACCAGCCAGTGCTCTTCGATAATCGTTTTGATCTGGCCATCGTTGTAAGCGTTCATCCAAGCGACGAACAAAGTATCAGCAGTCAAGTCGCCAGCAGAGTTGCCGAGCGAAGTGTTGAGCCGTTGGCGTACTTTCCACAACGCGCCCATCAGGACTTCGCCGTCAGCGTGTACTTCGCCGTAGCAGCCACCGTTATTGTCGCCACAGAACTGGCGGTTGTTGTTGCCGGTGCGGATGATGCCGCCGCCAGTGAAGAAGCCGGTGCCGACTTCTGCAACATCGTAAACGTACATGGAGTACACATCCCCGTTGCCTTCGCCGAAACCATCCGAGCCGTTACCGCTGCCGTACAAAGAGTTGAGCCAATGGCCCTCTTCGTGAGCGACAATCGTGCTAAAGCCGGTATTGTTGCAGCCGCCGCCGGCACGATACATATTGATGGAAACGCCATCGTAGTAGGCATTACACGTGGCGTTGAGGTTGGCGTTGGTGGTGACCTGGAAGTCAGCGTGGTTGTCGCTAGGATCAATCGACTTAATCCAGGCGCGCACATCCAACACGGAGTCGTAGCAAGAAGCTTCCGAAGTCACAAACTCGGTTTGACCAGCATTCATGGTCAAGGTGCCAGGGGTGCCTGGCGTAAACGATGTGGTGGTGCTGTGGTTCGCACCGGCCTGGTTGAGAACGCGGCAGTAAGGACCGGTGTAAGTCGCCGTGACGTTGAGCGGATTGTTGTTGCCGACGTTAATGCTGAAGTTGCCGTTGGCGTCGGTGGTGGTGTTGCCGGCGGTTGAAGTCACATTCATGAATGGCATGATGTGCAGCGAAGGTGGGTTGGCGGCCGAATGCGCGGCAGTGCCAGGCGTTGCATACGATTGCACGGTGCCGCCGGCTTGCTGATTGTGAATCAGAGTACTCTCTTGCAGCAGCGACAAAGCAGAAGAATCAGCAGCGATGAAAATGGTGCGACCAGCTGGGTTGGCAGGATTTTCGCGGTTGCGCAACTCCATCGACCAAGCCAAACGGCCCTCCATAAATTTGCCTTCGCCAGACTTCAGAATGACCAACTCGGGATCACTTACTTCACTAGGCTCGCGTTGTTCCAACGCGATGTAATCTTGCACGGCAGCATCTGCGGCGGCATAAGCATTCGCTGCAGGAGCAGTGCTAAGACGTTCAATGCCAGAAATGCCGAGGCTATCCAATGCCAACAGTTCACCTTTTGGAGTGAACAGCGCTTGTACGGAACCAGCGATGACCGGGATGCCGTTGACGGCCTGCAGGAACTCGACCGACACTTTGTCGGTGGTGCCAATCTGCTCCAAGGACAGATACTTCACGCGTACCGGCACCAAGGTTTGGTTACTGATGGCAAAGATATCGTAAGCCTGCTCGAAAGAGAGACGCGCCAACTCAAACCAATCCGCATCGGTGGTTGGCGTGAATGGAGCATCTAATTTGCTGCCCCATAAAAATTGCCCAGTTTGTTGATCGGTATGGCGTGTCAAACGCCACCCATCGCCGTGGTCAAGTTGCCATTGGGAGAAGGCGGCAGTGACCGGATTTTGCGATTCAAGATCAGATTGAGAGTAAGCGGCGGACGTCAGCGCTAACGCGCCAACCGTAGCCAAGGAGGCAACTAGGGTTCTTCGAAGCATGTTCAGGATTGGGAAGGGGAACAAATGGGAACAGGTGGACTACAGCGCTCTTTATGGGACGTTGGTTTTTCTCTGAGGTTCCACACTTTGATTCTAACGGAATACTGGACTCTAGCGAAAAAACTGAGTTTTTGGAAAAAAAAGGGGTTACCGGAGGTTTTGCACCATCTTTAACAGAAAATCGTGGAATTCCAATAAAAATCTGACAGAACAACAAGTTAGGGCATATCATAGGGCATATCATTCACGCGGAATGACATCCTTAATGCTCCCAAAATGAAGTTTTGGGGTCCACAGAATGCATTTCTCTACGAAACGGTCGATTTTTTGCTGAAAATGAGAATTCCCTTCCACCTGATTTCCCTCTCTGCCCGGTGCTTCAGCATCTTGGCTTTGAGTACATTTGTAGCTTGTTCGCACCCTGCCCCTGGCGGGATTAGCGTTTCTGGCGGCGCTGGCGGTGCAGTAGAGCCACCGATTACCTTCGAAATGGCCGATCTTGAGGGCGACTGGTACGGCCAGCTCGTTCCCAACAGCGTGGTCTTTGATGTACGCAACTTTTACTTCCGCGTGGTGGGTGGCGAACTCATCGAAACTGCGGATAGTTTGGGTAACCAGTGGACTTCGATTGATACAAGTTCCCTCGAGTTCACTGTTGCGGGTGTCCTGACCGCAAACCTTGCTTCTGTACTGGTGACCAATAATTTGGCCTTCACCGCTCAAATGGATGACTCCATGACCATCCTAACCGGCGAGTTCAGCCATCTTGATGCTGCTGCAACGCTGGTCGAAGGCTCTTTCGAACTGAAGCGCAGCATCGGATCCGGCCAGTTTCAAACGGCCTCACTCGAAGGCTCTTGGGCCGGCCAAGGCACGAACGGCCAGGGTAAAAAACGCTGGATTGACATGGCTCTAGATGCCGCTGGTGCGGTTCTTTCTGGGCAAATGATTCGTCCATTCGATAGTTTGGTGCAGCACACCTACTCGGCTGGCACGGGTAATGTTTTCACCCTCAGCAACGATAGTGTGGGACGTTTGGATAATGTACAAATCACTGCTGACGATGGCGCGATTTTGTTTTTCACTTACGCTTTAATCGATGAAGAAGGCACCCTATTGGGTGGACCGGGTTTCGATACCTTGATGGGATCTGGCGTTGCTGTCTTGTCTAAGACTGTGGCACCCTCCGTGGAATAATTAGCTTTCTTAAAAGCGGCTTCCCGTCCGCTCGCGCGGACACTAGGCTAAGGGGCTCATGGCGAGCCCCTTAGCTTTTTTAACCGACTTCGATGGTGTCTGGACAAATCCTTGGCGTGAGCTGCAAGCAGTACACACCACGGTTCGCGATGAACTGGCCCGTTTGAGCGGCGTCACTCCCGAAGCCCTGCAAGGCGCATATGATGGTTTTCGTGCTGCAGTGCTGGCCACCCCAGATCAACACGGCTGGAAAATCGATGGTCGTTTGAGTTCCTATGTGGATGAAGATTATTTCGCCGTACCCACTTCGATTGGGCAGTACATTGATACCGCTCCGTGCCAGGCTAGTGGCAGTTTAAAGGAAGCTGTGTTGCGTGATTTTGGTTCGGTGCTTGAGTTTCTTGACTACTGTTATCACGATACCTGCGCGCGTTTTCGTGTCGCAGTCGAGCACGATTTAACCGAAGGTGCGGAGCGCGTTTTGCAATGGTTGTGCAGCAATGATGTCCATGTGGTCTTTGCCACCAATGCTCCGGCAGAGAAAATTGTTGGCTGGTTCGCGCATCATGGCTTCAGCGTTGCCGATGCTGCCAGCACCGAACCTGGCGCAGTGCCGCTGCGGGTGTACGGCCGCGCCGGTAAGCAATGGTTAGGTGATACCCATCAGGTGATGGATTTTGGTGGCCGCGAAGTTCATGTCGACCGTCCTCAGTACCGCAAGATTATCGAACGTGAAAAGCCGGATTTAGTGGTTGGCGATGTGCTGTCTCTCGATCTTGCACTACCTTTGGCTATGCGTGCTGCGGGCCATCCGGCAGCACCGCGCGGTATCGGCATCATGCACTTGCCTCATACTCCTGATTGGGTATTGGAATCGGTAGGGCCGCGCGCACAGGACATCGATTTTGTGGTGCCACACGTCACCGCCCTGCCGCGCTTGATTAATCGTTTGCGCGAATCAGCTCAGTGAGAACTACGGCTGGCTCAACCTTGTTAAAAGGTGCAGCCACTTGAAAACCAGCCACCTTGCCGTGTAAGGCCTGGATGGTCTCGCTGGCAATGGCTAAACCTTCTGCAGCAGCGCGTCCTGCCGATTCCGCTTTGTCCATGCGCTCTAATACCGAATCTGGCACGAACACACCAGGCACTTCAGAATGCAGAAACTCCGCATTTCGCAAACTTCGCAGCGGCCAAATGCCAGCGAGAATCGGCGGGGTGTTGGCTGGTAAATGCGGCTGCAAATCGAGCAGCGTTGCCGCATCAAAAACCGGCTGCGTGATCAAGTAGTTCACCTGGGCACCGATTTTCCACACTAAACGCTCCAGTTCGCGTTCCATATCCAAAGCGGTGTGATTCAACGCTGCGCCAAAACAAAAGGCCGTGGGCTCGCCGAGTGGGTTGCCGCCCAGATCTAAACCGCGATTGAGATTGGCAATAATATTGCATAAACCAATGGCGTCGACATCGAACACTGCGGTTAAATCAGGGTAGTCGCCTTGGTACGGAGGATCCCCCGTGATCACCAGTAGGTTGTGCAAACCAAGTGCGGAGGCGCCGAGTAAATCGGATTGCATCCCAAGTAGGTTGCGATCTCTACAGCAGAAATGCAGCAAGGGTTCAATCCGCGTTTCGCGCATCAAAATAATAGCGGTTGCCATATTCGATAAACGTGCCGATGCGCGCGGTCCATCGGGAAGGTTGACCGCATCCACACCAGCAACATGCAAGGCCCGTGCGGCCTGGGTGATTTTGGTGGTGTCGACCGAACGGGGCGGGACTAGCTCGACACAAACCACGGTGCGGCCACTCGCCAGCGCGCTGCCCAAGGCGGAGCGCTGTTTGAGAGGCAAGGGCTCGACGCCTTCACTACCTTCGCGTGGTTTTGGGGTGATTTGGTGGGGATGCGCACCCACGTGTTGCATGTGCTGACGCCCTGCGCGGGCTGCACGGGAGATGGCTTTGATGTGCTCGGGAGTGGTGCCGCAACAGCCTCCCAGTACCTGTCCGCCTATTTGTAAAAAGCGGCGGGCAAAGCGCGCGAAGTAATCGGGATCGTTCTGGTAAAAAATGCGCCCATCTACTTGTCGTGGCATACCCGCGTTGGGTTTGGCACCGAGTGGTACGTCGACTTCTGGTGCAGCCTGACGTACGGCTTCCAGCACCACCCGCGGCCCACTGCTGCAATTAAAGCCCACCATGTCAGCGCCTGCTGCTGCGGCACGCACCGCCACTGAGGCCGCACTTGCACCATGCTGTGTGCGGCCATCTTGGCCAATCGTTAAGAATGCCAGAATGGGCAGCTCGCTGACCTCGCGTAGTCCCAAAATCGCTTGCTCTAACTCGGCAATGTTGTCAAAAGTTTCGAGCGAAAATCCATCCACGAATGGGCCGAGAAAACGCGCACTTTCGGCAAAGGCCGCGCGGGCTTCCATTTTCCCCAATCGCCCAATCGGTTCTAACTCGACTCCCAGCGGGCCTAACGAGCCGAGCACCCAGGAACGATCAGCAGCACACTCCCGCGCTAAGCTGCCGCCGGCCTCAAGCAATTCTTGCAAGCGCCCTTCCAAGTGATGGCGGCCCAGGCGATAACGATTGGCACCAAAAGTGTTGGTGAGGATGGCGTCGGCACCCGCGTGCAGAAACGATTGGTGTACATCGCGCACCCAATGTGGCTGTTCGATGTTGGCCAGCTCAAAGCTGCTGTTGAAAGCGATGCCGCGTTGATGCAGCTGGGTACCCATGGCACCATCCAGAACGATGATTTTGCTGCCAAGAGCGCTTGCGAGAGGGGGCCGGGGTGGTTGGAGAGTGTTCATGAAGGCGTGCACACCGACGGCCAGTGCAGAACTGATTCTATGCGGACATCTCGCCGACTACAACCGCATTACCAAGCGCCGCTATGATGTTGCGCCCATGGACTTGCCCTTTGATCGCGTATGGTTGCCGTTCATCTACTTGTATGGTGTTGGAGGCATCTTTTTCCTCTTTGGGATTTTCCTGGTGCTGAAGAGTGGTGCCCTCGATCTCAAGCGACGCACCCATCGCCGTTGGCTCGGAGTCTTGATTTTCGGCTACTTCTGGTACTTTGCCATTCACGGCCTCGGCACTCTTGCCGCCATCAACCTGTAGTTTCATGAACCTGCCATTGATGTTGCTGCAACAAGCGACCGAAACTCCTTCGGATGTCGCCTCACGGGCGGCCGCCGCTGCCGGTAGCTCACCAGTTTTTTGGGGTATCTTGATCGGGTATTTTGTGGTGGTGCTTGGTTTTGGCTCTTACTTTGCCAAGTTCAACCGATCCACTGCGGACTTTTTCTTTGGTGGCCGACGCTTTTCGTGGTGGCTTATCACTATGTCGATTGTCGCCACCGGCGTTGGCAGTCACAGCTTTGTGAAGTACAGCGCCAAGTCGTTTGAGAATGGTTTTTCCGGAACGATGGCTTATATGAATGATTGGTTCTTCATGCCGTTGTTTATATTCGGTTGGCTGCCAATTGTGTATTACATGAAGGTGCGTTCCATCCCGGAGTACTTTGAACGGCGCTTCAACCCTTTTGTGCGTGCCCTCGCCACGATTGTGCAATTGGTTTACATGCTGGGTTATGTAGGCATTGGTTTTCTGACGATGGCGCGCACTTTACAACCGATTGTGGGTGGCGCATTGGGTTGGAGTTTGATGGACATTATTTGGGTCGTGGCGGTTGTTGCTGGTGTATACATTACTTTTGGCGGCCAAACTGCCGTGATTTTCACGGATCTGCTGCAAGGGTTCATTTTGGTTTTTGCTGGAATTATGCTGTTCTTGCTTGGATTGCACTGGTTTGGTGGTTTCGAGGCCTTTTGGCATGCGCTACCGCCGGAGTTTAAATTGCCGTTGGCCACCTTCAATGATGATCCAAGCTTCAACTTTGTGGGGATTTTCTGGCAAGATGCAGTTGCCGGTTCGATTGCTTTCCTGTTTATGAGCCAAGGTTTGATTATGCGCTTCATGGCCTGTCGTTCCGTTGATCATGGGCGCAAAGCAGCAGCCTTTAATGTGTTATTTGCTTTACCGGTTTCCGCAGTTGCCGTTTGTTGTGCCGGCTGGATCGGCCGTGGCATGGTGAATGTCGAGCCCGGCTTGTTGCCAGAATCGGTGGAGCCAGACACTGTCTTCGTGATGGTTGCGCAGTTGCTCAGTTCTACCGCTGGCTTTGGATTTTTCGTTGCTGCCGTTACTGCCGCGCTGATGTCGTCCGTGGATACTTACATCAATGCTTGCGCAGCGATTGTGATCAACGATATTTACAAACCGATTGCCGATTGGCGCGGCAAATCATTCAACGATAAACACTACTTGCGGGCGGCGATGATGATTTCGGCACTGGGCACGGTTACCGGCGTTGCAGCAGCATGGATGTTTTCCAAGTTTGATGACCTCTACACCGCACACGCCTTTTTCCAGAGCACCATTTCGCCGCCGCTGGTGGCGTGCATCTTCTTGGGAATTTTTTGGCGGCGTTTCAACTCGGCTGGCGCAGTGGCCACTTTTGCCGGTGGTGTCTTGCTGATTATTATTGGCCGCACCTGGCCAGTGGAAATCATCGGCCTGTTTTCGCACGGTATCCCGCTGCCAGAGGGTGACCAAGCACCGTACACCTATATCGGAGCCCTCTACAATTTGGTGGCGTGCTTTGGCATTGGCATTGTGGTAAGCCTACTCACCAAACCGAGCGCGAATAAACTTGAGGGTCTCACGCTCTGGACAATATCTTATGCGCGGCGCTTTTTCAAAGGCGGCGAACCCAATGATCGCCCTGGTTTTACTTTGGTCGCGACTTGGGAAATCGATGCCAGTTTGCCTGAGGGTACCGTGCAGGTCGATGCAGAAGGTTTGCACCATCTCGCCGCCGACGAAGGCGATTTGGTCTATATCTGTGACCGACGCTGGTGGTTGGGTGGTCTACGCTCTGCACACGCCAAGCTACAAGGAGTGCATGGCCTCGGTGAGACCGTCGTTCTTTCTACCGAAATCGCCGCAACCGGCCACTTTTTGGAAGGCCGTATGGTGAATGTAGAAAAAGAATTTTAGTCCCTACAGATCGAAGTCCCAGTTCTCGGGGAGCTCCTCGCTTACCTGGTAAGTGTGGAGTGCGGCTGGAAACTCGCCGCTGCGCATGTCTACGAGGAGCTCGCCTAATGCTTTACGCATGATGTCCGCGACATTTGCATAACGCTTGACGAACTTCGGCGGAGGTCCGAAGGAAAGACCTACCACATCGTGGAAGACCAGAATTTGGCCGTCGCAACCGCCTCCTGCACCAATGCCAATGGTGGGAATCAACAGGCGTTCACTGATACGGCGCGCCACTTGGGCGGGAATCCCTTCCAATACAATTGCGAAGGCGCCGGCATCCTGTAGAGCCAGTGCATCTTCCAGCAGCCCACGTGCGCCGGCCGCGGTTTTACCCTGCACCCGATAGCCTCCGCGTGAGTTGATGGATTGCGGCAGCAAACCAATGTGCCCCATGACCGGAATATCTGCATCCACTAAGGCTCGTACCAAATGAGCGCGGTTGCGCCCGCCTTCCAGCTTGACCGCCTGCGCGCCACCTTCGCGAATCAACCGCAGTGCGTTGATGGCAGTATCGGCGCGCGATACGTGGTAAGTACCAAACGGCATATCGGCAACCACCAACGGGCGATCGGCACCACGCTTGACCGCGCGCGTGGCACTAATGATTTGATCCAAGGAAACTTTCAGCGTGCTCGCATGGCCAAGCACCACATTGGCCATCGAATCACCCACCAAAATCAAATCGAAACCGGCTTCATCCACTAAACGCGCGGTTGGATAATCGTAGGCCGTCAGGCACATGATTTTTTTTGCCGTGCCCTTGCGTGCCATCAGCGCGGGCACAGTGACCTTGGCAGGCACCGTATGTTCCGTGGGATTGGTTGCCGGGGTGGAACCGTAGACTGGGAGATCCGTTTGTTCAGACATGCTGCCACTCCTGTGGTTTTTCATTGTATCCAGAATAGGCGAATGGGGGTCGTTTCAGGCCCCCACAAAGTAGCCAAAAATGCACGGAAACTTGGGATTTTACCTGCGAATGGGTATCCTACCGAGCAGCTTTCCGGAAGCTCACCATCATGCTACTCGTCGCCCAACTCTTACTCTTTTCCACTATGGCCCCTTTTCAGGAGCCCGTAACTCCCTCTGTAGAGGGGCCTCCTGAGGCGGTGCAAGAGGCGGTGATTGTGGAAGTGCCGCTCAACCAACAGCCGGTGGCTGCAGATATCGAAGCCGAAGCACTGGCAGCTTGGTTGGCCCAAGACGGCCCCGAGTGGGATTCTCCTACAGGCCGCTTTATCCGCGATATGTCCTTGGGTATGACGGTTGATCTCTTTGCCGAGTTTACCGAGAAGAAAGGTTCCATCGAAGAATTTAACGATTTGCGGGTGCGCAGTGCGCAGCTCAATTTCGCCAGCCCGATTTATGGCACCGGCCATGCCTTCGCTACTCTTGATTTGGCAGATGGCGGCGACGGCGCGGATTTCATTCTGCGCGAAGCTGGCGCATGGATTGAAGATTTCGGCGGCGACTGGATGCCGGGCCGCGTGGATGCCCAAGTTGGCAAATACCTTGCAGACCTCGGCGCCTTCAACACGGTGATGGCAAATGAATTCGCCGCGCCTTCGCTGGATGGCGTGCGCCGCTCTTTCTTTGGTGGCAACCTTGTTATGACTGGCGCAGAAATCCACCACGGCATGCCGATTCAAGATGGTTACTTCCGTTGGTCGGCCGGTCTAGCCGGCGACGTGGAAGGCCAAGATGTTGACGCCTTCGGCAATGGGCTCATCGATACCAGCGCTCTTGCGGTTGGGCGGCGTGGCTTCTCCAACTGGGCGGGCACCGGGCGTGCTTCCTTGCAGCTGAATTTCGGTAGTGGTATGTCTGGGCGGATTGGCGCAAGTGCTTACTATGCCCCCGAACAGCCCATCTTTACCGATCTCGGCGGTGGCTCCGTGGAGCGCCTTGATGCACGCAATACCATGCATGGTTTTGATGGTGGCTTCTTGTGGGCGGTGCCAGATTCCACCATGTCGCATGAACTATCGTTGGAACTGTGGATCAATGATTCGGAATACCGCAGTGCGCCCAATGTCTTGGCCTCCGATAAGGCCCGCGGGGAATGGATGATGTACGAATTGGTTTACAATGCGAACTGGTCCGCCGGTGCATTGCTTTCGCATTACGATGTACTTGGCTTGAGCACCATTGATCTCGATGGCTCTTACCACTCGGGTTTCCTGACCTACAGTGTGAATGAAAACAATCGCTTTACGCTTTTTGTGACACACACCAATCCAGGCTTCAATATCGAGAAGTTCTTTACCGTTGGTGGTCAGTGGGTCTTCGACCTCGGCGCCAAGCGTGACAACAGCTTTGCGCGTTGGCACTAACGAAAACGTTCGCTGAGCGCATGGCCTAACTTCAAGCGCTACTCATCAGCCGCGGCCAGACGTAGGAATACGTCGGCCGCGGCTGTTTTTGTGGGGTGCGGCGCAAGTTCCGCCGGGCCAATCCACACCGGCGCCTGAGCTGTGGACGACGGCGGTCGCCCGTGGGATCCTCGTACCAAAGAAGTATCGGTGGGGATGACATTCATCACGGTGCGCTGACCGAGCTTTTTGCCGAGTAGTTTGCAAGCTAGCCGCGTTTTGAGAAACGAAATAGCGGGATCGAAGAGTAACTCGCATGGGTCGTAACCAGGTTTACGGTGAATATCCACCGTGCGTGCGAAATCGGGCTCCTTATCAGTGCCTGTCCAATAGGGGTAGGCGAACCAATAACCTGCAGCCGCCACCATGACCAGTTCGCCGCTGCGCTCGTGATCGAGGCCGACGCCCGCCAAGTCTTCGCTGGCATAAATGGTTTCTACGCCCGGCAGCGCGCGGAGAATTTCTCTAACCTGAGCAAGATCGGCGGGGTCGTGTACATACACATGAGCGACTTGATGGTCGCAAACGGCAAAAGCGCGCGAGTTGCCTGGATCGAGCAGGGCGCCATTGCGGGCGGGGTGCACCGCGAGCAAGCCAGTATCACGCAAGGCGCGATTGGGGAACACCGCCGTGTGCACTTCTTCGATTCCATACTCGCTCAGCAGGATCACTTGGTAACCGAGCAGCTGCGCTTCTTGCAGGAGCCGCGCAACCTCTTTGTCGAGTTCCGCTGCAGCGGTGCGTGCCTGGGTGGAGTTTGGGCCATAACGCTGTAAGTCATAATCCAAGTGCGGCAAGTAGCCGAGCACCAAACCCGCTTGCAAAGTACGCATGGTGTAACACACGGCTTCTGCAATCCAGCGGGTGCTAGCGATATTGGCGCCTGGCCCCCAGAAACGGAACAGGGGGAAGTCGCCGAGCTTTTTTTGCAGTTGCAAACGTAACGAGGCCGGCGCGCTGTGCGTATCTTGACCTTTGCGGCCGTCGGCGTAATAGGTTGGACGCGGGGTGAGACACCAATCGGCGTGACCGGGCAGGTTCCACCACCAGAAAATTTGCGCGGTGGTGGAATCGGGGTAACTTCGCTTCCAGCGTTGCAAAACGGATTCCAAGGTTCCTTTGCCATCAATCAAGTGGACCGATTGACGCCACAGCCAAACCTCACTCAGTTCACGGAAGTACCAGCCGTTGGCAACGCCGCCATGCTGACTGGCGTTACAGCCCATCAGCATATCGGCTTGGGCAGTACAAGTGACTGCGGGCAGTGGCGGCACAACTTCCAGCAAGCGCTGCTGCTGTGCGTATGCCTGTACCGCCGGCATCGCGCCGGATTCGAGTAAGGCACGGTTCAGCCCAACTAGATTCAGTACCAGTACCTTCTTCATGCGCATACAGGTTATCATCGCTGGCCTCTCTACTCACTTTGTTCATCATCATGAAACCCACTTCTCCATCACTGCTTCTGCTGGTGGCACTTGCCGCAGCCACTCTCATTGCCCTCACCTCGCCGGCGGAAACTCAACAGCGTGCACCTACGGTAGTCAATCAGTGGGTACAACAGCCGGTTTGGGAAAACATCAAGATTGACGATAACACCGATTCTCTGCTCTTGAAGGTGCGGGCTGGTCAACGCTTTGTCCTAACCGATATGTGGTTTCTCTCTCTCGAAGGGGAAAAAATTGCCACCACTCCGAAGGATCGTGTGTGGCTGGAAAGCCGTCATGAACGCGAGCGTCTGATTATTTTTGACTCGCCCTTAAGTGAATTATCTTTGCCTTTGCGCTGGCAAACTGGCGTTTCGATTCCTGGAGAACGCGAGTTGTGGATCAACTACAAAGCCGAACCTGCTACCAAGGTCCTGCGCCGAGTATTCTTCAGCGGCTACTTGGAAGCGGATATGCCAGCAGCTTCGTTTTGAGGTCGAGATTTCCGGCGGTGAATGATGCGCGGCTGCTAGCGGTTGCCCTGCGGTTGCCGCGCGTTTCACACATCAACGGGCAGCACCTAACTCAAGTAATTTGTGGCACACACGCTGTGCAGCTTCTTCGCCGAGAGCTTCACTAGCCTCTGCAATGCTCATCCAGCGTAATAAATCGGATTCCCCAGTGGCGGGTTTTAAGACTTGCAGTGGATCCGCCACAAATAAGTAGCGCACATCAAAATGCAGATGCTGCACTTGCTGCTTTGATGGTGGAATGGCATGCACATCGAGGTCGAAAAAAGTGGGTGCGCCGAAGAAATCGAACTGTTGCAAGCCACTTTCTTCGACCAACTCACGCAACACGGCTTTGGCTGGATGTTGTTCGCCATCATCGTGTCCGCCAAACTGCAACCAGCGGCAGAGCTTGCGATGGAAGTGCAGCAGCAACTGCTTGAAATCGGGAGAAACGACAAACGCGCTCGCCGTGATATGGCCGGGCAAAGTGGCGCGGTGCCACCAATCTTGATGGTCCGTAACCAAAGCCACCATATCCATCCGATGCCGCTCTTCTGTTACATCGGCGGCCTTGTACAGCTTCAATTCCGCCAGCAGAAGCTGTTGCTCTGGGGTCAGCGACGCACTCAAATTTCAATCTCAATCAGTGCTTGACCGTCTTCCACGTCGGCGTTGTCGGCCACCAGAATTGCTTTGATTTTGGC
>CALFOT010000038.1 GCA_937919925.1 uncultured bacterium | reverse complement strand
CCGTTTTTGACCCGCGCGGCGGAAGGGGCAGAAGTAATGGATCCAAATCAAGCGGCAGAAGACCGCGAGCATTTGTTAATGCGTTTGCGCCACGGATTGGAGGCTGCCAAACAACATGAAGAGGCGTATTTCAAAGTGGTAGAGAGCATCAATTTGCGCGTATTTTTGGATGGCACTTGGAAGGATTACACCGCGCAGCCGCAACTTTGCCATATGCAAGCTTTGCGTCAAGTGTTGAGCCCGCTTGGTGTGTACAACTGCCCCGCACATCGTGGCGTGGAGAAAGGCCGCGTGGGCAAGCTGGATGCGTGGGCGTCCACCAACGATGCTGCTCATCAGCAACTCCCCGCAGCCGTTGCCGGCACCACCAAACTGCTGCGTGAATTCAATGCGAGCGTGGAATGTAAGCAGGTGACTTGCCTCTACAACCCGGTGAATCATTACCTGGAAGAGCTGGTGGCGTCGGCAGAACCTTTACAAGACCTGCTGCGCGGCGGCGAAGACTGCGGAGACTGTTTCCTTTGAGCCGCCCCGAGCAGTTACGCCAGGAATACGAATCGACGGCGCGGGCTGCTCATTATCGCGACGACCGCTGGACTCGTTCCGCGCGCGCACGTCGCACCCATGCCAAAGAGTTGGCGTTGGTGGATGGTTTGGTGCAGCGGTGCCGGCAAATACAGCAGTCACCGCGTTTGGATTGGGCGCTTGATTTACCCTGTGGCACCGGGCGTTTTCGCTCGGTGTTAGAAAGCCATTGCACGCAACTGCTCAGTGTGGATGCGGCGTTCGAGATGTTGACGGCCGCGCCCTGCACTTGCCAACTCCAAGCTTCGGCGCACGCGCTGCCTTTGGTCAACAACGCCGCCGATTTGATTTTGTGCTCGCGTTTGTTGCATCATTTTGAAACCAGCGACGAGCGCCAGGCCGTGCTCGGAGAATTGGCACGCGTTTCCAAACGCTGGGTAGTCTTAAGCTATTTTGATCAGGCATGCTTCCAAGCTTGGCGTAATCGTCTGCGCGGCAAGTTCCGCGGACGCTTTCCGATTGCTGCCGCACAGTTTGCGCGTGAAATCCAAGCAGCAGGTTTTGAAGAACGCGCGCGCCACTACATTTGCCGCGGGTTTAGCGAACAAGTGTGGGTGCTGCTGGAGTTCGCGGCGTGAGTTGCAACTGCGCGTTTCCAGAATCATGGCGCGTGCTCGCTATTTTGGCGCACAGCCGCACGGTTTGCGTGGAGAAACTGTGCGATGCAGAAGGCTTGGAGGTGGTGCGCAAGAGTTATCGCTTTCCCACCGCCAAAGATCGTCGGCGGGGGATGTTGCGCGGCACTTTATTGGGGCCAGCGAAGGCCGTCCGCGAACTCCACAATCTTGAGTATCTAAAGTTGGCCGGCGTGCCGGTAGTCGAAGGCCTCCGCGCATGTGTGCTGCGCAATACGTGTGGTTTTGTGGTGGAATGCCATTTGTTGACCAAAGCCAGCGCTGGCAGCAATCTCCAGCAAATGCTCCAACGCGGAGAAATGCCTGCGCCAAAAATCTGGGGCGCATTCGGCCAAAGTATTTCACGTATGCATCAAGTCAACTTTTGGCATCGCGGTCTGGCGCCGCGCAATGTGCTGGTGGAAACCACTGCGCCCTTCCATCGCTGGCTGGATCCGGCAAAAAGTAAAATTTTCAGCCGCAACATTACCTCTGCTGCGCGCGCCGACGACCTCCTACGTTTTTGGAACCCCTTGCACAAAGTGGTGCCAGCCGCTCACAAAGCGGCATTTGAACTAGCGTATGGTCAAGATGGGGTGAGCGATCCAGCGAATTTGTGGCCGGCAATTCCCAAAGCAAAACGCGCCTCGACTGCGCTTGTTTTGCACAGAGACGAGACGCGTTATGAAGAATCTTAATCTTAGAGATTGAGTTTCTGGAGCTCGGCGGCGAGCGCAGGCAGCACTTCGAGTGCATCGCCAACAATGCCGTACGTGGCATGCTTGAAGATCGGTGCATCGGCATCTTTGTTGATCGCCACGATGACCTTCGAGCAATTCATGCCCGCCAGATGTTGGATTGCGCCACTGATGCCGGCAGCAATGTACAGCTCGGGCGCCACGGTCTTACCGGTTTGGCCAACTTGTTCGCTGTGGGGGCGCCAACCGGAATCGACGACCGCGCGCGATGCACCCAGGGCGCAGCCAGGGATGGCGTCGGCAACCGCTTCGAGTAGATTCCAGTTTGCGGCATCACCCATGCCGCGCCCGCCGGAAATCACGCGGGTGGCCTCGGAGACATCCGGACGTCCGCCGCTTTGGGCGTTGATGGCGGTCACTCTGCTGAGACCGGCTTCGGCTACGACTTCTTGTACTTCGGCATTGGCCTCACGACCGGCCGCAGCGAAGAAGTTTGCGCGCAGGCTGGCTACTGCGACCGGGCCGTTGATTTTCACCGTGGTGAAAGCTTTGCCGCCAAGAATCGGGCGGGTGAAAGTCATGGCGGCAGCATCGAGTGCAGTGCAATCGGCAGCAAAACCAGTTTCCAACAGTGCGGCGATGCGGCCAGTGAGATCACGCCCACGCACCGTTGCAGCCAGCAGCACCACGCTGGCTTGATGCTCTTTGGCAACCCGCGCGACGGTGGCGGCAGCACCCTCGGCACTGTGCCCAGAGGTCTTGGCCATCAGCACCAAATCGGCACCAGCGGCACCCAATACGCCCGCATCGAGCTCACACGTTTCCGTGGCCAACGCCAGCACGCTAGCGCCAGAAACTTCAGCAATCAAACGCGCGGCGCCGACAGCTTCCAAGCTGGCACTACGCAAAGAGCCATCACGGCTTTCCAAAACGACGAGGATGTTCGACATGTTTCTGAGTTCCTACAGGACTTTGGATTCGTTGCGCAAGGCGGCAACCAGTTCGGGGACCGCAGCAGCGCCTTCGCCGAGAATGCGGCCGGCGGGACGTGCGGGAGGCATGTTCATGGCAACCACTTCCACGGCGGCGGTACCCAAGTCGACGTCGATCACTTCCATCGGCTTTTTCTTCGCAGCCATGATGCCGCGCAAGCTGGCGAAGCGGGGCGTGTTCAAACCTTTCTGGCAGGTAATCGCACACGGGAGGCTGGCTTCGATGGTTTCACGTGCACCTTCGACTTCGCGTTCGGCAATCACTTTGCCATCTGCCACGCTGAGTTTCACCACTTCGGTAATGCACGGCACACCGAGCAGCGTAGCAACGGCGGGGCCGACGCCATGTTGATCACGGTCTACGGCCTGCTTGCCGAACAAGAGCAAATCAAACTCGCGCCCCTTCACCGCTGCGGCAAGTGCCCGCGCAGTGGTGGCGCCATCGGCGGCAGGAGCGAGTGGCGAGGCCAGCAAAACCGCGGCGTCGGCGCCCATTGCCAACACCGTGCGCAGTTCTTTTTGCGCTTCACCAGCACCCAAGCTGATTGCGGTGACGGAGCCCTCACCGGCGGCTTCTTTGATGGCGAGAGCTTCCTCGACGGCGTATTCGTCGTAGGGATTGAGCACAAACTCGACCCCTTCCGGGTTGAGCTGGTTTTCCGTGATGACCACATTTGCGGTGGTTGACGGAACGCGTTTTACAAACGTAATGATGTTCAAAAGGGCCTCCAATGGCTGATTTTCGGCGATATTGTACCGAGGTTGGAGCAGCAATGGAGCTAAATCCGACGAATCAGTAGATTAATGCACAGATTAGGGAGTAATCGTCAAAGCGACGGCTTCACTACTCAACGTTGGCGCCAACAAGGAACTGCCGGCAATGGCGGCAAAATAGAGGTTCTGCCCTGCGTAGGGGCTTAACACCAATGCGGGGAAAACTAAGTTGCAGATACCGTTGCCGTCACCATCCAGTACACCATCACCGTTGGCAACAAAGCCCGGGAAACTGCCCAAGGAAGTAAGGTTGAGCAGGAAATCCCAGCCGAGCGGTACTTCTAATCCATTGATGATAGAGGGACCTGTGCCGTGCGAGGAGGCCAGCAGGCGATAGGAAAAGCCACGCTGAATGCGATCGAAATCCATCAAGAAATCGACGGGCCCACCGGCGGCAGCAGAAACCGAGTCGTGCGTGGCGCTCAAGTATTTGCGTGAACCATAAATCGACGCCGAGCCTTGAAAAAGACTCAAAGATTCGGCGGAGCTGATGCCGATATCTGCATAACCGTCACCATCTAAATCGCCAAGGTTGGCTAGATGATGACCGAAGCCAAGGTGGAGGCCGGTACCGAATTTGTTCATCACCAAGCCGCTGGCGCCGGAATAGAGCACGGCCACTCCCGGAATGCCGTTGGTGTTGCGGTACGGTACGCCAATCAGGAAATCATCGCTAGCGTCGCCATTTTGATCCCCTAGGTTGACCAAGCTGGCGCCAAAGGTTTCGTTTGGATTGTTGCCAGTCAGGTTGTAAATCAGTGCGTGCGAAACGCTGGAATAGACCTCTACGATGCCAACGGAGAGGGATAAGCCTAGGCGCCCGTGGGGTGCACTGACCATCACGTCATCGCAGCCATCGCCATCTAAATCGCCAATTGAAGCCACGACTTTGCCAAATTCGTTGAGCGAATCCCAGCCATCAAAACGATGAAGGACGCTGCCATCGCGACTAGAGATGAGATAAGCCGCACCGATATCGTTGCCGCCGGGGCCATCGTAGCGGTTGGCACCAACAATCAAATCTTGGTGGCCGTCGTTATTTAAATCGCCAATGGAAGCAAGAGCAACGCCGAAGTTGGCGTTGGGATCGGGAGCCGCAAAGCTTCGGATCTTTTTTTGTTTGCCAGGGGAATAAACGTGCACCATGCCGCTGCCTTCGTTTGGTGCTCCCACGGCGAACTCTGGCAGACCATCGGCATCGAGATCATCCAGCAGCGCGAGTGCATTGCCAAAGAAACTAGAAGGCGTGCCGGTGTCCCAAAAAATCACACTGCCATCGCTTCCCGAGTAAACCCAGAAGGCTCCTTCAAAGGTATAACTGCCGATGCTGTACATCGGATCGCCGGCGATAAAATCCGCCGCACCATCGCCGTTGATATCGCCTAGAGTACACATGACCGTGCCCAGAGCACTGGTATGGGATGTGCCATCGATGCGGTAAATCGGTAGCCCGGTAGCTCCGGAATACATGGTGATGGAGCCTGGGGTGATGGCAGCGTTGAGAAAAGTGGATTCGCGTGCGCCGATCATAAAATCCGCTACACCATCCCAATCCACATCGCCGGCTGCAGCGATGCCGTCGCCATATTTCTGGAAAGAATGCTGGCCTTCATAGCTGTACAAATCCACCCATGAGCTGGCGGATTGACCAAGCAAGGGGGGGGTGAACAGCACCACTACCAAGCCTGCTTTAAGAGCGCTCATTTTCCAGGGGGTGTCGGAGGTTCAGGAGAAACGGGGGGTACTCTTTTCTAACCTAATTCGAAGCGTTTGCCAAGGTAGACCTTGCGAACTTGCTCATCGTTGACTAAAGCCGTTGCTGAGCCCTCTGCAAGCACTTTGCCCTGCGCCAAAATGTAGGCGCGATCGGTGATATGCAGCGTTTCGCGGACATTGTGGTCGGTCAGCAAAATGGCGATGCCTTTGTCTTTTAACTTGGCGAGGATGCTTTGGATTTCTTCCACCGCGATGGGATCCACGCCACTAAATGGCTCATCGAGCAAAATCAGGTTGGGGCGGCTGGCCAGGGCGCGGGCGATTTCTAGCCGACGTCGTTCGCCGCCGGAAAGGACCTCGCCGCGGCTTTGGCGCAGATGGCTGAGGCCGAATTCCTCCAACAGCTCGTTGCAGCGGTTACGCCGTTCGGTTGCCGGGCCACCCAGGATTTCCAGTACCGCCAACAAATTATCCTCGACCGACAGCTTCCGAAACACCGAGGGTTCCTGGGCCAAGTAGCCTAGCCCGAGGCGCGCACGTTTGTAAATCGGTAGGCGTGTGACATTCTGGCCGTTGAAATGAATCGAACCTTGATCGGGCTTGATCATCCCCATACACATGCGGAAGGTGGTGGTTTTCCCGGCGCCATTGGGGCCAAGTAGGCCGACAATTTCACCCGCTCCAACATGCAAAGCCACTTGGTCGACGACCTTGCGGCTTTTGTAGGACTTACACAGTCCCGCGGTGGTGAGGAGTTCCGTCATGCTGCAAGCAGTGGCAGGGTTAGTGAACCCAGCCGATGCGTGTGACTGGAGCGAACGGCGGGACCGGCAGAAACACCGCTAGGGCGCGACCGAGTAAATAGTTGCGTGGCACCAACGGCGCGGCTTGCAGAATGCGCGATACGCCTTGCAATTCTTCATCGGTGAAGGTGTGGAGTCCGCCGAACTCATCGCGGAAAGTCATGATGTTGCGCTCCGCGTTGTGGCGCGGGTTGTTGAACTTTTCATCTGCTCCGCCATCCATGCGGTCTCCGCGTAAGGTGGTCAAGCCACGCAGCGGCGGGTCAAATGTTAGGATCTCAGAAGTCCAATCCCTAGAATCCAGGGAATTCTGGGTATTGTCACCCATCATGAAGTAGTTGCCCTCTGGAATATCAAAAAGCGGAGTGCTGTGATTGAGGGGTGCTAAATAATGCACATCACGCCACACGCGTACCGGGCTAAGACCCCAACCTTTGGCAGCGCTAAAAAAACTAATGCTGTTGGCGGTTTCGCGCCCGCTTTCGAGATCCATCGCGCGGTAGACCACTTCGTGATCATTGACGGCCAGGCGCAGGGTGTGATCCCAGAACGCAACATCGAACTTGGTGGCGCGGCCCAAATCAGGAATGACTCCCTCAAATAGCTCTCCATCGGGCATTTCAAGCCGGTAGCTGCCGTCTGCAGCGGCTTCCAGATTGACCGGATAAGGGCCCATCATAAACTCCGCGTGAAAGGGGCCGGTAGCTTCGTTGGCTTCGAGCTCGAAGGCGATCCGCAAATCAGAAACGCGCTTGGAGGAACGAGATTGTGGGTTGGGCATGCGGAAGAAAATCTCATCCGGATAACCATGCAAATATTGATCGCGAATGCTGACGGCATATTGCAGTGTGGCTTGGCCGTTAAACCGGATAGTGCCATCTGGCTCATGATCAAACGCGCCGGTGCGGTTCCAGTTTGCCCACTTGGTGGGATCATCGCCAACTCCGGGCACCACTCTTTTCCACATGGGTTCTTGTACATTCCACGGCTTGCGCACGATCTGAAATTCATCGTTGCTGCCCAGTGGGCGCGTGTAGATATCCCCAGCAGTGATTTGCAGCTGCTCACCGGGCATTCCCACCAGGCGCTTGACGTAGTTGTTGTGGGTGAGCAAAGGGTAGCGGAACACCACCACTTCCCAGCGTTTGGGATCGCGGAAGTAGTAGCTGATTTTGTCGACCAAAACCCGGTCATGCAGGCCGCCGTCGGTCATTTTGGTGGCAGGGTCGATGAGGTGCGTGCCCATCAAAGTGGGCTGCATGGAACCGGTTGGAATCTCGTAGGCTTCCACGGCGAAGACCTTGAGGCCCATTGCCATTACGATTGCAAACACCACGACCTCGATATTCTCGCGGAAAGGGTGCGCCGATTTATCCTTCTTCTCCTTGGCCATGAACCGAAGATTCTATCAGCTCGGTGCTTGCTACCGCGGGTTCTGCACGGCTAGGCGTAACTCTTCGAGGCTCAGCGGCAGGCGCACCGGTACGGTTTGGCCTTCCAGTTGTGGCGCCAGGAAACGCAGGTCAAAAGACACAGCACCCCAAAAATCGATGTGCAGCGCGTGTGGCCCTGGTGGAACGCCAATCAAGTGTGCGCGTCCGCGGTCTTTGGTAGTGAGCAGCAGTACCTCGGTGGGCAAGCCAAAGTCTTGAAGAAACACTTTGCTGGTGCCGCTGATGCCAGGAAAAGTGAGCGTGCAAGCTGGGACGGGCAGACCATCACGGTCGAGCACCTGGAGCGTGAAGGGGCGTAGCAGCGGCTCCATCAGGATTTCATGCTCATGCTCGCCGGCTGGATAATAGCGTTCCGGGATGGAACGAGGTGCATAACCGGGGGCGGTCACTGCCAAGGCGTGCGCGCCGCTACGCAACGCAGTGTGGAAGCGCCCGGTGACGTCGGACTTGGTTTCGCGGCTGGCGTTAGCATCGTGGACATCCCACAGAGAAATCGTTGCTTGGCTGATGGTCTCGCCAGTTACTTGATCCAAAATCACTCCATGGTGGACAGCGATGGAAGACTGAGGTTGTTGATAATCGGGGAACTCTAGCGCGAAAGTTTGCCCGGGCTCGCCGATTTGGATAGTGAGGTTGCCGTGCGCGCGGAGGGTGGTTTGTGCCGAGCCATCCACATTCCATGTGCCGGTTGCCACTGGTGCCAGCACAGCATATTCCACACTACCCGCTGGCATTCTAGGTAAGGTTAACGGCTTGGTCGTAAGGTTGAGAATGCGGTTTTGCGCGAGGCCCCACCAGGCCGCTTGGTCGCTGGCGGAAGTTGCAACTTTGGGGAACCAGTGGATGGCGCGCAAACGAAAATGTGCGCGATCCAAGTCGTGGCTTTGGGAAGTAAAACGAACGCTGGTTGCGAGTCCAGCAGCGACGACGAGCTCGCGTTTTTCTTGACTCAGCGAGGCCTCGAGTTGCCATTGCGTGGCGATAAAGTGACTGTAGCGTTCATCCGCAATGGCACTTACAGAGAACGTCATGCCCATTTTGAGGGCGGGGAATTCGAAAGATCCATCTTTGCGCGCCAACGCACTAAAATCGATTTCCGAGCCGTCGGCGTTGGTGGCGTGCAGATACAAATCGGCATACTTGGCGGGGCTGCCGTTGGCCACAACCAAACGCCCTTGAATGGCTCCGATGCGCTCCACAATTTGATATTCCAAGTGCCCAGAGCCAGTGCGGAAGTCGATTGTGGGTAACTCTTTACGCGTGCTGAAACTGCGTGGCGGGAAGACATGCAAACGCCAGCTGCCGTCGGGCAAAGCGAGTGCCGCTTGGCCGCGGCTATCGGTGAGAAACCAGATGTCGTCGTAGGGCCAGCCGTTGCCGCGGCCGACGTTTGGCGATGGAGCGGGCGTGCTTTGTGTCGAGCCGGTTGCTACGGGACTGGCCGCCAAAAACTGAAGCATTTCGCGCGGTTGTGGCGGGGCAATTTTTTCACTGGAAGGCGTGGTGATGAGGCGCGCTTCATTGAACTGCAGCGGTTCCATGTATCCATACAAACCGCTGGCCGCTTGTCCATTGCCGTCGTGTACGGTGAGGAGCGTGACCTCCACCGGCATCACTTGCAACGTGCCAAAATCCCAGCGTTTGGGATTTTCAAACGTGGGTTCTTCATAGAAGGAAAGAATGCCGTTGCCATCGTTTTGTTGTTGCAAGGCCGGTTCGATCATCAGCCACTTGCGTGGCTCGACTGCGGCGGTCCAAAGGCCCAGGCTGAGTTGATCGAATTGGAATATTCCATTTGGATCGGTCATGGCTGTGACTAGCCCGGGTTGCCAATCCATCAAGCCGAAGCCCAGGCCGAAACTCTCGGCGTGGACCACCGCTCCCGCGACCGGTTGGCCGTCCAAATCGATGACTTTCCCGGCCGCGGAAAACGCTGGCCCCAGATGCAACAACACGTCAAAAGATTCGCCGCGTTCCAGCTCGGCATGCTCCTCATGGGAAGTGACGGCGTAATGCGACTCCAGCGGCGGCAGACAAAAAACGCGGTTGAGATGCATCTGCGTTGGAAAGAAAAACTCCGCGACTCCGTCGGCATTAGTGAACGCGGTGTAGCGCGTGATTTCATTGGTGCGCGCTAAGGAAGTGGTGGCAACCACCGGCCAACCCTCACAATGGCGAGGAGGGGAGCCGCGTTGATCTTCCACGGTAGTCAGAGCAACCCGCAGATGGACCTCGTGTCCAGTGGCGGCGAACTCGCGGTTGAGGCTTAGGGGAGCCACATCCGCGCCCTCCACCTCCACGGCGGCAACAGCCGCTGCCCCCTCGAGCTCCGCAGTGACGGCGCTGCTACTTTCTGTGGGTTCACCGGGTGCTACGAAATTAGGCGACTCAGTTTCGCGGGTCACCAGCCAAATCATCGCCGCCAAAGCCAGCAACAATGGCAAGGCTAGAGTTCTGGCGCGCAAAAACGTCGGCTTCATCAGGGTTAGATTAGCAGCTGGAGGGGTTTGGTTGACGGCAACCCTCTCCACTTTCCCCCGCGGGCGCTGCGCCTAATCTTCAGTGGACAGCACCGCCAAGAAGGCCTTTTGCGGCACTTCGACGTTGCCAATACTCTTCATGCGCTTCTTGCCTTCCTTCTGTTTGGAAAGCAGTTTACGCTTTCGCGTGATGTCGCCGCCGTAACACTTGGCAGTCACATTTTTCGATAACGCGCGAATATTTTCTCGCGCCATGATCTTGCCGCCGACGGCCGCCTGCAGAGCAACTTCAAACTGGTGCCGCGGAATCTCTTTGCTCAAAACTTTGAGCACCGCGCGGCCCCGCCGCTGACAAACATCGGTGTGGCAAATCACCGAAAGCGCATCGGCTTCTTCCCCGGAAACCAAAATGCGCAGCTTCACCAATCGCGCGGCCACAAAGCGTGGCGCATCGAAGTTCATCGTGCCGTAACCTTTGGTACCAGACTTCAACTTGTCGTAGAAATCATAAATGATTTCCGCGAGCGGCAAATCCCAAGTAATCATTACGCGGTTGGCCGAAAGATGTTCCTGGCGTAGAAACTTGCCGCGCCGCTCGGAGCACAAACTCATCAACGCGCCAATGTTTTCCGCTGGAATGATGATGTGGGTGACCACCATCGGCTCCAAAATCTCGCTGAACATAGTGGGATCCGGCAAAGAGCCAGGGGAGTGAATATCCTTATAAGTGCCGTCGTTGAGCTTGATCTGGTAAGGCACCGAAGGCGCCGTCTGCACCACATCCACCCCGGATTCGCGTTCCAGCCGCTCCTGCACGATTTCCATGTGCAGCAATCCAAGGAATCCACAACGAAAACCAAAACCCAGAGCATCGGAACTTTCCGGCTCGAAAATAATCGAACTATCGTTCAACTTGAGCTGCAAGAGTGCAGCGCGCAGGTTCTCGAAATCGCCGGAACTCACCGGATAAATACCACACCACACCATCGGCTTGGGTTCGCAATAACCGGTCAGAGCTGCGGCCCGCTGACCCTTCGCAACAGTCATCGTATCGCCAACGTTGACGTCTTCCAGTTTGCGAATGTTGGAGATGAAATAACCCACCTCGCCAACCGACAAACTTTGGTGCGGCACAGCTTGCGGCATAAACTTACCGATTTCAACCGCTTCATAATCGGCCTCTGCGCCGAGCATGCGCGTGACATCGCCCTTGCGCAAGGTGCCGTTCATGATCCGCAAGTAAACCACAATGCCACGGTACTCGTCGTACTTGGCGTCAAAAACTAAGGCCTGCAAAGGTGCGGTGGGATCGCCCACTGGAGCCGGGATGCGCTCGACAATGGCGGCAATAATCTCTTCCACTCCTTTGCCCGTCTTCGCCGAGCAATACAAAGCCGATTCGCGCTCCAACAACAATGTGTTTTCCAGCTCCTCAACAATTTCTTCGGGGCGCGCGTGCGGTAGATCGATTTTATTGAACACCGGCAAGATGGTCATATTGAGATCCATCGCCAGGCCAGCATTGGCCACCGTCTGCGCTTGAATCCCTTGCGCGGCATCAATCAGCAGCAACGCACCTTCACAGGCTTGCAACGATTTCTCCACCTCATAGGCAAAATCCACGTGGCCCGGGGTATCAATCAAGTTGAGCAAATACTCCACGCCATTGACCTTGTGCGTCAGCGAAACAGCAGCCGCCTTAATGGTGATGCCACGCTCGCGCTCCAAATCCATCGAATCAAGCTGCTGCTCCCTACGATCGCGCGCATTGACCGCCCCAGTAATTTCCAGGAAACGGTCGGCAAGCGTGGACTTGCCGTGGTCGATGTGGGCGATAATCGAGAAGTTCCGGATACGTTCCGGAGGGAAGGATTTGCTCATGCTGACGTGCTGGACTGCGTGCTGGACTTGCCGAGGGGCTGCGTGATTTGGCGGCGTGCGGGGCTTGGCGCTGGACTGCGTTATTTGGCGGCTTGCGGGGCGTGGGGGGCTCTTTCGCGGCTACCAATTCCAGTTTGCTGGATAGGGGCCGCGGAGGCCGACGGACCGCACATCATAAGGCATTCAGCAATACCGCGCGCAGCTTGCGGATGGCCTCCCCCCGGTGACTTACGAGCGCTTTTTCATCCCCACTTAACCGAGCAAAGGTGGTGCCCGAGGGCTCGTGCCAAAAAAGCGGGTCATAGCCAAATCCCAACGTGCCGTCGGCCTCCTCGAGCAAACGTCCACGCACCGAACCTTCCACGCCAAACAAAACTTCACTTTGGCCGTCCACCGTGCGTGCCACCACAAGCGCACAATGAAATGCGCCCCCGCGTTTTTCCGCCGGCACGCCCTCCAACTCCCGCAGTAAGCGGCGATTATTCGCGCCGTCCACGCTGTTGCCGGTCCCCGCCGCCGCTCCCGCCGCTCCCGCCGCTCCCGCCGCTCCCGCTGCCGCTGC
>CALFOT010000037.1 GCA_937919925.1 uncultured bacterium | reverse complement strand
GCCAACGCAGGGCCGGAAGCGTAGCAAGCTTGGATATCGGCCTCGATTTCAGCCTGCTTCGCCGCTGGCAGGCGCTTGAGTTTGTCGAGGACGTCGGCCAAACCATAGTTGACGTTGGCGCCGACTTCCGCCAGTACAGCAGCATGTTTCTCCAACGCAGCCGCGAAGTAAACCGCTACGCAGTGGCCGAACATGATGGGATCCGAGACCTTCATCATGGTGGCCTTCAAGTGCAGCGAAAGCAGCGTGCCTTCTTGTTTGGATGCAGCAATCTGTTCGGCGTAGAAGACGCGCAACGCGGCGACATTCATGGCGGATGAATCTAAGACTTCTCCTTCCAGAAGCGGCACGCTAGCTTTCAAAACTGTAACCGCGCCGTCTGCGGCGACGAACTCGATGCGCATCACGGTGGCGTAGTCCATAGTGATCGAGCGCTCGCTGCCAAAGAAATCTTGGTTGCTCATAGAAGCAACGCGCGTTTTCGAGCCCGACTTGGGCCAATCTTTCATCATTCGGTGCGGGTGCTTCTGGGCGAACATCTTCACCGCAGCGGCGGCGCGGCGATCGGAGTTGCCCTCGCGCAGTACTGGGTTCACGGCTGAACCGAGCGCCACAGCAAAGCGCGCCTGCAGGCTGCGTTCTGCTTCATTCTGCGGCTCCTCGGGATAGTCCGGCACCTCAAAACCTTGCTCACGCAGCTCGCGAATGGCGGCCTGCAGCTGCGGAATCGAAGCACTGATATTCGGCAGTTTGACGATATTGGCGCGCGGATTTTTAGCCAGTACACCCAGGCGGGCCAACTCATCCGGCACGCGCTGGTCCGCGCGCAGCCCTTCGGGGAAGTTGGCGAGAATCCGCCCAGCGAGGGAGATATCGGCAAGTTCCATCTCAACCCCCGTGCCTTGCGTAAAGGCCTGCATAATTGGAAGTAGGGAGTGGGTCGCGAGGGCAGGAGCCTCGTCAACCAGAGTCCAGGTAATCTTGGCGGTGGGCATGGTCAGGCGTGTGGTTGATCCAGCACGCAGTTAGCCGACAGAAACGACGGCCCACAGCGGCCTGGAACAGGAAATGAGCCGAGATTATAGGTGCGATTCAGTTACGCAACGCCGTCAACCAGACAAACTGCTGGCCCCAATTACGTTTGGCTTCGAGGGTGAAACCTTGGCGCTCGAGTTCTTCCAGCAGTACCGGGAGCGTGAAGCGGTCTTCGCGGGGGTGATCCATCCAGCGCCCCCAAATGGGGTTTTCGATCAGGCCACGTAGGCTCTCGACTAAATAGAGTTTGCCGCCAGGCTTCAGCACGCGCGCGACTTCTTCCACTGCACAGCGCCAATCGCTGACATGATGTAGGACTTGAAAATCAAACACGGCGTCGTATTCGGCGGTGGCGGCTTGGATTTCGTTAGCGCTGCCATGCCAAATGCGTGGCGCGTTCGCCCCCGCCATCAAGCGCCGCTGCGTAAGTTCACGTTGCGCTAGACCCACCATATCGCGATCAGCATCAAAGGCGTGCACCTGCTTGGCGCCGAACAAATCCAGTGCCGCTTCCACTCCGAAACCGCGGCCACAGCCTATCTCCAACACGGTTCCTCCATCCACGCGGCCACCGAGTTTGAGCAAACGTGCGGCATCAAAACGACGCAACACCAAGCGGCGTAGCTTGCCAGTGACTAAAAAACGTTCAAAGGAATTAAGTTGCACCGACGTCGTAGCTATCTGCGAACATGCCTAAGTGAATCGATGCGGTGTACATCAGCGCAATCATCAACATGGCCTGCAGGATGCCCCAGCGTAATGCCAACTTCTGGGTACCGAGTTCTTCACCGCGCGCCCACGCATGCAGGAACGCCACCGGCGGCAGCAGGGCAAAAAATGCAAAGGCGAACTCGTGACGTTTCAGCAAAATCTCGATGATGCGAATCTGATAGGCAAAGAACCCTAACAGCAGCAAGCCGGTAATGCCCAACGATAACGGCGATAGAAAAGAGTGCTCTGGATCAGGAATCCGAATCGCCATCAAATTCAACAACACCGCCACCCACACGATTGACAAAAAATGCCAATAGGTGGCGTTATTGCGCGCGCGGTCCATAAACACACTGCCGCCTTGTTTGGCAGTAGCCAGAGCGCACAAGTTATAAATGAGGCCGCCCACCACGTGCGCAGCGTGCAAGGCTGTCATCATGTAGAAATTAAAAGCGTACATAGGATGCACGCCTGCGCCGGTTTCTGCAGCGAGCAATTGCGACCAACAAAATACCTGGCCAGCCAAAAACAGCGCGCCAAAGAGCAACGATAACTGTAACTGGAAGACTGCAGGGCGCGCTGCTTGGGCGCCACGAGCGGCGCGTTCGGCGCAATAGCTCAACGCCAACAACAGCAACGAAGTGGGCCATAAGCCGCTTGGCAAATCTGGCAGCGTACGACCAACGACATCGCCGGCGTCGCGAAAATACCAACCGCAAAAAATCGTGGCGATGAACAGAGCACCAAGGGAAGCCAGCAAGACCAGCAGGCCCATCCTGGAGGCCCCCGTTGGCAGCGGCCTGGGTGGGTCGCTACGCACCGCCACGGCTGAGGTCATGGGGTGCCGATATGATCGGTTGCGTAGGTACGGATGAGATCTTGATATTGGCCGGAATCGTAACTGACAAAAGCCAAAAACAAGCCGACGAACAAAACCGACAACAAGAAAATCATGCCAAGGAAAGGTTTGTCGTACTTCAAATGCATGAAGAACAAACAAACCAAAGTGGCTTTGGCCGTGGCAATCAACATGGCTACCGGCAAATCAAAGCCGT
>CALFOT010000036.1 GCA_937919925.1 uncultured bacterium | reverse complement strand
GCACCCAGACCAAGCGCAGGATTGCAGCTAAAAAAGGAAGGAAGAGAAACAGCGCTGGAACCAGCCGTTACCAGTGAGAACCTTCTCAGAGAGGAAGGTCTGGACTCCATCCTGCGCTGGCGAAGTCGCCGCTGCGGATGCGGTGGGATCCGATGACGTGAAACTGACGGATGCTGTGTCGGTGGAAAACAGGGCCGTGATTGTGAACATCAAAATACTGGCGAATAAATACATCCGCAGGGGAGAAAGATAGCGGAAGCGTCGGCCTTCCGCATAAGCAACCGTCAGCGCGCCAGGGCGGCGAAATAACTCGCGTAAACTCACCCAAATGCGCGCGTCAGCACCCAAGGTGGCGCCAGCAAAATCGTGGATGAGTTCGCGCAGGCCCGCGCGCAAGCCTTGGGTGGGTTGGCCACACTTTGGGCAAAAAGCGTGGGTGGCCACGGCAACACAGTTCGGGCAACGGCGGGGGCCAGAGGCGGGGGCGCTCATGTCTACAGCATAGCTGGCCAAAACGCCCCCAGTGGCGGACTACATAAACGGGTTGGAGCCAGCAGCGTGATCGGTGGAATCATAGATGCCTTCAATCCCAGGCACCTCGTTGCGAATCGCGACCTCTACACCCTGCTTCATGGTCATCGCTGCGGAGCCGCAACCCTGGCAGCCGCCGCCCATGGAAATGTACAAATTCTTGCCATCGCTGGCCATGATTTCCACAAATCCGCCGTGCGAGGCTAAGCCTGGGTTGAGGGTATCGTCGATGACAAATTGGGCTTTGTGGCGGAGGAGGTCGTCGCCCTCTAGAGCATCCACGGCACCAGGCTTCACGGCGCAGGATTCTTCGCTCAGGAAACCGCGAATCGCAGCTCCGGAGTTGCGTGCTGGAATGCGCCAATCTTCTGGCGTGTGCGCCATGGTGACGAGCACTTCGGAACCATGAATCTTCACGCCGCGCACGCCTTCAACATGCTCAAAAATATAAGCAGCGAGGGGAGCCCATTCTTTCGCCCAGGCTTGATCGCTGACATAAAGCATGCCATCAAAAAGCGTGCGGTCGACCTTGAACAGGCAGTTGGTGGGGATGGATTGTGGTTCGGCGGTAATGTGAATGGGCGGCGCTTCAGGCATGGTGCTCTCCTAGGTGATAGGGGCCCATATTCTACCCATCTACTGCACAAACATGTTCACCAGCATGGACGGGAAGAATTGATTGCCCCGGCGGACAACCCCCTGCACCCAAACATGCCTGCCTACAGCCCGCCCTGGGATGGTCATCTGGAGAGTTGCCGTGCCGTCAGAACCGGCCTGGATGGAGCTGCCGATTAGGCTGACAGGGGCACTCAAATCAACGCTAATGCCCCTTGGCGTGACCGTTGGGCCAGCTCCCGCAAGCGAATACGCGAAATAAACCATATCCCCAGGCTCTGCGCCGCCAACCGTGAACGCTGCCAAACTGCCACCCACTAAGTTGGAAATCTCCAACGTTGGCCGGAAGTACTCCTGCTGCTGCAAGTAGGTGGCGACGTCTTCGATTTCCTGATCGCTGAGATAGGAGCTAAACACCATCATCATGGGCACAGTGTGGATGGCTGCATGAATCATCGAACTCGATGCGCGTTGCACACGGGGGAAAGCCCATAAACCACCACTTTGATGGCCGGCGCCCTGCGGTTGGTGACAACCGATGCAGTTGAATTCGTAAACGGCTTGGCCGTTGATCGTATTGCCGGATTGCAACAGAGGATTGGTGGGGCCAGCCAGGGCGGCGCCGGTGAACTGGTGATCATCGAGGTTGCCGGTATCACGCGCGCGTCGAAATTCTACAGTCCACATGTTGGTGGACGGATTGAAGAACGCCGCCGTGGCGACATCGGCACGGCTCCCTGTTGGCGTGTGACTGATGTTACTGGGAATCTCATTGCCGACGTTTGGAATGCCGGCGAATGGGGTGGTGTCATAATCGAACAGCCGCTCTCCTAGATAGGACAAACCGCTGCTGTGCATCGAAGTTGGGTTGGCGCCTGTGAGGCTATTACTGGAATAAGAAGAAGTTCCGCTATCCGCAAAACGCCCGCTGCCGGTGCCGACGGCATAACCCAAATATTTGTCATCGGCCACACCGCTTGGCTCGGTGCGGGCAGCTCGCCAATGCCAGATATCCGCAGTATCGTTGAGCATGTTGGTGTGCATCACGGAGTATCCATCTCCGGTGTAGTTTGTGTAGCTAGTTTGGGCGGCCAAGTTGCCATGGCAATAAAACGCGCAACCACGGCCGGCGTCGGTGAAGTTATTTTCCGTATCTACAATTGGGAACATAAAAAACACGCGGTCTTCACTCTCGGAGCCGGCTAGAGTGTGATTGCGGTTGATGGCATTTGCGTTGGGCGTACCCGCTACTGCGCCGATATGGACTTGCTTATTCCAACCAGCCTCACCGTGGCCTTGATCACCGAAAATCCATTTACCACTGCGTAAGCTGGCGTTGTGGCCGGAGTCTTGCCACTGCAAAAGAAAGTAGACATTTTGCGCATCCCAAACCGAGTTAATTTGGATGACGGTGGGTTGGGCATCTAAGGTTTCACTAAGCGGGTGGTTGTCTTGCACGACACCGGTGAACAACATGGTGTTGGCGGGATCCCAATCGGCGGCGCTGCCATCCAGGGTGATGGTGCCTAACGCAACCTCGCGCGAAACGACTAACCCAAGGTTCGAATCCGGTAAGCTAAAAGGTGCCGATTGAAAATCAAGAAACAGTTTGTTGGCCCCGGCATGGTTGTGACCATTTTCAGTCACAGCGACGGAAAAATAAGTATCAGCAGGTTCTTGAGCTGAAGCAGCGGGAGCGCAGCAGGCTGCAGCTACACCCAAAGCGAGGAGGGAAAACACCATAGACAAAGACTACCATGGGAAATCCCATTGGGATTAACAACTGATGGAAATCAAACAGCGATTAAACAATGAATCGATTTTATTAATTAACACGAGGTGCTCCACATCCCATTCGTCTTGGAAATGTTCCACGATTTCAGCGAGTGACGCGGTGCCGTCGGCGGCCTCTAAAAGGCCAAGTTCCAGTTGATCAATTTCGAAAGTTTCCCCACGGGCCATCAACCGCACCGACATGGCTTCGCCTTCGGAGTCAGAAACGACCTCGGCACTGAAATTGGCAATTGCACGCGGAATAACGGCTCCGTTTAATGGATCTGGCAAGCTGCGGCGGCGGAAAAGGCGCGGCCCGAGCACCAGTAAATCTAAATCGGCGCGGAGAAAACTCCAGGCAGCTTCGCGGGGTGTTTCGACGATCGGTTCGCCTTTGATATTGAACGAAGTATTCAGCACCATGGGCACACCAGTGCGCGCGGCGAAAGCTTCGATTAGCGCGTAGTAGCGCGGGTGATCCGTGCGTTGCAGGGTTTGGATGCGCGCGCTGCCGTCTATATGCACCACCGCCGGAATCAAAGGCGCTTTTTCTTTCACCACCGGAACGGTGAGTGACATGTAGGGAGAAGGCGTGACTCCGTCAAACCAAACACTTGCTTGCTCTGCCAATACGGTGGGTGCAAACGGGCGGAAGGATTCGCGCTTTTTAATCGCGGAGTTTATGCGCTGAATGTTTTTGCCATCACGCGGATCGGCGAGGATGCTGCGGTTGCCGAGCGCGCGTGGGCCAAACTCAGCACGCTCGCTATACCAGGCCACCACTTGGTTATCCGCTAAAGCATCCGCCACCACTTCCAACAACGGTGTTTGTGTGACATCGGCTTCTTCTAGCCAGTGACCGTATTCTTCCACCGCTTCGTTGAGATCCTGCGTGCTGTACTCATGGCCAGCGTAAGGCGTGAGTGCACTGCGCTGAGGGGCCGAAGTGATTCCAGCTTGTGATGCCAAATGATGGAGGCCAAATTGCGCGCAACCTACCGCCAAACCTTGATCACCAGGATAAGGGGGGATGAACACTTGCTCAAAACCAGCCTCGCGGCAAATGCGTCCATTCAAGGTGCTATTGAGGGCCACGCCGCCACAGAAAGCGAGATTTTTCGCCCCGGTGCTCTGCCGCAGGCGGAGTAAATAATCCAGCACCACATCTTCTAAATCGGCTTGCACATCGGCGGCAAAACGCGCATAACCGGCGTGGTTGGCACCTTCAGACCAACCATTCGGGGCGGGTTCATCGCGTAAGCGCGCGCGGTCCACCTGCAAAGTTTCGAGGGGGCCTTGGAAAACCGGTTTGCGCGGCGTATCGGCGGCCCATTTGGCAGCCCATGGTGCTAAGCCCATGACCTTGCCGCAAGTATTCCAATCGCCAAACACATGACTTGCCACGCGCGAATACACCGCACCCAGCGATTCCATGTTTTCAAAACCGTAGTTGTGTAACAGCGCGGGTGTGGGCTCGGCAATCCAACGCTTAAAGACGCGCTGCAGATCGGTACCTTCAAAAGCAAAAGCGCTCTCGCCTTCGCGCCATCCAAAGGCCAAATCCGAAACGCCAGCTTGCTCCAAACCAGCAGGCACGGACGCGAAGCCTGGCCGCTGCGGTAAATCCAGTTCGGAGTAGTAGTCCACCCCCGGCATTCTCATCTCATGCAAAGTACTGCCCATGCCATCCATGACAACAATCACACCCTGCGTAAATGGCGCCAGTGGCATCACCGACCACGCGTGGGCCAAGTGGTGCGATAACTCCAAACGGGGGACACCCGGAAGCAGGTTGAACGGCGATACATAACTTTCTTGGTAAGAAAAGAGTGCGGTATCCCAGCGCACCGTGCGGTGAAAACGGTCAATCCGAAAGAGGTGATTGTTGGCCACCACCAGGGCTAAATCCTCAAGCGTGGCACCCACGCTATCGAGCGCGTGTTCGACCAACACCGCGACATCGCCACCATCATGTTTTTTGCGCGTGAGCCGCTCTTTTTCGCCGGCAAACAACAAAGTGCCATCTGCGTCGAGCAAACAAGCTGCCGCAGAATGGGTGTACTGATTTAAACCGAGGATGAGGCCGCGCGCCATTGCGGCACAGGGTACCAGACCGCCGCCATTTTTAGCCGACGGCCGGGCCCCATGCCGGGGCGCACTTATGGCGTAATCCGCACGCTCACGGCTTGGCTGATGAAGTGCTCGGTGCTGTGCCGCGCCACAAAGCAGACTGCCAAATCACGGTCTAGCAAGGCTGCTGGCAGTGATGCCCCATGCGGCACCGTCCAGGTGACCTGCGTGCTTCCGGCAGCATCCAAGCTGCCACTGCCATGGGCCAGTTCTGGGCTGCCATAAAGAGCACGTAAACCTTGGGTGAGGCCAGCGCTTTGCGTAATCGGCAAGGTGCCGATGCCGTCGAGATGACTACCTGCAGACGGGCTCCCAACCAGCATGGTGTAGCTGGCTAAGGCCCATGGGATTCCAGCATCCAGTTGGAAAACAAAGGCACCACCGGCCGCTTGCGACACCGTTTCTGGCGTGACGCTAAAACTAGCGTGTGGCCAACTCGATGCACGCAGTTGTTTGGAAGCCGCGCTGTTGCCGCCGAGCTGCCAGAGTGTGGGGGCTCCGCCGAGTGGATGGTGCACCATGCCCACCGCAACAGCAGCATCTTGCAAGTTGGCGAAACTTCCGGCAACTGCAAGCGCTGGGCCAAAGTCACCTTCGGGCGTACGTTCGGCAATGTGTAACAGCGAAGAGCCGCCACTGCGTCGCGACAACCACAGCCGTGTGCTGCCGGCAGAGAGCATCGGGTAACGTTCGTTGGCAGAGGTGGATACGGCGCTCACTTTGGTAGGTGGGAACCAACGTGCATCGCGGTTTAGGCGGCGCGCGTACCAGATATCGGATTGCCCATCGCGTTCGCTATGAAACCAAATTTCCAATTCGTTGGCGCTCAAAAACGGGCCGCCTTCATTGAGGCTGCTGGTTAAATCGCTTTGTAAAACGGGCTCTCCGAAATCGTCAAAGCTGTTGACGCGCGTGCAAGTGAACAGGCGTTGGATTCCGTCGTGCGGCATCCGCGCGGCGAAAGTCAGGCGCAGCTCGTCTTCGCTGATCCATAAATCGCGCAGGCTCCCCATGGCAAAATTGGCAATACCCACATCACGATCGAGTGCAAACGGACTGCCTAAGTTCGGTCGGGTGTACCGCAACAACTCTTGGCCTTGTCCGCGATCGGCAAGTACCCAAGCGCGATGGCCATCGGCAAGAGGGAAGGCGGTGCGCAACGCCAGAATGGCATCCAAGCCAGGGATGGGGTGGCCGGCGAGCAGTGGCGCAGGCACTGGACTGCGGTGCAGCAGTTGCGTGGGCGGCCACAAAGTGACAGGGCGAATGCCATCATCCACGATAAAGCGCAGCACATCCAAGCCCGGAGCATTGCCTGGCATCACTTCCACGGTGTAGGTGCCATTTTGATGATCGGTGACTTGATGCAGGGTGGCCAAACCGGCGGAGCGCGGATCATGCACCAGACTAATGGTGGCGCCCCCGGTGGTGATCACGTCACCATCGATATCGGCGAGGTCAATGACAAAACTCAGCGGCGTGGAGGAGCCCGGCGGCACTTCATGGCTCCAGGCGAAGACCGAAGACTGGTTGCCGTCGGGACGGTTATCTAAATCATTGCGCCATTGATCAAACTTCGTGCGAATCTCAAACACGGGATCAGGACTGGAAGCAACCAGGCCGGCTTTGTTGATGACTAGGAATAAATCGCCATTGCCGCAGGATGAGAAGCTGCAGCTAGGTTCATCGCCGGGCCGGGCAATCACGAAAAAACCGACGTGGGCGCTCTTGGTGAAATTGGCGGGCGGCGAGCCACAGCTGGTGGGTTGCTGGGGGCTGCAGGAACAGCGGCCGTCGCCACCCATGGCGCGCGCAGCTTCCATGGCGGCCATCACCCGCTGGCTCATATCGCCGGGGGTATTGATGAGTGCGAGTTCTGCTTGTTGCACTACCGGAGCACCCGTCAAAGCATTGCCTTGAATGGCATAAACTAAATCCCCAACGCGGCCGGTGACGCCACCCGCCCACGCGCCATCCAAGCTGCCGGTGTGCGTAGCGGCACGGCCCATAAGATCGACAATGCCAAACTGCCGCGCCTGGAATTGATTATCAAACGCCTCAATCTGATCCAAGATTTCTTGCGGCGGCACACCCATCAGCAACATATCGTTGATGAAAATTCGGGTGGTGGTGGGAGCGATAAAGGCTTGCGATGCACCGGCCCCAGCTTCTTGTGCCAAAATACCTACGTAAGCGCGTAGGTTGAAGTTTTCGATACAGGTTGCGCAAGCAACACAGATTTCACCAGTGGCCAAGTTGACCACCACAATGGACCAAGTTGCCAGAGCTTGACCTGCGAACAGGATCAAGGCCAGCAAGATGGCTGAAAAACGTCGGAAGGAGGAAACTTGCATGCTTCCCTAGAGTAAACCATGAAGAGCGATTCTGGGTTGGCCAAATGCCTACAATCTTGCAATCTTATGAATGCCACCGAAGCACACCTACACCCATTCACTTCCGGCCGACGCGGCGCGGCGCTGCGTGGTGACGTTTGGCTAGGATTCACCCCAGCGCAGTCGGGTGGCCTGGTGCTCGATTTCCACAGCCGTGTTGAAGGGATGTATGGGGCCATCACGCGCCAACTTCTTGTTGGCCTGATGACCGCGGCAGGCGTGGAGCATGGCACCTTGGAGGTCCATGATTCTGGGGCTTATCCGTTTTTGCTGCGCGCCCGTTTGGAATCTTTGTTGGTACGCGTGACTGGCCAGGCGGATTTACGCCTCAGTCCCGAAGCCTCGTTGGGGGAACCGCTCACGGCTCCCCAACGCAACCGCCCACGTCGGTCGCGCTTGTATCTGCCCGGCAACGAATCCAAATATATGTTGAACGCGGCGCTGCATGGCGCCGATGCGGTGATTCTTGATTTGGAAGATTCCGTGGCGGTAAGTGCCAAAGCCGATGCGCGCGCGGTCGTGCGTCATGCGCTATTCCATTTGGACTGGAAAAACTGCGAACGGATGGTGCGCATCAATCAAGGCGCACTTGGATTAGAAGATTTGGCCTATCTGCACGATGCTCCGCTGCATTTGGTGTTGGTACCAAAGGTGGAAAGTGCTGCCGAACTGCGCGCAGTGGATGCCGCTCTCGGTGAACGCGCGGTCTTGCTGATGCCCATCATTGAATCCGCCAAGGGCGTGATGCATGTCATGGAGATTGCTGCCGCCAGCCCGCGGATTGTCGCGCTGACGCTTGGTCTAGAAGATCTCACCGCCGATTTGGGTGTGCAAAAAACCAGCGCTGGTCGGGAAACTTCTTGGGCTTGTTCGCAAGTTATTTTTGCAGCCAAAGCTCTGGGCTTGCAAGCCATCGACTCGGTCTACGGCGATATCGACGATGATGCCGGTTTGCGCGCCAGTGTGCAGCGCGCCAAGGCCATTGGCTTTGAGGGCAAGGGTTGCGTGCACCCGCGCCAGATTCCCATTGTGCATGAAGAGTTTGCGCCTTCCGCAGCCCAAGTGCAGCGCGCTTGTGCCATTGCGGTAGCTTTCGAAGAAGCGCAGAAACAGGGGCTAGGGGTCGTTTCTTTGGGTTCTAAGATGATTGACCCGCCGGTGGTCAAACGCGCCCTGAAGACCGTCTCCGCGGCACTCGAAGCCGGTCTTCTCGCTAGCGATTGGCGTTCCGAGTAATACTTAACCGGCCGCTTTTTTCTCGGCGGCTTTCGCAGCGGCCCTCTCAGCGACATCCCAAGAGTTGTTTTCTCGATTCACATCTGGGTAGCTTTGATCTGGATCAAGCACCACTTGGGTGACGTGTAGTTCGCTGTTGAGTTGGATCACCGCGCGGTTGGATTGGAACCAGATTTGCACGGGGCGCCGGACATCTTCTATGCTGCCGTCGTCATAAGTCACGCGCAAATGTACAGGCATGACCAAGCCACCTAGGTTATCAATCCGGATACGTGCGCCGCGTTCGCCTTTCGGGCCCGAGACTCCGCTGATTTCCTGATCGAGATTGATGTTCTCCAAGAACCATCCGCGCCAGAACCAAGCCAGATCCATTCCTGCGGCATCTTCCATGCAACGGAAAAAATCAGCCGGCTGCGGAGATTTGAACGACCACCGTTTCATGTAAGTACGGAAGGCAAAATCAAATCGTTCCGGGCCAAGAATGGTTTCACGCAGCAACGTGAGGCCTACCCCAGTCTTCATGTATTCGAGCAAACCAAGCTCCATGCCACCGAGCATGTCCGGAGGAGTCTCCACTGGCATTTGTTTCGGATCCTTCATAAACATCGCGAAGTTAGCTGGCTCGTTGTCGTTGCTAGCGCTCTCGCCGAACCAATCCGCATTCGAATAGCCGTTGATGAAAGTATTGAAACCTTCATCCATCCACGCATGCAGACGCTCATTGGAGTTGATCATCATCGGGAACCAGTTGTGCCCAATCTCATGAGTGGTCACGCCGTAAACGCCATTTTCATTGCGCCCGCGGCAGAAAATAATCATCGGATACTCCATGCCGCCTTCCGCCCCCAACACATTGGTGGCAACCGGGTACGGGTAGGGAACCAAGCGACGGCTGTAGCCTTCAATTGCCTTGCGCAGCATCTGCGTGGCGTCGCCCCAAACCGGCAAACCTTCCGCGGCGTAAACGGTTTGAACCAACACGCCATCCTCGGTGCTGGTGGCATCCAGCAAAAAAGCGCTCGAACAAGCCCAGGCAAATGTGCGCACATTTTCGGCGTGGTACTTCCAGGTGAGCGGACCTTTGCCATCCGGCCGACTATCACTCGTACCCACTTCCTCTTTACTTTGGATGGCGACGGTCTCGCGGCTGCGGCGCGCTTTCTTCAAGCGCAAAACTTGCTCACTGGTGTAAACCTTGGATTCGTTTTGGAGTTCGCCCGTGGCCGCTACGAGCATTTCTCTAGGAACCGTGATCTCCACATCAAAGGTGCCGAAGTTCGAGTAGAACTCGCCCGTGCCAATGTAGGGCATGGTGTTCCAGCCGCTGACGTCGTCGTAAACCGCGACCGCAGGGAACCATTGCGCCACTTCATAAACGGCACCTTGCTTGAACTCGCGAATGCCAAAGCGCCGGAACACGTTTTTCGGAATGACAAAATCCCATTCCATATCGAACTCGAAAGTGCCTCCTTTCGGTGCGATTGCTTTCGGCAACACCACGCGCGCCAAAGTATCAAACACTTCGAAATCTAAAGCCTTGTTGTGGCTCTTGAGGCTAGAGATGCGATAACCATCGCCTTCGGTTTCATTCATGCCGATGGCGGTGGCGGCACCCACAGCGGCGGCAATGCTGTCTTCGCGGAAGGCATTTTGCTCGAGGTTCATCCAGATGTAATCCAGCTCGTGCGGGGAAGCGTTGGTATAGGTGACATGGGCTGTGCCATGTACCATGCGCGATTCCGGATCTAAAGAGGCTTGGATTTGATAATCGACCTGCTGCTGCCAGTAGTCTGGCCCGGGCGCCCCCGAAGCCAAGCGCATATTGTTGGGTGCAGGTAAATCCAGTGGGCTGAAAATGTTTTTGCTAGGACGCGCGCCATTGGGGCGTTCGTCAAGCTGCCACTCTTGAGCGGAAGTTGCAGAAACAAGGAAAGCCGCCAGGAAGCCAGCGGCTACGAGTACAGGACGGGGAGTGCGCATGTTTAGTGCATCAACGGTACAGTCTCGGCAATGTTAGGCATTCCTCGCACGTGCTGTTTTTTACTCCCCTTGCTGCCGCTCCTGGCCTGCCAAAGCCAGCCCCACGCCAGCCTCCCAGAAGCGCAACTCCTAGTGATGAGCTACAACATCCACCATGGCGAAGGCGTGGATGGGGTGTTTGATTTACAGCGCATTGCGGAGGTGATCAAGGCAGAGAACCCCGTGTTGGTGGCTCTGCAAGAGGTGGATTCCGGCACCACGCGCGCCGGCGGGGTGGCCCAAGACACCCAGCTAGCTGCTTTAACGGGCATGTACAGCGTGGTCTTCGGGGAGGCGATCCCGTATGCCGGCGGCTCCTACGGAGATGCCGTGCTGTCGCGCTGGCCGCTGGTGGAGAGCCGTACGATTGCTTTGGGGGCCTCTCCCCAGCATGAGAAACGCGTGGCCGTGGTGGTCGTGGTGGAGGAGCCAACCACCGGCCGACAGCTTCGTTTTGTCGGCACCCATCTCGACCACACTACCGATCCCGCCGACCGCATCCGCCAGGCACAGCAGCTCAACCAGGCGTTGCTGCCCGCCACTATGCCCACTTTGTTGGTGGGGGATTTGAACGCCCAACCCGATAGCCAGCCGATGCAAGTGTTCTTTGCCGCAGGTTGGCAAGCTGCCGACGTCACGCTGCAACCTACTTTTCCGTCTACCCAGGCCAACATCAAGATTGATTGGTTTTTGCGCGCGCCCGGCCAACGCGATCGGCTGACGCAGGTTCAGGTTTTATCGGCACCGCTTGCTTCGGATCACTGCCCGCTGATTGCCACTTGGATTGTGGGCAGATAACGCCGCTAGCGAGGCTAGAATTCGCCGGTCATGACTCTTACCAATCAGAGCTTGTTGACCCTCGCCGGGCGTGAAGTCCCGGCGCATATCAATGGTGTCGCCACCATCCCTTATCAAGGCGTCGGCAAATATTTGCCGCATGGCAACAAGGTGGGTGCACCAATTCGTAGCTGCGCCAACTATCCAGCGAATGGGGATAAACGCGTGCCGGATGTGGGCGATATGACCGCCAAGCTGAAAGTGGCTTTGGAGCGCGCTGGTATTCAAGATGGTATGACCATCAGCACGCATCACCATTTCCGTAATGGTGATTTGGTAGCGAATGCTTTGTTTGACGCTGCTGCACAGCTTGGCGTGAAAGATTTACGCTGGTTTCCGAGTGCCTGTTTCCCCTGCCACGAGCCCCTGCTGAAGTATTTAGAAGATGGCACCATTCACCACATTGAAGGCTCCATGAACGGTCCATTGGGGGATTACGCCTCCAGCGGCAAGATGCGTGGTCTGGCTGTTTTGCGTAGCCACGGCGGGCGTTACCAGGCTGTGCAAGACGGCCAAGTGCATATAGACATTGCTGTGCTTGCTGCACCTACCGCCGATATGTTTGGCAATGCCACCGGCGACCGCGGACCTAGCGCCTGTGGTTTGCTTGGTTTTGGATTAGCGGATTCGGAATATGCGGATCACGTGGTGGTGGTCACGGATAACTTGGTGCCATTTCCGTGTTTGCCATGGCAGCTACAGGGGCAGAATGTGGATCAAGTGGTGGTCGTCGATAAAGTCGGTGACCCGTCACAAATTATTTCCGGCACGACGCGCGTGACCAAGTCGCCGGATCGCCTGCTGATTGCTGAAAATATTGCGAAATTTGTCCGCGATACCGGCATCATGAAAGATGGTTTTAGTTTTCAAGCCGGCGCCGGTGGCATCACTTTGGCGTTCGCCATGTTTTTAAAGGAATACATGCGCGAAGCTGGAGTCACGGCGGGATTTGTGCGCGGCGGCAGCAATCAATATTTAGTCGAGATGCTCGAGGAGGGTTTCACGCCGGTGATTTTGGATGGCCAAACCTTCGATCTGGAAGGGGTGCGCTCGATGCGCGAAAATGCTGGCCATCAAAACACCTCGCCATTCACCAGCTACAACTTTCACGGCAAGGGCAACTTTGCCTCGATGCTGGATGTCGTGGTGCTTGGCGCCACCGAAGTCGATGTCGATTTTAATGCCAACGTGGTCACCCACAGTGACGGCCGCCTACTGCATGGCATTGGCGGCTGGCAAAATTGCCTCTTTTCCAAGTGCACTATTTTGGCGGTCCCTAGCGTCCGCGACCGTATACCAGTCATTCTGGATCGCGTCACCACGCTGGTGGGGCCGGGCGAATTGGTTGATGTCATCGCCACCGAGTTTGGATTGTGCATCAACCCCAAGCGCACCGATCTCCGTGAAGCGGCCAAAGGGAGCCGTGTGCCAATTCTGGAAATTCAGGATCTCAAACGGCGCATCAACGCCCTGTGCGGTGGTGAGCCAGCCAAACCACGCCTCGCAGAGCAGTTTATTGCCGCAATTCAGTGGGTGGACGGCACCACCATCGATGGCGTCCGCCGCGTGCTTTCCTAAGGAATCCTCTTTAATTTTAGGGAAAATCACTTTCTTCGGCGAAATAGGGGAACACCATGATAGAAATAAGGGTCACTCTCTTGTCCCAATAAACCTCCCATGTCCGTAAAAAGCTCCCTTTTCCTTTTTCCATTCCTGCTCCTTGCCACCGCGAACCTTGATGCTCAAGAGCATTTCAAGAATAGCCCCGGCATCACCGAGCTGTCTGGACGCATGATTGCGCGCCCTCTTCAGGATGGCCCCAACCTGCAAGCCGCACGCGTCCGCGTTCAAGCAACCCTGATTCGATACAACGAGCGTGTGGATGAATACATCCTCGCGGTGCCGGAAGGCCTCACGGAGGATCAATTCAGCGCCAAATTGATGGCGACTGGGGATTATCAGTATGTGGAGCCTGATTGGATTTGTTACCCACTGCTTACCCCTAACGATTCGCGTTTCGGCAACCAGTGGCATCATCAGAACATGCAGTCCGAACTCGGTTGGGACACGATTACCGACGCCAGTTCCGTGGTTGCGGCTTACACCGATACCGGTATTGATACCAACCACCCAGACTTGGTCAACAACGTGATCGAGGGCTACAACCAGGTTTCTCAAAAGTGGCAATCTGCAGGTGGCAACATGGAAGACATCAACGGCCACGGCACTTGGGTGGCAGGCTGCATTGGTGCCGAAGGCAACAATGGCATTGGTGTTGCTGGCGTGGCTTGGAAAGTTCAAATTTTCCCCATCCGCGTGAGTGAGTCTTCCGGTGGCGGCGCTTACTTAAGTGATCTCACCGATGGCGCGATGTTCGCGGTGGACCATGGTGCACTCACCGTTAGCACGAGCTACTCAGGCGTCGAAAGCCCGAGCATTGGTACGGCTGGCACTTACATCAAGAGCCAAGGTGGTTTGTACTTCTACGCTGCTGGCAACTCCGGCAACAACTGGTCTAACTTTGATTACCCAGATGTCATCATTGTCGGCGCAACCAACAGCGGCGATGTGAAAACAAGTTGGTCAGGCTATGGCTTGGCAGTGGATTGTGTGGCTCCAGGCGAAAACATTGAATCCACGGCGATGGGTGGCGGCTACTCGGCACCTTCGGGAACCAGTTTCTCTACTCCGCTCACTAGCGGTGTTGCCGCGATGATTTTCGCAAAGAACCCAGGTATGAGCGCTCAAGCGGTGGAAGATATTCTGCTGTCTTCGTGTGATGACCTCGGGGCTGCTGGCGAAGACAACACTTACGGTCACGGGCGCATCAATCTGCGCGCTGCCGTAGAAGCCGGCCCTGCTGGCCCACTGGTGCTCACCATGGGAACTCTCACGGGTGGCGCCATCGTCAACGCACATGTGGAAGATTGCACTGCCTCCGCGTTAGTGGTGGTAGCCTACTCCTTGCAAGGTCTGGGTACTTCCTTCGAGTGGAACACCGGCATGGTGTTGGGGATTCGCAATAACAACGTCGCCCTGATGCTCACTGCGAATGGCTTGGGCGTTGCGGACGGCAACTCCTTCGTGCCGAATCGTGGTTCCGGTCGCACCGTGTGGATTCAGGCTGCGGAAGCTGGGAATCTGTCCAACATTCACTCGTCTGTCATTCTGTAAGACAGCCAATTAGCGCCCCCTCGCTGGCTTCTTCGCCAGTTGAGGGGGCGTTTTCTATTGCCCTCCGAAAGACCCGGTGACTCTCTCTGATTGACTCGATAGGGGAACGCACCTAATCTCTGCGCTTACCCCAACATCAAGCCTAACGATGTACCTGCATAAGATTCTGCTCCTGCTTCCCTTGGTCGGCCTCATTAGCTGCTCCAGCTCCCCTAATCGTGCTAAGCCAGTCGGTAATAACTTCACCTCGGGCACCATTCGCCTTGGTGGCGACTTGGGCTACTCCACGAATGGCACCGGCACCATGGACGGCAGTGCCAGACACCTCAATGGCAACGCGGGTTACTTTGTTACCGATAAGGTGGAGCTTGGTGGCTCCGTCAACATTGAGGACGTCAATAAAAAGCATGGCAGTGCCAATTTAGAAGCCGTCTCTTTTGCGGTTTATGCGCGCGCTTACTCCACTACCGTTGGCCCGCTTCGCACCTTTGCGGAGCTTGGAGTCGGCATGGGCTCGGTCGATGCAGGCCCAGCAAGTGTTGATTTCAGCACTTTCCAGCTGTCCATCGGCATGTTGGAGTTCATCAGCAAGAGCGTTGCGGTGGAGCTAGCTCTCGAGGAAACCTTCTACTTCTTTGATTCTCCAAACCCGGATGGCAGTGGCCTTGCCATAAACCTCGGCGTTTCTTGGTATCTCTAGTCGAGGTGGAGATTGTTGAGGCGTTGGAGTAACGCTGCGCTTTCCCAAACTTGTAATTGTCGACTTCCATGCGGAAGCGGTGGATAAGGTGCGGGGCCAAAGCGCGGATTTTCGTCGCGCCCAATCACCACCAGCATACGCCCTGCGGGATTGGCCACAAGCCAGTCGCGCAGGGCGTCAAGCGTTTCTGGGTTGCCGAGTGGTTGCTGCAAACGCCCCAGGAAATCAAACTGGCCGTAATAAGCGGCGCCGTGGAAACCAACGGCGATTTGATCGTCTTGCCAGGCAGCGACTTGGGTGGCCATGGGTTGTAAATCGTATTCTTGATAAAACGCGCGGCCCATGCCTAGATGCACGGTGATGACCGTTAAGGGGGCTAGGAACGCTAAGACCAGCGGGCGTTGCGGTTCTTTTTGCAGCATCACCCACGCTGGCCGCAGCATCACCAGTAGCAGTGCTCCGGAGAGCGCGAGTACGGGTGGATGAAGCCACGCAAGCGGCGGGCTTTCCGTGCCCACCCACAACGGCGCCAAGGCCATGGCGGCGCCCACCAGGAGCGGCAGCAGCAATGGCAACAAACTGGCACGCAGGCCAAAGTGTGGGGAGTGATCGAGATTCCAAGCCAGCGCGAGGGCGGCCATACTGAACAACGGCAGTAAATAATGCGGTTGTTTGCCGTCCATCAAACAGAGGAACACAAATGCTGGTGCCAGACACCAAAACATCAGGCGGCTGACATCTTTGGCGCCGTTACTGAGCCCGCGCCAACCTTGGTAAGTGCGCGGCCACCACAGCCACGGGAATAACATGCCCGGAAGCAACGGCAAAAACCACCATATTGGTCGCGAGTGCGCAAAACTATCTTGGATACGCCCGGCGGTTTGCCCCCAAAAAATGGCGTTGCGGTAGGCTTCGCCACCACTGAAGCCAGCCGGAATAGCCCACAGTAAAGCTAGGCCTATACCAAGCAACAGGCCGATACCGCCAGTGGCGTAGACCTTTTTAGGATTGCCCGCCCGCCGCCCAGCGGTCTTGCCGTTCGCGGAGTTGCCCGCGTGGCCACTCCAGTGCGCTGCCGCTAGGACCGGAGGAAGCAGAAAAAGCAAGGTGACTGGGCCTTTGGTCAAGAGGCCTAGCCCAACCGCCAGGGTGAAGCTCAGGGCGCTGCGTCGTAACCTAGCCCCGTGATGCGCATCCACGAGCGCGGTCCATCCCAGCAGCACTGCAGGGACCAGCCATAAGTCGAACATCAAGACCGTGGAGAACAGAAAGGGGAAGAGTGCGCCAACAAACAGCATGGCCGCCAGCGAGCCTCGCTGCGGCAGCTCGGGCCACAGGCGTTGGCCAAGGCGTTGAATCATGAAAGCGTTCAAGCACAACGCGAACGCCCCCAGCAGCCGTGGCCACCACATCTGGACACCGAACACCGACCAACCCGCCTGAATCAGCCAAAAAAGCATCGGCGGCTTATGCGCGTAAGTTTCGCCATTGAGGTGCGGCACTAAAAAATCACCGCTGCGCCACATTTCCCAAGCGACTGCGGTGTAACGTGTTTCATCTACCGGCAGCAGCGGGCGCGCATACCAAACCGCAGCAATGGCTGGAATCAGCAGTAGCAAAATCGGAGCTGGCCGGCTCACTGCGGCGTTGCTCATTCTTCGCTCTGCTTGCTGACGTCGGCGTGGTCTGCGGGATCGACCACTGGCGCAATCATGCCGCTAGGGTTGCCGCGACGGATGAAATAGAGGTTGCGCATGTAAATCGCCAACCCCGTGCTTTGGCCCAGCAGAATCACGGGATCGCGGTCGAGGATTCCGTACAGCAACAGCAGTAGGGCACCGCCGATGGAGAAATACCAAAAAGCTACAGGAATCACACTGCGTCGTTCGCGTTCGGTTGCCAGCCATTGCACTAAAAAGCGCATAAAGAACACCCCTTGCCCGACAAAGCCAAGAATGGCGATGGGATTTTTGGCGTTGGTAAGGATTTCTTCGAGCCAGGTCACTGAGAGTCTTTTGGGGCAGGTTTGATTTCTTCTACTTGGGGCACGGCGTTGCGCGCCATCAGCCACTTTACGCCGCGCAAATCGCGCATGCCAACCCAAGCGCGGTCGAAGACTCCGTATTTGGAAGTACCCGCGCCACGTTCGCGGTGGCGCACTGGCACCGACACCGAAGTCCCTCCGGCACGGCGCACCAAGGCGGGCAAGTAGCGGTGCATATGATTGAACCACGGCATATCGAGAAAAGTTTGGCGCGAGAATAGTTTGATGCCGCAACCGGTATCGGGGGTATCGTCTTGCAACACTTTGGCGCGTAGACGATTGGCAAAGCGTGACGCCCAACGCTTGGAGTTGGTGTCGCGGCGCTCTACCCGATGACCAATGGCCAACCAGGGGTGTGCCGGAGTGATATGTTCCGGCTTCGCAGCCCACAACGCTGGAATATCCCCTGGGTGGTTTTGCCCATCGCCATCGAGGGTTGCAATCCACTCAAAACGCGCGTGCTTAACACCGGTGCGCACCCCCGAACTTTGCCCGCAAGCTTGGTGGTGACGTATCACCCGTAGCTGCGGATCAATGGCCATACGCGCGGCAAGTTCGGCCGGCGAAGAATCGGTAGAGCCATCATCCACGTAGATGATTTCGTACGTTGCAAAACGCCCCTTTAGCGCAGCGTGAATCTCATCAATCAAGGGATTGATGTTGCCGGATTCATTCAGGATTGGAACGACGACGGAAATCATGGGGCTCAGGCGGGGGACAGGCCGGAGTCGGCGCGCAGACGGGCGGCATTATCGCGCACTTTGCTCATCAAGGTAGCCAGCAAGGTGGCGCGCTGATCAAACAGGCGGAAGCCGTCGGTAGGGCGCAGATAACCCGCGGCTTCTGGATGACGTTCGAGCAGGGTTTCCATGCCGAGTTCTTGCTGCAAACGCTGCAAACGCGCGCGTTTATCCAGCAGCGCCTTGGTGAGGAGCGGCATCACGATGGAGTAATCGCAGGTAAAACTCTCGGTGGTTTGGCGGTAGTTTTCTTTATCCACTTTGCCCCAAGTCACGGCTTCCGCCGGTGGACAGCTTGAGAGCGAACCATCGGTGACCGGTGCAGTGGTAATTTGGATGTCGTACAAGTAACCGCGAATGTCGTCGAAACCAAAAATTTGGCTGAGCGCTGGTTCGGGTTGCAGGCTGAAGTTTTTCGGGACGCCGCCGCCGAGGATGACGGTGCCGAGATTCTGCGCAGCGGATTCGAACAAACCCCAGTGGTGGTAGGCGCAGGATTCCATGACCTCGCCGTGCAAGTCGAGCTCGAAGGCATACGCATCTCCGCCGGTTTGGGCGAGGGCCCACAGCAGAGTGGAATTTAAAAACACCGAGCCATCGGCGGGGGCGCCGACAAACACAGGAATGGATTTGCGCTGGCACAAGGCCATCAAACCTTCTTGCGCACCGCATGCTTGTTCGGCAGCGGCGAAGTGAGCACCCAGTAAGTTGCGGAACTCCGGGCCAGTCATGCGGCGCTGAAATTCTGGCAACCGCAACAAGCGGCACAGGTAACGATCCGTATCGAGCAGCACACCTTCGGGGAAACCGATGTCGGTGATGCGAATGATTTCTTCATCACGCAGTTGGCCGTCGTCGCCAAAAATTGGTACTTCGGTGAAGTCGCTTTCGGACACCGACTCGAGCGCGCGGTGCGCATCGTGATAACAGATGGCATCGGTGACGGAAAGATAAGCAAACCACCCGGTGTCGAGCAGCGGATTGAGCCATGCGTAGTGCTGGCCGCTGGCGGTGACGGGGCCCGAAACAGACATGGTCATCGGTAGGCCCATGCCGATGGCTTCATCGAGTAGGGTCCAGATGCGGCGCAAAAACGCGCCACCGAACGACGGGAAGCTGCTCTCAAAAAGGTGATCGAGGTGCTTCGATTCGGTCACTGGGCGGTGCCGCAAACCGGCGCCGGATTGCTGGCAGCCGTGGCGCTGCTTAGGGTCTTTACGAGTGGCCATTCGCGGATTGTAAGAAAACAGCGGCCTCCCCGCGTAGGGAGGCCGCTGTTTAGCGAACAGAAGGCTCTAGTCGAAGTCTTCGTAGACCGAGATGATGTCGGTGCTACCGATGGTGGTGCCAAAACCAACGCTCTGTGGCGGTGCCATGGCGATGGCCTCATCGTAGATGATCAACGAATCTTTAAGGTTGCTGACCTGATTCAACACCACCAACTGTCCGTGGAAGAAAGTATCTTTCATGGCCCCTACTTCATTGACGTAGGTGAAGCCAGTGATCCCATAGCCGCTATTGGGCGCGCTGGTGAGTTTGACTGCAGGAGCGAGCAAACCTAGGTTCGATTCTGCACCCTCGTGGCCGCCACCGATGCTCGTACCACCCTTCAGGTAAACCTGGTTGCGGTAACCATCTCGCAGTTTGTAAGTGGTGGGACAGTAGACCACCATGCCGCCGCGGAAGTTACAGCTCGTCAGCGTTAGCTTGACGCCTGGGTCAAGAATGAACACTGCAGTATCGTCCAGGTGCACACCCTCAAGACTGGAAATGCCGGTGTAAATGGTTTTGCCAGGGCCTGGAACCAAGAAGCCGGAAAGATCGTAAGCCGGAGCAACGGCGTTATCAACGATGACGCGTTCCTCGCCCAAATCCTGGTAGGCGCGATCATCACGGAACTTGTACAGCGTGCCATCTACAGCACTTTGTACGAGGTTGGTGACGCCATCGTGGATGGACCCGCCCTGCACGTAGTGGCCGATACCGTAGGCATCAAATACCCAGTCATTCACTTTGTTTTCCATGTCCGTAAACAGGGCATCGCCAATGACGGTGCTTCGCAGCATGTGGTAGTTTTTGCCGAGGAAAATCAGCGCCATATCCGAAGTACCGCTTTCGCCAGGGTAAACCTTCACGGCTGCGCCTAGCTGCGCCCGTGCTTCCCCGGCGGTGCCGAGTACGCGAATGAGGTTGACTTGGTTGTCGCTGACGTCGCCATCGTGGAAATCGCCGTCACCGTCGTGAGCGTGGTCACAAAGGCCATCGCCGTCATGGTCATGGCTGCAGTCGTCTGCACCATCATCATCGTGGTCACAATCGTCATCCGGATCTTCGTCATCCGCATCGTGATTACCTTCGTGATCGCAGCTGCCGTCTAAGTCGTGGTCGTGACCACAATCATCGTCGTCATCTTCGTCGTGGTCACAATCACCGTCGTGGTCGCGGTGGTGGCCATCGTGATCGCATCGACCATCACTGTCGTGATCGTGATCGCAGTCGTCGTCGTCGTGGTTGGCTTCATCACCATCGTGGTCGCAACCATCGTGGTCATCATCATGCTCGCCGCGGTGGTCACAATCACTGTGATCGCCAAGGCTATGGCCGCCACCGTAACCGTCATCTTCGTCGTCTTCACAATCGTGGTCGTGGCCATGCTGGTGTTCGTCTTCATCACCTTCACAGCCGTTGTGGTCGAGATCCTCTTCACACGGTGGCGAACTGCCTTCGCCTCCGCCTTCACCTCCGCCCTCGATTTCGTCATCGTGACCGTCTTTGTCCTCATCGACCCAATTGGGGTCAATCCCCGTGGTAATCACGAAATTGGTGATTCCATCCGGAAGAGTAAATCCACCTTGGCCCGTACCAGACCAATAGGGATCAATCGTGAGCCTGCGTTGTGCATATTCCATACCGGATTCGGCCGCAAATTGGGCGCGTAAAGCACCGCCTTCATCACGCGTGTTGTCGACAAGGCTATCCACCTCATCGGTGTAGCTCCAAGCCGCAGTCGCCAGCAGACTGGTAATAATCAGTACCAGAATCAGCACTGTGCCGCGCTCTTGGTGCGCCATATTATTGGTGAAATTTTTCATTTCTCTAAGTCCTTTGCGGATGCTGAGGCGGCGACTGAATAAAAAAAACCGCAGCCCCGAAGGACTGCGGCAGGGAAGGAAACACCCCAATCGCAATGTGGTTAGTGTTTCCGTGAGGATTTTCGCCCCACATCAATCCCTAGCAACTAGGTGTCATTGCGGCGCACCCAAGTGGCTCCCCCAAGGGTGAGGGAGCGTTCTGCATTGATGGCTTCCGCGCCCGCTTCACTCCCGGAAGTGATTCCGAGCACCCAAGTCATCGACACACGGGTGATGACGGTCACGCCATCGATGACGTCGGTGAGGGTGGTGAGATCGAAGCTGCGCAAATCATTCAGAACCATTTCGACTCCGCTGAGGCCGGTAACCATCAGCTTTTTCGTTGCGGGAGTCCAAGCGTAAGTAATCACGCCCGGGTCCAAAGTGCCAGTGGTGGTCACTTCAATGTTCCAGCCGGTGACGGCATCCCCGGTAACTTCCAGCGCTGCGGAGTAGCGAAAATCTTTCAGTACCCGATCAAGCGCCCGGCGCGCGTGTACATCGGTATGGACGACGGCGTCGCCTTCACGCACCACGTTGAGTGTTTCACTGGTGGAGTAAAGCGCGCCGAATAGCAGCACCATGGCAATGGTGGTTGCAATCATGATTTCCACCAAGGTGAAACCTAGATTCTTTCGCTGGATGTGAATTCTCATAATCTACTCCGGAATGGAGACGGGCTCGGCACGAATGCGTGCACTGATGGAATCGACGCCTAGCAACCAAACATTGTTGCCAAACACCACATGAACCGCGGCAGATTGGGACGCGCGTCCGTTAGGGAAAAAGACCAAGTCACTTGGCATGCCTTCGATGGTTCGAAACTCCACGCCAGGTGGCAAATAGCGCCAGCCGAAGGCATCGCCGCCAACGGTGCTGAGCGGTACACCGTTTTCGCGCAAAGTACGCCAGCGCGCATGGTTAGAATCAACCTGCATCGTCACGGATTCCCAAGTGCGGCGTGAGTAGGAGCGTGCGCGCACGGCATCAGAAACAATGCTGCGTGCAACCGCACCGGCAGCGTCGTTGTTCTGCACAGCAGGCACAGCCATGGCAAACAGAATCAGGGCGATGGCAGCAACCATCACCACTTCAATCAGGGAAAAGCCACGCTCTAGTGTTCTGCTACTAGCCATACCGCCTCCATAAGTTGGACATCGTCTTGGACCACAGCGAGAGTCACGACCCGGGTCCGGGAATCGGCGGGGTTCACCACTACGCCTGGATTGAAATCATCCACCGGCGAGACGGCGAGTTGCAACAGCAAATCTTCGGTGTTGGGCATCAAGCTGCCGTCTCCCAAAACAGCTGCGTGAGTGGTGCCGTTGAGGGCATCGATTTCCTCAATGGTGTACTGGAAAGTGAACTCACGGAATTCGCGAATCGCGGAGGCCGCGATGGCGGTGGTCTGCGTGCCGCTGACCGTTTTCATGCCAACCCGCAGTGCCGTAATAGCTGAGGTACCGACAATCACGATGAGTACCACTGCGATGGCAACCTCAATGAGCGTGAAGCCGTTCTTAGATTTATTCTTCATGATTTATCCGACGTATTTGGCCATCGTGAGGATCGGGGTCATCAGAGCGATGACAATGAAGCCAACCACGCCACCGGCAATCACTACCGTGGCCGGGCCGAGCAGACTAGTAAATGCGTTGAGTGCAGCTTGCGTTTCGCGGTCGAGGAACTCGGCAGCTCGACGCAAACTGGTATCTAGCGTTCCGGAAGACTCACCGGCAATAATCATTTGGATCAATGCCGGGGGTAGATCTTCACCCGCCATGGCGGTGAACATGGGCTTACCATCGCGGACGATTTCAGCAGTTTGTACCCAGAGAGCCTGCAAGCGCGGCAGTTCGGAGACTTGGCGAGCGTGATCGAGGCCAGTCAAAATCGGTACGCCGGATTCCAGCGTCAGCGCCAAAGTACCTACAGAGCGCGACAGATAAGCTTTGAAAATCAAGTCACCTAACACTGGTACGTGGCTGACGATATCGAACAAGGTTCCCCGTGCTCTTTTTGATTTGACTAAGAACACAACCGCAACAAAAATCACCGTAAAGATTCCAAACACCAGTGCCGGTTGGGCACGCAAAGTTTGCGAGGCACCCAAGACCAGCTTGGTGGTCCACGGTAGTAACTCTGGCTTCTTCATCATCAGGCTTTCGAATTTCGGCACTAAGAAGTAAAGAATGCCGGTGGTCATCACAAAAGTCATGAACATCAAGAAGCCCGGGTACATCAACGCACCTTTGATTTTTCCACCCAACACGATGGAGTTGTCGAGCAGCTGGATCGAGCGCTGTAAAGCCTCGTCGAGAGCACCTGATTGTTCGCCGGCGGCGGTTAAGTGAACGACGTAGGAAGGGAAGCAGTTGGGCAGACATTTGAAAGCGTAGGAGAGGTCTTGGCCACCTTCCACAATTGCAGTCAAACGAGTCAATACGCGCTCCGTGGGTGGGGTTTGCGCATGCTCAATCAGGGTGCGCAAAGCTGCAAGTAACGGCACGCCAGCGGTCAACATAGCATCCATTTGGATGAGAAGCTGTAGCGTTTCCTTGGGTTTCAGTTTGATCCGCGTGTCGGCCGAAGCAACCGAGGAGGCGCCATCCTTGCGGCGCTGGTCAGCATCATTTGAAACCGTTCCGCCGTAGGACATCGCGTCCTGTTGGGCATTCTTCTTGTTCTTTTTAAGGGCGGTTAAATTCATGATTTTCCTCCTGCGCGTAGAGCTTCTTCCAAAGTCGTAATGCCACGGTTGACGCGGTCCATTCCGTCCGAGAGAAGAGAGTCCATTCCTTCATTTAGCGCCAGTTTGCGCAGGTCTGCCGACGAGGGGTTCGTGGCGATTAAATCTTGTACGTTGTCGGTGATTTTCATCACTTCAAAAATTCCGCGGCGCCCATCATATCCTGTTTGACGGCATGCAGGGCAACCCGCAGAAGAAAAGTGAGGGCCTTCCTGGAGGCCATATTTGCTGTACTCACGAAACACTTCGGCTGGGTAGTCGACCGGTTTTTTGCATGCTTCACACAGTTTACGTACGAGGCGCTGTGCCACCACGGCACGTAAAGTTGCAGCCACCAGAAACGGCTCCATACCCATTTGAATCAAACGCGATGCGGCACCAGGGGCATCGTTGGTGTGCAATGTGGCGAGTACTAGGTGGCCGGTGAGGGCCGCCTCTACTGCGATTTCTGCAGTTTCAAAGTCTCGAATCTCGCCAATCATAATCACGTCAGGGTCTTGACGCAGCAACGCTCGCAGACAGAGCTCAAAGGTAAGCCCGGCCTTTTGATTGATTTGCGTCTGGTTCACCCCTTTAACGGCACGTTCCACTGGGTTCTCAACCGTAGAAACATTTGTTTCGGGATTAACAATCTCGTCCAGCACACTGTAAAGCGTAGTTGTTTTACCGGAACCCGTTGGGCCGGTGACTAAAACCATGCCGTGTGGCTGGTGGATCGCTTCTTCAATCCACTTTGCGTTCGTGCCATGCAAGCCAAGCATATTCAACGCCAGGGCGGAAGTGTTGCGGTCCAAAATACGCATTACCGCCTTCTCGCCGTTCACCGTCGGCAAGGTGTTGACGCGCAAGTCGACATCGCGCGAGCGGTCTTGATAGTGAATGCGGCCATCCTGCGGCAGACGTTTTTCGGCGATGTCACAGCCCGCCGTCACTTTGATGCGCGCGACTAAAGAGTGACCAAGCTGCACACTTAAGCGCGTGACTTCGTGCAAACGCCCGTCTACGCGGTAGCGCAAAATGTAAAAATCAGTAAACGGTTCAATGTGAATATCAGAGGCACCTTCAATAATTGCGTTGGCCACAATTTTATTGAAGCGCTCTTCGGAACTGACGCCATCCTCATCAATGGTTGCATCCCCGGTGCCGCCACTTGCGGCAATGGCGCGCTGAATGTGGTCGAGCCCAGCATTAATTGCTAACGGTGTCGCGACGGTGGCGATGACCGAGAGGCCGGTGTATTTACGCACCACATCGGCTGCATAAACGTCAGCCGGATCTTTCAACGAAACGGCTAAAGTATCGCCGAGGCGCAGATAGGGGAGGATGCCGTGCACCCGCAGTTCCGCAAATGGCACATCACATTCGAGCGAAACATCGAGCACGCCTTCGTTGGCTGGATCCACGTATGGCATGCCGTGTTGCATGGCCAGGGCGCGTGCCAGTTGCTCTTCACTAATGTGGCCTTCTTCGACCAGAACTTGACCGAGGTAAGTATCTGGCCGCTCTTGAGCACGCGCAATCGCTTGTTCTAAACTGTCAACCTTGAGATAGCCGAGCTGGATGAGCACTTCGCCCAGCCGCATGCCAAGTTCCGCTTCCTGGACAGGCTCTTCGAAACCGTCTGGAAACACGATCAAGTCATGCAGGTTGAAGGCCCGGCGCACCGCTCGTAACGGTGGCGCAGGATTGCAAATCGTGATGGGTTTCTCTTCGAAGCGTGCTCGCCGCAAGCCGTCGAGTAACAACGCTAAACCAAAGGAATCGATGCTTGCCACTGAGCTGCCATCGACTTCACGTACGTCATGCTCAAGCACCTGCTCCCACAGGTCAAGGATGTCTTCGCTGCGGGACTTGTTTAAAACAGCCGGCAGTGAGAAGTCGTAGGTTTTGTTCAGGGTTTCCAATGATGGATTTGGATGCCCCGCCACGGATCAGGCGTCTTCCTGACCGTCGGCGAGATCTTCTTGAATGCGCTCTTCGACGAAGGCCAGCAGGAGTTCTGCCGCGCGTTGGTCCGGGCGCTCTTGGAGGGCCAGCTTAAGGGCAGTGCGAGCTTGGCCGTAACGTTCGAAGTGGATGTCGAGTTTGGCTTGCAATACGTTGCCGCGCCAACCGCGTACACCAAGGGTCACTTGCGAGAGTTGATAGTCAGCTTGCTCGAAACGTTTTTGCTCCAACAAAACACGGCTCAGCCCCATGCGGGCGTCCATGTTCAAAGGCTTGGTCTCGACCAAAAAACGGTAGAGGTTGGTTGCTGACTTATAGTCGCCTTTGGCTTCAGCCGCTTGCGCAACGCTAAATAGCGGATCTTGACCTGCTGGCGTACTGCCGAGAATCAGTTGTACCGATTCCGGGGTAGGGGTGTTGGGGTCAATTTCCAGCGCCTTGCGATAGGATTCGCCAGCAGCCTCCAGATCCCCTTCTGACAACAACAAGTCGCCAGCTAAAGCCCAGGATGACGCGTGGCTAGGATCTTCCATCAAAATTTTCTGAACAAAATCTTTGGCCTGGTCGGTCCGCCCCATGGCTGAGTAGTGAGTCAAAATCGCGCGTGCGAAAATTGGATTGTGCTCCACTTCGTTCCACGCGGTTTCCAGGGTGGCAGTTGCTTCCTCCATGCGGTTGTTTTCCGCCAACGCGGCCGCATAGACCATGCTAATTTCAGGGTTGTTCGGCGCTACGCGCGCTGCCCGTTCCGCATAAATCAGCGCGGACTTCTGATCACCATCCGCCAGATACAAACGCGCCAAAGCAGCGTGGCAGGCGATGTCGTTTGGGTCAATCTCACAGGCTTCGGTCAGATACGACCGCGCCTCTTCAACCAAGTTTTTTTCAAGTGCGCGGAAAGCAAAGGTGCGCAAGATGCTGCCCCTGGCGGCTTGCCAATCGCTTGTTTCAACCGGCTCGGTATCAAGTTCGCGCTTGTTGCCGTCTTGGGTCACAGAAACACTGCGCTGAGCGGTGGCCTCTGTATCAGATGTTTCACTGTAATCGCGTGGACCGATGACGGAACAGCTGGCTCCAAAGAGAGCAACTACTAGGATTCCTTTGACGTTATTCATTTGTTTGCCTCTTCCTTTTGACGTTCCCGGTCTAAGAACTCTACGACACCTTGGAGCTCTGTTTTGTCTTCCAGTCGCGCGCTGATTTCGTGGCGACAATGAACGGCGAGCGCGTTTAAATCTGGATCTGCAGGCATGGCTTGCAAGCCCCATTCGGCTTTTGCGAGTGCAGCTGCGGGGTCTCCGGCAGCCAAGGCGTCGGCGGCTTGGGCGTACATTTGGCGCGCAACACCGGGGCGTAAGTAGCCGTGGTGCGAGGATGCCAAAGTGGCGCGTGCGGCATCGATGCGCATGCGGAAGTTATCTGACCGTTGTGCTAGTCCTGCGTCATCGATGATGTGCGGCGTGAGCAGAACAATGATTTCACTCTTGGTCTCGACTTCAAGCTGAGAGCGGAAAAGTTCACCAATATAAGGAATGGAGCCCAAGAATGGCACTTGGTCCGTTTCCGTCACTTGACCCGTTTCGATCAATCCACCAATCACAACGGTGTTGCCTTCGCGAACCAATACGTTGGTCTTTACTTCGGTGGTGGTCTCCTCAGGCAAGCCGAGTGAGTTGATAAAACCATCCGACTTCTTCGGATAGATTTCCATGCGTACATAACCATCATTGGTTACGAACGGGCGAAAAACTAACGAGGTCCCAACTTCTAGGAACTTCACGGATTGCAGTGTTCCTGTTTGGGTCGTGGTGGTGGTGATGTAAGGAAGCTTGCGGCCAACTAAGAGTTCAGCAGCATGACGGTTCAAAGTCAAAATCTGCGGATTTGAGAGTACGGTGGTGTTGCTGACGCTCTCAAGAGCGGAGACAAACATGCCGATTTGATTGCGCAGGATGCCAAAGTGCAAGCCGTCACTGGCTGCGTTGGTGAAACCGCGTTGCGACAAACCACCAAGCCAGCCACCCAGGGGCCCGCCGCTAGTCGTGTCCGTGGAAATCCCATCGGTTACGCTAGTGACGCCGCCCATAGCCTGAAAGTCAATGCCACCAAAAGCGCTGAAATCTACACCGAGTTGGAAATTATCGGTGAGGGAAACGGACAAAATCGTTGCTTCGACCAAAACCTGGGTCGGCGGCACGTCGATTTTTTTGAGCAGATCATGGATCTTTTCGATGCTGGCCTCACTTGCATAGAGAACAAGAATCTCTTGCGAAGCTTCTTCATTGCCACCTAGGTCTTCAATCGAGGAGATTCCTTTTTGCGGTTTCATGCCCGAAATCATGCGTTCATTGCCAGACAGCATCGGCTGCAGCATTGGCATGGCTTCTTCAGCACGCACGTGATTCAAGTAAATCACCGTGGGGAGGAACTTCGAAGCAGCACTGGTACCTGGCGTCGCCGTGGGCAGCGGCTTGATCATCAGAAACTTGCCGTCGATTTCGTACATGAAACCGTTTGCGGACAGTAGTTTCGCCAGGGCGTCTTGTACGGGTGCATCAAAGAAGTTCATGGTGACGGACCCCATGACGTCGGGGCCGTACACCAAGTTCAGTTCGTAGTTGGTACTGAATAGTTCGAGGATTTCACCCAAGTCCTCATCTTGAAAGTTCACGGTAATCGCGGCGTCAGCGTCTAAATGCTGGAAAGGTAAGGGCACCGGCGCGGTTAGTTCCACTACCGGTTCTTGCCCGGTAGGCTGCTCTTGAGCAGCAGCAGATGTGCTTGCGGCCATGGCGGCGATCACTAAAATCGTCGTTGAGAATCGTTGTGTAGTCATTGGTCAGGCTCCTTCTTGTGCACGGTTGTTTAAGCCAGGCACTTTTATCCGCAACGAGTAGGTTTCGCCGGAATAGCGAATCTCCACTTCGCGCGCATGAATCGCACTAACTTCATATCGGACCGTTTCTGGCCCAACCTGAACTTCGATTTCCTGGCCAACCGTGACTTGCTCGCCATTGATCCTGGCGTAGCGAGATTTGCCCATGATTGCCGTCGACGAGAGTTTTAAATGCAAGTCTTCGAACAAAATCGTGAGCTTCTCCGGAGCTGCTGGAGTGGGAGAGGCAGCGGTTTGAGCGTTCGCGGCAACAGCTTCACCGGGGGTTGGGTCTGTGACTTCCGCTTCTGCGGCGAAAGGCACAATCTCCTCGATGCGGCCACTGTGAACCCGCCGTTTTAGCGCGGAAGGCCACATTTCCATACGCTGGGTAGCTTGCGCATAGCTGCTGATTTGAGTTCTTGAGTTGGTTTGGAAATCACTCGCAGATGCACCTCCAGCGCCGCGCGGGGCCCCCGCGAAAGGCACAGCCGTAGCGGTTGGGTTTGCCGCTGCCAGAGGCTTTTCATCTTTCGCAAACAGCGCCTTACCCCAGGTCATGGCGGTGGCGAGCATCATGACGGACAAGATGATGATCTTCTTTTTCTGCGCTTTTTGTTGCGCTTTGGTTGCCGAACTAGCCATCCTTGGAACCTCCTTTCTCTTCTACGGATTCGATGCCGGGGGGCACACTGGAATCAAAATGATTGCCGCAATACGTACCAATCCGCCGCCAGAAGATGCTGTGGGGCTACTGAAATCGCGAGTCGGCATAGTGAGCGACACTTTCTCAAAGCGCACAAAGTGTTGCCCTTGCTCGAGTTGGTCCACGAGCTTGACTAGGTTGGAGTAACGGCCTTCACCGGTGAGCACAAAGCGCACCGAAGTGTCATTCTCAAGACTAGGCTTCTGTTGAATGCGGACTTGACAGTCGAGCTCCGCTGCGGCGGCAAACACGCGTTTCTGAATCAGGTGGGGGTTGAGATCCGTTGCTAAGTCAGCAAGCGCATGCTCAGCAACCGGTAGAAACTCCGTCCACATGTCGCGCAAGGCGTCACGCTGTTCTGGCAACTGGCTGTTTTTGGCCTGAACCGTTTTAGCGTTCTCCTGGCGTTGCATGAAAGAGATTCGCTCATCCAGAGTGGGGCGTACTTGCACGCCCCAGATCATTCCTGGCACGAGTAAAAACCCGGCGAGAAACGCCAGGCGGTAACGCGAGAGTTTCATCGTTGCAGTCCTCCGTTCGAATGCATAACCGGGGTGTCGAAACCGGGCAGCAGCAGGGGGCCGCTGATGAAAATCGTGGCACGGACAGTATCGTTCATATTCAGAATGAGCTCAGTGTTGCCACCGATGTAGGCTTCCGTAAAACCGGTGTAATCCACTAGGCGCGCAGGCAAGTCAACGAGGTTTTGGTCGCCGCGAACCAGCGCGGTAATCGCTAGATGAATCTCGGCGGAATCAATTTTGATCACACCCTTACGTTTGACGTCGTGGGCCCACTCAATCTTTTCAATCTGCACAAACTCACCGGCGGCGCCTGCGAGTTCCGCCAGCAAGCCACCCAGAGCAGGCATGCGGAGGTGGTCGGCGAGTGGATCCAGACGACTGACGTACTGATTCATCTCCTTGTACAAACCGCGCAATTCCTCGCCGGCAGTTGTTTCGAGTTGATTCGGAGCTTCTGCTTTTTCAGCAAGGCCGCTTTGGTGGTCTGCTTCGAGCGCCACCGCACCACCGCCCACCAAACACAAAACGGCGAACGCGCCAAGAATCGCCAAGCGCTTGGGTGTACGCCGACGCTCGAGGTGATTCTCGTAAGCTTCAAGAGGTAAAAAGTCAGCAGTTCTCATACGTAGGCTCGCATGGCAAGGCCAAGGGGAATACACCACAAGTGCTCCTCGGCAAGGACAGATTCTGGTGCTTTGATGCCTAGCGTGGTAAACGGCTTGGCGATGGTAGTCGGGAAGTTGAGCGCGTTTTGCAAGGCGTTTTCAACTTCTGGGAGGGCTGCACCAAAGCCGGCTAGTTGCAAGTTGTGTAACTTGGCACCACGATGACGATCGGCGAAGTGACGCAAGCAGGCGCGGACCTCTTGCGCTAAGGCTTCTGCCTCCAAGCGAAGGGTATGCAAAAGCTCGGTCGCATGGCCAGCGGCTTTGAGAGTGATTTGCGGTACGGTTTCGGCGTTGACCTTGGCAACAGGCTCCTGTTCTTCCTGCATGCCGCTGAGTAAATTTGCAATCGCTTGCGAGTCCGGTTCTTCGAAACGCGCCAAAGATTTTTCTAGGGTTGTGAGTAGGCGTTCACCAGTCAGCTGCATGGGCTTCATAAAGCGCAGCTCTCCTCCGAGCATGATGCCAAAGATGGAGTGATGAAATCCCAGATGTAAAAACCCCCACGGGCTGGTTACATGGCTCTGCATGGCCTGCATGGTGCGCGCCAATGGGAAGGCGGAAACCTCCATACTGACGGGGCGGAGATGCAAACTTTCGAGCGTGGTAGTGCAGCGTCGCAGTTCACTTTGCCCGACGGACAGTAGCAGCATTTCTTCGCGCACGTTAATGCCGTCGTCGCCACTGAGGCCATCGCTGCCCTTAAGGCCATCAGAAAGAGGCAAATAGCGATAAGTGACACCTTCGGGATCCGCAACCGAACGCATTGCCGTTTCCTTTAGGGTTTGCTGCATTCGCTCACGGTTATGCGGCTCCACTGGCACCAGCGAGACGGCAATTTTTTCGCCGGAAATACTCGCGAGGCAATCTTTGCCGCGCAGCTTGAGTTCTTTCCAGCGGGGCAATAAAGTCTCAACGATGGCGGTGTGATGAGCTGGACCACTGCCGTCCACGGTCTCGGCGCAATGCACCGACCAACCAGTGGGTCCCTCCTTGAGCTGGAGGAGACGGGTGTCCAGAGCGCCGAAATGAACAGCGACAGGGGAAGTGCGGGTGATGAATTTCACAGGAGTTTGCTTCTTAGAAAGCGTCCCTCTCATCGGCCATCCCGCTCATTTCCCTTAACTTCGGGGTTTTCTCGATGCGAATATCACCAGGTTGTCACGAGTAAGCACATTGCAACAAAAACCGTAGCGGCGATGAGAGCCAGAGGAGGACGCTTCTGAAAGGGGTCGCTCATAGGTCGTAGACCGCGCCGTTATTGGGACTGATCTCGGTGGTATTGGCTCGAATCGTGCCGGTGTCGGCCCAATACACCCAGCCAGTGGTATCGTCGGGACCTTGAAATCCGCCACCTGGAACGATAATCGTAAAAGTGGAAAGGCCGTTAAACGGATTTGCGGGCAGAGCCTCGTTCAAATACGGCCCAAAGGGAAATCCAGCCGTGCCTACAGCCGCGGTGTTGCCAGCGAGATCACTCGCCATGCGCAGTTGTTCATCCAGAGTGGTAGCAGTCCAGACGCCGCCACCTACCGCTTCACCCGGCAAATTTTCTTGGTGCTGGAAGGCGTAGAAATCGATGCTGGTACGCATGCGGGCTAGCATCGAGCGCGTGGAGGCCACTTCCGCGTCGGCGATAGAATCCCGAAAAGTAGGCATGGCGATGCCAGCTAGCATAATCAGGATTGCGGCGGCAACGACGATTTCCAGAATCGTAAATCCTTGTGTCTTGGGATGGTTGAATTTCATGGCAACGGGGAGGCTGGGCCTCCAATGCCATCTGCGTCAACCTAGGTCAGGACTTAAGGCAAAAACTTTTTACTCTGTTTGATTTTCGCTGGTAAGTACTCTTCAATCACGAAGTTCAAGCCCCATTTGGCAAAGGCCTGCTGCTCGGCGCGCACTCCCATTTTCAACATTTGGTTCAACGCTTTTTGCCATTTAGGATAAGCCTGAAAAAACGGGTCGTTTTTGAGAGCATCTTTGGCGCGCTTGATGTCGATTGGCAGCAGCGGGTGGGTGGCATCTTCCAGACCGAAATCAGTGATGTCTTGCGGAGTGACGCCAAGATAGGTGGCCGTCGGCACACAGTAGCGCTTGTTGACGTGCGCCGCTTGGCCGGAGCCAACTTTGAGCGTGCGGTAAATATTGCAAATGCCGTAAGGATCACAATCCACGAAAGCATAGACCGGCAGCTTGAGTCCATCGGCGAGGCGCCGCACAAATCGCCTGGTGGCGCGGGTGGGTACGCCGCCCATTTCCACCAAAATGCAGTTGGCCGTGCGCCAGTAGCGGTGGTGGTTCAGGCGTTGAAACATACCGCCGGTTTCAATCGCCAGAATGAATTCCGCGGTGGTTTCAAAGCCGAGGTGGTCGACGGAGCTTGGCACGGTGTAGGCACCAGAACCCATTGCGGCGCAATCAGAGCGAATCAGCGCGCCGGTTTCCGGATCTTTGTCGATGACCGTCAAAGCCCCGACCACCGAGCCACCATGATCTTCTGGCACAAAACGCAAAATCTCGCGCGTGACATCTTTGACTGAGAACATGCCTTCGATGTCATCGAGCACCATATCGGATTCGCGTTGCTCGCTGAACTTGGCATCGCCCCAGTTTTTGGATACGTAGTAAGCCTCTCGTTTAGTTGCGAAATCATCTGCGGCGACCATGTCTTGCGCGAGCGACATCAGGCGCAGCGTTTGCGCAAAAGTCTTCACCGAGTTGACATCCAGGGTGCGCGTTTTCATATTCCCCTTGAGCTCGAAATAGCCGTTTTTGGGGTCATAGGTGACGTTATCAAGGTTGCGCTGCGGCATGACCATTTGCGGTAAACGGCCTTTTTTTGCTTCGGTGTAGATTTCGCTGGCGACTTGCTCAATGGAAATCAAAGCGACGGATTTCAAATCCTTTTTGCCGATTTTTTCGTCCGGCCCAGCCTTGCGCATTTTGGCTGCGGCTTTGGCTGCGACTTTTGGTGTGATTTTTGGTGTGACTTTTTTCTTGGCAGCCATCGGTTAGATCTTGCGCGTGGTTTCCATGGTTTCGCGGAGAGCCTCAACGACTTCTTCGCGATCTTCAATGCTAATGTTCAAAATTTCTTGCAGGCCAATCCCGACATGCGGCAAATATTTTTCGATGTAGCTGCGTTTTTGGAATTCAGAACTCACCTTCTTGCCTTTGCGGATGTGCACGCCAAGCTTGCGCCCAGCTTCCTGTAAAGCCAACTTCACTTCTTTGATGATTTCCGGATATGCCGCGATGGCCTCTTTGGCTTCCGAGGTAAAGGGCACCCAAACGCTTGCCATGTGAATAAAGAAAACCGCCGACCCCACCGGCAAAGAGCTCTTGGATTGACTTAAGCCATAATTCTTCCACGCGGTTTGCATGACAGCTTTGGTGAAGCCACAGCCTGACAACTGAAACAGCAAGGGTACTCGATTTGCAAAACGCAGCACCCGCACTTGCTCATCGGCGTTACCAAGTAAGTCTTCCGTATCGGTAGTTTTTTTGCGCTTCGATTTCACGATACGCCCCTGCTCATCCACATCCAGCTGGTCGCTATTGGGTTTGCCCCAGGCAATGCCAACTTCAATCTGGAAAGGGTTACCGCGATAGACCGATGGTGGGCGCGTGGCGGTGACATAAAAATCGGCGTCGCATTCCTTACGCAAGCCTTCCTCGATGCGCTCTTCGCCAATCGGCGATAAACAAGTTGTTGGCGGTGCAGAAATCTTGGTTTTTTGAATCGCGCGAAACAGTTTGTCGGCATCTTCGCGGGCAATACGGGTGGGGTAGGAGCGTTCGCTGAGACCTGCTGCTTTGATGATGTCTTTGGCGACTTTCGGCCCCACCCGGCAGAATTCTTCTTGTAGGAAACTGCTTAACCAACGCGAATCGGTGTCGCGGAGCATTTTCATCAACTCGCCCAGCTCCACGCCATAGGGGTGGGGCTTGATTTCGTCGGCGCGTTCGGGAACCTCGGTTACCGCACGTTCATACACCCGATGTGCGTCGAGCCCCGGCGCCAAATAACGAATCTCAGCGTGCGGGTTGGAAACCGCCGTTTGCTTGATGTAATCATCAACGGAGCGTAAACCACGTTTGTAAACGGCCTCAATATCAATCTCAAAGCGCGTGCCTTCCTTGCGATGCCACTCGCTGTGCTCCTCATCTAGGGTGATGATGGCCTTGTTTTTGCTGAGGTCCATCTGCATCTCAAATGCGTGCATCTTGCCACGCTTGGTTTTGGACCAAATACGTGGGCCCTTGCCACAAGTCATCTGCCCATACAAGCCAGCAGCAGAAATACCGATGCCCTGCTGGCCGCGTGATTGGCGCCGACTATGGAATTTCGAGCCATAGAGCAGCTTGCCAAAAATATTCGGAATCTGTGCGCGCACGATGCCGGGGCCGTTGTCTTCCACCACCACGCGAAAGCGATCCTCCTCAAGTTGGATAATCTCCACCAAGATTTCCGGCAAAATACCGGCCTCTTCACAGGCATCTAGCGAGTTATCGACGGCCTCCTTGATGGTGGTCAGTAGAGCCTTGCTGGGATTATCGAAGCCGAGCAGGTGCCGGTTCTTGGCGAAGAACTCGGAAACCGAGATCTCGCGCTGCGAACTGGCCATCTGTTCAGCGGTTAGGTGTGCCGTTTTTGCCACTGGTGTTGCGCCCTGGATGGAAAGGGATGGAGAAAGTTTGTCGAATCGCGGCCGGTTTTTCCAGGGAGAACGGGGATTCGGCCAGGTCAGGCCTCTTAAAAGGCCTTAAGTTGGGTATAAATCACCCGATAATGCAGGGTAAAGACGGCAGAAATGCGTTCAGTTAGATAACGTAAGCCCTTATTTTGAAATGTGTTGACAAATATGAGATTTCAGGTAATGGAAAAGCAACTTCCTTGACGATAGAGAAAGCAACTTCGTTCCCATCGCAGCCCACAATCCCAAATGACAACTTCCAAATCCACCTCTAAAGGGTCCTCCGTCAAGCCGGCGCCGGAAATTTCCAAATATGAAGCCGAGATTGGCCAATGGCAGCATCTCGTTTGGTACGTGGTCAATCGCATCAAACCGCGCCTGCCTGCCAGCGTGGCTGAGGACGATCTCTTTGCCGCAGGAATGTTCGGCCTGATGCGGGCAGCTCGCTCCTACGATCCTAGCCGCGGCGCAGGTTTCAAAACTTACGCCTACCATAGAATTCGGGGCGCCATCCTGGATGACCTCAGGCGTTCCGATTTTTTGCCGCGCTCCATGCGGGACAAGGCCCGAGCGGAAGGGGTGGAGCCACCCTCCCTGTTGGGGATTCCCACAGATGAAGATGGTCACGAAAACCTGGCGGCGCACCCCGTGGGGGAAAGCGCGGCGAACGAGGATATGCATGATCTCCTGCAGGAGGCAATCGACAATCTCCCGGAAAAAATGCGCATCGTCATGTCGCTTTATTACCGTGAGGAAGTCAAGATGCGTGAAATCGGCGAACGTTTGAAGTTGACCGAATCACGTGTCAGCCAAATCCATTCGAACGCAGTCACCCGTTTGCGTCGGGCCATGCGTTCGGCGAACGGCGAGAGCTAGGGCGACTCGGGGGAATCCGGGCGGTAGGATGAACCCATGCGGCTTCCTGCCGTCCTACCCACCCTGTTTTTACTCCTCGGTGTCGGTTCCGGTGCCGTTCACGCTGCTGTTGCCCACAGCGCGGTGGAGTTGCGTTTTCAGGAGCCATTGTCCACGGCCTTACCGCTGCAAAGCCCGCGCTTGTTGTCGTATGTAATCGACGCCAAGCTCGCAGAAGACGGCCACACCATCAGCGCGCAGCTACAAGTTACTTGGCGTAACACGACCTCCGTACCCACAGGGGAATTGTTTTGGCACGTTTACAACAATGCTTGGGCCGATCGCGATTCCGCATGGTTAACCGAATCGCGACGCCTTGGCGATATGCAAGAGCCCACAGAATGGGGTGGCACGGTTGTGAGCCATGTGCGCCTGGCTAGCGGCCAGCCGTTGAGCTGGGAGTATTTGCCTCAACCTGGTGCGCCCTTAGATCGCACGGTGGCACGCATCGTGTTGCCGGAAGTTGTGCCTCCAGGGGGTAGCGTTGCCGTGAGTTTGGATTTCAGCGCCGTGCTACCGCGCGCTTTTCGCCGCAGCGGTTGGGGAAATGATGGTTACCTCCATGCCGCCCAGTGGTTCCCGAAGCTTGGTGTGTTTGAAAATCTCGATGGCAAAATGCAGTGGAACTGCCCACCGTATCGTTATCTCGCCGAGTTTTATGCTGATTTTGCAAACTTCCAAGTCGCGATCACGCTCCCCGCAAGTTACGCCGGAAAATTCGTCGCTACGGGCTCTATTCTTGGAAATGCGCCGGTTACGAATCCCGATGCAACAGTCACTTACTTCACCTCCGCCGAAGATGTTCATGATTTTGCGTGGACCGCCGATCCACAAGCTACTCTTATTGAGCGCGAATTTCGTGCGGAGTTGTATCGCAACGATGGCGAAGAAGAACGCGTGGCGGCAGCGCTTGGGCGCACGCTAGAAGAAGTTAGGCCCACTCCAACGCGCATGGTTTTATTGTTGCAGCCAGAGCATGCTTCGCTCGCCGAACGTTATTTCGACGCTCTTGGTAAATCGATTTACTATTTTGGTTTGTGGTACGGCAGCTATCCGTACCCAACGATTTCGGTCGTGGATCCAGCGCATGATGCCCGCGGCACCGGCGGCATGGAATACCCGCGCTTGATTACTGGAGGAGCCAGTTTGGGGGTTGCCGCGCGCACCTTGCAGCCACAGGGAGTCACGGTTCATGAGTTCGGCCACCAGTTTTGGTATGGCTTGGTGGGCAATGATGAGTTTCGTCACGCATGGCTCGATGAGGGTTTCAATACATTTAGTACGCAACGCGTGAAGGCTTTGGCGTTCGAGCCGCAGTTAGATACTTATAGTGTTTTTGGCCACCAGTATTACGGTCGTGCACCCATGCAACAGCCAACTTTTGGCGCCGGTGATTTTCGCGCCATGCTCGGCTTGCAACGCTGGGAAACGCCGGATGTGCGCTCCATCCCAGCGCTCTCTTATGAATTGCGTCACCGCGAATCGTTGCAAGACTTTCTTGCAGAGTTGCCGCCGCTGACTTACTTTCCGCGGATCACCCAAGATGCGGTGTTATCCGAACGACAGAAGTTCGCCAATCCCTGGCAGCAGCCTTTGGAGCACCCCACGATGGATTTAGTGGATGGTGGATTACGCCGCGTGAATGCCTACTATCGTCCGGCGCTCACTTTAGAAACGATGGCCCGTTTGATGGGCGAGCCTAACTGGACGCGGGTGATGCGGGCTTACCATGAACGGTGGCGTTTCCGCCATCCGTCACCGACTTCTTTTTTGGAGACGGTGTTGGAGTTCGGCGGCAAAACGGTGGTGCATGGTGCCAATGGCGAAGTTCCAGTCGACTGGAATCTTTTTTGGCAACAGGCCTACCACGGCAACGACCGACTTGATTATTCCGTTCATCATTTGCGCAATGAGTTACTGCCCGCAACGGGAAACGGCGAGCAGTCCACCCCGCATTTCAACGTAAGTGTCGGTATTGCGCGCCGCAGCGATTTCGGTGTGCCGGTCGAAGTGCGCGTGACTTGGCAAGACGGCAGCGCAACGGATTTGGTGTGGGCCGGTGATGATTGGGTTTGGGAATACTCCTGGCCGAATGCAGAACAACGCGCCGTGATGGTTGAAATTGATCCTCGGCGGCGTTTGCTGCTTGATGGCGATTGGTTGAACAATGTCCAAGTCGTCGAGCCCAGCCATGAACGCAGTTTGGATTATGCCGTGCAAGTGATGTTGTGGGCGCAACAGGTGTTGTTTTATTATGGAGGTGCTGGATGAACCCACGCCATTCAACTCCATCCCAAGAGGATTATTTTCACACTACCAGGGTGGTCGATGCATTCCCGGTGGATGACGGCCCAGCTTCCTCCAAACGCCGCGGCTTACAGGATGTGGAGCCGGTCGTCAAAATTTTATTCACTAGCATTTTGCTCGCATTTGCGCGTCCGCGCATTTTGATTGTTTTGATGACGGTATCGCTGTTGCTGCCGCTGGTGGTTGCGTTACCCGCTTTTCAGGCTGCCGATGCGCATATTACGAGTTTGCAGCCGGTCCCTGGTGGCAGTGCTATTCATTTGCCACAACTCGCGCCATCGTGGATTTTCTCGGAATGGGAGCGCGCTGCTCCCACGGAACTTCCTCTGGTGGCGCAAACTTTGCCGGTGCTGCTACTGCTTGCCAGCTTGTGTAATTTGCTATTTTCGGCAGGCTGGATGAAAGTGGCTTTGCAAAAAGAACGCGGTCATTCATTGCGCTATTTTCTGCGCGGCGGCGGCCGCTATTTTTTCCCATTTCTGCGCACTTGGTTGCTCGGTTTGCCGTTCTTCGCCTTGGTCACTTGGATTTTTTGGGGCGCGCCAGCCGAGTGGGTGTTTGAACAACTGCTGCCCAATGGCGACGCCGCAATGGCCGCAAGTGAACGCAGCGGGCGCTGGCTGGAAACGCTTCGTTCCGTGCTTTACATCTTGAGTTTGTGGAAGATGGAAATCATTCTCGATCTTGCCCGCGCTTCGTTAGTGGTAGGCCAACGCAACTCGGCATTTCTTGCATTGTTTCGCGCCATCGGTTTTTTCCTGCGCTCGCCATTTCAAGTCTTCGGATTGTTGCTGATGTCTTTCGCTTTGGAGTTGTTGTGGATTGGTGGCGTCGAGGCTCTACGTCACTTGTTGCATTGGCCGTTGTGGACACTGCTGTTGTTGTTGCCGTTTGGACGACACGTGATGCGTGGTGCGCGTTATGCAGCTCTGGCGCGTTATTATGCCGCACGCACGCACGATGGCGTGGGTGCGAATGAAGAAGACGCCCTTCCTACGTTGCCTGAAATGGTATTCTGAATTCTTGTCATGAAACTAAGTCTCCTCCCTCTTCTTGCTTGTAGTGCGCTTGCCGTGCTTGTTCTGCCTTCTCAAGAACCTGCTTTAAAGCCGATAGCTGCGCAATATCGCACGGGTGATTTTGCAGTTGGTTGCCAAGCTTGGACTTTCAACCATTTCACGGCAGTGGAAGCCATCACCAAAACTGCGGCGGCGGGTGGCAAAGTGATTGAGTTTTATCCAGGGCAACCACTGGCACTGCTCGCGCCAGATGTACTTCTGGATCACAACCTTGATCAAGAACACATCGATGGTTTGAAAAAACTGTTGGCCGAAGAAGGCGTACTTGCGGTGAACTACGGCGTTGTTGATATTCCTAACAACGAAGTCGAGGCACGCAAAATTTTTGAGTTTGCGAAAAACATGGGGTTCCGTGCGCTTACCACAGAATCTACGGGATCGATTGACTTGATTGAAAAGTTAGTCAAAGAGACTGGAATCGGAGTGGGTTTTCACAATCATCCGCGTCGTCCGCAGCAAGAAAGCTACCGAGTTTGGGATCCAAACTACATTTTAGAGCTGGTGAAAGGCCGAGATTCACGGATTGGCGCCGCGGGCGATACGGGCCACTGGACCCGCTCTGGCATCAACCCGGTCGATGCCCTCAAAATCCTGGAAGGCCGGATCATCAGCATTCACATGAAGGATCTCAGTGCCTTCGGCATCGACTCGGCGCACGACCAAGTTTTTGGCACTGGTTATTCCAATATCGCGGGTGTGCTGGATGAGCTCAAGCGGCAACACTTTGGCGGCAACATTTCGATTGAATACGAATTTAACTGGGATCACTCCGTGACCGATGTCGCGCAATGCATTGGCTTTGTGCGCGGTTACGCGGCACAACCCTAAGCTTGCCCGTATGGTGCCAATATTTAGCCGACGCGTAAGTAATGCTGACGTGGTCCAAATCTCCGCATTCCATCCAAGGGTAACTGTCCGGCGAAGGTCACCGTCCGGCGAACCCCATCTTTCAGATGGAGCTCATTATTTCCGCTGGGATGCTTGGGGCCACCTGAGCGAAGTTGATAATAGCTCTAGCCAATTGATTCGTAAGCATCACTACGATGCTGAAGGACGCAGGGTACGAACCGAAGAAACGGTGTATGGTGCAAATGGTGGCACCACGGTGGAACGCCTTGTGTATTGGGGGGCTCGTTTGGCAATGACTTTTACTGAGAGCACCAACAAGGACGACATGCAAACCTTTGGTTATGCCGGTGGTGCCGATGGAGAGAGCTTCGTTGTGATGACGAACTCTGTCAGTCCTTTGGTGGACGGAAGTTTTGCCTTGGCGCGTGATTTCCAGGGCTCAATTCTTGCTCTGATTGATCGCACGACGAAGAATGTGGTGGAGCGTTATCGCTACGGTGCGTTTGGGCAGGTGAGTATTGAGGACGCGTCGGGCTCGCCATTGACAGAAAGTGCCTATGGCAACACCCGCTTCTTCTTAGGCAAACCGTTTGATGCGGAGGTTGGTATTTATGATTTGCGCGCGCGGTGGTACGACCCTGCGACAGGTAGTTTCCTCAGCCCAGATCCTTTGGGCCCCGTGGACTCATGGAATTTGTATCAATACGGTTTCGGGACTCCTGGCACGTGGATGGACCCGTTTGGGTTACAAAATAGTGGGGGGCATGGTTGGAAAGTCGATATCGATAAAGATTTCGAAGGAGCCTCAGGGAAAGCATCGAAGGATTTGAAGCGCAAATTGAAGAAACAGAAGAAAGAAATTGAGAAACGAGAAAAAAAGAAGGTTCTAATTATCGCACTCGAAAACGCTAATTGTGCTGGAGGTGCATATACGAAATGGACTGATGATGCCGTTCTCATTTACATATCCATCGACTTTTGGAAAAATGGGGGTACAGCCGACTCCATAATGGCATTGGCAAAGTTGGCTCACGAGATGAAGCATGCCGAGCAGGGGGACCGAACTGGCTTGCAGGGAGCAGAAACCATGGAAGACTACATAGATAGAAGGCTGAAAGACGAGATTGGTGCCTGGGATGTTGAGTCGGATTTTCTTTCTGAAGCAATCGACGATGTCCCTGACGATATAGCCGATGAAATTCGCGCTCGGTCATCAGCCGTTTTCGGCTATGCTGGCAGTGGAGATTCTGCGCGTAATAATGGAGGGATTGGCGCGGAAGCAGAAGCCGATGCGGAGTATATTGGTGGCCAGATACCCACGGGTTCTCCTAGGGATTATCGAAGGACTTTGGGGGACATGTTCGGAAGTCTAGGAGGTAGGAGATGAAGTTTCTCATCCTGGGGCTAACGGGTCTGCTAATCCTTTTCGCTTACGCTTGGCTTACTCCTGACGCCCCCCGCGCTCTGATTTCGGACAGAAATGTGCCTGCACAGCTCATCCCTTCTCACGACATTGAGCCATTGGCAGATCTTGGCGTAGGATTCACACGGGAAAAGTTGCCGTCGCCGTCGGCATCTCAGAATGAAGCGAGTGCTCTTCGGAAAGAAGTTTATGTCAGCTTTGTTGACAGCTTTGGGGTCGCCTTTCGAAATCCAGAAGAGATTGAAACTTACTGGAGCACGAAAGAAGGGGGGATTTCCATGAGTTACCAAGAGTCCAGCCATCTATGGCGCTTTCAGTTCAACCTGCCACAAAAAAATATGTTATGGCGCCCCTTGATCACTTGTAAGGTTCGCAATAAAGGGGATACCAGTCTTGAGGCGATAGTCGATATGAGCTCCATAAGTAGTTCTTCTTCCGCTCCAGCTGAGATTCAGCTTCTTCCAAACGGATTATGGGATAACTTATTGTCTGGGCAGATTGTGGACGAGTTGGGAAACCCAATTCAATCTGCTGAGATTCATCTAGTTGAGGATATTAAAGATGTAGATTCTTTCGTTGAAGAACGGGCAGTGTCCGCATCCACCGGCGGTTTTTGGCTCTCATACGATGAGATCGGAGTCCATGGTGGGTTAAGAGTGATGTGTCGTGGGTATCTCAAGCAAGAGTTCAAGCTTCCCTTGTTGAACACTACGGCGAAGATTGTGATGAAGAAAGGCGCTCCAGTTGAAGGCCATGTCCAGTTTCCTGTAGGGATTCATGGCGGCGTCATTGTCTTTAAGGCAAAGGATGAGACGCATACTGCTGAGCTTGGCCCCAGTGGAGCCTTTAGGATTTTTGGAATTTCTGAGGGGAGCTGGCGTGTCCAGGTTCTACGCAATGGTCTAAATTTTTACATTCCTGAGAGCATTAGGATTGGGCTTAGGCAGGGGCTTTTGGATTTCGACCTGCGTAGCGAAACAAAAGCGCTTCAATTCCAAGTTGAGGACAAGGCCGGTAAACTTGTTTCCAATGCGGAGTTGGCAGTGTTTCCTCCGGGGGGGAAGGGGACTGCTCAGAGAATTGCGCTCGACAAGTGGCAGGAGGTGCTGTTGCCGAAGGGGATGAACCATGGCCTTATCGTTGCCTCCGGTTTTCGTGACACTTACCTGGATTTTGTTGAAGGAAAGCAGAGAGTGCAGCTCTTGGACTCGATTCCAGTGAGCTTTACTCTTGTGCTCCCAGATTGGTTTTCGAATGAAATCAAGTTGAATTGGGTGGCGGCTATGGAGCTGGAGGCTGTCGATTCGCATCAGAGGTTTTTCGATTTAGAAATTGAGGGCAACAAATGCGCCGGCGAAGTGGCGCATGAAGGTCCTTATAAGGTTGTTAGTTCGTTTATTTATCCAGGAATGCCGTTCAATAAGACAGCATTTACCTTCGTAATGCCGGTAAATGGAAATGATCGCATCGAGGTCCCCGTAAATGGGGTTCGAAATTTCCAACTATCCCCTGAGCCTCAATGGCTTATTTGGGTCGAAGAGTTCTTTAACGTGAATTCCGGTGATGAGGGTTCTGGGGATTAGATCCACAGCCGTCGGCGCAGTGGACATGATGTTCTAAACGAGATGCGGTGCCGATATTTTGCTGACGGCGTATGGTGCCAATATTCAGCCGACGCGTAAGTAATGCGATTGAAACATCTTGCATCTGCCGATAATGGCTCATGCGGGCCGAGCTTTTCTCTCTACAAGTCTTGCACCTAAACTCCAGGAAAGGCCATTTACTGGGTAACCGTCCGGCGAACCCCATCTTTTCTCGGCACCCCGGCCATTGCATGCTCCCTCCATGCAGCTCCCCGAAACCCATACCCTGCCTTCTCGGCGTAAATCCCAAGGCGCCGATTTCTACCGCACCCTGCTTGACGAACAAAGTCAAAGCGGCGTGAGCGTCAAGCGCACTGCAGAAAAGCACGGCATTCCCTATACCACCTTGATGTACTGGCGAAATCGTTTTCGTCGTGATGAAAGCAAAGATGCACAGGCGCAAAAGCTGGTGCCCGTCAAAATCACAGCGCCGACAGAGCCGCCGAATCCATTTGAAATCCAAACAACCTCCGGCCACACACTGCGCGTGCCCACAAACTTTTGCGTCGACACCTTGCAGCGCCTCTTGCAAGTCCTCTCCACGCCGTGCTGAATTTCCCGCCTTCCGTCGGCATCTATCTCGCAGCGGGAATCACGGACATGCGCAAGTCCTTTGACACCTTGGCGCAGATTGCTGAAGGCGTGCTCAAACAGGATCCGCTCAGCGGACATCTCTTTGTGTTTTGCAATCGTCGCCGCAATCGTTTGAAGATTCTGGTTTGGGATCGCTCTGGATATTGGCTGTGTGCGAAGCGTTTAGAAGAGGGCACTTTTACTTGGCCGGAAATTCGTGAAGGACTGTCGCCGTCAGTCGAAATGACCAGCGAAGATTTGTCCATGCTTCTAGCGGGAATCGACCTTCGTTTCACCAAGCGGAAAAAGCGTTACGCTCGACCGAAAATGTAGAAAAGTTTTCCCTCCACATGCTTGCAAAGCAATTCAAATCGCGTAACTTATGGTCATGCGCGTGGGAGAATCAATTTGTAGAAGAGGAGCTGGCCGATGAGTCAACTCCTCGAGATGCAAACTCTCGTGAAGACTCTTGAATCTGAGAATCGATATCTCCGAGAGCAACTGGCGCTGTTAAAGAAAGCACTCTTTGGGCCACGCAGCGAGAAGATTCAATCAGATCATCCGCAACTACCTTTTCTCGGTATGGAAGAAGTGCATGAGCCGGAAGAGGTCGTCGTCGCGGACGATGAAGGTGCGCGTCCTAAACGTGAGCGTCGCAAAACGCCACACGGACGTAAACCTTTGCCAGCCCATCTTCCACGCGAGCGCGTGGAGCATCATCCGCCCAAAGAGGATTGCACCTGCAAGTGTGGCGATGCAATGAAACCATGCGGCGAAGACATCACCGAGGAGCTGGAATATATTCCGGCATCTTTTCGCGTGAAAGAACATGCGCGTATTCGCTATGCGTGTCGCAGGTGCCAAGAAAAGCCAGTGCAGCTTGCCGCTCTTCCTCGTCCGATTGAGAAGGGGCGTCCGGGGCCAGGGCTTATCGCGCATGTTTTGACCTCCAAGTATGCAGATCACATTCCTTTAAATCGTCAGAGTCAAATCATGGCGCGAGAAGGCGTCGACATTGCTCGCTCGACGCTGTGTGATTGGGTGGCCGATGGCTACGATCGTTTGGGGCCGCTTTTGAGGGGCTTGAAACATTCGATTCTTCAATCGAGGGTGGTGGGGAATGATGACACCAAGATCATCATGCAATTGAATCATCGCGGAGGTGGTCGAAAGACGTGCTATTTGTGGTCCAGCACTGGTGATCGAAAGGAAGTGTACTTTGATTTCACGACAGGTCGTGGACGTGAAGGGCCGACGAAGTTTTTTGGCAACTACCAAGGAACCATCGTGGTCGATGGCTATGGAGGCTACAACGAACTCTTTTCGAAAAAGGGAGTGCGTGAGGCAGGCTGCTGGGCGCATGCGCGGCGTTACTTCGTGGATGCGATGCGCTCGGATCCTGATAAAGGAAGCTGGGTGGTGTCGGAGATTTCGGAGCTGTATGGGATTGAGAAGAAGATTCGCGAATTGCGTGCGGAAGAGAAAGTGGCGATTCGTGAAACAGAGAGTGAGCCCATCTTGGCAGGACTGTTTGAGAAGCTAGAGGCTTGGAAGATCGATGCTTTGCCTAAGAGTGCTTGGGGTAAAGCTGTGAACTATGCTCTGAATCGCAAGGAGGCTTTGCTGGTGTTTGCGAGAGATGGCGAAGTGCCGATTGATAACAATGCGACCGAGCGCACGATTCGGAACATTGCTGTGGGTCGGAAGAATTGGCTTTTCACAGGCAGCGTGGATGGCGGCAAACGTGCGGCTGGGATTTACTCTTTGATTGGAACTTGCAAGCTGCAGGGCATTGACCCGTGGGAATATTTATGCGATGTGCTTGAGCGGGCACCGCATTTGAAAGATGAAGTGCTGGCGAAGCTGATCCCGCGACTTTGGAAAGAAGAGCGGAAAGCGGGCTGCGATTAGAGGATGGGTGAGGTCGGAGTGAGGTTTGTACACCTTCGCCGGACAGTTACTGTCTTTGGTGGTTCATGCGGTGAACTGGGGATGGGTGGTTTTGGAAATTCCTTGATGGCCTACCAGCTTCTCCTTGTTTTGGTGCACGAAATGTCCCATGCAGATGATTTCCTTAACGGAGAAGAAGCGAATTTGGACCCGGACTCATATCCAGAAGGTTCGATGGAAGAAAAAAGGGATGCTTATCTCGAGAAAGCTTTAAGATTGGAAATAGATGCTTATAGGACAGCAGCTGATGTCTGGGATGCAGTAAAAACCAACTGGGGGCCCATGGATAGGTGGAATACGGCAAATAGTACAATTGCCCAGGACTATAACCGGGCTGCAGAAGCGATGAAAGCAGGCTCCCTTGCGGGGATACCCGCCACCCCAAATCAGATTGATGAGGCTGGGTATGATGGGGCTATGGCTACAATGAAGAACTATAGTTTAGGTACGCAGACTTATGAAGATTACTACGTTAAGCCATGGAATGCACAGAATGGGACACATTAATAGACTTTTTTTCTTAATCGCTTTGTGCTCCTGCACTGCTCCATCGCTGTCCACAAAGGTGGCGAATCAGAAGATTTTTGAAGCTGCAGAGCGAAAATGCTTAACTCATTCGTCCCGAATGAGTTGGAACATTATTCAGTCTGTTGAACGGGCGAACGGCGATTATTTGCACCTTTGGGCAGAAGAATGGTGGTCGCTTCATCCTGCACCAACTAACAAGACGATGGTGGTTGGTCTGGAGCATGAGGGAAGCATGCGGTTGTTAGGCAGTCGGGAAGCGCATGAAATTTTTTCAAGGGACCAAATCGATAATCCTGAAGAGGCTGGCCTATGGTGCCTAGCTCTTGAGTCCTCCCTTCTTGCCTCACTGATCGAGTTCCCCAAGGTATCCTGGGAGAAGACAGCGAAAGGGTTTGTTGTGCGTATTGAATCACGGGGGAGATATTCCGGGTCCTTTATGAATGTTGATTCATTCGATAGTCTTTCTGGGCGAACGGCAAGTTTTTTCTGGGAGGATGGTCGCCTTGTAAGGATGGTCCAAGAAGGCTTCCCTGCATTAAGTTCTGACCAACAAGATAGTGCCCAGAAAACACTACGAAGGTTGTTTCCAGAATCCCGAAAATCAGTGGAGCGCTTGCTTCGTGGCCGGCCCACAGGAGACTACGGTAATTCTCGCGAACTTGTCTCGCGAGGTATCACCTGGCGAGATGCACTACCTGGCACAATCGAGGATCTAAATATTTTTGAGTACTCTTCATTTCAAATCTGGCGAGGCAATCTTGTTTCGGGAAACTCCTTGTGGACTGTTGAAGGTGTTTTTCCGGGAATCCCTGGAGAAACATATTTTCATGATCTTCTTTTTGAGGTTCGTTCAATGGGGCCGTATTCTTATCGCTTGAGATCTGATTGGGCTGTGTTTTGTGCGGTCGCAGGTAGCCATGATTGGCTCATCTCTTCTCTGGCCGACAATGTCGAGTGTACCTTGGTTTCACAACAAGAACGGGAGCTTGAATACTCTGTAAGTAACGGTGCAGGTAAAGTTTTCGGCGCGTTACACCTGCGATGGAACGCTGAGCATTGGCCAGAATACGAGTTCATTTGGAAATATCAATCGGTGGAACGAAAGCCGTAGGGTGGTCACCGTCCGGCGAACCCAGAAGTGGGTCGGTTCGCGGAGCCAATTCGCTCGGAGTGATTGTTTAGGGGCTTCCGGGTTTTGTGTGAGTTTTCACCATCATCCGCGTCGGCCGCAGCCTTAGCTTTCGAAGATTCGGCTAATACCGCCAAGCAACGAGCCTTCACCCTTGCTAGCACCTCCCCTTTGGGGTGCAGCAGCAAGAATTCTGCCGGCCAAGCGCGAGAACGGCAAGCTTTGTAGCCACACAGTTCCATGGCCGCGCAGGGTAGCGAGGAAAATGCCTTCGCCACCGAAGACCATGGATTTCAGACCACCGGAGCGTTCAATGTCATAATCCAGCCCTGGTGTGAAGGCAGCGATGCAACCAGTGTCAATGCGTAAGGACTCTCCGTGCAATTCCTTTTTGATGATGGTGCCGCCGGCGTGGATGAACGCCAAGCCGTCGCCACGAAGACGCTGCAAAATAAATCCTTCGCCGCCGAAAAGGCCTGCGCCGAAACGTTTGTGAAAGGCGATGCCCACTTCGGTGCCATAAGCCGCCGCTAAAAAAGCATCTTTCTGACACAGCAATTCGCCACCTAGCGCCGCCATATCAATTGGAATAATCTTGCCAGGGTAAGGCGCGGCAAAAGTTACATGACTTTTTGCATGCGCATGGTTGGTGAAGTGGGTGATAAAGATGGATTCTCCCGTCAACACGCGTTTTCCAGCATCCATCAGCTTGCCCAAGAAACCAGTTTCGGGCTTGGAGCCGTCACCCATAAGAGCCTCGAACTCAATGCCATCTTCCATCCAGTTCATGGAGCCTGCTTCGGCGATGACGACTTCCCCAGGATCGAGTTCGATCTCGACCATCTGCATATCGTCGCCGTGAATCGTGTAGTCAACTTGGTGGCATTTCATGGCTCTGTTGTACCACATTGAGAAAACCCAATCCTACTCCCGATTCGGCTAGAATCGCTGGCTCATGGTGACCTTCCTCCTAGCCCTTCTCGCAGCGACCGCCAGTCCCGCGCATTTTGATTTCCAGCATGAAGCGCTGCCACCGGCAGGAGAAGCCGAGGCCATTGCGGCTGAGCAAAAGGAAGCGGAGGGCGAAGAAGAGGAATCCAAGTTGAATGAGGGTTTGCTTGCGGCATTTGAGTTTCGCTCGTTGGGGCCTGCTTTTATGTCGGGGCGGATTGCAGATATTGCTGTGGACCCGGTGTCGCCGAACACTTGGTATGTTGCGGCTGGCTCGGGGAATTTGTGGAAAACCACCAATGCTGGAACTACGTTTCAACCCATTTTTGAAAACTACGGCAGTTACTCCATTGGTTGTGTGACCATCGATCCCCATAACCACCACACTATTTGGGTAGGTACCGGCGAAGCCGTCGGCGGGCGTCATGTTGGCTTTGGCGACGGCGTGTATCGCAGCGATGACGGCGGCAAAAGTTTTCGCAATCTTGGATTGAAGGAGTCCGAGCACATCGCGAAGATTTTAGTCGACCCAACCGATGCCAATGTCGTGTATGTGGCGGCGCAAGGGCCGCTGTGGTCTGGCGGTGGCGAACGTGGTTTGTATAAGAGTGTGGATGGCGGTGCGACTTGGGTGCAGATTTTGGCGGGCGGCGCTTACACCGGCGTGACGGATATTGTTTTAGACCCGCGTGATTCCCAAGTGATTTATGCGGCTAAGCATCAACGTTTACGTTCCGTTTGGGCACTGGTGAATGGCGGCCCAGAATCTGGAATTCATAAATCCGTCGATGGTGGTTCGACTTGGACGCAGCTGGGTGGCGGTTTACCGGGTGCGGATATGGGAAAAATCGGTTTGGCAATCGAGCCGAGTGATCCAGATACCGTTTACGCCACAATTGAACTGGGTGGCTCCACCGGCGGATTTTGGCGTTCGCAAAACGCCGGTGCCAGCTGGTCCAAACAGAGTGATTATATTTCTGGCGGTACCGGCCCGCACTACTACCAAGAGTTGTGGGTGGATCCGCATCAGGCTGAAACTCTGTATCAGGCGAATGTGAATCTAGGGCGTAGTGAAGATGGCGGTAAGAGTTGGAACTCGGTTGGTAATAGCAATAAACATGTCGATAACCATGCCGTCGCCTTTCATCCGAGTGACCCGGATTTCCTGTTAGTGGGTTGTGATGGCGGTTTATACCTTTCGCAGGACCGCGGCCAAACGTATCGGTTTTTCTCGAACCTGGCTTTGACGCAATTTTACAAAGTGGATGTGGATAACGATTGGCCTATCTACAACATTGTGGGAGGCACGCAAGACAACTCCACCCAATACGGGCCATCGCGCACCGACAACCGCCAAGGTGTGCGCAACTCGGATTGGCGCATCATTCTCGGCGGTGACGGCCACGATAACGCGATTGATCCCAGTGACCCTAATGTGATTTATGGTGAATCGCAACAGGGCTATATTCGGCGTTTCAATCGCCTTACCGGAGAATCGGTCGATGTACGCCCGCAACCTGGCCCCAACGAAGAGAACTTTCGCTTCAACTGGGATTCGCCGATTTTTATCAGCCCACATAATCCAGCACGTGTCTATTTCGGTTCGAATCATTTGCACCGCAGCGAAGACCGCGGCGATTCTTGGACCACCATCAGCCCCGATTTATCGCACCAACGTGATCGCTTAAACCTTCAAATGATGGATCGTTGGTGGGATCTGGATGCTGTTTGGGATTTGCGTGCGATGTCCATGTACGGCAATATCACCTCAATTAGCGAATCGCCACTTGTGGAAGGCCTGCTCTATATCGGTACCGATGACGGCCGCATTCACGTTTCCGAAGACGGGGGTGAGCACTGGCGCGCAGTTGGCCCAATTGGGGATGTGCCTGAAACAGCCTTTATCAACGATATCAAGGCGGATTTGTTCGCTGCGGATACGGTTTATGCGGCACTGGATAATCATAAAGTAGGCGACTTCAAGCCTTATTTGATGAAGAGCACGGATCGCGGCCGCACTTGGAGTTCCATCGCGGCGGATTTGCCAGAGCGCCATTTGGTATGGCGCTTGGTGCAAGACCACGTGTTAGCGCAACTGATGTTCCTTGGCACGGAGTTTGGAATTTTCACTACCCTAGATGGCGGTGAGCACTGGCTGCAAATGAAAGGCGGCTTGCCAGCCACTCCTTTCCGCGATCTTGCAATTCAAAAACGCGAAAACGATCTGATTGCCGCCTCGTTTGGGCGCAGCTTTTTTGTGCTCGACAACTATGCGCCCTTACGCGAATTAAGCGAGGCAATGGTCAACGAAAAGTTGCATCTGTTCGCAGTGCGCGACGCCTTGATTTTCCCACAAAGTGATGAACTGGGTGGCCGTCATGGGGCGCAAGGCGATGGTCACTACAGCGCGGATAATCCAGAAAGCGGCGCGCTGATTCGTTACTACTTGCTGGATGGCTGGAAGTCCCTGGAGGCCAAACGTCAAGAGGAGGTTCGGGAGGCCGCGAAAGCTGCTAAAAAGGCAGCGGACCCAGCAGCGACTCAGGAGGAAGCGGCTGGTGCTGAGGCATCAACCAATGCCGAAGAAACTGAAGAAACTGAAGAAACTGAAGAAACTGAAGTGGCCCCAGAGGATGCAACCTACCAAGACCCCGGTACGCCTTATCCTGGCTGGGAAACTCTGCGTCAAGAGCAGCGCGAGGAGAAGCCGCGCCTGATGCTGGAAATTCGCGACGTCAACAGCATGTTGGTGCGCCGTTTAGATGCTCCTTCCGCCAAGGGGATGCAGCAGGTTGTTTGGGATTTGCGTTTTGGTGGCCTCAATGGCGGCCGCGGTCCGCTCGTTTCTGCTGGCACTTACCAACTGCAACTTTTCCTTCTTGCCGATGGTACGAATGTACCTTTTGGCGCTGTGCAATCGGTGCGGGTCGTGGACCTTGTGGATTTCGGCCTGTCGGCGCAAGAGCGTGCCGCCACCCTGGCGTGGAAGTTAGAAATTGGCCAACTGCAAAATGTCATTGGTGGCAGTTTGCGCGTGCTCGATGCAGCTTTGCGGGATGTCGCAGAAATGAAAACGGCCGTGCGCAATGGTCGCGCTGGCACTCTCGCGCAAGGTGATCGTTTACGTGAGCTTGAACTCGCACTTACGGATGCCCGCTTCGCGATTGCCGGTGACGACCTCCGCACCAAGCATGGCCACGAAGGCGCACCTACCATTCAAAGCCGTCTGGGCAATGCGCGCTCGGGGGTTTTTGGCACTACCGAAGCACCCACGACCACCATGCGGGAACAGGCGCAAATCGCTGAAGAGGCCTTTGCCTTGGTTTATCACGATCTCGTGCGCCTGATTGAAAACGAATTGCCGGCGCTGCAGAGAGAGTTGGATGCTACCGGTGTCGGTTGGACATCTGGACGTTCCTTGCCGGCATTCCCACGTTGATTTCTGGAGTCCTTCAGGCCTCGGAGAAATCGGCAGCATGCGCGAAAGAAGCAGGGCACAAGCTGCTAGAATCCCGCCATCATGAGTGAAATTCTGAAAGGAGCGGCCGTCATCGGGCAATCAGGCGGGCCAACCGTAGTCATCAATCAATCGCTGGTTGGATTGATTGAGGCTGCGGTCAAAGCCGAGGCGATCACCAAAGTTTATGGCGCACGCCACGGGATTGCCGGCATGATGAAGGGCGATTTGGTCGATTTAGGCGCCGAAAGCCAAGCCACTTTGGAGGCGGTTGCAAATGTACCGGCGGCCGCCTTGGGCAGTGTGCGTATGAAACCGGTGGCGGCAGATATTGCCACTGCTATTGAAACATTCAAGCAGCACGATATCCGTTACTTCTTTTACATCGGCGGCAACGATACGGCAGAAACCGCCAACATCATGGAGCAGCAAACCCGCGCGATGGGTTACCAGATGCGCTGCTTTCATATTCCCAAAACCATTGATAATGATTTGCGGGTCACCGATCATTGCCCGGGTTATGGTTCGGCGGCGCGCTTTGTAGCGCACGCCTTTCAGGGCGACGACCGCGATAACCGCAGCTTGCCGGGCGTCAAAATTAATGTGGTGATGGGGCGTCATGCGGGTTGGTTGACGGCGGCGGCGGCACTCGGGCGCCGGGATCCAAACGATGGCCCGCATTTGATCTACTTGCCGGAACGAGTTTTTGATCCGCAATCGTTCGTGCAGCAAGTAGAAGAAATTTATCAGCGGCTTGGGCGCTGCGTGGTGGCGGTTTCAGAGGGTATTCATAATGCCGCAGGCACTCCCTTTCTGCAGGTTTATGCAGAAATGTCCGGTAGCGCCATGGCTGGCATGAAAGATAGTCATGGCAATGTTCAGCTCAGCGGCACCGGGGCCTTGGGCGATTCGCTGGCGAACTTGGTGAAAGAGCATATGGGTAGTATTCGCGTGCGCGCCGATACTTTTGGCTACTTGCAGCGCAGTTTCCCAGCCGATGCATCGCCGATTGACCGCATCGAAGCGCGCGAAGTGGGGCAAGCGGCTGTTGCCGCAGCCACGTCGGGGGAGTTCACTTCCGGCTCGGTGGCACTGAAGCGTGAACCAGGCAGCACCTACCGCTGCACCACTTTTATCACGCCACTCGATACTGTCGCCAAGTACACCAAAGATATGCCGGAGGAGTTCCTCGGCGAAGTAGAAGGCGTCACCCAAGCTTTCTTGGATTACGCCATGCCGCTTACTGGTGGGATAGAAGCGATGACCGATTTGGGGATGTTTCCAATTTAATCTATTCTCCTTCTAGTCTTCACACAATCTCCGCATTTTGCCGTTTTAATACGCACCAAATGATTCTCACCCTACTACTCCTTCAGGGCCCAGCCCTGGCCCCCGTCGATCTCACGGGTCTGATTCCTGGTGATCCAGGAGAGAAGACCATCAACATCGGTGGTCGCTTCATGGAAGATTTCACCTTCATTTCTGGGGGCAATGATCTTGCAACTGCACTAGGCAAAACTTTTGACGATGGTGTCGAAACGCGCCGCGCTCGGATTCGCGTTTTCGGCAACTTGGCCGAGAATGTTGCCTACAAGATGGAATACGATTGGGCCGGTGGCACGGGCTCGCTCAAAGATGCCATCCTGGACCTCCACTTGGAGCATGTCGGTAACCTCGTGATTGGCCATCAAAACGAGCCAATGGGGCTCGATTTGCTCACTTCCAGCCGTTTCTCGACTTTCATCGAGCGCTCTTCTCTCAGCGAAGCTTTCACCCCGGAACGGAATGCCGGCCTTAGCTTGTGGCACAACAACAACGATTACACCGCGTCGGTTGGTTGGTTCCGCGATACCGATGCCCAAGGAAAGTCTGGCGATGAATCCACCGCTTTCACTGGCCGCGTGGTTTACCGCCCTTGGTTTGAGGACAAAGGCCGCAGCATGCTGCACCTTGGTGTTTCCGCTTCGCAGCGTAATACCAAAGGTGGCGTATCTTATGCAGCGCGCCCCGAAAACCACTTCATCGCCAAGTTCGTAGACACCGGCGCCATCGCCGCCGACGACGTCTTGCTGTTGGGTTTTGAAGCGGCTCTTCAAGAGGGCCCTTTTCACGCCATGCTGGAATTCATGCAGGCTGATGTCAATGCCACCACCGGTACCGATCCCAGCTTCTCAGGTTGGTCCGCGCAGGCTGGCTGGTTTTTAACCGGCGAAAGTCGCAGTTACAAAACCAAGCATGGTATTTTTGATCGCGTCAAGCCGAACCATAACGCACTCAGCAAAGAGGAAGGCGCGGGTGCATGGGAAATTGCAGCACGTGTTTCGAATCTTGATCTCACTGATTCCGTGAGCGTTGCGGATGAGCTGGATACGATGACCGTTGCGCTGAACTGGTACGTCAACCCGAATACACGCTTCATGCTCGACGCTACCCAGGCCGACATGGGTAGCTTCGACGCAACCACCATCATTGCCATGCGCGTTGCTTTCGACTTCTAAGCGAACCGAGTTTGAAGTCACACGCAACAGTAGCTGGGGGGGTGCAAGCCTTCCCAGCTATTTCTCATTTTCGCGTTATTTACCCCATGGGAGCTCGCTTTTCTTGCTTCAAGCATCCTGCTAGACTCAGCGAGCTAATCCTTTAGCGCCCCACTCAACCGCAACGCAAGCTGCCGCGTGGATAACAAGTAGACGGATTCAAAGTGAAAAACATTACTACCTTGCTGGTTCCAGCAGTCATCGCAGGACTCACCTTACTTTCTTGTGGCGAGCCCGAAGCGCCGGTTGCTGCTGCCCCAGTGGTTGCGCATCGCTCAAACATCCCACCCTTGGCCCCCGATAACATCGTGAGCATTGCGCTTGGTTCGGCAGATCACACCACCTTGGTCGCTGCGCTTCAGGCTGCAGATTACGTCACTTCGGTGGCGGCGTCTGGCCCGTTGACCGTATTCGCTCCTGTCAACGCCGCGTTTGATGCACTCCCCGCAGGTACCGTGGAAGGCTTATTGAAGCCGGAAGCCGTGGATGACCTGCGAAACATTTTGCAGTACCACGTGACCACCTCGGCGTTGGAAACCTCGACTTTCAAAGATGGCATGATTATCGCCATGGCCAACGGTGCGAAAGTCACCATGGGTGTGAAAGATGGTAAGTACACCATTAACGGTGCCAATATCGTGGCTTCCGTGAAGGCGTCGAATGGTATTTTGCACATTATTGACGCCGTGTTACTCCCACCAACAAAGTAGCACTGCTTGCGAAAAAAAATCAGCGCCCCAATCCAAATGGATTGAGGCGCTGATTCGTTAGGAGACAAAACTATTTTGCCAAGCTGCGCACATAAGCGACCAAGCCGTTTAGCACTTCAGGCTTGCTGGCAAGTACCGGGTTTGGCGGCATGGTTGGCTGCTTGCCGACTGCAGAACCACCGTATTGGATGATTTTAAGTAGGTAATCATCCTCAATGGTAGCTTGCCAAGCGCTATCCGTGAGGTCCCGAGGCTTAGGATCCAGCGCTGCCGAAGCCGCGCCATCGCCTTTGCCACCTGCTCCATGGCAAGGCGTGCAAGTGGTTGCGAAGTACTTGGCACCGCCTTCAAGGTCGGTTGGGAGGGCGGGTGCTGTTGATGTGGCCGTGGCGCTATCGCCAGTGCTCGCAGGTTGTTCAGAAGACCCACAGGCAGCCAGTGCCAAGAGCGGAGACAGGGAAAGGAAAAGTAGAGTGTGCAGTTTCACGGGAAGGAGCCTATGAGGCTGAGGAAGTTAAGTTGGCAAGTGCTGCGTTCCTTCTGTTATCCAGAAAACCGCCACCTAAGTGCCAAATCGTGATGAGTAGAGTTCCACCGACAGTAACCATGACGCCGATGGCGCCAGCCTGAGGAAGGCTGGTGATGTAGAAGTTGGCAATTTGTTTTGAGCCGAACACTGCCGGCATGAACGGCTCCACGAACACCGGTGCTCGAGGGTCGAGATTATGGCCGAGTGAATAAAGGTGATACCAGAAACGGTATCCCAGGAAGGAGCAGATAAAGCAATATAGGATTGCTAAATCAACCAGCGTGCGGATGTTGCCGATGGCAGCAGCGCGTAAGGTGAGGATTACCAGGAGGCCAAGCAGGAAAGGAATCCAATCCAAGTCTTTGAGCAGTTCCCCTTCGATAGGAGCCATGCCAATATAGTGATTCAGATTGTTGATTTCTGGGACATCTTTGCCCTCGTTGCCGCCCACAACCTTATACGCATAGACATCGACTTCGAGCCCCTGTGGATATTGCGGCGCCTTCATGCTGATATTCCACAGCGGGGCGAAAAAAGAGCTAATCAGTGGAATGACCAGCAGCACCAGCAGGAAGCGCGCCCGGAAGGCAATCGGCCTATCCAAGTAGATTTCGAATTTTTCTAGAGCTGCTTTCATGGTTGCGTAATTGTAGCGTGATGGTGTGCGATTAGAGCAAATCGTGGCGTCGGAAAGAGCGTAAACCAGCCCACCAACAGAGAGTTCCAACCACGATTGGCCACAACAAGCCAATCGCGAGGAGCGAGGCATTCCCAAGCCGATTTGCCAGGAAGAAGCCCACTGGGCCGAGGGTGGCAAGTTCTGGATCGCCACCGGCTAGCAGGGCCAAGCGGGCATCTTGGACAGGGTTCAGCGCAGCCAATAAAAACACCGATTGCGGATCCAAACGCCATTGCAGGAGCAGGCCGATGAGGGCCAAATCTAATAAAGCAATCGATGCTGCCCAGACCAGCAAGATGCTGATTAAAGTGCGGGCAGGATGACGCACGGTTGCCGAGATCAGCATGCCGATGCCGGTGAAAGCAATCAGCTCGGCGCTACATACCGCCAGAGTGCGGGCCATAAAAGCTATATCGAGCGCCTCTTGAAAGTAAAAGCGTGAGACCAATGCGCAGCTGCCAAAAACAACGACGAGCGGACCAATGAGCAGCAACAAGCGCACTGCAGTTACGGCGAGGAAATAAGTTGGCCGTGTAAGTGGGTTGCTGAATAGAAACTCCAAGGTACCGGTGCTACGGGCTTGGCCAATCACTTGACCCGTTGCCGCCAGCGCCAAGAGTGGCAGAATCACCACTAAAGCATGGGAACAGGAAAACATCACGCGATTCATGCCCGTGAAGCCAAAAACCTGCGATTCGTGCATCCCCGCAAATACAAAGATGCCTACTAACAGGAGATCCACCACGGTGGCAAAAACCAGCCAACGCGAGCGCAGGCCATCAGCGATTTCTAAAGCTGCGGTGGCGCGAAACTGACGTCTAAAAGCAGCGGAAATCATTGCGCAAGTACCTCAGCGGTAGCTTCTTCGAGACTCACCGCCAGCGGGCTGCCGCGGTGTACGGCGCCAAAGCCGTAATCCATGGGTGTATTTTCTATGCGCAGGAAAGAAACCTCTGCGGCTTCGATCCAACCTTCTTTTTCGACGTCGTGAAACCAACGGGCATGGATGGTAGTTGCCGCACCGAGGCTGCTTTGATGTAGCATCAGGCAACCCGGATCATCGTAAAAATAGGTGGTGCCATCGGCGGTGGCAAGCTGAGCGGCAAAGCGCGGCTCGCCTAGATGCATCGCGCAATAGGCACACGGTGTTTTATCCCAAATCACGGGCACCGGACCATCGGCGGCCTGGCGATTGGACAGCACCACGAAGAGCACGATGGCGCCAATGACGGCGCCCAGCAGTAACAAGGGTGCTGCCGCAATACCAGTCTGGCCACTCGAGGCTGGCAAGGGGTGAAGCTTAGGACGCATGGCTCTCTGCAGTTAAGGATTCGAGATCAACGTTTTCGACATCATGAACAATGAGATCGAGGACTGCGCTTTGGCCCTGCCAGCCGAGCGCCGTCAGCACCGCTTCTTTTTGTAGTGCGGAGAAAATTCCAATCCACTGTTGCGGATGGACACGCTTGAAGCCTAGCCCACGTAACCAAGCTTGATCCACTTCGAGATGGCAGCGCAGTTCGACTACGGTTTGGGAGCTCTGCGCCAGAAAGCTGCGGGCGTCGCCGTGGAAAGCCACCGCGCCATCGCGCAGCAGAGCAATGTGATCCACCAAACTACGCAACTCATCGGGTCTGTGACTGGCCAGAATCACGGTAGTATCGATGGCGACACGATCGAACATTTGCAAAAACGCAGCGCGTGCTTCGGCATCCAAGCTGGCGGTAGGTTCATCCATCACCAACAACTGCACCGGCGCGGCAAATGCCAAGGCAATCATCAGTTTTTGCCGCATGCCACCCGAAAGCGCACCAACTTCCTTGTTGAGGTTGGTTTTTAAATCAAAACTGAGCTCTTCGGCACACTTAATGACGTCTGCGAGATCTAAGTTACGCAGCAGGCAAACGGCCTGCACCAAGTCGCGTACCGGGGCGCGGGTTTGCGGCGCAAACTGCGGAATATAGGCCACCGCAAAATCGAGGGCGGGCTGGCGCAGCAGGGGTAAGTCATTGATGAATATGCCGCCCTTACAATGAATGGTGCCCATCAGCGCGCGAATCAAAGTTGATTTGCCCGAGCCATTCGGGCCCACTAAAGCGGTGCGACTACCTGCTTCAAAAACCAAATCCACACCAGTCAGTGCTACTTGGCGGCCAAAGTTTTTGACAAGATTTTTGAATTCAATTTTCATCGAGCCACCTCGCGCCGGTCGGAAAGAATCAGCGACGGATTTTCATCGCGCAGCAAGGCTTTGGGTTGGTAGAGCGGCAGCAACTGACCGATAGCTTCGAGCATGCCGGAAGCCGGAGTACCTCGAAACAAGGCCAGAGTTGCGTGCGCCGAGATGAGTTGCTCTGCCATGGAACGTTCTTCAAATGGGATATCGCCAATGCCATCATCATCGAGATCGTAGCCGCGGTAGCTATCAAAATCATTGCCGGAGACAGTCATAGAGAGCGCATCGCCGCGGCCTGCAACGCCAATCAGCGACCAGTTTGCGCGGAATAAGTTATCCTTCAAAAAGACTTTTTTCGGAGAGTCGTGAAAATCCAACGCCACCGAAGAAAAATAAAACTCGTTGCCGATGACCTCAATCGTTGTGTCTTGTTCAAACGGCGAGTTGTCAAAGTACAGGCAACGTTCATTGCCCACAAAGAGATTGTCTAAGATGCGTAAATCACTGGACTCTTTCATGCCTAGGCCCATCCCAGCGCTGCCGTTGGAAGCCGCAAACACATTATGTTGCAGCAGCAACTTCGTGGAATACATCGAAAATAAACCAACCACATTGCCCACATACTTGTTATCTGTGACGCGGTTGTTGTGACTGTACATGAGGTGTGTGCCGTATCGGCAACCGCGCACTTCGTTTTTGAAAATATGATTGTTATTGGAGTACCAAACCACCATGTCGCGCGCACCTTGCATGCGATTATCGCTCACTTCCGAATCGTAGGTTTCCCAAATGCGGATGCCGTCGCCGCGTAGCCCCATCGCAGCTTGCCCGGTGCCGACGACATCGTTGGCGCGTAAAGTAATGTTGCGGCTGCGGTTGGCGAGAATGCCGAAGACGGCCTTGCTTATGTGGAGGCCTTCGGCGCGCAAGTTTTCGCCCTGCAGCTCTAGTGCGGCGTCGAGCAAATCGTAACGCGTACCACTGCCTTCAATACTGAAGCCGAGTGCTGCGGAGCCGTCGCCATGCAGCTGCACGGTGGTGCCTACGCCAGTGGTCACAATGACTGCATCGGCAGGGCCCCAGAGAGTAATTCCGCGCGCAATCAACAGTGGCCCGCGGTAGCGCCCGGGTGCCAGCAACAAAGTGCTGCCGTCGGGCGCTGCGGCGAGCAAGCGTTGCAAACTTTCCACATCGTGGACTTCAATGCCTTGGGCCGGACGCGGCGGCGGCGACGGCAGCGGGCTCATGGCCCCGTTGGCTGAGGCTGAAATAGGAGCAGGAAGCAGCCATGCCGCGGCCATTAGAGCAATTCCAATGAGCGGAGAGTAGAGCAGCAGGCGTTCCGTTCGGGTAGGCATTTTAAGGAGAAGGGGCGGGGGACCATCGGCCACCCGCCCCACAGAATTAGGAGAGAAAGGCTTACTCTTCGACTAAAAAGTAACCGGCCATTTCCAGGTGCAGTGCCGAGCAGAACTCGGTGCAGTACATTGGGAAAACACCGACGCGATCCGCAACAAAAGTCATGTTGCTATGTTCCCCAGGCTCGAGCGAGACGTTCACATTGTAGGAACCAATGCAGAAACCGTGGGTGGCATCGTGCGCCGTTTCGATGTTGGTCAAGTGGAGGTGTACGGTATCTCCCTTTTTGACGGTAATCGCATCGGGCTTGAAGTGGCTACGCACGGCGGTCATGTAAACATGCACACCATCGCCTTTGCGCTCGATGCGCTCTTTGCCACTCTCCACAGCAAATGGATCAATTCGATCCATCAACGGATCCGTGCCCATCGGGTAGCTATTCTCAGGATGCAGCTTGTCCGACTTGATCATCTGCGCGTAGTGCGGCTCGCCTAGAGGCAGCGGCATGTCGTACAAAAGTTGCATGTTGTCGCCGGCAATATCCACCAATTGGAAGTTCTGCGGTAACAGCGGGCCGACCGGCTGGAAGCGATCCAAAGCCCATTTGTTCATGGCCACGACGTATTTGCCGTCAGGGCTAACAGTATCACCTTCTGCAGCCATCAAGTGACCAATGTTGTAGTGCACCGGCAGCTTCTCGATGACCTTCAAATCTTTCAGCGACCACTTAACCACGGCGGACTCGATAAACAGCGAGGTGTAAGCATTGCCCAAACCGTCAAACTGGGTGTGCAAAGGGCCTAGGCCGAGATTCACTTGCCCACGAATGGACTTCTCGAAACCAAGAATCGGAATGCCGTAGGTATCGTTGCCGACGAAATCTTTGGCATCGATGAGGCTCTTCATTTTTTCCCAATTGAAAATGGTGGCGTGCATATCGAGCTTGCCCGAAACCACAATCTCTTTGCCATCTGGGGTTACATCGCAACCGTGAGGACTCTTGGGCTCCGGAACCTCGAAAATCAAGTCATTGGCGATTGCCGTGGCGATCGAAATGACCGGCAAGCCGGAGATCATCGTGGTGTTCGCGGAATCAGCAGCAACTAGCGCAGCTTTGCGCCAGTTGATGATGGACATGTAGTCCATATCGTTTTGCGAAGCACCTGATTCTAGAGGTGGCTCACCATCGAGGTTGCCGCCGACTGCCATTTCGGTGTTGAAAGAGTTCAAGAACATCCAGCCATCGGTGGCGAGTTTGCCAGCGTCGGAAAGATCCTGCATGTAAGGGGGCAGCTCAATCGCAAAGGAGCGGCTCTCATCGATGCGGCCAATGCTGCGATCGAACTTCCAGAAGATGACCGCACCGCGGTACTTCTCTTTGTAATCCGAGAGAGGAGCGTAACCGCCACCTAATGGAGCGGGGTACTGACTGCCTTCAAAGATGTAATCGGTGTCTGGAGTCACAAAGCAACCGCCGTGATCGCTTTCGATCAAACCCGACTGCACGATTTGTTTGGTGGCAAAATCCTTCAGATCGATGACGGCAATCCGTGCGTTGGCTTTATCGTTCACGAATAGGTATTCGCCATCGTAATCGCCGCCGGTTTCAGAAAGTGCTGGGTGGTGAACATCGCCCCAACTCAAGTCTTCCCCTTCATTATTGCCACTCTTAATCAGAGCAGAAGTTTGGTCGCCGTAGCCATAACCCTGCCAAGGCTCAGGACCGAACACCGCAATGTACTTCAAGATGCGCATACTGGGCACGCCAATGACGATGACGTTGCCGCCATGGCCACCCGAGGCAAAGATGGTGTAATCATCAATAGCGCCGGTTGGGGTGTAAGTTTTGAGCGCGGCGTTGACGTCAGCCTCCGTGAGGTCACGGGCGGACATCAATGCTTGCACATTGCTGCTGGTAGAGCTGGTCGATGCGGCGGGCCGGCCGCATGAAGCTGCAGCAAGGCCGAGCAAAATCAAACCGCCACACAGGGCGGTTAGGCTAGGGCTTTTAGGATCCTGGTTCATGGCAGAAGGATTTGGGAGTTTGGGAGTTTTGGGTTTTTTGGAGGAGAGTCTCAAAATTTCAGGCAGTAGGTTACAGGATATTAAGACCTAAATCACCTTTATTCTGCCGGAAGGCAAAAAAAAGGGTATAAAGCCGCCCTAATCGACACATTCCTGTATTCATTGCGAGCCTGAAAAAAAAGGAGGGCGACGGAAATATGAACGAAGAAATTCCTGTAGCGGCACTCCAAAATGACTAGCGGTCGCCGCTGCGGCGCATAGCTCCACCACTGGCTGGCCCACCTTGGGAGGCGCCACCGCCGGCATCCGCGCTAGCACCGCTGGTCCCTTTGGTGCTGCCGTCGCCGACAATTTCAATCACGCCATCTTCGAGGAGCTTTTTCACCGGGGGATGCTCCGCAGCCTTGGCGGTGATTTGGCCAGTCATCCGCGGTCCAAGGCGCAGAACTTTGCCGCCGGGTAACGAAATTTTCAGAGGGCGAGGCGTCAGGTTGGTGATGTCCATGGCAAGCACAGGATACTCTGGGGCAGGCCGCTATGCGATGCTCAATTCAACATGGCGTCGGCAGCTAAGACGATGTGCCAAACATTTTTTCGCTGAGAGTCTGGAAGCGCTGCAGTTTGTCGGCATAGAGTGCGGCCAATCCTTGATCCGGCTGTAAGGCTTGGCCGTATTCGGAGGGCTGGTAACTGCTTGGATGCACGCCGTTTTCCATCCACTGTGCTTGCAAAGCTGCGCCGAGGGCGGCGGTTTCTTGCTCGGCACAAATTTCTAGAGGTTGTTGCACAAGGTCACATAGCACACGCGCCCAGAAAGGGTTGTGTGCGCCGCCTCCGACCAAGCGCAATTTCTGCACGGGCAAACCCAGCGTTTGCAAATGTTGAAGGCCCAGCGCCAAAGCCAAACTTGCCCCTTCTACAGCTGCTCGATAAAGAGGGGCTGGCAACAAACTGCCACTGCGTAATCCAAACAGCACTCCACTAGCATGCGGCCAGTTTGGAGTGCGTTCGCCATTTAAGTAAGGCAAGAACAGGGGGGAGTCCACGCTCGGAGTCAGGGCCGCAGCTGCCGCGGTGAGTGCGGCATGGCTTACTCCAGAGGCCGCGCGCGCTTCTTCCACCACAGTCGTGCAGTTCTGCGTACACACCAAAGGCAAGCCACCGCCGAGGGCGTCGCGAAACGGCGCAACGCACCCGCTAGGATCAAGAACCGCCATTGGGGTATGCCCAAAAATAGTGCCACTGGTGCCGAGGCTGACCACCCAGACACCTGCTTGGGTGGCACCCGCACCCAAAGCGCTCATCATGTTGTCGCCGCTGCCGACCGCAATCGGCAGGTCTTGCGGCAAGCCGTACTGCTGGGCCCATTGGGGCAGCAAGTGGCTATGGCTGGCATTGGCTGGCAGCAGTGGTAAAAGTTGTGCGGGCAAATCCGCATGGATTTGAGCTGCTGCAGCAACTTCATAGCTCCCAGAAATGGGATCGTAAAGACCCGTTCCGGAAGCATCGCCGTGGTCGGTGGCGAGCACCCCGCCAAGTTGCAGATTCAACCAATCGTGCGGCAATGCCACATGGCGCAAGCGCTTGGCCAACTCCGGCTCGTGGCGGTGCAGCCACAGAATTTTCGGTGCAGTGAATCCTGCTGGTACCGCTCGGCCGAACAACGCACTGAGTTCGCGTGCTTCGGCGGCGGCCTCCACATCACACCACAACTTGGCGGGACGTAAAACTTGTAATCGTTCATCGAGCGCCACCAAACCATGCTGTTGCCCCGCAACACCCAAGGCGCGAATCTGCCCCGCAAACACCTCTGGCTGGGCTAAAGCGTGGCGTAAGGCCAAGTCAAAAGCGCGCCACCAATCCGCAGGGGACTGTTCTGCGGCACCCACGCGCGGAGATTGTGGTGCTGCAACTGCTGCGCTTGCACGCGCCACAATTTTGTTGGCGTCGGTGTCGAAGACAACAACCTTCACCGCCTGGGTGCCAAGATCTGCGCCAAGATACTGGGCCATCGTTAGCGCACGCCAAACAGGTGTTCCATTGCAAGTTGGTCGAGCCGCTCGTATTGGTGCCCTCGTTTGGCGAGTGCTTCTGGGTCCAAATCGAGTACTTCGAGCGCGCGCAAACCTTCGCGCGTGTAATCCTTCAGCAGCACGCCGACGCCGTCTGGATCCGCATGATTGACGGCCAGAATTTCCTGCACTTCTTGATCGGCATCAAAAGCGGCAGCCTTCGCGGCAAGAATTTTATAGTTACGCATGCATCCGCTTGCAAAATCCCAAACGCCATCGCTGTCTTCGGTGCGGTAGGCGTGGGCATCAAAGTGCAATGGGCCGCTGTAGCCAGGCCGTCCGCAAGAGCCTTCCAGTAAACGCACCAGGAAAAATGCGCCTTTTAGATCTTCGCTGGCGAAGCGTAAATCTTGGTCGTAACGGCCAATCCGCTGCGCATTCAAATCGATGTGGAACAGTTTGTTTACTTCCATCGCCTGCGCCACTGCATGCACCATACTCAAACCCGACATATTTTCATGAGCCACTTCCGGGTTCACGCCGACCATGTCGCGGTGATCCAAAGTCTCAATGAAATGCAGCATATGGCCGGTGGTGGGTAAGTACAGATCTCCACGGGGCTCATTCGGTTTGGCTTCCAAGGCGAAGCGTAAGGAATAGCCTTGGTCTAATGTCCATGCTGCGAGGAAATCCACACACTCGCGATACCAACAAAGCGCATCGCGGCAATCCCGTGCCGCATCCGTTTCCACACCTTCACGTCCGCCCCAAAACACGATGGTTTCGGCACCCATTTCCACTCCCATATCGATTGCGCGTTTGGCTTTGCGCACGGCAAAGGCGCGTACTTTTGGATCGGAGCTGGTAAAGGCTCCATCGCGAAATACGGGATGGCTGAAAAGATTGGTGGTGGCCATGGGCACGACCAAGCCACAGCTTTGCACCACATCCAGGAACTCGCCAACGATACGGTCTTGCTCTGCCGCCGATGCACCAAAGGGCACCAAATCATTGTCATGCAGGTTCACCCCATAAGCACCGGCCTTGGCCAAACCACGCACAATGTCGGTGGGGCTGATACGCGGCCGCACTGGCCCGCCAAAAGGATCTGCGCCAGGATTGCCAACCGTCCATAGGCCAAAAGTAAATCGATCGGTGGAAGTAGGGTTGTAGAGTGCGCTCATGACAAGTTATTTCCGCCAAGAATAGCGCGTCGGCTGGACGTGTCGCGGCGGCGCCCCAACAATGAGGGTGCGATGCAAACCATCAAAGGCCCAGCAATTTTTCTAGCTCAGTACATGGGCGAGCAACCTCCTTTCAATGATTACGAGCGTGCAGCCGAATGGGCTGCTAGTCTGGGCTTTGAGGGGGTGCAAATCCCAACCTGGGATTGCAATGCAATCAATCTTGATTTGGCAGCCGAGTCGCGGGATTACTGCCAGGAATACCGTGGCAAAATGGCGGCCTTTGGCATCCAGCCCACCGAGCTTTCCACTCATTTGCAAGGGCAGCTGGTTGCGGTGCACCCAGCATACGATGAACTTTTCGACGGCTTCGCTCCGCAGCAAGTGCACGGCAATCCCAAAGCTCGTATGGAATGGGGGGTGAGTCAAGTACGCAAATCTTTACAAGCCTCACGCAATCTTGGCTTATCCTCAACCGCCACATTTAGCGGCGCTCTTGCTTGGCCTTATCTGTACCCGTGGCCACCGCGCCCGGCGGGCTTGGTAGAAGAAGCTTTCGCAGAACTTGGTCGTCGCTGGCGCCCTTTGTTGGATTTTGCCGAGGATTGCGGCATTGATGTTTGCTTCGAAATTCACCCCGGTGAAGATTTGCACGATGGCGTCACTTGGGAACGGTTCTTGGCCGCAGTGGATGATCACCCGCGCGCCAACATTTTGTATGACCCCAGCCATTTTGTGCTGCAAGGTTTGGACTACTTGCAGTTTTTGGATCTCTATCACCCACGCATCAAAATGTTCCATGTCAAAGATGCGGAACTGTGCTGTGATGGGCGGGTCGGTGTTTACGGCGGTTACCAAAACTGGAGTGAGCGCGCCGGACGTTTCCGTTCCTTGGGGGATGGTCAGACAGATTTTGTTTCCATCTTCACAAAAATGGCCAAATATGATTTCCCAGGTTGGGCGGTGCTGGAATGGGAGTGTGCTTTCAAGGACAACTTAGTGGGTGCTGCAGAAGGTGCGGTGTTCATTGCGGATCACATCATTGAGGTTGCGCAAAGCTCCTTCGATGATTTCGCCGATTCAGGCAGTGGCGAAGCTGCGAATCGCCGTATTCTTGGCTTGGACCGATGAGTTCTAAACCCTCCTCAGCAAGCTTTCGCCCCGTTCGCATCGGCATGGTGGGTGGCGGCCCAGGTGCTTTTATCGGCGGGGTGCACCGGATGGCCATGGCCTTGGATGGGCGTTATCGGCTGATTGCAGGTGCTTTTAGCGCTTCTGCACCAAAGAGCCAAGAGACCGGCCGCGCCTTGGGTTTGGAGCCGCAGCGGGTTTACGACAGCTGGCAGCAAATGCTGGTTGCGGAAGCCGCGCTGCCGCCGAGTGAGCGCATCGAAGCCGTCAGCGTGGTCACTCCGAATCATGTGCATCACGGGCCTGCTATCGCCGCACTCGAAGCCGGCTTTCACGTGATCTGCGACAAGCCGTTAACCACTTCGAAGGCGTTGGCAGATACGCTGGTTGCGGCGGTGGAGCAGAGTGGTTGTCATTTTGCACTCACCCATAATTACAGCGGCTATCCGCTGATTCGGGAAGCCCGTGAGTTGGTGCGTGGTGGAGGCATCGGCCGGGTGTTGAAAGTGTACGCGGAATATTTGCAAGGCTGGTTGGTGGATCCCATCGAAGCAGGCGGGCATAAGCAAGCCGATTGGCGCACTGATCCCGCGCGGAGTGGCCCGGGTGGTGCACTCGGTGATATCGGCACGCATGCTTTTCAGTTGTTGGAACATGTCACAGGTGAAAAAGTTACGCGGTTGTTTGGGCATCGCAGCAGCGTGGTGCCAACACGGAAAGTCGATGATGACGCCATGGTGTTGTTGGAGTTTGCCAGCGGCGCGAGTGGCAGTTTGATTGCCAGTCAAGTTTGTACGGGCTGCGAGAACGGCTTAACTTTGCGTGTGTATGGCACCACTGGGGCAATCGAATGGCGCCAAGAACACCCCAATGATTTACGCATTTTGCATAAGGATGGTGCTACCGAAATCCGCCGCCCTGGCAATAGCTATTTGAGTGCAGCTGCCGCCAGTTTGACGCGCTTGCCTGCTGGGCACCCCGAAGGTTACCTGGAGGGCTTTGCCAACATCTACACTGCTTTCGCTCGTGCGATTCGGGGCGAACAAAATATAGAGCACGCTTATCCAACGGTGGAGGAAGGCCAACGCGGCGTGCACTTCATTGAAACAGTCATCGCCAGTGCGGAGCAGGGTCAATGGGTGGCTCTTTGAAATCATCGCTCTTTATCGGTTCCTTGCTCGGCGCGTGGGCGCTCACCAACACTTTCGCAGTGGCCGCACCGTGGGTGGCCCAGGCGGCAGAACCGGAACCTACGATTTTGTTACTAGAACAAAATTTATGTTTCCAGTGCCATCGCGCGCCCGCTGGTGTAGAAAAAATTCTGCGCCCTCTTGCTGCGCCGAATCTTGAGCGGATTGGTGCTCGCGTTTCCCCATGGTGGTTGGAAGCCTGGTTGCGCGATCCCCAAAGTATGCGGCCGGGCACTCGGATGCCGCATATGCTCGCTGGGTATCCTGCAAATCAGCGTGTCCAGATGGCTGCCGACCTCGCCGCATTCCTCATGGAGAATAGTGCGGGCCAGCAATTGCAGTTGCTGGAGGTGGGGCCAGACATGCTCCGCCTAGGAGAAACTTTATTCCGCGAAATCGGTTGCATCGCTTGTCATGAGAACGCCTTTGCCGATCGTAAGCTCGCGCAAATGACTAGCGTTGCTGCACTCCGCGATTTTCTTTTAGATCCAGTTGCGGCACGTCCCAGTGGCTTGATGCCAAATATGCATTTGACTAGCGAAGAAGCCACGCAATTGGCCTCTTGGCTGCTGCGCTCCCAACGTCAGCAGGGGCCGGGGAACATGCAGTTATTGCCTGGATGGTCATGGCGCTCTTGCGCTTACGATGGTGTAGCAACCACAGGACCGGTTTGGGAAACCGCGGAGTTTTTAGCCGCCGGCGTCACCACTGAGGTGCATCACGACTTCGGGGCAAAGCATGATCGCTATGGGGTGCTATTTGACGGAGTCTTGCAGGTCCCTGAAAGTGGCGAGTACAATTTTTATGTGGCTTCGGATGATGGCAGCACGCTCTCTGTGGATGGAGAAATGATTGTGGATGCGCGTTTTCATCAAGCGCATACGCGTCGCGACGTCCGCATCACCCTTACTGCTGGGGCTCATCCCATTCGCATCAGTTATTACGAAGCCGGTGGTGATCACAGTCTCGAGGCCGGGTGGGCTGGCCCAAATTTTGAAGAGCGCCCGTTCGCCGCTTTGGATGTCCTGCACGAGGGCGAAGCTTTCGCTCCACTTCCCAATCCATCCGCATTGGGCTTGGGGGATCGCGTTCGTGGTGCACAACTCTTCAAAACGCTGAACTGTGGTTCTTGCCATCCGCTGTCCAATCTAGAACAAGTAGGTCCTTTTCCAGCACAGCCGTTTGCGGACTTGCCGTCCGAGGGCGGGTGCCTGGCAGCGCGCCCATTACAAGGCGTGCCCTATTACCAATTTGCAAACTCCGCACGTTCTCATTTGGCGGTGGCCATTGCCAATCCAACAGAGATTTCCCAAGAATTTCACACCGAGCAACGGGTGGCCACCAGCCTTTCTGCGATGCAATGCACCGCATGCCATCAACGCGACGGCGTCGGCGCGCCAAGTGCGGAACAGATGCGGCGTTTTATCGGTTTAGAAGATCTTGGCGAAGAGGGACGCGTACCACCGTCGTTGACTGGGGTTGAGGCGAAGCTGCAAACTCCATGGTTAAACAAAGTGGTTACCGCCGGGAGCAAAGTGCGGCCTTACATGAAAACGCGCATGCCGGCTTTTGACGCGGCTTCTGGTGCCAGCATCGCTGCCGATCTCATCGCTAACCGCGCGCCGCTGAGTATGCGTCCAGCACGCGAATTTGATGTGGAGCAGGTGAAAATGGGGCAGGAAATTGCTGGTACGCAGGGACTTGTTTGCATCTCTTGCCACAATCTTGCCGGCCACCCATCGCCTGGAATCCCGGGGCTTGATTTGGCCAGAATGAATGAACGCTTAGAGCCGCAGTGGTTTCAACGTTGGCTGCGTAATCCACACGCTATGCGCAACAACACACGGATGCCGAACTTTTGGGATGAGGCCGGTCAATCTGCCCTCACCCGGCTTGGTGACGGGCGGGCTGATGTGCAGATTGATGCTTTGTGGGCGTTTCTTTCACTGGGTGCAGCCATGCCGTTGCCGTTGGGCCTCGTGACAAACCCAGATCGCTACGCACTGATTCCTTTGCAACGGCCACTGTATTTTGGCACCTTCATGGATGGCCTCAGTGCACGGGTGCTAACAGTGGGTTTCCCCGAGCGGGTGCATCTTGCCTTCGACCAACACAACGTGCGCCTGGCAAAAGTGTGGCGGGGTGAATTTATGAACGCAAAGGGCACTTGGGATGGGCGCGCCGGTCAACTTGAGTCTCCGGCCGGTGTCGAAGTGAGGGATTTACCGGCGGGGCCAAGCTTCGCCATTCTTTCCGCGGGCCAGGATTGGCCAACCGTGAGTGGAAAAGAGGCGGGTTGGCGGATGCGCGGGCATCGGCGTGACGAGCACGGTAATCCAACTTTTCGCTACCACTTCGGCACGCTCGAGGTGGAAGAAACTCTAGTCCCGCAGCTCGCCGTGCAGGGTGCTTTTTTTCACCGTAAGCTGGTGCTGTATGCGCCGGAGCCAATCGTTGGGCTCCAGTTTCAGAGTTTCAATGCGCGCGGTGAAACCAAGCGCGTAGGCATCGATTTCCAGCAAGTGGATGGCCGGTTTCGTGCCCAAATTGAGGAGGAATTGCAATGGTAGTACTCACCCTGATTTTACTGGCCATACAAACGCCCACCGAAGCCGATTACTACGCTGCGTTGCGCGTGGCAGTTCCAAAGTCTGTGGAACTGGAAGTCGGCGGCATGCAGCCTCTAAAAGATGGCAGCTTGCTTGTGTGCACTAGGCGCGGTGAGGTTTGGCGTATTTCGAATCCGCTAGAAGAAGCACCGCAATTTTCCCTCTGGGCGCATGGCTTGCAGGAGCCGCTTGGGTTATGGCAGCAAGGCGAGTGGATTTATAGCGCTACGCGTGGCGAGTTATTGCGCATGCGTGATTCCAATGGCGATGGACGCGCGGATGATTTCGAAACGATCAACGATGATTGGGACATCAGCGGCAACTATCACGAGTACAATTTTGGGCCGCGTCCAGATGCCGAAGGCAATTTGTGGGTGACCACCAACCGCGCTTTTGGTGCGGAGACCTTTGGCCACAAAGATTGGCGCGGTTGGGCTTTGCGTTTGAAGCCTGGGGAGCCAATGGAGCCCATGGCCGCTGGCTTGCGTTCTCCGGCAGGTTTGGAATTAAGTCCTTGGGGGGAATTGTTCTACACCGATAACCAAGGCGAGTGGTGTGGTGCGAACAAACTTTCCTTGGTCAAAGAAGGAGCTTATTATGGCCACCCTTTTGGTATCGAATCGGCACATTTGCCAGCTTCGCATGTCACTTATCCTGGCCCCAATCCGGATGGCATTTTGATGCCGGAAGCTCATACGAAGTTGCCTAATTTCCAGTTGCCGGCGGTGTGGTTTCCCTATGACAAAATGGGGCGCTCCGCCAGTGGCATGGCCTGGGATACCAGCAATGGTGCGTTTGGACCTTTCGCCGGACAGTTATTCGTCGGCGACCAATACCAGGCTTCGGTGATGCGTGTTTCCTTACAAAAAGTTGCCGGTGAGTGGCAGGGCGCTTGTTACCCATTCCGTAAAGGTTTGGATGCCGGCGTGATTCGTGTGCGCCAAGCGAACGATGGTGGCTTGTGGGTAGGTATGTCCGATCGCGGTTGGCCATCGCTTGGCACCCAAGGTTACGGCTTGCAAAAACTTTCGTGGAGTGGCAAATTGCCTTTTGAAATTCAGCAAATGCGCGCCACACCAAGTGGCTTCACTTTGCAGTTCACCACTGCAGTGGATCTAGTCGCAATGGCAGCTTCCCCGCCGCAGTTGCGTTTGAGCAGTTACACGTATGAGTTACATAGCGCTTACGGCAGCGATGAAATGGAAACGCAGGAATTAGTGATCCCTGAGTTTCATTTTTCTGATGACGGCAGGTACTTGCACTGCCGCGTCGATGGCCTACGTGAAGGATATGTCCATGAGCTGCATGTGGAAGGGCTGCGCAGCTTGGCTGGTACCACGCTACTGCACGATGTGGTTTACTACACTTTGCTGCATATCCCGACTAACGATGAGGGCTTTGGTATTGAGGATTGACTTGCCTGTGGCATAACGTCAAAATTCGCCGATGACTCCTCACAAAGCGTTTCATAAATTCCGGCCGCACCCGTGGCACGGTTTGAGTGTCGGCGAAGATGCACCTTCTTTAGTCCACGCCTTCATCGAAATCACGCCCTTCGATTTGGTGAAGTATGAAATCGACAAGGAATCAGGTTTTTTGCGCGTTGACCGGCCGCAGCGCACCTCATCCTTGCCGCCTGCGCTGTACGGATTTATCCCACGCACCTATTGCGGGAAACGCGTGCAAGCCATGATGCCAGGCGCTTCGCGAGGGGATTTGGATCCTCTTGATATCTGTGTGATTAGTGAGCGGCCAATCGGTCGCGCAGAAACGTTGCTCAACGCGCGCGTGGTGGGTGGCTTGCCCATGCTCGATGATGGCGAAGCCGATGACAAAATCATCGCGATTTTGAACTGCGATCATCAGTGGGGTCATCTCCGTGATTTGTCCGATCTGCCCAAGATTCTGGTAGAGCGTTTGGTTCACTACTTCAGTACCTATAAATGGGAGCCGGGCAAGGCATCTAGCGTGAAGATTGGCAAGCCTTATGGTTGTGAGCATGCGCAGCGTGTCATCACCGCAGCGATGGAAGACTATCTGGAAGCCTTCCCGCCCGATTTAATGGAAGGTGCCGTAGTCGACTACTAAGCGGCAACAAGAAGGGGAATTGCCAACCACTACAGCGCTTTGCGCGGCGGCAAGACTAAGTTGGACACGAGGAAACCAGTCACCAACGCAGTTGCTGTCATTCCCACACGGAACATGGCCTCGACGCCTGCCACGACGTCGCCATTGGCCACGCTTTCCAGGGAGAGGAATCCAGTGGCGCCAGGCACGAGGATTAAGATGCCGGGTAAGCGCACAATCAGTGAAGGTCGATTTTTCCAGCGCGCGAAGAGGTTTGAAAATGTTCCAGCAATCAGCGCGCCGAGGAAAATACTTCCCTCTAAACCAAGATTGGCTACCCCAGCCTTGAATGCTAAAAAGGGCAGCATGACGGCGGCCACGGTCCATGGCAAATCCCTCCAAGAGGCTTTAAACAGGATTCCGAGGGTGATTCCAGAAACGACTAATGCTAAAGGCTGTACCCAGGGAGGCAGGGCTGTTGGGGTGGTGGCGGCATAGCCTTCCACGCCTAACATGCCGATAATTTGTTGGCCAAATAATACCCCCATGGTCAGCATGAGAAACGTTGCCATGGCGTTTGCCAACCGGGCAACGCCAGAAACAGCATGCCCCAAGGCGAGTTCTGTAGCACCAATGGCAATGCTAAAACCAGGCACCAAGATGATGATTCCAGCCAGTGTCGCAATATCAGAAGACGCGTCAAACAATCCCGCGAGCGATAAAGTGGTCAAGCTGACCAGTAAGGCGCCGAGAGGTTCAAAAAGTCGTACTAGGCTAGGGAGTTTGGTGGTGAGCAGATAAAGTGCGCCCAGCACTGAGCCTGCCGCAGCCGAGAGGAGAATTTCTTTGAGGCCACCATGAAAATAGGTTGCTGCCATCGCAGAGGTCAGACTGAAGCTCACGAACGTCAGCCATTTTTTGTACGGAGGTGGGCTACTGATAATGCCGTCAACTTCAGCGGCGCCATCAAACAGAGAAATTTTTCCTTCGACCACATGGTTGAACAAGCGGTCCAACTTCGAAAGCTTGGATAAATCCAAGTCCTGGCTGTAAATTCTTTGCAGTCTTGCGAAACCGCGTTCACCGGGTAAATCGTAGGAGTAGAAAATCGCCGATGGGGTACTGAAAAAACTACCCTTTAAACCCAGCTCCTTCGATAAGCCAATCAACACATCATCCAAACGATTCGCCGGAGTTCCGTAATGATGCAAGGCAGCGCCAATTTTCGCCACAAAGGCAATCGCTTGTTGGTTGCGATCCAGTTCTTGTTCCGGGGGCATGAAATGTTTTAAGGTTGGTTGGGAGGCGAGGAACCCTACATTCTACTCTCCGGCGTTGTGGAACGCTTCCGGGTCATCTGGATTTTGAGAGTCCATTCAGCAGCGAGGCGATTTCAAACCCCGGCCAGAGGCCAAAACAGCCCCATCAACTCGACTAGACTAACTGGGTGGCCCCCAAACCCGCCTACCGTGAACTTACGCCTGCAGCCTTAATTGGCGGGGTGCTCGTCGGCGCGCTGCTCAATATGGGCATCTGCTTTGCCGGCCTCCAAATCGGCTTCACCATTGTCGGAAGTACGGTGGCTGCCGTACTTGGTTTCGGTATTTTGCGCGGTATTTTGCGCAAGGGATCGATTCTAGAGGTCAATATTTTTCAGACGGTGGCGAGCTCGGTGAACACCGTGAATGCCGGGGTGATTTTCACGGTGCCCGTGCTGTTTTTACTCGGCTTTGAAGATGACATCAATTACACCGCTTTGTTACTCGCGGCTGTGGCTGGCTCCGCTCTGGGGGTGATGTTGATCATCCCGTTGCGCAAACAAATCATTGATTTTGAGCGACTGCGTTTCCCCGAAGGTACGGCGGTTGCCACGATTCTGCGTTCACCGGGCGCGGGTGTGGAAAAATCTCGCCTGTTGATTGGCGGGATTGTGGTTTCTGCTTTTACGATTGTGATGGTCAAGCAAAAAGTGTGGGGCGAAACGGTGGACCTTGGTGAAATTTTTGGCGTGCCCGCCACATTCAATCTCATCCTCGCCGTCAGCCTGCTCAGTATCGGTGCAGGTTTTCTCGCCGGGCGTGGCGGCTTGGTTGTTCTGTATGGCACACTCCTGAACTACTGGGTATTGATTCCCGCCGCGTTGCTGCTTGGTTGGTTACCGGGCGATCTGGGTAGCACCGATGAAATGTTGGTCGATGTTTCTAGTTTGACTTCGCTTGCCCATGGCGATGCAGCTGCAACCTTCTTCAGTAAATTCAGCCACTTCACCTCCCGGCACGTCGGCATCGGCATGATTTTGGGTGGTGCCATCGCTGGTATCCTGTTGGCCGCTCCGGCTTTGAAGGCAGCATTGGCGAGTCTCAAGCAAGGAGGTAGCGCCAGCGGACCAAGCGAAGAAGTTTCGCTGACGGTGTTGAAAATTGGCTCCGCGTTCGGCCTGCTACTGCTGCTACTCGCAACCAAAATGGCTGGCGGGGATAGTGTCAGTTGGGGGGAAGCAACTCTGGTCATGATTGCTGGTGGTATTTGGTTGTGGGTTGCAGGTCTGGTGGTTGCGCAAACTACCGGCCGCACGGATTGGTCACCACTGTCCGGCCTCGCGTTGATTGCGATTGCCATCATGATGGGAATTCTTGGCACCGACAGTTCTTCGATCGTGCCCGCTGTCACGGTAGGGGCGGCAATCTGCGTGGCCACTTCGATGTGCGCCGACATGATGGCGGATTTGAAAACCGGCTATTTGGTTGGCAGCAAACCGGCGAAGCAACAGATTGCGCAAATCATGACCTGTTGGATTGGTCCCGCCATTGCCGTTGCAACGGTGGTTTTATTGTGGAAGGCTTATGCTTTCGGCCCCGAGCAAGCAGGCGTTTTGTTCGAGCGGGCACAGCTTGCTGGAGGCAGCACTCTGGAGGCTTATCAAAATGCCGGTGGCACCATCGACCAGCTTCCCGAAGGTGTCCCCAAGCTTGGCGCACCTCAAGCGGGAGCACTCGAATCGGCCATCAAGATTGTGCAGTCCGGAGATGTACCCCTTGGTAAATACCTCGCCGGTGCCCTGATTGGCATTCTGGCCTCGCTGCTGATTTCTCCTGGCATTGGCGTGATGGTGGGTCTGTCGCTTTATCTGCCTTTTGAATACATGGCGGTGTTCGGCATCGGCGGCATCATCGCGTTGCTACTTTCCCGTTGGAAGGGCGCGCATTGGACCGAAAACAAAGGCGTACCAGTTGCGGCCGGCCTCATTGTTGGGGATGCCCTCGTCAACATCATCTACGCCATCAAAGACGTGGCGCAATCGCTGTAACACAAGCACAGATGAAGTACCTCGCACAACTATTTTTCATCGGCGGCTTCTGCCTCGCAACCGTCGGCGCCGCCGGATTCTCCGATCCTATTGAGCCCAACGCCATGCTGATGTTTGGCGTAGGCTTAGCGCTTTGCCTTGCTGGCGGTATTTTGCTGCGCCGCGCGGCCCACGCCGAAGCACACCAAAAAGCTGCCGACGGCCTCAGTGAAGAAGGTTTGGCTGGTGCGATTGCTGGCATTGAACAAGAAGTCCGCACGCTGCTCGCTGAGGCCGATACCCTCGACCAACATGGCCTTTGCAAGAGCATTGATGCCATTTTGCAAGGCTCCTTTTTTGACGTCGGTAGCCGCAATGAGGATTATATGCGTGTATTGGGCAACGCGACTTACACCCGTTACTGGGATGGCTTTGCTGTTGCAGAACGGTTGCTGGCACGTTCGTGGAGCATGGCGGCGGATGGTGCTTGCGAAGAAGCACGTGCAGAGCTGCCCGGAGTGTTGTCCAACATTGCCCGTGCGGGAGCAAGCCCCTAGTTCGGCGCAGACGGAATTTTATATTAGTTTCGTTTTTGTGGGTTATAATAGGACGAGATTCTTGACTCTGGTCGAAAACCCTCAAAAACACCATGAAACGCTTCCTTTCCCTACTGGTGCTGGCCGTCACTTGCGCGCCACTCGTTGCTCAGTCCATTGATGTCAACCAGTCCATTGCCAGCGATTTGATTGCCGGCACATGGCAAGATGATTTGGCGCAGTCATTTAAACCAATCGCCGCAAATTGTGCTGGCGCAGGTTTTTACATGTGGCCTGGAATAGGCGGCCTCGATGACATCGAAGTCAAACTATATGACGCTTTGCCAAATGCCGGAGGTGTGATTCTTGCCTCGGGTAATGCGATGGGTAATGCGGGTGCTTGGGTAGAAATTTTTTGGCCTCCGGTCGCGGTGACTCCTGGCACGACTTATTATTTAGTCCTTGGTGCCAATAATGGCTCCATGGCCCTCGCAGGCAGCATCAACAATCCTTATCCCGACGGCAATGTTTTTGCCAACCCCGTCTATCAGGCCTGGCCTCAGTTTGACTACGCCTTCCACACATGGACCCAAAATCCAACTTTAGCGATTAACGGCGTTTGCCCGAATGTGACGATTGATGTCGCTCACGGCACTCCATTTGGTCAAGTGGCCCTGCTTTCTAGCCCCACAATTGGTAGCTTTATCATTCCAAGTGGCTTTCCGTGCGCAGGAACTATGCTCAACCTCAGCAATCCAACACTGCGGATGGTGCGTGCATTAGATGCGAATGGTGTGTTGGTTTTGCCGTTCCAAGTTCCAGCTGGTGCTTGCGGCCGGTTGTATGTGCAGGCTCTGGATTTGAGCTCTTGCACGCCTTCCAACTTGGCGGCTTTGTAGTCTCGTTCGGCAGGGTGCATGGCGGCGGTAGTCCACCATGCACCCTGCCATTTCTCTACGATGGAAGCGTAGACCCTTTCGTAGATTACCATGGTCGCCCGTTACGCAGTTTGCGCCTTTCGGTCCCAGATTGTTGCAACTTCCGCTGCACTTACTGCGTGCCGGAAAAGGAATACAAGTGGCTGCCGAAGGCCGAGATCCTCAGTCTCATTATCGAACTTGAAGATGTTGCGCTGACTACCAATGCTTTTCTGCTTGCCACTCAAGCAGCCGATTTGCACGCCGCTGGTTTGCAGCGTTTGAATATTAGTCTGGATACTCTCAAGCGCGAACGATTCCATAAGCTCACACAGCGCGATGCACTTGCCGAAGTACTGGAAGGCATTCGCATAGCTGGCGAAGTCGGCTTCCGCGGCACCAAAATTGATACCGTCATGATGCGCGGGCAAAACGATGATGAAATCATCGATCTATTAGAGTTTTCGGCGGCCAATGATTTGAAGCTACGCTTTATCGAGTACATGGATGTGGGTGGTGCTACGCAATGGTCCGAAAGCCAGGTGCTAGAGCGCGATGTCATCTTGGAGCGCGTCGAAACGCACTATGGTGCGATTGAGGCCTTAAAGCCCTACAACCTCGCTGCGCCCGCGCGTATTTATCGTCTGAACAACGGCATTGAGTTTGGCATCATTGCTTCGACGACCACGCCATTTTGCGGCGAATGTGATCGTAGTCGTATTGCTGCCGACGGCACCTGGTTTTCCTGTTTGTACGCCAACCACGGTGTAGACCTGCGTGAGTTGTTGCGTAATGGTGATGATGATCAGCAACTTGCCGTTGCTATCGCAGACTTGTGGCGTGCACGTAACGATCGTGGTGCTGAAGATCGTAAAGCGCAAGTACAGCGTGGTCCGGCAGTTGATTTAGAGGATCTACTTGCCGATACCCGCTTGGAAATGCACACACGAGGGGGCTAGGCAACCAGGGATTCGCAAAGGGGGTTGCCTAGCCCCCTAGTTTTTCCGTGTAATCCGTAGGCAACTCGCCAGAAAAAGTGTCACAAGTGGCGCGCAATCACGAATTCATCGTGCGGCCAAACAATCATCATGAAACATTACTTTTTTGCCAAACCCGCTTTCACCCTGCTGCTCCTTGCGGTCAGCGGCTGCACCACGATTGAATCAAAAAGCACGGATTGGGCTCGGTACGAAGGCCCTGGAGCTGGCTACTTTCTTCAAGAAGAGGTTTCCTTCGTCCAAGCCGAGGATTTTGGAGAACCAACCAATCGATGGATGTGGGAGTTCAACAACTTTTTTTTTCGCTATCTTGGAGGGCCAGCCGCCGCGCTCTGGGAAGGGATATTGCCGCAATTCGCCCGCACTGGGATTTACAATGCTGGGCAGAATTTGCTCTATCCAGGCCGTTTGGTTAACAATCTACTGCAGGGCAAAGGCTCAGAAGCATGGGCAGAAACTCATCGTTTCCTGGTGAACTCCACATACGGAGTACTCGGCCTCATCGATCAGACTGGAGATACTCCCCCAGAATCGGATGAGGACTTCGGACAAACTTTTGAGAAAGCTGGTTGGGAGCAGTCTTCCTTTGTGGTGTTGCCCTTTTTCGGCCCAAGTACCGTACGCGATTCCGTCGGCATTGTTCTGGACAGCGTCGTGGATCCAGCGAGTTATTTTTTCCCTGCGGTGCCAGTGCGGGCCATCAATGAGACCAGTAGCCTGCTGAGGGAGTATGAACGGCTAGAAGCTTCCACCTATGATCTTTATCATTTGGCGCAGTTTCTGAAGAGCCTTCAGCGCGAGATTGATCTCGAGGACTATGTCCACGATGTGGAAGACTGCGAATATTGCGTTGCTACAGAAACGATTCAGGCGGTCTTTCTCTCCTTCCGGAATCCGAGTTTTCCAGCTTTGGGGCAAGACTTTGAAGTACCCCTAAAATCTTCAGGGCATTCTCTGCCTTACACTCTGTTTTTGCAGCCGCAACCGGCGCCCATTATTTACATTTTGCCGGGCCTAGGAGGTCATCGTCTTAGTAACTCGGCACTAGGATTGGCGGAGATGGTTTACCAGCACGGTTTTTCGGTGGTCACGATTAGTAGCGCGATGAATTTTGAGTTTATCGAAAATGGTTCGACCGTGGATCTGCCTGGATTTGCACCGGTTGACGCACACGATGTGCACTTGGCTCTTGATGCCATCCATCATGAGATCGAATCTAAGTTCCAACAGCGCGTCACCAGCCATGTGCTGATGGGGATGTCTTTAGGTGCTTTCCATACGCTCTTTATTGCTGCTGCCGAAAAAACCCCGGGGCAAAATTTAGTGGCTTTTGATCGTTATGTTGCCATCAACCCGCCGGTGCGTCTCGAGTATGGTCTACATCAACTGGATGCTTTTTTCAACGCGCCATTGCAGGCTCACTTTGCCGACCAGAAAGGTGTGATTCAGCATACTCTGCGCAAAGCGTTAGACCTTGGCGAGGGCTCGCTTACGCCCAGTGTTGGTTTGCCATTTAGCGATTTAGAGGCTCAATTCCTGATTGGATTGTCGTTTCGGAGCACGTTGCAGGATGTGATTTTCCAAACGCAACTGCGTCATAACATGGGGGTTTTGAAAACGGAACTTTCTGCCAGTCAGCGTGCACCGGCTTACCAAGAAATTTCAGAATTCTCCTACATAGAATATCTTTACGCTTTTTTACTACCCTATTACGCAGGACTTCGCGACGACATCACTTATGATGAAGCTGGAGCGAAGCGTCTTATGGAGCTTTCCGATCTACATGCAATCGGTGAGGGGCTACGCCTCAATGATCACATTCATCTCGTCACCAATGAAGACGATTTTTTACTCGGCCCGGAAGATTTAGTTTGGCTGGGAGGGGTGCTTGGCCAAGACCGTTGCTATCACTCGAAGCATGGCGGGCACATGGGGACTCTGTATCGTCCTGAAGTGCAAGCCACAGTGATGGCCACGATTTTAGATTTGCTTCCTGCAGCCTCAAATCATTGATTCTTCAAGATCCACGCCAAGCCCATCGGCAATGCGGTTGATGTAGTTGAAGTAAGCAATCACTTGCGCGGCGTCGTGAATTTCCAAATCGCTCCAGCCCAGTGCGCGCAGGCTAACAACATCTTCCGCGTTCATTGCGCCGGGCGTCAGCGTAAGTTTTTCGGCCCACCCGCATAAGCCTTTTTCGGCGCTGGAGAGAGGAGCATCTTGCCAGCCATGAGCTTCAAGATGGTCGGCGAGTTGTGGTTCCTTAGCCTCGACACGGAGGCTTTGTGCATGGGCCTTGCTTCAGTAGAAACAAGCGTTTGCGCGGCTCACGACCACGGCCAAAGTTTCCCGCATACGTGGCGTCATGGAGGTGTTGAGTTTCATAATGGAGGCGTAAAAACCTAAGTGCGCCCGCGTGATGCGCGGGTTAATACCAGATATTTTGACGATGTTCCAGACCTTGCCCGCCCGGGCGATGGAGTCGCTGAAAATCTTCTTCAGCAAGCCCTCGGCGGCGTCAGGCTCGATTTGTTCGATGAATGCCATGGGAGTATTATGGCAAAGCCATGGCAAATCTCACCCGCCGCTACTTTTTTTTCGCCACCGTGCTCTCCGGCATTTTGGTTTCCTGTCAGGCGCCGAGCACCAGTGCTCCGGTAAATCTCACTGGTGAAGATGCCCATCACGCTTTTGAGGAGTGGTCCGCCGGTTTAACCGCTGATTTGTTGTATCCAGTGCAACTTCATGTGGATTACGATGTTGACATGAACATGGAAATGCAAGGAATAGAAGAACCGATGGTCATGAATATGGAGATGAGCATGGATTTTCTTTGTGACAGCGCGCAAGAATTGCGTAGTTGGGGTTCCCTCGGATTTGATATCGATCTTGAGGGGGAGCAACGTGTCTTTGCGCTGGATTTGCAGTGCGCCAACAATACAGATGGTTTACGCCTCCTGTTGGATGATCACGGATTCTTCCTAGAAGAAGCCGGCATGGAGATGCCGCAAGCTGTCCAGCTTTCGCAAGATCGTGTCACCATTCTTGTCAATATGTACGCCGAAGTGCTTGGCGAAGCGATGGCTCTTTACGGACCGGATTTCGTTGCCATGTGGTCCAATGTTGCCGGTCCGGGCGAGCTTTTTCATCCAGCCAACATGATCCGCTTCGTTGCCAGCACCGATTCTTTCAGCGTGTTTGCTTGGCACGCCGAAAAAGGCAAAATCACCATCGGCGCGCGCCTCAATCCGGAGTTACTGCAAAGTGCCTTGAAGAGCACCATGCAGGGCGCAGAAATGCCTTTTGATCCGGCGATTTTCAACGACATGATTTTTGAAATGGTGGTGGAGGAAGCCACAGGCAGCATGCTCGATTACAGCTTTGCGATGGAGCTACCGATGGAAGTTCCAGTACCGAATATGCCCGACGGCAAACTCGCGATGAACATGGGCCTCAAGATGCGTCTTGCAGCTTTGCCGGTATCGCCGGATGCGCCCTCTGTGACTTTGCCTGCTGATGTGCTGGTGCTGGATAGTTTGTTTGACCAATTTTTGCCGATGATTCAAGCCGCGCTTGAGATGCAGCGTCAGCAGATGCGCCAAACGACGGGCGAGCAGGACTCCGAAGACGACTTCAGCTTCTAATTTTTTTTGGAATATCCTAATTAACCTTGCCGGAGAGCCGCAGATGGGGCGTCATGAGACACCCCATCCTCTGTGCAGCCCTTGTCGGCGTAGTTTCGAGCTTCTGGCTCGGGGCCGTCGGCGCCTCTTCTATTAGTGCGGTCAAAGCCGAGCTGAGCGATTTAGTCGCCAGCGCCGAACGTATTTGCGAAGTCGAAGTTCTTTCGGCTCAGTCGGCCATGTTGGCCGACGGCAGCATTGAAACAAGGTACAGCTTTTCGACTCTGATTCCGATAAAAGGAACAATGACCTCGATTCAGGAAATTCGAATGCCTGGGGGCGAGGTTGCCGGTAGAGGCTTAATTCTGCCGGGCATGCCCGATTTAAAAGTCGGGGATCGCAGCATCCTGTTCCTCAGTCAAGAATCACAAGCAAATCAATGGCGCATGCCCGTCGGTCTGGAAAATGGAGCCGTTCAGGTTCTTCCTTCCACCGTTGCAGGGGCAGCGCGTGTGGTGCGCCGCAGTCTTGAAGGTAGTCAGGTAGAGGTTGAAAACTATGACCAATACATTGCCGAAATCTTCGCCGAAGTCCAGCGCCAGCGCTGAGCATAAACTGTCATCCCGTCGCCCACGCAAAGGGTTGCGGGTGGCTGCGGTACTGCTGGCCTTCGGGGTTGGCTTTGGGGCCGCCGATGCGTACGTGCGCATTCAAATTAACGGCACCGCGCTGCAGTGGTCGAATCCGGCCATTACTTGGCGCTTGAACAGCAACGGTTCTGACAACATCACCGATGAAAGTCATATTGCAGCGATTCAACACGGCTTTCAGTCGTGGGAAGATTTATCTGGTTCAGGCCTCGATTTTACACGTGGTGCGGATACCACAGAGGTAGCACCGGGATCCACTTCTCATATCGTTGCCTTTGATGAGAACAACACTTCGGGTTATTTCCCGGGTGGTAGTGGTATTGTTGCCATCACGCCGATTTCTTTCGACACTGGCACCGGCAATATTCTCGATGCCGATATTCTGTTTAACGGCAGTCAATACCTATTTTCTACCGACGGCACGGCGGGAACCTTTGATGTACAAGATGTTCTCTCTCACGAAATCGGTCACCTCGTCGGGCTTGATCATGCGCCGCAAATCAGCGGCACTCTGTGGCCCTATGTGAGTACTTCGCAATGGCTGCACCGCTCGCTCACCACCGATGACCGCTCCGGCGCAATCGCCGTAGCCCCGGAAGGCACGCAATCGCGTCTTACTGGCACCATTCAGCGCGCCAGCGATAGCAGTGCCATTAGTGGCGCCATTGTCAGTGCGATTTCGGTTGCCGACGGTCGTTTGATTGGCATGGCAGCCTCCACTTCTAGCGGTGCATTCACTATTCGTGGTGTTCCTGAAGGGAGTTACTGGGTTCACGTGACACCACTCGAAGGTGGAATGACGTCGGGCAATTTGACCGGCAATGCTACGGTCCACACCGATTTCACTGCAGGTTTCTACGGCAGTTTTGCCGCGCCAACCTCCTTCAACGTAACTGCCGGCAATTCCACTGCGTGCGGAACGTTAGCGATGGGTAGTGACATCGTCATGAAAGATAGCGCCAACGCTGCGGTAGTTTTGCGTCGTGGTCAGGCTGCCATCGTGACGATTTTTGGCACCGGCTTCACGGCCGGCCAAATGGATATCGTGGCAAAGAGTAGTGAACTGACCGTGACCAGCGTTTCCAGTGCTTCCAGTTTTGTGCGCTGCACGGTGACGGTGGGGCCAGCTGCTGAAGTGGGTAGTTATGATCTTTACATCCAAAATTCCAGTGGCGATTTTGATGTTGCCAGTGGCGTGGTGGAGGTGGTGTTGGATGCGCCCACCGTGACCGGTCTGGATGTGAACACAGGTTCTACCGCTGGTGGCGAAACGGTCACGATAACCGGCACGAACTTTCAAAATGGTGCCTATGTACTGTTTGGCGGGATCGAAGCGCAGTCGGTGAGTTTCACCAACGCCACCACCCTGGTGGCAACGACGCCGCTCACTAGCGCCGGCATTGTGGATGTCGCGGTGCACAATGTCGATGGCCAGCAAGCAGTCAGCAGTAACGCCTTCACTTTTGAAGCCTCGGCGGCATTCACAGCCATCCTGCCAGTGGCAGGAAATCTTGCTGGAGGTACCAAGGTTTACATCGTAGGCGATAACTTCACGCCGCAAACGCAGGTTTTGTTCGATGGAATGGCGGCGACCGCCACTTACAAAACCTCCACGGTGTTACAGGCCCTGACTCCGGCGCACGAACCTGGATTGGTCAATTTAACTCTGCGTAATATTGGCTCTCCTGACCGCGTGGTGGCCGATGCTTTTACTTATGTGAGCACGCCAGACCCAAGCATTACGGCTTTCACACCTGGCAACGGCCCACTTAGCGGCGGCACTTTGGTGCGGATTTTCGGCGCCAACCTAGGCAACATCGCCTCGGTGCGCTTTGGCGTGGACCCGGTGAGTGGTCAGGGCGGCAAAGTTGCCTCGTTGCTGAACCTCATCAACGCGGGTGAAGTAAACGCAAAAACGGTGCTCAATCCAAATGCTGGTAACTTTGGCATTTTGGTCACTACCGATACTGGACAGTCGGCGCTGGCGGCTGGTTTTACCTTCGACAGCGAAGCAGGTACCGGCGGTTCCGGTTTATCGCTCCCAAGTAGTGGCGGCGGTGGTTGCGCGGCAAACCTCAAACAAAGCCGTCAGCATGATTGGCGCCAGGAAGTCCCTGGCTGGATTCTGCTACTCGGCGGAGCATGGCTACACCGACGTCGTCAGCGCCGCAAACTCGTGAATGTGCGGCTTACAGTAGAATGAGGCGGTGAAAAATCACCACGTTCCAAAGAGTGGGTGGCGTCGTCACGCGCTTTCGCTTGCTGTCGTTATTTGTTGGATGCCGATTGGGGTTGCCTGCAGTGGTGGCCACGCCTCTGAGCGTGCGCCGGTCGTGGTGATTGGCGTGGATGGCATGACTTGGTCGGTTGCCGAGCCGCTGTTAAAGGCGGGCAAAATGCCCAACGTAGCCAAGTTATTGGAGAACGGGGTTGGTGGCACTTTGCAAACCGATCTGCCCACTTTTTCACCGATACTATGGACTTCCATCGCTACCGGGGTGAGCTATCGCACCCATGGGATTCGCTATTTTTCTGAGGCAGATGAACAAGGTATTCCCATTCGCAACGGTTTGCCGTACACCTCAAACTGTAGAGAAGTGCCAGCAATCTGGGGTTTAGCGGGAGAGAACGGGCGTAGTGTCGATTGTGTGGCGTGGTGGGTTTCCTGGCCGGCTGAGCCGGTGCCGAACGCGCGCATCGTGGCCAGTTACGCCGCGCAAGCGCAAGCGCTTATGTTGTGGAAACCACTGGTTTGGGATCAAGGCATCCCGCAGCTAACTTATCCGGATTCACTGCAAGCAAAAATCGCACCGATCTTGGCCGCCGGCAACCCTAAGGGCCCACTGGTTCAGGAATACAATGCACGTTTTGGCACGGTGCCGGGTGAATGGGAATTCGCCAACGAGCTAGACCGCTTTTTTCGTGGTGTGTATCACGCCGACCGCACGCATCAGCGCATTTTTTTGCAGTTGCTTGAAAACGGCGGCCCAGCTGATTTGAATCTCGTTTATTTTGGGCTCGCGGATGTGAGCGGCCACTATTTTTGGCGTTATCGTCAGCCGGATTTTTATGATTACACCGTGCCGCAAGAGCAAGTGGATTTGCTCAGCGCGCACATTGATAAAACTTATGAGCAACTGGATGCGTGGATTGGTGAAATCACCGCGAAGTTGCCCGCCGATGCCACCATTATGCTGCTTTCCGATCACGGCATGATGGCTGCGAATGCGGCGATGTCACGCAATAAACAAAGTGGTGGGCACGACGGAGCGCCTCCGGGAGCGATGGTGATTTCGGGTCCTGATGTCACCCCGCGAGGTTTGCTACCACAGGGCCGACGGCGGCTAGGTGGCATCTACGATATTGCCCCTACGCTGCTGCAAATGCTGGATCTACCTACCGGTTCTTACATGGAAGGTGTGCCGTTACGTCAGCACATGACCGCTGAGTGGCGTGAGTTGCATCCGGCCCTTCCAGCCCGCGATTGGCGTTTGGGTTTCCGCCCGGCCACCGCCCCGCTGCTGCCGGAAGAAGGCATGGACAAACTCTTCCTGAAAGCGATTCATGAGATCGGCTACGCGGAATAGGCCGCCAAGGCGTCGGCGACGCTAATCTACAGTGGCCATGTTTTCTCGCATCCTTCTTGCAACTGATTTTTCCGAGCAAGCGGAGCAGGCCTATCCCTGGGCTGCACGTTTGGCGCTTTCCAACCAAGGCAAGATCATTCTCATGCACGCATTGGAGGATGATTTGGTCGCAACCGCGCCGGTCTTTGCCAGTTATATGGCGCCCGGAGCTTTGGATTTGGGCAACTACCGCGAGGAATTTCGTAGCGGCGCGCGCAAGGCGCTGGAATCCGCAGCAGAGCAATTGCGCGGCTTAGGCGTAAAGGTGGAAACGCTGTTGGTAGAAATGGGCCGGCCCTCCACTGCAATTGTCAAAACGGCCAAAGAATGCGCCTGCAGTGTGATTGTGATTTCCACGCATGGCCGGGGTGGATTGGCACATTTGCTACTTGGCTCCACGGCGGAAAAAGTTGTGCGCATGGCGCCTGTTCCAGTGTTGACCGTGCACAAAGATGATCTTGCTCCGCGTGCGGGAGAAGCGCGTTCATGACTCCGAAGGCTGCCAAGCCAGGTGCTGCCGATGCTATGGACAGCAACCTGCGCGCACCGATTGTGGCCTTTGATATCGAAGTTGCAGGGCTCGAATGGGAAGAGGTTGATGAAGCCACGCGCCATTATTTGATGGCGCGTAAGCGTAAAGAGACTACCGAGGATCTGCAAAATCGCCTCGCGTTTGTGCGCGGACTTGGGCGCGTGGTGGCCATTGCCATGTGGAATATGCAGAAGGATCAAGGCGCTGTGTTGGTGCATGGCTCCGGTTGCCGCTGGGATGATTTTCCGGAAGTTCCAGGCACGCGTGTTTTTCGCGGCAACGAGCGCGAAATCCTCACCGAGTTTTGGCGTCTTGCAGCGGATTGGGGCACGGTGGTGACTTACAACGGTCGCGGTTACGACGGCCCGGTGCTAATGACACGCTCTGCCATGTTGGATGTCAAACCTAGCCGCCAACTTGCCGGTTATCGCTATAGTGTGCGCGAACATTGTGATTTAATGGAAGTGCTGAATTTCTTCGGTGCTGCGCAGGAATCTTACTCGCTGGATTATTGGTGCCGCCGTTTTGGAGTGGAATCGCCAAAGGGCAAAATGGACGGCTCGATGGTGGCGCAAAAAGCACGCACGGGTCGCTACGACGAAATTGCTGAATATTGTCTGCGTGATACGCGGGCCACGGCGGATTTATTCCAGCGCCTACGCAACACCTTGATTCCGTTGTATAAATAGGTGAGTAGCCTCGCGCGCAATACGATTTTCCTGACCGGCGCCAAGTTTTCCAGCGTGGCGATTTATGCGTTGTTCGGTTTTATCTTGCCGAACTTTGTCGAGGTTGGGGAAAACGGCGTCTACAGTTTGATGTCCACGCTGATTTTTTTCGCTGGAATGATTTCTACTTTTGGCGTGCCAGTGGTGATCACCCGGCAAGTCGCGCGCGACAAATCCAATGCCGCCCAGATGTATGCCGATGGCCGTTTGGCGATGGTGGTCGGCACGCTTTTGGCAGCGGTCGGACTCGGCGTGTTTTTGGTTTATGAATCTTGGGGATTGGAGGTGGAGGAGCAAGCTGAGCGTTATCTACTTTTTGGGATCGCTTTGCTCATCACCTTTGCAGACGCGATGGGCGGCCTTGGCGATTCCATGTTCCAGGCGCACGAACGCATGGCCAAAACCGCGGTGATTGAAATCCTCACAGGATTGATTCGCGCCGGCGGTGCCATGTTGGCGCTCATTTTGTTGCCGGTGGAGCATCGCGTGCTGGGGGTTTTCGTGATGTTTCTGCTGGGCGCATCGTTTCGCGGTTGGCTGGTGCCACGCTTAGTACGCCGTGATCTTCTGGCTGGGCAAGCTTTGCCTGGAACGAACGTGCTGCGGGCCTTGACCTTGTTTCAACAAGCCGGTTTCATTGCGGTGTTCCGTATGTTGCGTATGTTGCGCAACCGCATCGACATTTTGTTGATGGGTGTTCTGTATGTGAGTTTGGTCGAAGGTTATGAGGGCCCAGCAAACGTCGACGCCGCTCGTGGCATGTACGCGCAAGCGATGCGGGTGGCCATTGTGTTCCACACCATCACCATGGCGTTCAATACGGCGTTGTTCCCGCGTTTGGCCAAAATGACGGATGGCAAAGACCAGCACGACGCCACCCGCTTGCTCTATGGTCGCGCCGTCCGCTGGCAGGCGTTTTGGGCCGCACCGATGGCCGCCGGAGTGTTTCTTTACGCCCATATCGTGGCGGGTTGGTTTGGCGAGGAATACCGTTTTGGTGTTCCTGAACTCGGTGTGCTTTACACCACAGGGCAGGTATTACAAGTTTTGCTCATTTCGGTGTTCTTCGACTGTATCGGCGGCCCGGTTGGCTTTTTAATGATTAGCCACCCGGAAATGGAGCGTAAAGTGCCACTTTTAGGTGGATTGGTGGCTGCTTGTAGCGTGGTACTAAACATTTTTCTGATTCCGCGCTATGGAATTCTCGGCGCAGCCTGGGCTTCCACGATCACCGCAGCCGTGGAGTTCGTCGCCAAAATGTTGATAGTCGGCAGGATGTACGGAAACCCGCTGCCAGCGTTGGCGCGCACCGTTCCCTACTACGGCTTGACCGCGGCCATGATCGGCCTCATCGTCATGGTAGGATTGGACGAAAACCCACTGCTTGGTGGTTTACTGGGTGCAAGTTTCTATACCGGAGCAACCCTGCTTACGCGCCAAGTCGATCCCGCGGTCGTCACCCTGCTCAAGCGCCGGTTGAAGCGTGGCTAACAGACCCTAGAAAGGGAGCGAGCCGCCCCGCTATTCTGCTGTTGGAGCGCGCGCTTCCCTCACCCATGAGTAACGGTAAACGAAAACGTGTAGTGATCGCCGGCATCGACGGCGCCACTTGGGACATCATCGATCCGATGATCAAAGCCGGCAAGCTGCCGAACCTGGCAGCGATGGTGCAAGGTGGAGCGAGTGGCGTTTTGGCAAGCACCACACCGCCTAACTCGTCGTTGGCATGGAGCTCCTTCATGACTGGCGTGGAGCCAGGTAAGCACGGGATTTTCTTCTTCCGGGAACAGCGCCACGGCAGTTATCAACGTCCGGTGGTTTCTTTGGATTCAGTGATGGCGCCCACGGTTTGGAGGTTGGCTTCGGACCACGGCAAGAAAGTTGCAGTGATTACCGTGCCGCTGACTTTCCCGGTGGAGAAGATTAATGGCTGCATGATTGGCGGTTTATTAACGCCGGATCGTAAGTCGGATTTTATTCATCCACCGGAGCTGCGTCAGGAACTTGAAGCTGCCATCGGCGATGTGCCCGCGGATAACGAGCCGGAAATTCTTTTCCACAGCGCCAACGAAGAGGAAGCGTCGAAATGTTTGATGCATGTGATCGAACAGATTACACGTATGGGTGAACATATTCTGGATCATCACGATCCAGATTTGTTCTGCTTGGTCTACCGCCAAGTGGATTTAACTTCTCACCAGGCATGGTGCTTCCAAGACCCAGTTTGGCAAGCAAAGAATCCGGGCTTGTGGGAGGCGCGCAAAAATGTTCTTGCCGATGTTTATACGGCAGTCGATGCGGCTTTTGGGCGTATCCGCGCAAAAGCTCTTGCGATGGATGGAGAGGTTGCCTTCGGCACCTGCTCGGATCACGGTTTTGGTCCGATTACTTACCGTTATTTTATGAACAAGTGGCTGCTTGATAACGGTTACTTGGTGCTGAAGTCCAGCGCTCAAATCATGAAGCTGAAGCTGTTCGTGCAGCGTAAGTGGAATGGCTTACTGCGGCGCACAGGCATCTTGCGCATTCTCGTCAAACGCGGGCGCAAACTTGGCAAAGGCCAAGAAGAAACCATCATGGAGATGATTGATTGGCCGAAAACACGCGCCTATTCGAGCTTCTCTGGGGGTGAAGACATTGTCTTGATCAACCTCAAGGGGCGCGAGCCACAAGGGATTGTCGAGCCGGGTGCCGCATACGAAGCTTTGCGTGAGGAAATCATTGCCAAGGTGGTTCACATCCAAGCACCGGATGGCACACGCGTCATCGATCGTGCCTACAAACGCGAAGATTTGTGGCATGGCGAGCAACTGCACAATGCACCGGATATTCAATGCGTCACAGTGGATACCGCCTGCAATATGTCGCCGCATCCGTTGGTGGCTGTGCATGCTCAGGAAGCCGTCGAAGGGCGCCCCGCCATGCACCGCCCGAATGGCATATTCGGTTGGGAAGGTAAAGGCATCATCAAGGAAAATGTGCGTATCGATGGCGCGCGCATTGCGGATATGACTCCGATGATGCTGCATCTACTGGGTTTGCCGGTGGAGGATTATATGGATGGGCGCGTGATGGAAGACTGTCTCACAGCGGAGTACCGTGCTGCGCATCCAGTAGTGGTGCGCGAAGGTCACATCGAACTAAAGCCGCGTGTTAGCGGCGAAGCTATCGAAGACGACAATGCCAAACTGATCGAAACCATGAAAGCTCTCGGTTATATGGAGTAAATTCCATGGGGCGCTACTTTCCATGTCTGCTTGGCCGCCCGCAAAACATCCTCACCATGCCAGAGGTCGGCGAGGGGTTACCTGCGCAACGCCCGGGATTTTTGCACGGCGATTCGCGCCCGTGGATTCCGGGCACCTTCCAGCTGAATGAGGCACAAGGTGTGGAACGGCCGATGCCGTGGGGGAAAGATTGTGATTTACTGCTCGCTCCGGCACCCGCTCCAGGGCTTGAAACGGAATCGCTGCAAGAAGTTTTGCGCGAACTCCCACGCAACTTTCCGGTGGCTTTGTACGAACGTGATATTCCGCTATGGGGCAATTTGATTTTAGCCGCGGAAGGCCAGGATCAAGGGCGTACTTTTACGGATTCGGCCCACGGCCTGCGCGCTTATCGCTCGGCATTCCGTCATCGTGGTCGCGGCGGCGCGGAAGCTCTGTTGGTGCTACCCGCCCAATTTCACCTTGATTTGTTAAACCTTTCTTGGCGGGTGGAGTGGCGACGCCGCGGTGGTCAGGCCTTACTGAATCGACGCCACCTAGCCACTGCGCTGGATTATCAGCGCAGCATGCAAGAAGTGTTGCGCAGCCGTCACAGCGCGACTTTACAAACGGTCGAAAAAGCTGCAGTGGTGATGCCGCATTTTGATGACGACATCCTGCAGTGTGGTGCGGCCATGCTGCAGGCTTTAGATGCAGGCACTGATTTGCGGGTGATTTGGTTAACCGATGGTCGCAAAGGCGTGAGTACCGTTTCGGAGCAGGAGTCGGCGCGTATCCGCCACTTAGAAGCGCAACGGGCCATGGATATTCTTGGCGTGCGGGATTATCACTTTCTGGATGCACCCGAAACCGCGTTGCATAAGCGCGGACCCTGGACTTCTCAATTGCATGATTTGCTGCAGGATTTCCAGCCCAATCGCGTATTCACTGTTTGGTGGGCAGATAATCATGTGGATCATTTTGAAGCCAATCGGGTGCTGCAAGCTGCTTGGCCGCAAGGCTTAGAGGCAACGCTGGCGGCTTCTGGTTTATGGCAGCCGCTACCCATCACGACTGGGGTAGCGATTGATGCCAATTTGCGCGCGCGCAAAGATGAAGCACTGTTGGCTTACGCATCGCAGATTGCGGAAGTGGATTATCTGCGGGTGGAGCATGGCCTCAGCTGCTGGTATGCGCGCGATAGTCAAGCCGATGGGTTGGAGGCATTCTGGGAGCTACCGGCTGCCGAATACTGGAACGCATTCAGGCGCTCCGGTTGCCCGAAGCGCCTGTTTGTGTAACGCCCTCTTGCTTTAGAGGGGCTCGTCGAGGTCACCCTGTAAGGCTTCCGCAGTGCGCGGGGCACTCAGAATGACGCGCTCGCCAAAACTCATGGCGCGCAGCGTGTCGGAAACCGTCGTGAGGTGCTGGTTGTAAATTGCTTCCGCAGTCTTGACCACGTACACCACATCTCCCGCTTGCACGAATGGCACAGACGAACGGACGTTCACATCATCCGGCGCAAACAGCATGTCCAAGTCGAAATGTTTGACGGTCATGATGCCATCCACATAACGCGCAATCAAAACGCCCGTTTTATCACCATCTGGAGAGAGGCCGCCTGCGGCAGCAATTACATCAAGAACAGTGGTGCGTGGGCTGGTTAAAGACAGGACTGCAGCTCGATTGACCTCTCCCATGACCGAAACTTTGCGCTTGGGTGAAAATTCGACATCCACATAAACGACCGGATTCACCAAATATTTGGCGTAGGCATCCATCAGACTATCTTCGAATTGATCACGCGTTTGCCCAGTGGCGCGCAGTTTGCCCACCAAAGGCAGGTTTACGGTGCCATCGATACGAATTTTGTAAGTACGCGATAAATCCTGGTTTTGGTAGACATCTAAAATTACCTTATCCTCGGGGCCGAGGAAAAATTCGCCATTGGCGATTTCAGATTCATAGTCTAAAGGGAGGATCCCAGGGTTCTCGTTCATACTTGGACCTTCCGTGTACGGCGAGACATTGCAAGCCGCAAAAGCGACAGGCATGGCGATTAACAAATGTGAGAGGCGTAGATTCATGCTCTTTGTGGGGCACTTACAGTTGGCTATTGTCTCAGAACCTCGCGCAGGGTCAAATAGGGACCTGGGGAAATTAAAACTACTGCCATGACTCGTCTCGCCATTGTCGGAATCGACGGAGCAACTTGGGCCATCATTCGACCAATGATAGAAGCCGGGGAGTTGCCTCATATCGCTCGTATCCTACGAGAAGGAGTCTCTGGGGTGCTCACATCGGAGAAACCACCCATGACTCCACCCGCCTGGACTTCGATGTTCACCGGTTTGAACCCAGGCAAACACGGCGTATTCCACTTCATTCGCCGCAATCTAGGCACTTATGGTGTGCTCTTGAACGATAGCCGCAACTACGTCGGCAAAGACATGATGTCGCTGTTGAGCAAACGCGGTTGGAGCGTGGGCTGTTTGTCAGTACCGATGACCTACCCGCCTTTTGCGGTTGCCAATGGCTACATGGTTTCTGGAATTCCGATGCCGTTGACTGGGGATTCCATCGCCTGGCCTCCCGGACTGACCGATGAAATGACCAAAGTGCTTGGTCACCCCTATGAGCCGGATGTGGAGTACGGCGCTTACGACGGCGATACCGAAACACCTAGCGACGATCTCGCGCAATATGCCCAATTGCGTGATCACCTCTTCAAAATTGAGCGCGAGCGGCTTGATTTGCAGCGCCACCTGCTCAAAACACGGCCGACGGATTTCTACTTCACGGTGATTTCGGTGACGGATCGCTGCCAACACTATTTTTGGAAGTTTCAAGATCCCACCCATGCAGGTTACACCGAGGAAGGCAATCGCTTGTATGGCCAAGTCATTCAAGATGCCTACCGCCTGGCGGATGATTTTGTCGGGGAGGTGCGCGCCCAAATAGGCGACTCCGTGCCGGTGGCTCTGGTGAGTGACCATGGTTTTGGGCCGCAATACACCGATTTCCATATCAACACCTGGCTGGAACAAGCTGGTTTCTTGGTGCGCAAGAAAACGCCACGTTGGACTCTTGGAATGCTGCCCTTGCACCACGCGTTTGCGAAGCTGGGTTTGGCTGGCGTTGGCAAAGTTTTGGGGCCACTTGGCCGCATCGTGTTGGTGCGCCCGAAGAGGAAGAAGTATCCAGACATGCGTGATGTGGTTTGGTCGAAGACACGTGCTTTTGCAACCCTGCACGGCATCTGCATCAACCGCAAGAATCGTGAGCCGCTCGGCATTGTAGATGGCGAGGAAGCCTACCGGCAAACGGTGCAAGAAGTACTTACCGCGTTGAAAAAAATCAACATGCCGGATGGTTCGCCGGCGGTCGATTTGTCTGGTGTCAAAGAAGATATTTACACCGGGCCGCGCACACCAGAGGCGCCAGATATTCAGTTTCAAATGGCTGGATTAAGTTGCGTCACCAAAGAAAGCTGGGGCGATCGTGAGCTGTTTGGCACGCGTCGGAATGCTCCAATTTCCGGACAGCACCGTTTTGACGGCATTTTTGCCTATGCGGGGCCGCAAGCCAAAGCCGGCTTTCAGCTGCAAGGCATGCATATTCAAGACACGTCGCCAACTTTGCTATACGCCACCGGGGAGGCGGTGCCGAAATGGATGGATGGGCGCATTCGCGGCGATATTTTTGACAATCCTAAAGAGCCCATTTGGGATGATTCTGCCGAGCCAGGTGCCAACTCGGAGGGTGCCGGTTTTTCAGATGCAGAGAGCAAAGCGATTGAAGAATCGCTGCGTGGGCTAGGCTACATTCAGTAACCTCACTAGCTTCCATGGCGTTGCAAGCTGGCTGCGTTGGCCAGCACTGCCGTGCCATTTGCTTGGATGTGAAAGTCCTGAAGTTGATGCGGAAATACGGCAAAGCCGGCGTCGTGTAGGGCCGCCAAACAGGCGTGCACGGCCGTTTCTTCGCCCGCGCTTGCTAGGGTGTGTGGAGGGGCTGCAACTTCCACAAAGGCGTGTTGCTGGCTGGTACCAAAACGCAATACGCGCAACGCCGGCAGCTCCAATAGCTCTAGTTCATACAGCAGACGAAACGCCCGCTTGGCAGCACGGAGGTCATGGACTGGCAAGCGCAAGGCGGCGCCTACTGGTACGGCTTCGACGCGTTCCCCACCGTGGGCAGTCGGCAAAAAATCGCGCGTACGTCGCAAGCAGCGCCGACTTTGGCGCCGCATAATTTCAAAGCGCCACAACTTTGCTTGGCGCAAGATTTCGTCACCAGCAGGGCAGGGGAGTAAACCTGCGTAGGCCGCCACAATGGCCTCACCTAGTTCCAGTCGCTGCGCTTCGTTCCAACCACCTAGTAAACGCACCAAATCACGCAGCCGTACTTTTTCTGGAGATGGACCGTTTTCGTGCAGAAACGCGTGGCCCAAATCCAGCGGCAGTAAACAGCCAGCGGCATCCAGGAGTAAATCGGCAGGGCACAAATCCGCATCGGTCCAGCCCAACTCATGCAGCTTGGCCAAGCCAACGCCGACGGCCTCGGCATCCTGTGGCACCCAAACATCGCCGCAGCGCCCTTCCAGCCACGGCCGCGCGAACAAGCCATTTGCCGCATCTAGCTGTTCGGCGTGCACCTCGGCCGGCAAGGCTGGATAGTTCAGCCCCAACTGGCGCAAGTGTTCGGCTTCGCGCAGTAGCGATGGCTGACGCAGACGTCCACGCAAGGATTCAAAACTGCGCTGCGGACTGTCGATTTTGAACAACCAAGTACGGCCATCTATTTTCAACTTCATCACGAGGCGTCGCGCCGATAAGCGCTGTAGCTCGCCGCTCCCCGCTGCGGTGGCTTCCAGTAAGCTTTGCAAAAGTGCATCCTGCGCGCTGCGGCCTCCCGCAACGACGCGCTCGACAATCTGCTGAGCCAGCTTGTGCACGCTGCAAGGCTATCAGAATCCGACGACGCTAGAATCCTGCCATGCTTCTTGGCAAGTCCTATCTTCGGGAGATCCTCCAGCGCCTACTTATGGTGCTTGCAGGAGTCATCTTCCTGGTTGGACTTGGCGCCGCCATCCGCGCTTCAGCCACCAGTCAAGGTGCGCCGCTGTGGGTGCCACTCAGCTTGGTGCCGTTAATCGTCGGCCAAGCTTTGCCGTACTTTTTGCCGGTAGTACTGTTGATTGGAGTCGTTTTAACTTACGGACGCATGTCGGCAGACATGGAACACGTTGCCGCCTTCGCCGCCGGTACGCGCCCGATTCGGTTGCTCGCCGCAGCTATCGTGGCCGGCTTGCTGATGTCAGCGGTTAGTTATCCATTGGCCGCAGAAGTGGTCCCGAGCTTGTACCGCAATATGCGCAGTTTGGTGAATCGAGTGCCGGTGGCAGCCCTGGAAAACACCAACCCTGGCTCCAGTGAGCTGCAATACGCTGGGCTCTATTTGTCGTGGCGCGGGCGCAGTGGCCCCGGCTTATTTCACAATGTGCTGTTGAGTCTCAACGATAATGTGGATGGCGACGGCATTGGCGAGGAACAGCTGCGTTTGCGCGCCGATAGTGCGCACATGAACGTGACGGATACCAAGTTGGAATTCGCTTTTGATGGCTTGCGTACCTTCCGCGACACGCGCGGTCTTTTCAGTAATCCAGGCCGCACCTGGTTGCGTTTTGATCTCAGCGATATGCATCATCAACAGGGTGATCGGCTGCGCGCCAAAGACATGCCGTCCTCGCAGCTACGTACTGAGTTGCAGCGCCCGGATCTTGATCCCAGCGTGCGTGACCACTTTCGCTTTATCTTTTGGCAACGGTGGTCGATGGCGCTTTCCTCGCTGCCGTTGGCTTTTGTCGGTGCACTGCTCGGCTGGCGGCTGCGCCGTGGAGGCTTCTTGGCGGCGTTTTCGGCCACCTTAGCATTGTTACTCCTGTTGTATTTCCCAGTTTTCTTTTTGTGCGACAACCTAGAAGAAATGGATGTGTTGCCACCTCTCGCCGCCGCATGGTTGCCGCTATTGAGTTTGGTTCCAGTCGCGGCAATCCTGATGTATAAGGAGTCACGCACCTAATGCAGCGTTTCGATCGTTATGTGTTGCGTAGTTTTATGAATCACTGGCTGGTGGTTTGTGCAGCCTTCGTCGGTTTGTTCACCGTGCTGGAGCTGTTAATCAATGCCGATGAATTTCAAGAGGCCATGGAGGATCCGGCGCTCGGCATCGCTTGGTTCGACATCGTCCGTTACTACCTCATTAACACCCCTTATTTGCTGCTGCAGTTTGCGCCGTACATTACGATGTTGTCCGGCCTTGGCACTGTCACTTCTTTGTTACGCAACCGCGAATGGACTCCGGTCCTGGCCGCTGGCCGCCCTACTTGGCGCGCGTTCCTGCCGATCATGATTGCAGCAACTCTGATTTCGGTTGGCCTCGCGGTGGCGAAAGAAACGCTGATGCCGCCGCTACTGAGCCAGCATGAATCTTTGCAACGCAAAATCTTTAGCCAACGCCTGTGGCAGCCTAAAGATTTGTGGGCACGCGGCGTTGGCGACGTGCGCCTCCACGCGGATGTGTTTAAACCCGAAGCGCTTCCAGCGGAAATCGTCGGCCTGGAAATCTTCGCCACATCCGAGGAGGGTGAGGATGAGCGGATCGTTGCCGATGCGGCTTTTTGGCAAGGTAGCGCTTGGCGGCTGGAGGGGGGCATGCGCATTCGCCATGGTGTTGAGGAGCCCATCCATAGCTTCAGCTTGGTCGGTTTGGCCCCTCAGGATTTGGAACGCGCTTATTTCAGTCATTGGCGGCCGCTGGATTTAGCGGCCGCGGATTTCCGTGGTTTATTGGCCGGTGACCCCGACCACCGGCAGGCGGAGACTTTGCTGTGGGGGCAGCGCAGCGCGCCGCTGGTGCCGTTGATCTTGCTTGCCTTGGGCCTGCCCTTTGCTCTGAGTTTTGAACGCCGCACCTCCTTGGATGGCATTGCCAATGGTTTGCTGCTGTGTGCGCTGTTCTTCGTGGTGGATTTGCTGCTTCGTGACCTCGGTGGGCGCGGTGCCTTGAGCCCCTTTTTGGCTGGAACGGCTCCGGTTTTAGGCTTTGGGAGTCTTGGAATTTGGGCTTATGGGCGTATGCCTACCTAATTCTTTGCCAGAAGCTTCCAATTTCGCGCAGGACATTGCCCGGTGGGGGCGTCACAATAGCTTCATGCGACGTCTTTCTATGTTGGGCTTGTTTGCTGTCATCTCTTGCCAGGTGACCACCATTGAGGATGGTGATTCGATGTTCCGCCGCGGGAATTACCCGCAGGCGCTGGAGATTTATTCTGATCTGGCCTCGGAAGAGCCCTCCGAAGAGCTGCATGGGCGGATGGAACGCACCAGTTACTTCCTTTTGGAGCAAGGCGTGCGCGATCTTCTGCACCTAGAACAAGCAGAAGATGCTTTGGAGGTCCTTGACGCCATCGAAAAAAGTGCGCCTGCTGATCGGCAAGACGTGGTCGCGGCGCTCCGCTTGCGCACCATGCATCAAATCGGCCGTCGCCATTTTAATCTTGGTTTTGATTTCTATGAAGCCACTGATATTGATGCGGCAGCGCGCGAATACACGCTCTGTCTGAGCTGGGATCCGGAAAATACCGAGGCCAAAATCAATCTGGCAAAGTGTGAAGAATGGATTGCCACGCGGCAGCGCATCGGTGATAATTATTACTTCGAGGGTATGGATTCCTTACGTAGCGATCAAGATTTGCGCGCGCGCACAGCATTTATGCACGCCGCCAGTCTGCTTGGCGACGATAGCCGTGCCGCAGAACGCCTGCATAACTTAACCGCCAGTCTCGCCGAGCAAAACCGTGAAAAGAGCTTGCTCTACATGAGTGCTGGTCTTACCGGTCAGGCCTGGGTTACTGCTCAGGATGCGCTTTTTCTTGCCCCGCAGGATGCACGCAACCTTGAGTTGACCGAACACCTAGCCAATGTGGTCCTGGGAAATGCGTACCTTTTGGAGGCGGATATTGCCCAACGCGGCGGCGCTATGCAGGCTGCCGAGGAATATTTAGCCAAGACCCGCGATTTAGGGGTGGAGGAGCATGGTCCACGGATTGTAGAAGTTGCCGAACTTACCCAGGAACGCCGCAATAGTGATCGCTATAGCCGTGCGCGCGCCTATGAGTTAGATTCCCAAATGGTACACGCTGGCGACGTTTATGCAGAGATTCTCGTTGATGAAGCAGGCTTCCCTTGGCGGGATGTGGAGAAACGTCTAGCTGCGATTCGCACGCGTCTTGCGGCAGCGGAAAGCGTGATGAAGGCTGCTATTGCCGCACATCAAGCGGGTGATGACAGCACCTACGCGACCCGTTTGCAGGAAGTCTTACGCATGAGCGTGGATTACCCTGGTGCGCTGGTGGCGTACCGCGCATTGCTGGCCGAAAAACAATAAAATGGGTTAAGCGGCTGGTGGAGACGAAGGGAGTCGAACCCTCGACCTTCGCATTGCGAACGCGACACTCTACCAACTGAGCTACGTCCCCAACCGAACCGAAAAACCCGGTACGAAACCGAGGCGGCGCTAGGATAAAAGTCTCTGGAGTTTTCGTCTATGGCCAAACACAAGATTGCTGCCTTCCCTTTCGACGTGCGCCCCGGCGAGGTGGCGTCGAATCTTCAGCAGGTACTGTTGGCCGTGGAGCAATCCGCGAGCGCAGGTGCCAAGTTGTTGGTGCTGCCGGAAAAGTGGACTACTTCCTTTCTGCCCAGTTTCTCGAGCGCCATCCGCGCAGAGAGTGAAAAGGCGTTAGCGGAGTTGCACCAGGTGGCCACCGCTCATGATTTGACGGTCATCGGTTCGGCCCCCGGTGGCGCAGGTGAAAAGCCTGGCAATGAACTGCATATCGTTGGCGCAGCGGGGAATCTGCGCCCTTACCGCAAACGGATGTTGTTTTCGCCCACTGGCGAAGGGCGCCAAGTGGATCGTGGTGTTGGTTTGCCGCCGGTGATTGAAACCCCGGTGGGGCGGGTCAATGCGTTGATTTGCTACGATTTGCGTTTTCCAGAAGTGTGTCGCCAAGCACTTTATGCACAGGCGGACTTCATCGTGTGCTGCGCCCAGTGGCCCAGCCCGCGGGTGCGCATTTTTGAGTTGATGAGTCGTTGTCGGGCAGCCGAGAACCAAGTTTGGCTGCTTTCGTGCAATCGCGCAGGCATTGCGGGCCTGGATGGCAACTTGATGGAATTCCCTGGCATGGCACTTTGCGTGGATCCGCTCGGGGAAGTCACCGCCCGCGTAGACGATGGCAGTTTGCTCCTGACGGAGATGGATCATGCCCAAGCAGAGTGCGCGCGACGCAGCGTGCCTTTGGCGCGTGACTTGCAAAAAGCTGGGCTTTGGCCCGCTTCGGAATAGTCGACGCCACGGTAGAATATACAGTTGATGGAACCTCTTTTCCGTTGCTAAATCATGTCTGAAGTCTACATTGTCAGTGCTTGCCGCACACCCATTGGCCGCTTTCAGGGCGGCCTTTCGAAGCTCAAAGCCCCAGTGTTAGGGGGCCTCGCCATCAAAGAAGCTCTAAAGCGCGCTGGGCTCACTCCAGATCAGGTAGATGAGGTGATTTTTGGCAATGTGCTGCAGGCCGGTGTCGGCCAAAACCCTGCGCGCCAAGCTGCCCGCGCTGCTGGAATCCCAGATACGGTCGCACCCTTCACGGTCAATAAAGTGTGCGGATCCGGTTTGAAAACCGTGATGCTCGCCGCCCAATCCATCAAAGCGGGTGATAATGAAATCGTGGTTGCCGGCGGCATGGAATCGATGAGTTTGGCGCCGTATTTGCTGCCGTCGGCAAGAACTGGCGCACGTTTGGGCGACGCCAAGTTGGTGGACTCGATGGTGCACGATGGTTTGTGGGATGTGTACTCCGATCAACACATGGGTTTGACCGGGGAGCTCGTTGCCGAGGAATACGCCATTGATCGCGCCGCTCAAGATGCTTTTGCGGTTGCTTCGCACCACAAAGCTGCAGCCGCTTGGGCCGCGGGCAAGTTTCAAGCCGAGACCTTCGCGGTGGAGGTGCCGCAGCGGCGTGGGGATCCGGTCATTGTGGACACCGACGAAGGTGTGCGCGCGGATGTCACGTTGGAATCTCTCAGCAAGTTGTCTGCAGCCTTTAAGAAAGGTGGTTCGGTGACCGCTGGCAATGCTTCGCAAATTTCTGATGGTGCGTGTGCCTTAGTGATTGCTTCCGCGGCTGCAGTGGCCAAGTATGGCCTGAAGCCGCTGGCAAAAATCACCGGCTATGCGGCCGGCGGTATGGCTCCGGAGTGGGTCATGATGGCACCCAAAGCTGCGGTGGAAAACCTCGAGAAAAAGACTGGCATGAGCCGTCATGATTTTGATCTGATAGAAATGAACGAAGCGTTTGCGTCGGGCTCTTGCGCGTTGATCAAAATCTTGGAATTGGATCCGGACAAGGTGAATGTTCACGGCGGGGCCGTGGCGATTGGGCACCCGATTGGCGCAAGTGGCGCACGCATTTTAACCACGCTCATTTACGCACTGAAAGATCGCGGCCTGAAAACTGGTCTCGCAACTTTATGTCTTGGTGGTGGCAACGCCGTCGCAACCTCCATTGAAATCTGCGCCTAGAGGAAGAATCATGACTGAAAATCTCAAAGTAGCTGTTATCGGTGCTGGCACCATGGGCAATGGTATTGCTCAAACTTTCGCTGCCGCAGGCCATACCGTGAACTTGGTGGAAGTGGCGCAGGATGGCCTGGATCGCGGATTAGCGACGGTTCGCAAATCCTTGGATCGTTTCGTCAAGAAGGAAACACTTACCCAAGCACAAACCGATGTCATCTTCGCGCGCATCACTGGCTCACTGGATATGACCGCTGCAGTTGCAGATGTAGACATGGTGATTGAGGCGGTGTTCGAAAACGAGGCGGTTAAGAAAGAAATCTTTGTGAAACTGGATCAGGCTGCACCGGCAGGCTGCATCTTGGCGAGCAATACTTCGTCGATTTCCATTACTTCGATTGCTAGCGTGACCAGCCGCCCACAAGATGTGGTTGGCATGCACTTCATGAATCCGGTGCCATTGATGAAGTTGGTGGAACTGATCCGTGGTGAGCAGACTACCGATCAGGTGGTTGCACGCACCAAAGCGATTGCCGAAGGTGTAGGCAAAACCGTCGGCGTGGCCCAAGATTACGCGGGCTTCGTGGCCAACCGCATTTTGATGCCGATGATCAATGAAGCTGCGTTCACGCTTTACGAGGGCATTGCCACCCGCGAAGACATTGACACCATCATGAAGCTTGGCATGAACCACCCGATGGGGCCGCTGGCATTAGCGGATTTCATCGGCATTGATGTTTGCGTGAACATTCTGGATTACATGCTCGAGCAGTTTGGTGATCCGAAGTTCCGTTGTGCCCCCAACATGCGCCGCATGGTGCTGGCGGGCAAGCTCGGTCGCAAATCCGGCGAAGGCTTCTACTCTTATCAGTAGAGCCCACTACTGCGCGTCGGGCGGAGCATCCTGTCCGGCGTAGCCGAGTTCGGATAAAGCAGCCATTTGATAGGCGGATCTCTCTACCCCCGCTTGGCGCGAGGCCCAGGTATCCCTTGCGATGTACGCATCAATGGTTGTCAGCATCGACTCAGCAGCAAGAGGATCGGCCTCCAGCAGGTTGACGGCTTCGGTTGGGTCGACAAGCAGGTTGTAGAGCGCTACCGGCAGAGGCCCACCTGTGGGATTTTCAGCGGTTTCGCGTGCGTTCGGCCAGCGCCCAATCCATTTCAAACCCGCGCCGTTGAACACTGCCAGCTGCTTTTGGTCAGCCGCCACAAAAGGACGCTCGATAGCAGGCAAAAGCAGCGAGCGCCCGCTGAGGGAATCAGGGATTTCAATTCCCGCAAGGTGCAGCAAAGTGGCTGGAACGTCGGTTAAGGTTGGGGTGGTGCCGACGATTTTTCCTGGCACGATGCCGTTGCCCCAGAGCATAAATGGCACCTCCAAGTTTTTACGATACATGGAGTTGGCGTGCTCCATGTAGTTGTGCTCACCAAATTGTTCGCCGTGGTCACTGGTAAACAGAACCACATACGGACGCTGGCTTGCATCGGCGCGGGCAAAAATCTGCTCTAAGCAGCGATCGACAGTGATCATTTCCTCGAGGTAAACCAAACGATAATAGTTCAAGGTAGCTACAGCCGTTTCAGCATCTAACTCCCCTTTGTTGAGGGCCTGTTCCAAATCGCGCACCAATGCTGCATCCAATTTTGCCGTGGCATGCGGTAAAAAGCGCACCGGCACAGCCGCTGCGGCAGCAGCCGAAAGGCGCCCGCGAATGTTGGGTGGAGGGGCGTAGGCTACATGCGGATCGAGCATGTGAATGAATTGAAAAAATGGGCGCTCCGAAGCATACAAGTCTTCAAGTTGTTCCAGAGCTACGACCCTCACCCGTTCGGCAATGGGGATTTTCTTTTGGTCGAGCACCTCGCGCGAGAACAAAAGAATGAACAAGCGCATGGCGCTGTTGGTGGAGATGGTCATGCCCAGCCAAGTGTGTGGGGCGATAGTCTTGGCCATGAGTTCGCCATAAACGCCCAAACCGACGGGGTCCGCAGAGAAATATTGAAAGCCCCGATGCATGCCCGTAGCGGAGGAAATGAGGGCGTTGGAAACCACTGCCGACGTGCTCCACCCGGCATCCTGGAAGTATTCTGAAACCAACGGTACCGATTGATCCGGCATGTCGCTGTTGGAGCGCACTCCATGCTCCATGGCGCTGACACCCGTCAACATGCCCACATGGCCGGGCAAAGTTTGATTGCTGGAAGACAGCGCATATTCAGCCCACAATGATGCGCTCTGCTTGCTGTGCAAAAAGGGCAGTGGGGCGGTGGAATCGCCGGCCGAGTTGGGGTCATCCACCAGCACTTCGGCGCGCAAAGTATCGATGCTTACCAAAAACACATCGATTCCCTGGGGCATCGGCCGCGGATCGCTGGCGGCGGAGTAGGTGGTTGGGGTGAGCGATTCCTGGGAGCTTGGCAGAAATAGGCTGACGACGAGAAAAGCTGCGCACAAGACGGTGAAGACCATGCGTACTGCCGGAACCGGGGTGAAGTGCGTGCTGATTGGCAGCAAACCAATGGTAGCTACACCCGCAGCCACCACAAACTGGAACGGGTTGGGCAGCCAAGCCATGAGCAGAGGGCACAATCCAATGCCGATACCCACCCAAAAGGCCATGCGGCCGACATGGTTCAGGCGCCGTGCAAGAAGCATCAAGATCGCATAAATCGGTACTGCAGCAACCCAAGCACCGAATACCGAAAAGGCCATGATTTCTCGCCTCAGAAAGGCCTGTGGAGAAGAAAATTGGCACCAGCCATCGAGGAGGGCAATCGTTGCGCAACCGGAGAGGATGGCGAAGCCAATTACGAACGAGGTCTTCATGGCCTATCTTATCATTCTTGCAATGGAAGCGGTTGAATCCTCATGGGGAGCGTACAATAACGCCCTTTCCCAAGCTGGAATAACATGGAATTCGACCTCACAGAAGACCTCGAAATGATTCGAGACTCCGCACGGGAGTTTGCAGACCGCTCACTCCGCCCCAATGCCAAACGCTGGGATGCGGAAGAAGTTTTCCCTACCGAAGCGCTGCAAGAAGCTGCCGAAAACGGCTTTCTTGGTTTAACGGTTCCCGAAGAATATGGCGGCGCCGGTTTAGGCAATTTGCACGCTGCGGTGTTGCTCGAAGAAATCAATGCCGCCGATGCCTCCGTGGGCGTGACCATGTCCGTGCATATGTCGCTAGTTTGTAGCATGTTGGCAAAGCAAGGCACCCCGGAACTGAAGGCCAAGTACTTGCCAAGGCTCGCCACCGGCGAGTTGATTGGGGCCTATTGCCTCACTGAGCCGCAAGCTGGCTCCGATGCCGCTGCCGTGCGCACCGCCGCCACACGCGTGGAGGGTGGCTGGAAGTTGACGGGCACCAAGTCCTGGATTACCACCGGGGAACAGTGTGGTTTGATGGTGGTCTACGCGGTTACCGATGCCGCCGCCAAGCCCGGTTCCGGGATCAGTGCATTTCTCGTTGAGAAAGCTTTCGCTGGCGTTGCGGTGGGCAAGAAGGAAAAGAAGCTCGGCATTCGTGCTTCCTCAACCACCGAAATCATTTTAGAAAACGTCTTCGTCCCAGATGAAAACGTGGTCGGCGAAGTAAATAAGGGTTTTAAAATTGCGCTCGATACTTTAGATGGTGGTCGTATTGGCATTGCCTCGCAGGCCATCGGGATCCACCGCGCGTGCCTGGAAGCCTCCAAGAAATACGCGGGCGAGCGCGAACAGTTCGGCCAGGCAATCAATCGCTTTCAGGCGGTGAGTTTCATGCTGGCGGATATGGCGACGGAGCTCGATGCCGCACGGTTGTTGGTGCACCGCGCTGCTTGGTTACGCGACCAGGGCTGTGTTTGCACCAAAGAGTGCTCCATGGCCAAGCTGTTTGCTTCGCGTGCCTGCAATAAAGCGGCCATTGATGCCGTGCAAATCCACGGTGGTGCCGGCTACACCAAAGAGTTTGATGTTGAGCGTTATTACCGCGACGCACGCATCACGGAAATCTACGAAGGCGCCACGGATATCCAGCGCATCGTTATCTCGAGGAACCTGTAGGAGATTCGCTCATGGAAGCAATGCAAACGAACTTTGACCTAACGGATGAGCAGGAGATGATCCGCGACACCGTGCGCCGTTTCGCCAATGAGGTTGTTGCACCAGGCGCAGCCTACGCTGACGAACACCAGCAACTCAATGAATCCGCATGGAAAGAAATGTGTGAGCTGGGCCTTGCAGGACTGCCGTTCTCGGAAGAGTGTGGCGGTACTGGGCTCGATAATCTGTCGTACATCATTGCTGTGGAAGAACTATCGCGCGTTTGTGGTAGCACTGGCCTTACTTTGGCAGCACACGTATCGCTGGGTACTTGGCCCATCTATGAGTTCGGTTCCGACGCCCTGAAAAAACGTTATCTGCCAGGTTTGTGCAGTGGCGAGTTCATGGGTGCTTATGGCCTTACCGAACCCAACGCCGGCTCAGATTCGGCTGGCACCCAAACCACGGCGGTGCTGGATGGCGAGGAATACATCATCAATGGTGCCAAGTGTTTTATCACCAACGGTAGTTACGCGAAGTGTTTCGTAATCACCGTGCAGACGGATAAATCGCTCGGTGCCAAAGGCATCATGGCGATGGTCATCGACCGCGACCAGCCTGGCTTCACCATTGAAAAGGGCGAAGAGAAACTAGGCATGCGCGGTTCTGATTGGGTGAACTTGGTTTTCAAAGATTGTCGTTTGCCCAAAGATGCCGTTTTGGGTGCTGAAGGCGATGGTTTTGCCACTTTCATGAAGACTCTCGAGGGTGGGCGGATTTCAATCGGCGCACTGGGTTTGGGTATAGCCCAAGGTGCTTTGGACCAAGCGTTGAAGTATGCCACCGAGCGTATTCAGTTTGGCAAGCCATTGGCCCATCACCAGGCGGTTGCTTTCAAACTTGCCGATATGGAAACTGAAATTCAAGCATCGCGGCACATGGTTTACCATGCTGCGCGTTTGAAAGATGCCGGTCGCCCTTATGGGGTGGAAGCGGCGGCGGCCAAGTACATGTCGTCGGAAGTGGCCATGCGCTGCACTTACGAGGCCATTCAAATCTTTGGCGGCAACGGCTACTCGCGTGAGTACCCCGTGGAGCGCATGTATCGTGATGCCAAATTGTGCGTCATTGGCGAAGGCACTTCCGAAGTACAGAAAATCATCATCTCGCGCGATTTGTTGCGCCGTTTCCAATAGGGTGAGCATGACTTCGCGCACCATTCAAGTAGGGGATTTTCGGATTGTTGCTTTGAGCGATGCCAACTTTGCTCTCGATGGTGGTGCCATGTTTGGTGTGGTGCCGCGCACGATTTGGCAGCAGCTCACGCCGGTGAATGAAGATCATACGATTCCACTGGCCACCAATCCCTTTTTGGTGGAAGGCAATGGGGTACGTATCGTGATTGAACCAGGTATGGGCCAGCGCTGGGGAGAACGTCAGCAAACGATGTTCCATATTGATCACTCTGGCGGTTTTGAGTTAGTGGCATCCTTGCGCGCAGCTGGAGTGCAACCACATGAGGTTACGCACTGCTTGATGTCGCATTGTCACTTTGATCACATCGGTGCTGCTTGTGACTTGCATGGTAAGCCGGTGTTTGAGCGCGCCGAACACTGGACCCCAGAAATCGAAAAACAAGCCAACCTTGCGCAAGAGCATTTGCGCAAGGCTAGTTATCGCATTGAAGATTTGTTGCCGCTAGTGGATGCCGGTTTGTTGCACACTTTTGAAGGGGAAACTGAAATTGTGCCGGGTGTCACGATGATTCAGCTCAAGGGGCATTCTGAAGGCGTTTCGTTAATCAAGATTGAAAGCGCTGGTCAAGTTGCGGTGTTCTGGTCCGATGTGGTGCCCACCCGGAATCATGTGCATCTGCCATTTATCATGGCTTATGACATCAACGCCACGGATTCGTGGGAGGTGCGTAACCAATGGATTCCGCGTGCCGCGCAAGAAGGTTGGATTGCTTTGCTCTATCACGATCCCATCGCACCCATTGGTAAATTTGGTTTCGATGGCAAGCGCTACACGTTCGCAGCACTTTAACTTGCGGAAGTCTTTTGCAAATACGTGGTGATATGTTGCAAGGCTAAAATCAAGCCGGCCATCGCCACCGTTGCCCCCGTCAAGCGCCACCAACGCCCGCTTCCGAGATCATCGAAAGTCCAGGCGTCAGCAATCAAGCGCCCCCAACTAGGGGAATCATGCATTCCCACCCCGAGAAAGGATAAAATCGCCTCGGCTTTCACGGCAAAGATGAAGTGCAGCAAAAATTGAGTGCTGAGGAGTGGCAGCATATTGGGCAGCAGATGGCGTTGAAAAATATGCGGCGCGCGCGCGCCTTGTAGAAATGCAGCGAGCACAAATGGGGCATGACGTAGGCGCTGCACTTCGCTGCGAACCATGCGGTAAATTCCTACCCAAGAAACTAGCCCTACCGCCAGGAATACGCCCACATAGCCGCCATTCAAGATCCAACTCATGAGCAAAATGAGAAGAATGCCAGGGATTGCCGCGATACTGCCCGATAACCACAGGAAAAAAGCATCGATGCGCCCGCCATACCAGCCGGCCAAGCAGCCGGCGGTGGTGCCAATCAACAAGGCCACACCTGCAGCCAGAGTACCCACCAGTAAGGCAACACGGCCCCCATGGACGACCAAGTTGAAAATATCGCGGCCCAAATGATCGGTTCCAAGCCAGTGGGAAGCGCCAGGGGAGACGTCGGCGTGAAAGTGATCGAGATCGATTTCAAGGCGAAACCATCCAGCGGCAGAGGCGCAAGCGCCCAGCACATAGAGTGCCAAGATGATTAGCGCCACCTTCATGAGGTAGGCCTCCGCAGGCGTGGATCGCTTAAGGTTGCAATCACTTCGCCGATCCATTGGGCAGCTAAGTAGCCGATAGCGAATAGGAAAGTGAGTGCGCGCAGGATGTTGGTGTCGTGTTGCGCGATAGCTTCCATCAAGCTGCCGCCTAAGCCGGGGATATCGAAGATGCGTTCCAGTAGCAGCGAGCCTAATACCAAAAAGGGCAGAGTGACGGCAAGCAAGCTCGCGATGGGGGCGCCTAGATTGGGCAATAGATGGCGCCAGCACAGGCGAACAGGTGCAATGCCGCGGGCGCGCGCTGCTTGCAACCAACCTTCCCCAGCGCGTTGACTGACTAGGCTGCGGTAAAGCAAAAAATCTGGCCACACCGCAAGAAACACCCAAATCAATACCGGTAGAAACAGTAACGGCAGCAGTGGTTCGCTCCACGGACGCAGTGGAAACCAGCCCAAATCAATGGCAAACCATTGGCGTAGAAAAAAGATCCACGCCAAGGAGGAAGTGGACATCACTAAGGTTGCAACCAATTGCAAGCGGAAGTCCCAGCGCGGCCGACGGCTGGCAGCAGCGCATGCCATAGTAATCGCCAAAAATGTGGTTAACAAAAAGGCTGGCACCGACAAGAGCAGGGAACGCGCGCCGCGGTCACTCAGTTGGGCGCTTACCGCGCGGCCGTTGCGGTCGTAGCCAAAATCAAAACGGAGTAAGCCAAAAAACCCGTGTAGAAACCGTGCGCTGAGCGGTTTGGCCTGCGCCCACGATAAAGTTGCCGGTTCATTCGCCGGTAAGCGGACGACCAAACCATGGAGTGCGGTGGCCAAGCCATGCGCAGGGAAAGAGCTCGCATCTTGTGCGCTAAATGCTTGAAATTGCCAACCTTCGCCCGACCAAGTGACCATCGTCCCGGCGACGTCGTTGACGGTGCCATGCAGAGTAAGCTCGTGTAACAGTTGGCCATCTGCGGCAAGGAGTTGCAGCTTGCCGTCTTGCTCCTGGAGGCGCATGCGCTGACGCGGATCAGCGCTCATGAAGCGTAACTTGATGGCCGTTGGCTCAAAGCGTTCGAATTGCCCCAGCCGAACCCGCGTATAGCCAATATCGGTAGTGCTCGCTTTGGGACCGGCTTGCAATAGGGCAGCGTCGCCAAAAGCGCCGCTATCTAAGGCGACGAACAACACCAAATCCGCGCCGGCCACCAGAGCCAGTGTGAACAGGAGCTTGCGCAGAAGCCTAGGAATCAATGCTTTAAAATGCGGTAGTACTTACAGAAGTAGGCATTGAATGGGTGAGCGAAGAAGTTGCCCAGCCAAGGTTGAATTAGCAAACTCGCGCGGCGGTGGTCAATGGCTACGGCAGGCACGAGATCTTCCAACAGCGCATGCATTTCTAGCAGCAAGGCCAATCGCTGTGGCCCTTCGGGAAGAGCTCGATAACGTTCAAACAAGGCGTCAAAATCGGGTTCCATAAAACGTGAAAGGTTGACGCCGGTATTGGCCTGTGGGCTGTGAAAGTTTTGCAGAATCAAAGCGCCATCTGGCCAATCGAGGACCCAAGCACGCAGGAAAATTTGGGCATTGCCACTGCGCGAACGAGCGATTTGTTGGTGGTAAAGCAGGGGTACAGCTTTGCAACGTACGCCGATTCTTTTCAGCCCAGCAACGTATAACTCGCCGATGCTGGTTGAGAGCGGATCCGTGCCCGATAATAAAAACTCCAACTCGGGCAAGCCGCGACCTTCAGGATAACCAGCTTGAGCAAGCAGCTTCGCGGCTAGGGCAATATCGCTGTGGTTCCACTGCGAAGGTGGAAGGCTGCTCGCGCCAGGCACCATCGGGGGCAAAAAACTGCGTGCAGGAGTGGAGGGGAAATCTTTGCGAATATCGGCATGCCAGCGTTCATAAGGGAAGGCGAGTGCTAATGCGCGGCGCAATAGTTTGCGCTTAGCGTTGCCCGCTGGATCGCCTGGAATATCGCCGACGACCGGATCCTCCATGCCGAAAGCGAGCATGGTGGTATCGGCTCGTTGGTAATCAAGCAGCGCCATACCGCGTTGCACATAGTCTTGCTGCAATGCGAGTTTGTTATCCAAAAACTGATTACGTGCGGCATTGCCAACCGCCACGCGATCAATCGTGCCAGCTTCAAACATTTCGTTGCGCGTGTTGACATCGCGCACCACATGAAATTCGACGCGATCTAAATAGGGCAACAAGGCGCCATCGCCAAAGGGCGAAACTTCTTGCCGCCAGTTCGGTGTGCGGCGCAGCAACAAGGTTTGCCCCGGCAGCCAATATTCCAGCGTAAAGGGTGCGCTGCCGACGGGCTCATCGCGCATCGAGCGCCCATCTTTGGAAACCGCCTCATACGGATAGACCGCAAAATAAGTCATGGCTAAACGGTTTGGCAGTTTTGGATCGGGCTGCTGCAAACGTAGCAACAGCTCGTAATCATTCACGACCTGGATGCCGGCAATGCCATCCTTTAAGGCCGCGGCCATCGCCGCAGCGGCAGCATTGGGATCTAAAGCACCGGTAGCGGCACGGAATTCATTAAGCCCTAGAAAGATGCCATCCATCGCCCAAAACCCTTGTGAGTTAGAGCGCGCATCCGCCTGGCGCAGCCAACTAAACAGCACGTCATGGGCGGTAACGGTGCGGCCACGCGTCGGCCATAGCGGTGGCTCGAAGGGATCAAAAAAGCGCGCATCTTTTTTCAACTGAAAGCGCCACTCGAGACCATCTGCACTGACCGACCAAGACTCCGCGAGTTGTCCGACAATCGCTTCGTTTTGCGCCAAATAATCGTATTCCGTGAGGCACTCCAATACCTGGCGTTGCGCCACGGCATCAATCATTTCTGTGTTACGCACCGGATCGAAACCCTGTGGCGAAGCGCTGAACGCGAAATGAGCAACTTGTTGCACATCTTCAGCAACTTCACGCGCTTGCACCGAGGGCGGTGCGAAACAGTAAGGAAGTAGCAGTAGTGTGCAGAGCAAAGGGTGGTTTATTCGATGGCGTCGGCGAGAATGCCGATGTGGCGGTCACCGAGGCGCGTGGCAAAGAAAGTGACGAAACGAGTGCCGTATTTTTTCGGCAGAAACCGTTGCTCCAAAGTTTCCGGGCGTTCGGCGATGCCGCGTTTGCGGATTTGGATGCGGCCGACGGCATGTTCGCGCATCAGCTCGCGGATTTTGCGTGGATCCAAACTTTCGCAAGCGATCACCCGGAAGCCATCCAGAAAAGGACTACGGATTTCTTGATCGCTACTGAGATAGCCGATTTCAGGATCAATATTCCACAAGCCAAATTCTTCGGCGAAGCGCCCGAGCAAACCCGAGCGCACCAGCGCTGGATCTGGATCGTATAAGTACGCACCTAGCTCGGCAGTGGGCGCTTGGGCTTTTTCTACACCACAATAAGTATCTCCGGAAGGCAAAATGGTGGCGCGGCGTGGTGTACCACTGGCAAGTTTGCCATACCAAAACACATTCTCTTTTGCCTCGCCGCGAAAGGAGATGATTTCAATTTCATCTGGTGTTGGAAACAACGCTAGTAAAGTCTCCATTTCGACGGCCGGCGATAACTTCAAGCAAGCGCCTTCGCGGCCGGCAAGCAAAGCACCCACTATTTCGGGGGCGGGGGACCAATCGGCGGGATTCATAATGCGGCGACTACCGCGACGTCGTGCCGGATCGAGCATAATCGGCCCCGGAGGTGGCAGCTCTTCTAGGCAATCCGCGATGCGGAACTCGGTACGATCCGCAACGCCGGCAAGTTTGGCATTTACTTGCGCATAGTGCGCGGCGATATCGTTTTTATCGGCAGCAAAAACTTTGAGCCCAGCTTTTGCGAGAGCGATCGTATCGGCACCCATGCCGCAGCATGGGTCCTGGACTTCTTTGAAGCCGGCAGCGACAAAACGCGCGGCGCGGTATGCCGCTACCGGCTCACTCGAAGCTTGTTCAAGCAACGGCTTGGTAAAAAACATGTCCAAGCCGAGCTCAAATTTTTGCGTGGCGCGGCGTCGCAACGCGCGCAATTCTCCCATCGCTTCCGCAACTTTTTTGGGAAACATGCCGCGAAAACTCTCCTGAATCGCCAGAGGGTTATCCCCCAAGGTTCGGAATAGAACCATGGTCTCACGCACCTCTTCGGAGGTGAGAAGCTGAGCGGTTTTTAGATCGAGTCTTACGGCCACGTTCTTATTCTAGTTGGTAAAGGCATCGGGGTTGCCGAACTAGTTTAGAACTTCGTGCTTAAAAATAGGTTGAAACGGCGATCCGTGCTGGAGAAACCAGCGGAAGGGTTACCATCCCAAGCAATGTTGTAAGAGGCTACGAGGCTCCAAGTTGCGTTCAACGCCCAGTTCACCCCCAGGTCTTGCTCGTAGGTTTCGATGTCACCGCCCTTCAAGTAAGTACCGGCGCCAGTGAAATCTACACTCTCGTAAATTGGCGTGGCGAATTTGTACGCACCGCGACCAACCACAGAGCTATCACTGAGGGTGCCTACTTTGTTCTCAGCCACATACGAAGAACCAGCTTCTAAATCCAATGTGGCATTTTCGTACAGATGGTAGGTGTAGCCTAAACCGAGGCCAATGGTGTTGCGCATTTGCAAACCGTTGGGCTCGTTTTCGCGAGAGGATCCAGTTGCGTAGCCATAAAAGTTTTTCTCCGTCGAGAAATAACGATTGTAGGCTGCATCATACAAGTACAAACGTGAAGTCGTAGAGGCATTGTTGGTGGCTGCATCGGTAGTCCGCGTACCGGCATAATGGGCGCCGAGATCAACCACGTTCAGGCCGCTGGCCCAAGCAGCCGTCAAGTTCGCAGCACTGTTGGAGGACTCGTTATTGCCGGAAACGAAGGTTAAACCGAGGTCGGCAGCGCCAGACCAGTTGCTGGTTTCTGCTTCTTGAGCGGTAATTTCGCGTAAGAAGTCGCTATTTGGCGTAACAATTTCCAGAGAGGGAGGAGTGGCACCAACGACGCCTTGGGGCAGGAGGAGGGCACTTTGCAGGAGAATGCTGAACATTTGCTTTCTTGGGTTAGCGGAGTGTGGCACGGGGAATCGGCCTATCCGAAGCGACTAGTTTAGGGAAACCCCTCGAATTTCCGATATTTTGTTGATGCCACCCACCTTCCGACCCAAATCTGCCATTTCAGTGGTAGAAAGGCTTCGCCAGTGCTCCTTGAGTGGCCATGGGCTGCCGTTTCAGGCTGCCATCCTGGCTGGTGTGGTTGGGTTTGCGCTTACCTTCACCGGCGGTCACTATTTCACCGCCGCAGACCGCGCCGCCAACGCTGCGGCCGACGCCCCTGAATTGCAGGTTCTTGCAACCTCCATAGCCCGGAATATCGGGCAAGTGTTGGATGCCGGAGATCCATCCAGTGCGGTTTCCTTAGCGCGCCAGGAGATTGGGGAGAAGCCCAATCTTGATCTTTTTGTGCTGCGTGAAAATGGCGAAATTTTGCTCGAGACCCTCAGTGGTCTGCCAACCGTCGGGCTGACGGACCTGCAGCCAGTCAGCGATCATGCGTTCACAGGCTGGCTTGGCGAGGGTGAGTACCTTGAGATTCAACAGCCGCTGCGTGGGCAACTGCGACCACTGGGGACTCTCTACTTGCGGCAGGCCTTACAGGTTCCAGTGTGGGCCGGCTCAATCCAGGTCTTCGCCATGTGGGCGTCGCTCGGCAGCGCCATTCTCACTTTCCTATACCTGTCTTTTGCGCTGCGTGGTTTACCCGGCCTGCACCATGTTTTGGACCGCACAGCTCATGGCGATTTTCAGTCCCGCGCTCCGCAGGTGGGCTGTTATGAGGTGCGCGATCTGATTCAGCGTGTCCATTGCGCTTTGATTACGATGGCGGCAACGGCTGAGGAAGTGCGCAAGGTTTATGTGGAAACAGCCCTAGCCTTGAGTAAGACCATTGAAGCGAAGGATCGTTACACCAGTGGACACAGCCAACGGGTCGCCGTCATCGCGGTAGAACTGGCGGAAAGAATCGGCTTTGATGCCAACCGCCTGGAAACTTTACGCCTTGGTGCGCTCTTGCATGACATCGGCAAAGTGGCGGTGCCAGATAACGTGCTGCTTAAACCGGGTTTTCTCACCGACGAGGAATTTGCGGTGATGAAACGCCACCCAATGGCTGGCGACCGCATTTTGGCGGCGATTCCTGGTTTGCGCGACATGGCGGATATCGCACGTAGCCACCACGAGAAGTGGGATGGCACGGGTTATCCACTTGGCGTGGCGGGGGATTCGATTCCACTTGAGGGGCGAATCTGCGCCATTGCTGACGCATTTGATGCCTTAACGACCAAACGTTCTTATAAAGCCGCCATGCCGATTGAGCAGGCCTTGGCTATTATTGAAAAAGATGCTGGTAGCCACTTTGATCCGGATCTGGCCAAGGTTTTCCTGGCCATGAAACGCAACGGCATTGGCTACAAATCTTTGCAAGTGGTAGAACGTGCCGAGGTGGTGGCGTTGACTTCCGCCGAAGTCGCCTTGCAGCAGCAAGTATGCGGTTAAAGGCGTGGATGCGTTGACCCGGAGCCCTGCAGCGCCGAAACTAGGCTTCACGGGTGTTGTGCCCGACGCCCCATGTTCAAAGCCCACCGCAGAGAATTTCTCGACCGCATGCAAGATGGCGATATCGCCCTGTTCCAAGGAGCAGCACTTGCCACGCGGAATCATGATGTTGAATTTCCATTTCGTCAGCAGTCGTCGTTTTGGTACCTCACGGGGTGCCAGGAACCAGATGCTGCATTGATGCTCGCCAAGGGCATCGAGGGTGTGGCAGAGGAAACGCTGTTTGTTTTGCCGCGCGATCCCGCACGTGAAACCTGGGTGGGTCGCCGCATGGGCCCCGAAGGCGCCGTGGAGAGGCTTGGATTTTGCGCTGCTTTTAATCATGACGAGTTCCAAGAAGAAGTCGAGCAAGCATTGACGAAGTCCAAGCGAGTTTGGTGCCAGCTTGGTTTTAATGATGAACTGGATGCTTTTATTTTGGAGAGTCTGAAGAGCTTGCGCGCCAAAGCCCGCTTGGGATTGGCCCTGCCAGAAAGCATTTTGGATGCGGGCCTCATCGTGCATGAAATGCGCGTGCTGAAATCGCCCGCAGAACTGGACTTCATGCGCAAAGCTGCGGCGATTAGTGCCGAAGCGCATCTGTTGGCTATGTCGCAATGCCGTCCCGGCATGATGGAGTATGAGCTCGAAGCTTTGCTGCATTACACCTTCCGTCGCCACGGTTGTAATGACTCTGGCTGGGCTTATCCGTCGATTGTGGCTGGGGGCGATAACGCGAACATTTTGCATTACAACACCAATCACATGGCGTTGCAGGATGGCGACATGGTGTTGATTGATGCTGGTGGAGAGTACCAGTGCTATGCCGCTGACATTACTCGCACCTTTCCTATTAATGGCACTTTCCGTCCGGCGCAGCGTGATATTTATGAAGTGGTGTTGGCGGCGCAACTGGCAGCGATGGATGTGGTGCGTGCCGGCAATGAATTTCATCAGGCCCACGATGTCTCGATTGCTACGCTCTGCGATGGCTTGCATCAGTTGGGAGTGTTGAAGTGCGGTGTCGAAGAAGCCATTGCTACCGACGCGCACAAACAGTGGACCATCCACAACACGTCACACTATCTTGGTTTGGATGTACATGATTGTGGCGTTAGCCGCGCGGACGGCAATTCGCGGTTGTTGGAGCCCGGCATGGTGTTGACTGTAGAACCTGGCCTGTACTTCCCGGCGGATGATGATTCGGTCGCGGCCGAGTTGCGCGGTATTGGCGTGCGGATTGAGGATGACATTCACGTCACTGGTGGTGCTCCGGAAAACCTCAGTGCTGCCACGCCGAAAGCATTGGCCGATGTGGAGGAGGCGTGTCGTGCCGAACGTTTGGCACCGCCAACCTTGGAAACTGCGGAGATTGGTTCATGATGGATTACACCAACGCCGTGGAGCTTCACGACATCACCAAGCGTTACGGCGATTTCACTGCTGTGCGTGACATCAACTTGGCAGTGCCTCGCGGTTCTATTTACGGGTTTCTTGGTCCCAATGGTGCTGGCAAAACCACAACCTTGCGGATGATTTTGGACATCATCAAGCCAACCTCCGGTTCGCTTTCCGTACTGGGAGCATCTTCCGCGATGGAGGTACGCCAACGTATCGGCTACTTGCCCGAGGAGAAAGGCCTCTATAAAAAGATGAAAACTTGGGCAGTGATTGCCTACTTTGCGCGCTTGAAAGGTGTGGGCGCGCGCGAGGCAAAGAACCGCGCTTACGAATTATTAGAGCGTTATGGGTTGAAGGAATTTTCCGATAAGAAAGTCGAGACCCTTTCCAAAGGTATGGGGCAGAAGGTGCAGGTGCTGGCTTCTATCGCCCACCAGCCGGAGTTCGTAATTTTGGATGAGCCGTTCTCTGGATTGGATCCATCCAATCAGCAAGTGATGGAAGAAGTCATTTCGGATTTGAACAAAGGCGGAACAACCATCGTGTTCAGCACGCATGTGATGTCGCATGCCGAGCGTATTTGTGATCGCATTTTGTTAATTGCCAAAGCCGAGATGGTTTTTGATGGCACCATTCCGCAAGCCAAAGCCTTGATTCCCAAAATGGTCAACTTATCCGGTGTCCATGATCCTGCAACGCTGCGCTCTTTGCCTGGAGTCGCCAGCACCGAAGCCGCTGCGGGATTGCCGGGTAGCTATGATGTTTGTATGACAGAAAACGCTGATCCGCAGCAGCTGTTGCGCGATTGTTTCCGTAACGATATTGAACTCACTGCCTTTAATTATCATGAACCTACTTTGCACGATGTTTTCTTGCACCTTGTTGGCGAAGATGCCAAAGTCGCCTCATTCCGCTAAGCCCACTGCCAGCCATGAATAACACTTTTCACATAGCCGGCCGCGAATACTCCGAGAACGCGCGCACCAAGGGTTTTTGGATCAATCTCATTATGTTCCCGCTGATCCTGTTCGCTTCGATCAAGGTTCCGCAACTACTAGAAGAAAAAGCCAAACCAACGCGGCACTTCGTTTTGGTGGATCAGAGTGGTGAGTTTGAAAGCGTGGTGGATCAAGCACTGGAGCGCGAGTACCAGCGTTCCGTAGTGAAAAAACTACTGGAGTACATTCAGGTCAACCATCTGGGTAATGACGAGCAAGAATCCCGCAGCACTGCGGAGATGTTGGAGCAGATCCCCGCTGGTTTTATGGAAATGGATTTTGCTGCAGGCCTTTCTGGCGACATGGCAGACAGCATGATTGCGATGGTCGATAAGGAAAATCCACTGTTGTTAGACATGTTAGCCAAGCCTGGCGCATTAGATGCTTTCTTAGACGTTCTGTACCAGCAGCTCGGCGCGGACCCACCTTTGTTTGAGGCGCCGCGGCGTATGTTAGAGCGCTCTTCGATGCCGCAAGATGCGTGGGGAGATTTGGATCCCACCACAGCCTCCACCGCGGAAATCGTAGCCGTGATCAAGCCCTATTTGTTGGACGAGAAAAATTTCCTCGATTTCAAGGATCCCCTTTTCGCTCTGGTCATCGTGCCGCAGGATGCTCTGCAGCAACTAAAGGGTCCGGGCAAAAAAAATGACGGGGATCCTCTCACTGCCCACGAGCGCGGCGTACAGTTTTGGTCCACCAATCTCACCGATAATGATTTAGCCAAGTTGGTGGAACGTGCCATCAATGATGATATTCAGCAGCGCGAGTTTGGGGCTCGTAACCTTGATAGCGCTGCCATTAAAGCTGCGCAAAACACCAAGATGCAGTTTGCATCCTTTGATCCCAAGAAGGCCGCTGGGGAGGAGGTTGTCAGTTTGGCAGACACCATCCGCAAATTCGCCCCCATTGGTTTTGTGTATTTAATGTGGGTGGCCATCTTCACGGTAGTCAACATGTTGCTCAATAACATGGTGGAGGAAAAATCAAATCGCATTATTGAGGTGCTGTTATCTTCGGCTACCCCTTGGGAAATTATGTCTGGCAAACTCATCGGCATTGCTGGTGTTGGTTTAACCATGATGACCGTGTGGATTTTTTCCCTGCTCGGCGTGTTGAAATTTATGGCCGGTCCAAGCGTAGAATGGGCAGGCGTATTGTTCGAGGTCATTCAATCCTCGGGCTTGCTGCCGCTGTTTGCTTTCTACTTCTTCTGCGGTTACATGATTTACTCGGGGCTGTTTTTGGCTATTGGTAGTTTGTGCACCACTGTGAAAGAGGCGCAAAACTTTATGGGCACTGCCACAGTCATTTTGATGGTGCCCTTGTTCACGATGGTGTTTGTGACCATGGATCCTCATGGCTCCCTCGCTACCTTCCTCACTTGGGTGCCGCTCTACACGCCATTTGTGATGATGAATCGTGCCGCGGCGGATCCGCCAACTTCGGTCATGATTGGCTCCGGCATATTGATGGGGGTCACCGCTATCTTTTCGCTGTGGTTATCCAGCCGCATTTTCCGCATTGGCGTACTGCGAATTGGCCAGCCGCCCAAAATATTGGAGCTGCTCAAAAGCCTTCTTTCCCAGCGCTGAAGAACCGCGAAAACAATGGTTTAGAGGTCGGCGTCGTCTTTCTTGCGGCGGCCGGCCTTTTCTTCTTTCGCAGCTTGTGCGGCCTCTTCTTTTTCCTGCGGGGACAACCAAACGTTGTTCCACATGCGTTGGTCACGGGTATTTTCGAGCGGCCACTCGGTTGGCGACACCTTGAAACCGTTGCGGTGGTCATACCACCAATCCTCCCAAGCTTGAACGCTTTCACCTTGATCCGTACCAGTCAACACCACCAAGGCTCCATAGGCTTCACGGCTCAATTTCCTGCCGCCGCCGCGACCACCACGCCCGAGACCGCCAATCGTGGTCTTGGTGTAATCGAGTAAAGCTTGAATGGAATCTGCGTGGCGAATGTGGCCAAGCGCCAGCACTTTGGCCGTGATCACATTGGTCGGAGTTTTGGCGGTGCCGATTAGATCATCGGTCAACGCCGGAATGGCCTTTTTATCGCCCTTTTGTCCCAGGGCATAAGCATAAGCCTCGGCGGTTTTAGCGTTGTCTTGAATATTTTTATCTTTGCGCACCTTCAGCAACAAACCGAGAGCCGAATCATCTTTATTAAAGCGCAAGGCTTCCAGCGCGGCCAACACCACGGCCTCTGACTTCACTTTCAAACCCTTGGCCACCTCGGCCGTGATGAGTTTGGACGGGATTTGGCCAAGGCTCTGCAAGGCAGCAACCATGACAATTTCCTCTTTGCTTTTCAGTGCCTCGCGAATTTGTGCAGCGGCTTCTTGCGGATTGATTTCCTCGCTGACGCTAGGCTTTTCAGTTTCTTCCACAGGCGGTTCCTGGGAAAAGGCCAAAGCAGCAGGGGCAAGGGCGTAAGTAGAACTAAGCAGTAGGGCGACGAACAGCATCTTGGTATGGCGCAGAAATGCGCACAAACCGAGTGTAACCCCTAAGACCGCGCCGGTTCCGCAAGAAATTCTTGAAAGCGTTGAAAGAGGTGCTGCGGATCATGCGGACCAGGCGCCCCTTCTGGGTGGTATTGCACCGAAAAAACTGGCTTGGACGTGTGGCGTAAGCCTGCCACCGTATGGTCGTTGCCGTTGTAGTGTGTAACCGCAAGGCCAGTCCCTTCCAGACTGTCTGGATCCACCGCAAAACCATGGTTTTGCGAACTAATGTCAATGCGCCCACTGGCAGTTTCGACCACTGGGTGGTTGGCACCGTGGTGGCCAAATTTCATTTTGAAAGTCCGTCCACCGAGAGCGAGGGCCAAAATTTGGTGGCCCAAACAAATGCCAAACAGCGGCAAATCAGCAGCAACCAGTTGACGTACTGCTGCAATGGCCGAAGTCACGGCGGCCGGATCCCCTGGCCCGTTGGATAAGAACACCGCGTCGGGATTCAGCGCCAAAACTTCGCTAGCACTGGTATGGGCTGGTACCACCAGCGGGTGAAACCCGGCACTCACCAAGTTGCGCAAAATGTTGCGCTTGATGCCGAAGTCATAACACACCAACTTTGGAGCGTTGGCGTGCAAGCCCGTCGGCACCCAACTATTGGGATCGGGCAAACCTTCACTCCAAAAATAACTATTTTTACAGCTGACTGCCGAGGCAAGATCGCGCTGATCCAAAGGAGGGTGATTACGCGCAAGCGCAAGTAGGGTGGTTAGATCCGCGGTTTCGGTGCTGATGACGGCGCGCTGCGCCCCTTTGGAGCGCAAAATTAAGGTGAGTTCGCGCGTGTCGACGCCATCCATGGCCATCACGCCTCGTTCCAGAAAATACTCATCCAGCGCTTGGGTAGCTGCCCAGCTGGAAGTGATGGGCGTGAGCTGGCGCATGATCATGGCCGATGCCCAGCAGCGGTCGGATTCATCGGCTTGCGGTTGGCAGCCATAGTTGCCAATCTGCGGGTAGGTCATGACAACGGCTTGGCCAAAATAGGAAGGGTCTGTGAGGATTTCCTGGTAGCCGGTCATGCCGGTGTGGAAGACGAGTTCGAAAGCACGTTGGCCGGCCACGCCGACACTACGTCCCCGAAAAACGGATCCATCTTCCAGAACTAAAGTGGCGGGGATGTCGGAGGCGGGCATCGTGCGGCATTATCGCCCCAAGAACGCCTTTCGCCAAGCTTCTGCCTGTGCTTTCCGCAATGTTTCTGGAGTAGCTTCTTCTGGGACACCTTCTGGCGCGGGCACCGGCAACTCTGCGGAGTCGGCAACGCGCTGAATCGTGTCGGCGAGAAAAGTCATGACCAGAGTAGAAGGAGAGGCCACCTCGAGTACCGAGTTTTTGGTGATCTCGGATCCCGAAGTTCCGTAGGGGAGAGAACCGCCAGCTCCGCAGGCATTGCGTTGTTGGAAGAGGGTGGACCCGCGCAGCCGCGAGGCCACGAACCGGGCGGTGCGAGCATCCGGGCGGCTCCATTTTGCCAGTTGGGTGGCGCAGCGCCGTGCCAGTTCCTTGCTCCGGCTGGTGACCATTTCATAGGCCCAGCGATAAGTTGCGCCTTCTGGATCCGTAACATACAGAGCGTGACCAGCTTCTAAGGCAACCCACAAATCGGGGTCTTTGAGGCTGACGTTCAGCAAATCGATTTCGGCATTGGCATCGCGCTGCGCACCAGCAAGCCTGACCGCCGCCCAGCGTTGGGTGGGATATTTGCTGTCCAGGGCATTGCGCCAACTCACGAGGGATGGTTCATCGCTTTGTCGCCCATAAGTGGGCGAAATTTCCGTTTCCAGGGCGCCCACAAGGAAAGCCAGCTGCGTTTCATTGGTTTTCAACGCACGTTCCCATAAGGCAGCCGCGCGATCCTGGCGCGGGGTATCCGGTGGCAATGGATCGAGACGACGACCCCAAATGCGCAAGGTATCGAAGAGCAGCGCGCGTTGTTCAAGGGCTGGAGTTTCTGCCGCCAAGCGTAACAAATGGCCGCGCTCGCTGAGGCGAGCAACCCACAGTGCATAATCAAGATCGCGCAGGGGTTCGAGTAGCCGTATTTCTTCACTGGTATCCAGCAACAAGCTAATCTGTTCGCCTTGACTGCGCAGTCTTCCCAATTCGGTAACCACCATGAAGGAGCCTACTTTGGAAGAGGCCACGACATCAATCCGGGTACCATCGTCAAGGACTGCGGTGGCGTTTTGTGCTGCAACCGAAGTTGCAGTAAAAGTAGTCAAGAGCAGTGCAGTGAGTTTTAGCATGCTTGTGAAGGCTTATTTGGCCTCATACCAGCGTAGCCAAGCGTCGCGATCATTGCCGTAGTTCGCGTCGGTTAAATTCTGCAGCGCGGTGGTAATGGAGCGCCCCAAATTGGTAGAAATAACGCGTACTTGTAACACCACGCCATCCGTGATTACGGAAATATGCGGATCGGCAATCGAAGCGTTATTGGCAAGTTCCACATCAAAGTCGCCCACCACGGTAATCTGCCGGCCGAAGAAAACATATCGCCCTGGTGGGGTGTTGCCCGCAGCACCCAGCGCGTAAATCAGGGTTTTCACCACATCCTCACGTTGGTGACCGAAGTTTCCCAAATGTTCAGCGGCCAACTGACGTTGTGCATCTTTGCGTGAGGTCCACAGCTCCATCGCCCAACGACCCAGTGCGCGTTCTTCATCGAGTGCCATGACCGCTGCGGCGGCAGCTGGGCGCACCAAAACGGATTGATCACTCAAGCTCAGTTTGGATAAGCGCTGTTGCATGCCAACCTCCTGCTGATACGCCGCCAAGCGACAGGCGGCCCGTCGTATTTCGGTGTCTTTGGATTCCAACGCACGGCCTAAGTCCGCTAAAGAAACGCGGCGCACTTGGCGTAGGTTGGAGAGCGAGATTTCGCGCATGAGTGCACCCGTGAGTAATGCTTGATCCGCATCTGGCGCGTTTTGCAATTCTTCCCAAAGCAAGCCGACGCGTGCATCGCGATCGCTATCACGTGGCAGGCGGTCGAGTTTATGACCGAAAACTTCCAGCGCATTGAGGCGAGCTGCAGAGAATTCGCTCGGTGCTTGATCGGCGTAAATCACGCTAACTAGACCGCGTTCCGCTACACGTTGCAGCCACGCTGGATAATCTAAATCACGCAATGGCGCGAGCAGCTCCAAATCGGCGTTTGCATCCGCTAAAGAAGCAACTGGATCGAGGCTGGCGTTATAGGTGCCAAAAGCAGTTTGAATGAGACGAGCCCCAACTGTAGGAGGAATCGATGTTTCTATGCGGATTCCCGATTCGAGGATGGCGATCGGGTGCTGACATAGGAGTGCAACCAGGAAAGTAGTGAGCATGTAATGGTGTAGAGGTTAGGGACGAGCAGGCAACCAGACATTTAAATACCATTCCAGCCAAGCTGCGGTATCACGATTTGATTTACTATTCGCCCAAGTATCGAGCGCTTCCAACAACACGGCACGCAAGCTATCGCCGTACTTCGTGACGGTAAAAGTGGAATCCCAATCTAGGAGTTCTAACTCCGGTGAAGGGTGTCGGAAATCAACTTCTTGTTGCTCGGGATTGAAGCCACCCAAATCCAAGGCGTTGCGATCGCTATTGCTGACGACTTCAATGATCCGTTCGGCAAAGCGAAAGCGTTCTCCAGGAGCATGTTGGTCAGCAGCCAATACGTGAATCAATGCTTGTAGCGCATCTGCGCCGCCGTAGCGGCCAAGGTTCCAGGCCGCGGCCGCGCGATGCGCATCGCTACCGCGGGCCAAGTTCTGCACCCAATATTGACGTGCCGAATGTGCATGAATTTCATGCGCCCCAGCCGCTGCCGCAGTGCGCACGACTTCGAGAGGCTCCGAAATCGAAATCTCCAATAACAGCTCACGCAGCGAAAACTGACGCTGACGCCCGGCAACGAAAGCGGAGGTGCGGCGCAGCACCACACTCTTACTGCGCAGTGCACTGCGCAGTTCTCGAATGCTCACAACGCGGTTATTGACGGCTTGGGAACTCTGCGAGACTTCGTCTAAAAGTTGCGCGCCGGCGAGTATGGATTGTGGGAAATCCTCACTGGCGGCGCGATCCCAGAGCCAGGCAACCCGTTGTTCGCGATCGAGCTGCGCGGGCACCGCGTCGAGTTGATGTCCCCAGCGTTCCAGTGCTTCGTAGGCTAAGACGTTTTGCGCATCCAAGGCCAGTAACTCTTGGCAGGCAGTCGCAAGTTCGAGTAGCTGCCCTGCGGTCGACAAATCCTGCAACCAAGTGGCATCATCGATTACCTTGAGGCGCCGCAATTTGCGGAAATCTTTGCGCTGCTGCGTGCCATCGACGAGTTTTACGACGGGATCGGTAGGACAGCGGAATACCCCCAATGGCGTTTCCAGCTCACGGTCACCGATTGCAGCCGTGACGCATTCCACCCGCTGGCCCGATTGCAAGACTGCGATGGGCAGCTGTGGCGCCATCAGCAACATGGCGCCAAGGAGTGGTGCGGCGAACAAAGCCATCGGCCACCTTATTGCAAAGGATGTGCCGCTCTCACGATTTTTGCCGCGAGCACGCCAGCGCCGAAACCGTTATCGATATTGACCACGCCAATTCCCGGGGCACAGCTGTTAAGCATCGAGAGGAGCGCTGTAAGTCCTTGAAAAGAAGCACCATAGCCCACACTGGTTGGTACAGCCACCAATGGGCAGGCTACCAAACCGGCAACTACCGAGGGCAGAGCGCCTTCCATGCCGGCCACCACAATGAGACAATCGGCCGTGCGCAATCGCTCAATATGGTGCAATAAGCGATGCAAGCCGGCCACCCCCAAATCGGTGAGGATGTCACAAGAGACATCCATCCAATCGCAGGTGACCTGGGCTTCTGCAGCCACCGCCAAATCAGAGGTTCCCGCCGCCAGCACCAGAATTTGCCCGCGTTTGCTGCGCGGCTGATTTTCAAACCAAGTGATGCAGCCGGCGTCGGGATGGAAGGTTGCGGTAGGTAAAATCGCTTGCACCGCAACAAAGCGGGTGACGTCCGCTTTGGTCAGCAACACCCGATCATGGGCAGCGGCGAGCAACGTGGCAGCGGTGGCGCATTGCTGTGGAGATTTGCCAGCCGCGTAGATGACTTCTGGCATGCCACAGCGTAGTTCTCGGTGGGTATCAGCAAGGGTATGGTTGGCGGCACGCAGCGGCATTTGCGCCAACTGTTCGAGCGCATGTTCAATTGGAAGTTGCTCGGTGCGGACGGCTTCCAGCAGTAAATAGAGTTCTTTACGATCCATATTTATGCGCGCGCGTAGACGTCGAGATTGAGATCTGCGGTCTGGCCGCGTTGCAGCAGTTCAAAACCAAGGCCAGCAATCATGACGGCGTTATCCGTGCAATATTCAGGTGGCGCAAAAACGGCCTCAATACCCACCTTGTTGGCTTCCATGTGCATCAGCGTGCGTAAGCGTTTGTTGCAGGCCACGCCGCCACCGACGAGGATTTGATGGATATCCGTTTGCTGACAAGCGCGCACACATTTGCGCACCAAGGTCGTCGCGACAGCGTGTTCATAACTGGCACATAAATCGGCAAGATGACTCTGTGGGATGAGCCAGTCGTCAGCCATTTTTCCGCCGGGGCCTTTGATGGTGTACAACAGTGCGGTTTTTAAACCAGAAAAACTAAACTCCAAGGAATCGCGGCTGAGCAAAGGTAATTTGAAAGGGAAGGCTTTGGGATTGCCTTGCACAGCAGCTTGTTGGATGGCGGGGCCGCCGGGGTATCCAAGGCCCAACATCTTGGAGGCTTTATCTAAGGCTTCGCCGGCGGCGTCATCGCGGGTACTGCCAAGGAGTTCATGACAAAGCGGCGAAGTGGTGCGATACAAAGAAGTGTGGCCACCAGAAACCACCAAAGTGATAAACGGGAATTGGGGTGCTTCTAGGGTCATGAGGGCGGCATAAATATGCGCCTCAATGTGATGCACACCGACCAGCGGTTTCTCCCAAGCCCACGCCAAGGCCTTGGCAGCGGTGGCGCCAATCAATAAAGAACCAAGCAATCCAGGCCGGTTGGTGACTGCAATCCCAGCTAAATCCGCAGCTACAATTCCAGCATCCATAAGAGCTTGTTCCAGCACCGGCCGCAACGCGCGTAAATGGCTGCGCCCAGCAATCTCTGGCACGACGCCTCCCCATTGCGCGTGTTCTTCCACTTGCGTGTGGATTACCGACGCGAGCACCTCTTTGCCATCGGCCACCACCGCAGCTGCCGTTTCATCACAAGAGGATTCGATCCCCAAAACGAGTGTTTGGCTCATGATGATGCCAGGCTGACTCGCAGGAGTTGCAGAGCAGTTTGGAGCACGATATCCACCGGGGGCTGCGCATCGCGGTAGCTTGGAAAGAGTGCGTAGACTTCCTCGCGGAAACGCGAAGGCGGAGGATTTCTGCGCAGCCACGTGCGAATGGCCGCGTTGTTCTCAGGGATGGGCCGCACTGGGATATCGGCATCGAGTCCACCTACCAAGGCTGGGTTGAGGTGGCCTTCGAGAATGCGCCCAGCGGCGGTGGTGTAGTAACCGGCGGTGAATTTCAACACAAAGTCACCTTGCTCAAAATCATAAACTTGTTGATAAATGCCCTTGCCGTAAGTGCGTTGTCCAACCAAAACAGCAAGTCCACGTTCGCGTAAAGCGGCGGCCAAAACTTCGGATCCAGAAGCGCTCCATTCGTTCACCAGCAACACCACTGGCAAGTCTTTGTAGGTGGCTTTGCCCCGTTGGGCATAACGTTTTTGGGATGGACGATCGCGGCCTTCTAAACTGCACACTAAATCGCCATCGAGGAAAAAGGAGGCGATACCTATTGCGGAGTTTAATTGACCACCAATATTCCAGCGCAAATCAAGAATCAACCCTTTTAAGCCACCCGGCATGGAGCCATTCAAGCGCCACATGGCGCGCTCAAACTCATCCACGGTGGTGCCCGCAAAAGAGCGAATATGGACGTGGCCGATACCGGACTCTGCATCTAACAAGCGCGTATCGCCAACCGTCAAAGTGGGCACCTTACTGCGAGCAACCACGGCGTGGAAAACCGTGCCGTCCGCATGTTCCATTTGTAGTTGGACTTCTGAGCCCAGTTCGCCGCGCAAAATTTCGGTGAGTTGGTTCATGCCCCAGCTTGAGACATCGATGCCATCTACTTGTAGAAAGCGATCCCCAGGGTGGATTCCTGCAGCCTCTGCGGCACCATCGGGTTGCGGATAAAGCACGACGCCGCGCGCATCGAGCATGACCCCGATGCCCATCAACGTGCCACTGCTATCCTCTTGAAAACGGCGCATTTCATCGGGTCCGACAAAACTTGAGTAGGGGTCTTCGAGCGCAGCCAACATGCCTTCGGCGGCACTGCGCATGAGATCTCCGGCATCATGGGCTTCGAGGCTATTGTTCAGAATCGTGCTGTGCGCCTGGGCCAGAAGTTGTGCGGTGGTTTCGCGCGTGTTGAGCTGCAGCCAGGGTGCCAGCAGGAACTTGATCCCTAAGGTGACGGCCACCGTCCAGATCACGCCAAAGGCGATACTGCGTGGGTCTAGAGGGCGTCGCTGCAGAGACATGCTCCGATTCTAGCCAACCCGCGCCGGTATCATCTGCGCTTGCCGCTCGGATCGGCAACCTTGCCATGCCTGTACAGCAGATTAGTTACCGCACGGAGTTTTGCGCTGCCTACCGTCTTTACCGCGAAGACTGGTCGGAGGCACGCAATCATGAGGTCTATGGCATTTGCGCGAGCCCGCATAGCCATGGCCACAACTATTTGTTTAGCGTAACCTTGCAAGGCGAAGTCGATGCCGAAACCGGCATGGTGTATGATTTCATGAAGCTCAAGCAACTTGTAGAAACGCACATTGTTGCGCCAGTGGATCATCATAATTTGAATCTAGATGTACCTTTTTTAAGCGGGATTGTGCCTACCTCAGAGAACTTGTTGACGGCTTTCTGGGAACAGTTGGCGCCAGCTTTTGCTACCACCAACGGCGTTCGCTTGTTCCGCTTGCGTCTTGAGGAGAGCCGCGATTGCCGCTGTGATTATTTTGGACCGAAGCATGCCTGATCCAGATTCCAATGCACGGATTGCTAGCTTGGTGCAGCAGCTCCTTCAGGAGCTGGGGGAGAACCCCGAGCGTGAGGGCTTGGCACAAACTCCCGAGCGCGTGGCAAAAAGCTATCAGTACTTGGTGAGCGGCCATGCCACCAAGCTTGAAGATATCGTCAACGGCGCTCTTTTCGCCGAGCAGGTCGACGAAATGGTGTTGGTGAAAGACATTGAATTTTATTCGTTGTGCGAACATCACATGCTGCCGTTTTATGGGCGCGCCCATATTGCCTATTTGCCGCAGGGGAAAATCATCGGCCTTAGCAAGTTGCCGCGGATTGTGGACATGTTTGCGCGGCGCTTGCAGGTGCAAGAGCGCATGACGGTGCAAATTGCAGAGGCGGTGCGGGATGTGTTGCAGCCGCAGGGGGTAGCCGTCGTTACCGAAGCCGCACATCTATGCATGATGATGCGCGGCGTGTCGAAGCAAGCTAGTGTCACTACCGCCTCGTGCATGCTCGGCACTTTCCGTTCTGATGCGCGCACGCGCAGTGAATTCTTGAGTTTGCTACGTTCGCCGAATCCGCTGCGCTAGGAAATCCGATTTCCCAAAAATCCGTTGATTTATACCGCCTAAGGTCGGCGTTCCATGATAGGGTTGAGTGGTGCAAGTGGCTTGCCGCTTCACGCTTTCCCCTCTTTCTCCTCACGATTCCCCTCACTTCGTGCGTACCTCTGCAGACCGTCCCCTTCCTGCTCTCGTAGCCATCTTGGTGCTGTTTGGCTTGCTCGTACTGACAAGCTGGCTGCTCGAACCTAGCGCCGCGCCGCGTACCGATGTGAGTTCGGAGGAAGTGCCAGCCGCTGCTCTCGCAACTGCCGAGTAGACCGCGCTGGGCTTGGTTATAGGCGCGGAAACCCGAAAGCGATAGCGCAGCAAGAAAGTGAGTCAGATGGGATAGCCTAGGGATAGCGCAGCAAAGGAATGCGTCAGCCCAAGAAAAGCCGACTCCGCACTTACGGAGTCGGCTTTTTTATTGCCGAGCAGGCGTAAGACCCTACTGGAAGTCGACCGCCAGGACGTTGCTGAGCGGCTTGCTAAACAAGTCCCAGTCCATCGCTTGGAAGTGAATCGTGAGGCCGGCAACACGCGCAGGAACGGGCATTGGGGCACTGGTGAAATCGCCTTCATCCGGAGCTCCTGGCGCACCCGACATAAAAGTCTGACCAGCGCCGAGATCAACAGGATTGATGAGGTTCGTTTTCCAGTTATTTCCGGGTACCGAGTTATTCGCCAACGTGGTGAAGCCAAAGGCGGTAGCGTAGAGGTAAATAGGACTGTTTGGAATTCCCCAGCGGGTGCGGACGATGACTGTGCCTGGTGCTTGGTTGCCATCCACGAAGATGGTGACGCCTGGGTCATGCACCATGCCGCCATCGACATTGGTGGTGCGCACGAAACCACCGCGATCTTCTACCATCTGGTAGTACAGAATCATGCCGTCGGGGAGGTTGTCTTCGATGTTCATTATCTGTTGCGCCGTGGTTCCAACACTAATCGTGTGGGCGAAGCGAGTTGGCGGCGTACCACCACCATTGCTCACGTTGACATTAAAGCCATCGCCCGAAACCACGTTGGCAAGGCTAGTACCGACGTACCAGTACAAATCACCGCCGCCACCATCCGAGACGTTGGTGACATCAATGAAAACATCCGTAGCCCAGTTGAAGCTACCGCTGGCGGTGAGGGTCATCGGGCCAATATCCTGCGCCGGTGGGGCAAAAACCTCTAAGCGGCCACGGCTATGGGACAACAAAGGTGCGCCAACACCAACATCACTTTTACCGGTTTGATTGACATCGCCAAGGCTACTAATGGTGTAACCAAACTGGCCAGTGGTGCCGGCAATGCCGTTCGCGGTGTAGAGAATTTCTTGGGTGGGGGAGGCTACTTCATTCACGCGGAAGGACCCGCGCTTAGCAAGTGTGCCAGGGGCGCCGGCAGCGATGTCGGCCAAGTCATCGAAGTCGGTGTCGGGAATCATCACCAGCGAGAAACCGTAACGGTCGCCGACGCTTTCGCCGACCAAGTTGCTGGCCACGCTGAAATCTTCGCCGGACCAAGTCAAAACATTGCCCTTGGCGGTATCGGGCGCACCGGCGGAAAGATCTGGCACTGGCGTATCTAGGGCATCCAAGCCACCGGAGATGCTGTAGCCGAGGTGGGCATTTGCCACGTTGCCCAGGGGGTTGGCCAGCTGCGTCATGGTTCCGAGTTCATCGACCACAACCACCGCACCCGCTGCAGTTGCGAGGTCGTTGGCAAAAGGCACGCCGACGGCAAGCCCATTTTCGTTGGTGCCAAGAGGAGGGTTGGTTCCGGAGATATCTGTGCCCGTGAGTGACCAGCCGAACATCTCGCCACTACCTGCATTACCAGGGTAAATTGCAGCAGCGGGTAAAGCCACGCCAGCGCTGCTCATTTGGTAAGCCAACACCTGACCGTCTTGGAGGTTTGCTCCGATGGCGCCAACGGCCAAATCGAGATCGCCATTGCCGTCGCGGTCATATCCGGCCAGACTCATGCCAAACAGAGCCCCTGGGGCACTACCGAAGATTTCATCCACCAAACTGAGGGTGGAATTACTGAAATCCCAGGCGTAAATCCGTACGAATCCAGAAAACGGACCGTTTGCCGATGGGGCGAAAGGAGAGCTGACAGCAAGTTTGGGCAAGCCATCGCCGTTGTGGGTGCCGAGGTTCGCAAGATCGAAACCAAGCTGCTCTCCGGTGGCCAGCGCGTCGATAGTGGCCAGGACGGATTCATCGTGCCCGGAATAAATCGTCACGCGACCACCGTTATGGAAAAGCAAATCGGAGCCTGGTGACGAAACAGCATAATCGTCGTAACCATCCTGGTTCCAATCACCTACGGTTGTAATCGCCGCACTAAATTGGTCTGAATTAGAGGTACCATTCAGCGAACTCCAGGCAATCCAATCCTGTTGGGCGGAAAGGGGAGCGAGCAGAGCCACCGTGGCGGTGAGGAGGGCGAGAGGGAGTTTGCGAGGGGTATGCATCAGAAATCTGGAGGGCAGTCCAGTGAACAATCCTACCTCATAAGTAGGCTGGTTCTGTATTTTTCTTCGCCGGAAATGTGGCCCAGGGGAGGTATCCTTCGCTCATGCACAAGCGATTCAGCCGTACCACGCTAGCTCTGGTCCTCCTGACCGCCTTTGGGGGTGCCTGCAGTCATGCTGACAGTCCCTCTCAAACGACTTCTGCAAATACATTTGGGAGCGCCGACGGTGCTCAAGACGGCTCTACTTCGCAAGCTAGTGAGTTGCCGCCGATCAATCCCCAGGCACCGGCTTTCTTAGAAGTCAGCTTTACGATAAAGGGTACCGGACAGAGTGCAGCGGAGGTGCCTTTTGAGATTCGCTGGGAGGAGGATGGTAAGCCGTCGTCAACCAGCGCGCGCACGACTCCAGATGGAACCCGCCGTATTGAGTTCGAGCACGGCTCGCGCTTGGTGGCGCTGGTGATTCACCCGAGTGCCCGCACAGCCCCATCCGTCTATAGGGAAAGCGCTCTTTTGATGGGAGGACGCACCCATAAAATCCATGTGGAATTGGATGCTGGCGGCGTGGTCAGTGGCGTGGTCCTAGATGGCGCTGGCAAACTCGTTGCCGATGCCGAAGTGGGGGCCTTTTTTAACGATGCAGAAGGGCTCGATAACGACATGAGCCCAAGAGTGGATGCATTTACGCATAGCGATGCGCAAGGTAGATTTCGTTTGGGTGGATTGCCAAGTGGTCCTTTCGTGATTGAGGCAAGTAGCCCGGGTTTGGTGGCAGTGTGGCGGCCCGTCGGCCTGATGAGCAACGCGCGGGAATTTAGCGATTTGGAAGTTTTGCTCGAGCCTGGCCATGTAGTTTATGGGCAAGCGATGGATAGCAATGAAAATGGCGTGGCAGATGTGCTCATCACTGCGGGCAAGCCGTATCGTCGCGTCAATCGGCGGCCTACTCAATACCCGGAAGTTTTTATGAACGGCCCACGCGCCTGTCTGGCACGCACGGATGCTGACGGCTTGTTCACTTTGCAAGCGGTGCCCGATTCTCAGAGTTGGAACATTAACACCAAACATCCACGTTTTCTGCCCTTGCGGACTTCCTTTGATGCTGGCCAAACCGATGTGTGGTTGCAGTTGTTGGAAGGTGTTGCGCTGACTGGCTCTGTGCATGATGTGCGTGGCCAAGCCATTGCTGGCGCCCAGATTTGGCTGCTCAGTACTTCCGGGCAAAACTCAGTTTTCTCGGATAAAAACGGTGATTTTTTGTTCCCCGCCAGCGACCAACAACGAGACGTTGCTCCACTGATTTACAAGCAGGGTTACGGCATGGCGTTCTTGCCGCCAATGGATGTGACTGCGGAAACATTGCCCTTAGCCATTGTCTTGGACGGCGGCGTTACGCTACGCGGCAAAGTTGTGGACGCTACCGGAACCGCGGTTTCTGGTGTGTCCGTGCGTGTTGCGGGTAACCTACCGGTGGAAGGTTATTTGGCCGCACTGATGCCGGAGCGATTTTTAGATCGTGATGCCGTGCTCACCGCTGCCGACGGCACCTTTGAATTTCAGGAACTCTACGACTCGGTATTCACCATTACCGCACGCGTGGCAGGCCAGGAAGCGGTCAGTTTAGAAGGCGTTTCGAAAACATCCGCCGCCATCGTATTAACCCTTAAATAGCCTTTTCAGGCTCGACTTTTGCTCTGCTTATCCAGTGGATGAGGTATGCGCAAAGCCACAATCCGGAACAACCAAGGTGAACCCACAGCCAGATGGTCCGCCAGGATTCTTCGATGGTGACTTGCAGTAAATAGCCGCTGCATACCATGGGTAAGAATGTCAACAGCATGCCAAAGCCGCTACCGCGGCGCGGTTGCATGCCACTGCGTACGCGCATAGCGGCGTGACCTTTCCACAAGATGCCGAAGGTTAAGACCAACAGCGGGGCAAGCAGTAGATGTAGATCGTGAACAGCCCCTTGCCAAGGATGATTCCACACGGAAAATTCATCAGTAGGAGTTGCGAAATAGAGCATCCAGCCGTACACCAAGCCGCTGCCGCCAACCACAAGATTGGCGATGTGATGAAGGAAGCGCTCGACCGGTGACATCGTTATTGCGTAGCTTCGTTGCCGTTCTTGTGCACGGTGGTGTCCTCGCGTGCCACTTGCGCTGCTGCGAGTAGTTCTCGTACTGCGGCAGTTGTGGAGCGGCCAGTCAAGGTTGCGCCGCTGACGCCATGAATTTCTTTTGCGAGTTGGAGTTCGTCATCCAGCTGCAAACCTTTGAATTGGTCATACCACTTCGCGCTTGGTTTGTACTTGATGGGTTCATCAAACGCACACACCAACAACTCTAGAATCACGCCATGTGCATCGATGCGCAGCATGATTTCCTGCGCTTTGGTGCGCACAATGCGTTGGTCAAACCACGCCGTATCCGTGCAAACCGGGTGATTTTTTTCCTTCAGTGGAGAAAAGCCAGTGTGATAACCACGTACATCTTCCACCTTCTCGGATCCAACCAGTTTGGCAACCCGAGCTCGCTGCTCCTTGGTCCAATAGTGTGTTTGTTTGACAGTAACCACTTTGTCACCGAAACTGGACTTTAAAGCCTGTTCTTGGCTAAAGAATGTTTTGGTGGTTGCGGTGGTCAAAGCGCTGACAAGCACCAAGCAGAGTGCAGTTTTCATGATGGATTCTCCGGTACTAGAATGCCCAGCCTAGAGTGAATTCAAAGACATCCACTTGACTATCGGACTCGTCTGACAAATCCATGTAGTCCAGTTTGAAGGTGACATGTTCTTGGGGTTGCCAGGCGATGCCAGCGACCAAGGCGGTGACCGCAGTATCGGTACTGGTACCTGCAAGCAAATCGTAGGTTTCAAAGCGTACAAAAGGAGTTAAGGCTTCTCCTGGACGGTCCGTGAACAAATCCCAGCCGCCTTCCACGTACCAGCCGCGTAAATCATCGCTGGCCGATGGTGTGGCAAGTAGGTTGGCATCATCGACGCTGGCATCGGCCCACAGTGCGCGTAAACGCACCGGACCGCGGTCATATTGAGCATGCATTTCCATCACGCTGACGCCAAAATCACTGCTGCTAGAGCCTTGGCCGGAATCACCTTGGTAAACGGAACCACCGAGTAACAAGCCTTCCACGCCACGCCAATCCAGGCGGCCAGTGAGGGCAAAATCTTCGGCGGCCGATTTCCCTCCACCTTGACGGCCACCCCGCATGCCATTGGCTGCAAGATCAAAGCCGGCGGCGTCGAAGCCGGTCACCCAATAGGCCTCCCAAGTGAAATCGCCACCGGCGCCAAAAGTGCCGATGCCGTTTTCGTGCCACGTGGTGGGGAGGATGAATTGCTCGACCAACGGGCGCCGTGCGCTTGAAAAAGTAGTGGGCTCATGCATCTGGTTGGTGAAACCCATTGGAATCAGGAGATGGCCACCGCGGAAATTGAAAGCTTGAGTGAAGTTGCCGTCAATCTGCGCGAACTCCACCGAGAGTTCGTCACTGTGCTCGTATTCGATTTCGGAATTGAAGGACCACACTTCATCAAAAGTGTAGCCAAAGTAAAACACCACCCGGTGGAGGTCGAACTCATCCGTTTTCCCGGATGGCGCGCCGTCATCTTTGGTGGCAGCGAAATTACTGTAGGTGACCTCCCCATAGCCGCCCCAAGAGAAGCTGCTGGTTGCCGAGCTGGAATCCAGTTGTTCGGTCAGCAAATCGATGCGGCGTGAAAGTTCCGCATTGCTGGGAGCGGTTGTTTCCTGGGCCATGAGAGGCGCGGCCATCAGGGCGACGGCTGCGAGAGTAAGGGAAAGGGTTCGTTTCATGAGTTCGGATGGCGGGCTTGTTGATAATGAGACACGTTCTCATTAAAGCTCCGGAACAAAGTCTACCTCCAGGTCGGCAATGTGCAAGCCTTTTTGATTTTTTCTTCGCAATAACGGGCTGAGGGAGCCGTTAGCCTATGGTCACATGATTGATATTTGGCTGGAGCAGCGCCGTGACGGCGTGGAGCAGGGCGAAGCCGAGATTTTTGGCTTCGTGCGTGCTGTCTTGGCTGGGAGCGTTTCGCCAGCCCAGATTGGTGCCTGGTTGGCTTTTGTCATGACCCGGGGCATGACTCCAGCAGAAACGGTCTTTCTTACCCAGGCCATGACTCAAAGTGGGACCACTTTGTCTTGGCCGGATATCGAGGGGCCATTTATCGATAAACACTCCACCGGCGGCGTGGGCGATAAGGTTTCTTTGGTTTTGGCACCGCTTTGGGCCAGCCTCGGTAAACGAGTGCCGATGTTGTCCGGCCGCGGTCTCGGGATCACTGGTGGCACTCTCGATAAACTCGAAGCCATCCGCGGCTACCGTACCGATTTAGCGCCGCCTCAGCTGCATAAGATTCTCGCCGAAGTGGGTTGTTTCATTACCGGGCAAACTCCGGATATCGCTCCGGTCGATCGTATTCTTTACGCCACGCGCAATGAAACGAGCACGGTGCCCTCGATTCCGTTGATTACCGCATCCATTTTGTCGAAGAAATTGGTGGCCGGTTTAGATTGTTTGATCCTGGATGTCAAAGTGGGCAGCGGCGCGTTTATGAAAACTGCTGCAGCAGCGCAGGCGTTGGCTGATTCCTTGGTGGAAGTCGGCAACAGCGCCGGTTGTCAGACTTCCGCCATACTTACCGATATGTCGCAGCCGTTGGGTATTGCGGTGGGCAATGCTCTCGAGGTCGAGGAAGCCATCACTACGCTAAGTGGGTCTGGCCCGCCAGATTTGGTGAATCTGGTGGTGCAGTTGAGTGGTCTAGGCGAGGTCGCGCGCGCCCAATTACAAAGTGGTGCCGCTTTACCCGTGTGGCAGCAAATGGTGCGCGCCCACGGCGGGGACCCGGAAGCCACCTTGCGCGGCAGTGGCTGTAAGCAAATCGAGATTCTCGCCCCAGCAAGCGGGTGTATCCTCACTTGCGATGCTGAGGGAATCGGTCGCGCTGCTTTCCGTTTAGGCGCTGGACGCCAACGCGCCGCCGATAAGGTGCATCCTGGTGTTGGGCTGCGGGTGCTGGCGAAAGTCGGCCACGAAGTGGTGGCGGGGCAAGTTCTCGCCGAGGTTTTTCATTGCGGCAATGGCCTCGATGAGGCGCGTGATTTGGTAGAAAGGTCTTTCCAAATCGGCTGAGCTCACCGCCCTGCAGCCGCCACTCCCCTCATGACTGTCGATCTGCATACTCGCGTGGTATTCGTCACTGCTGGCGAAGCACCTCCTATGGAAGTGGTGCGCACTGTGGATCACCCCCATGGGGTCGCCGAAGGTCGTGAGTTAGATTCTTTTTTGGCCGAGCTGGACGCCGGTCAGGATGTGCCTAATTTGTTGGTGGCAGCAGGTGGGAGCAAGGTGATTGAGTTGTTGCGGCGTCATGAACGCACTGCGTGTTTGCCAATTTTTTTGTGGGGATCGAGCGCACGCGTTGCACCCGGCTGGGATGGCAATGTGGTGCGCTGGGATGCGCTGCAACTGGCACAGGCTAGCGCTTGGCATAAGGTTTTACAGATGGCGCACCCGGTGGCGGAACTCGAAGAACAGCAGCGCCGCGAGCATCATTTTTTCCGCTACTTAGCTTCGCGTGGAACCGCTCCGATTGACGCCGTTGCGGTCTTTGGCATCGATGTTCCGGAAGTTGCGATCGCGCGTTGGCAACGCGATGGTTGGGTCACCGTGGTGGGCGACGCCGTGCATAGCAGCGCAGATTTGGTGCACAAAATCGCCGGCGATGGGCACGCCCAAGCGCGTGCGGATTCCTTGCCCAAACCCGTGTCAGATGCGGTGCAGACCGTCTCTGCAGCGGCAGCGGTCACTCCTGAAGCAGCTGCTGTTGCCGCCACTGAGGAACAGGTCGCCACGGTGCACGCCGACGTCGTGGCATCGTTGTTAGAGGAAACTGCCTGGCGCCAACGCGCGGCCGCAACTGCGCTTCCTGTTGGGATTCCAGAGCGTCGTTTTGGCAAACGCGATGTTGTTTTGTTGCTGATGGTTGGTTTTGTGCTGGTGGATTTGTGGGGGCGTTATGGTGCGGCTTATTTCCAGCCAGGGGTCACTACCGAGCCGCCTGCAGTGGCCACCGCAGCCACGAATCCCGCCACGATTTTGGAATTGGAGCTGGCGCCACAACTTCCAGAGTTAACCCTTGATGCGCATTTGCGCTGGGAGATCGTGGATTACACAGCCGCTTTTGATGGCATCCTCGAGTGGCGTTCGAATCACTCCACCGAAGTGCGCGCTGGGGAAGTGATTGCTTTTTTGGTGCAGCCACAAGCGCTTGCTGCGGATACCAGCAAAGACTTACAACTCCAGTTGGATCGTATCTATCAACAGATTGGCGCGCAGCAACAAGAGGCCAATGAAGCCGCCGCTGCCGCCACTCTTCACGCGCGTCAGGCTCACACACAAACGCAACTGCAGGTCGAGGCACTCGTCACCCGCGTTGCGTTGTTGCAGCAAAGTTATGATCGATCGCGGAAGTTGGCCGAAGACGGGGTGCTCAGTTTCCGTGAGATTCGTCCTGATTGGGACAAGTTGCAAGCGGCCAAAGCAGAGCTTACTGACTCTCAAACGCAGCTTGCCAGTCGCACTTTAGAACTTGAAGAACAATTGCAGCAAGCAATCCCAGAGATTCTCGAGGATCCGCTATGGCAAGCGCAGATCGCTGCCATTGAGTTGGCCCAACAGCAGCAACCTGTTAGTGCTTTCCGCATCCCGGTGGTCGCTGCGGAATCGGGTTTTTTTGTGCCGCGGGTGCCAACGGCGAGCGTTTGTGCCAGTGGCGAAGTCATCGGGCAGTTGCGCAAAAGCGGTGCGGGTCAGGTCGAAGCCATCCTGGCCACGGCCGATTGGAATTCGGACTATCTGCAAGGAGTTGCGCGTTTGCGACGTCCACAGCGCTCCAGCTGGATGCCTACACGGATCCTGGCGGCTGAATCCACACCGGAGGGCATCACTATTTTACGTTTACGCTTGCCGGTGGGCTGGCTCGATGGGGGCAGTGGCGGCAGCGCCAGCGCCAGCGGCGTGGATAATGCCACTCAGCTAGAATTACGCATCACTGCACCAATGTCGCCCGTACACGAGGGCAGATGAAAAATCCTGCCCCTTCCTTTTTCCTTCTTGCGGCCCTTTCTGTGGCTCCTTCTTGCGTTTTAGTCGTTGGTGCAGGGCTGGGTGCCGGCGCGATGTATGCTCTCGGCGAAGACTCCGTAGAGAGTTACTTGGAGCAATCGATGACCAGTGTCTATGCCGCAGCCCAGGCTCAACTGGAAGATGGCGGCTCCATAGAAGTCGAAGAAGTGGGCCTTCGGGAGGCTTATCTTGCCGCGCGCGTCGCTGATACGGATATTGAAATCTTCCTCACTGCAGTCACCAAAAACACCACGCGGATGGTCGTAAAAGCGCGCAAATGGCGTTCGACCGCTCCGAATACCGAAGTTGCCCAAGTGACTTCCGATCGTATCGCCTTCCGCGTGCAATAACCCACGTTGCTGGAACCCCGCCCTTTACCCCATTTAGAGCTCGTCGACGGCCGCCTTTGTTTAAGTGGCGCGGATGGCACCGTATGCGTGGATTGGGTGGGTGGCACCATGGGTTTCCGGCGTACGCGCGGCGGCGGGCGTGGCCAAGCTGTGGCGCGCGCCGTCGGTATGAAAAGCGCCAACAACAATCCACGGGTGGTCGATCTCACAACAGGTTTGGGCCGCGACGCTTTTGTGTTATCCACTTTGGGTTGCACGGTTTTGGCGGTGGAGCGTCAGCCGGAAGTTTTTCAGTTGCTGCAAGATGGGCTGCGCCGCGCATTACAAGATGAAGAAACCTTGGTTGCACTCGGCGACCGATTGCAACTTTTGCAGGCCGATGCCTTGGCCTTACTTTTGAAGTGGCCGGCAGGGCCAATCGCAGATTTTCATCCGGATGTGTTGTATTTAGATCCGATGCATCCGCCGCGTAAAAAATCGGCACTACCACGCAAGGAAATGCGGCTGTTTCAGAGCTTAGTTGGTGCGGATTTGGATCAAGAACAGTTGCTGGCTGCAGCACTTGCCACAGGAGTGCAACGTGTCGTCGTAAAACGCCCTTCCAGCGCCGCGCCTTTGGCACTAGGAGTGAGCTCTTGTATTCTGGGGAAAACCACGCGCTTTGATGTTTACCGGCCACGGAGTTCTCCTTCCTACAGCTTCGACCAAGACTGTTAGAATGCTCCGCTCTTGTGCCGAGAACGACCGATGGAAAACAAAGAACTGACTTTGCTGGAAGTACCTGAACCCGCGCAGATTCGCGATTGGGCTACGGAAAACGGCATTCTTATCTTGGCGCACAGTTATCAGGACGGCTTCTTGCAAGAAGCGGCGCATTTCGTCGGCGATAGCCTGGAGCTTGCGCGTCATGCCGCCCAAGCGAACGCCACTGCCATATGTTTTTGCGGCGTGCACTTCATGGCTGAAACGGCGAAGTTGTTGTGCCCGGATGCCACGGTGTTTGTGCCAGATATGGAAGCGGGATGTTCGCTTGCCGATTCTTGCAAAGCAGAAGATTTGGCGCGTTATCAGCAACACCTTACTGAAAAGCTCGGCAAGCGGCCGACGACCGTCGCCTATGTCAACTGCAGTGCCGCGGTGAAAGCACAGTGCGATATTATTTGCACCAGTGGTAACGCACGCGCTGTGGTGGAATCGATTCCCGCAACAGAACCGATTTTGTTTGTGCCCGACAAACACTTAGGTGGGTGGCTGAATGAAACGCTCGGCCGTGAAATGATTTTGTGGAATGGTGCTTGTGAAGTGCATGAGTTGTTCTCTGTAGAGACTTTGCTTGCCTTACAAAACGCCAACCCTGGAAGCATCACGATGACGCATCCGGAATGCCCGAAACCCGTCCGCGATGCCAGTGATTTTGTGCTGGGAACTGCCGGTATGCTGCGTTTGGTAAAGAGCAGTGAAGCCAAGACTTTTATTGTTGGAACGGAAGCGAACATGATTTACCGTTTCGAAAAGGAAGCGCCGCAAAATACCTATTTAGCCGCCCCCGGTGCATCGTGCGCTTGCAATCTGTGCCCTTACATGCAGCTCAACACGGCGGAAAAACTATGGGCTTCGTTGCATGCCCGTGGACCGGAAGTCGATGTTGATGAAGAGTTGCGTGAACCAGCCAGGCGCGCGCTTGAGCGCATGCTTGCTGTGCTGTAGTTGCGGCGGCACTGCGCCCTTTCTAGCTAAGGAAGCTCTGATTAACTCGGTTTCCTGAGTGGTCCTTTTCCAAATGCCGGGTATTTCCCTCACCAGCAGCCCTTCAGCTGTGGCTTTGTAATCTAATCAATCC
>CALFOT010000035.1 GCA_937919925.1 uncultured bacterium | reverse complement strand
CACATCCAAATCGAAGAGGGCTGGTCTGAAAAGTTCATCGCGCCCAGCAACGGTCGTCTATATGAAGCCTGGCCAGGGCCAAACAGCAATACCTTAATTGCACAAATCATCGATCGCACTCCTGGTCTACACGCAGAACTCCATCACAATGCTGTCGGCAAAGATTACCCCGCTAGTTTCCGCGCCGGCTTCACTGCCAGCGGTTATGGAGTGGAAGCAGATTTCGGTTTGCTGGGTGCTGGTATAGGCCTACGCCAAGGCCTAGAGCTGCACATGATTGGCCTCACTGCCGGCATCAGCCTGTGGCCCCCTGCACTCAAGCTTCCTTTGCTCCCCCGGATAGGAATCCATCAGGGTTGGGTTGGAGCAGCGGAGTAGGACTCCCCGCCCTGATTAAGGGGTAGAGGCGTTTTCGGCAACACTGATTGCCAGCGCAAAAACCAGTGCTGCCACATTGCGCAAAGCAGACTGATTAATGCTGCGCAAATCATCCGCCGGGCGGTGGTAGTTGTCGGTACGGAAATCATTCGTATCGGTGAGGAAAATCGCCGGGATGCCAAGATCCCAATAGTGCGCATGATCGCTACGGCGCGCATCAGGAAAAAAACCGCCCAGCCTTGCAAGCGAATAAAGCGGCAAATCTTGCACGTAAAGCGCACCCGTTTCCTCCACTAAATCCCCCAACCAACCAGAGCCGTTGGCGCCAATGATGCCCAAAAAATTACCGGTCTTCGGCGGCCACACGACAAAGGGAATGCGCACCGGGGATTGCTGAGAATCGGGCTCATTGGTGAAATGGCCGACGCCATCCAAATTGATCAAAGCAAACACTTCCCCCATTCTGCCCTGTTCTTCCAGCAAACGCACATGCTCCTGACTCCCTAATAAGCCAATCTCTTCGGCAGCAAAAAAGCATAAACGTACGCTACAAGCTGGAGGATTCTCCTGCAGCAACCGCGCCACTTCCAACAACACCGCCACCCCCGAAGTATTGTCATCCGCGCCTACCGTTCCAGGCACGGTGTCGTGGTGCGCCGCAATTTCCAGCACCAACTCCGGTGCCAATGTACCCACAATCGTGGCCACGACATTGATCTGATCCACTGGCTCGGCTTCTCCAAACTCCAATCCATAACCATCAAAGCGATCCAGCAACCCGGCTTTCTCGACTAAACCACGCACCACACGGGCCTGACTAATATTGTTGCCAAAATAAACACCGGGCACTAGCCAGCGTTCTTTCTCCTCTTTCTCGGTCTTCAAAAACACCACCAACTTGGCGGTGGGAGTCTGCGAGAAAACCTCACGCTCCGTCTGCAGGCCCATGCCCCACAGTTGCTGTTCCAAATACTCCACTGTCTTCCTGCCAACTTCCGCATCACCCGCTCGGCGCGGACCAAAGCCAGTCAGCATTCTCATATCTTCCATCAAATGCTCCTCACTGGCACCATTAGCCGTTTTAGCGACATCTTCCCGATACTGAACCGAAGAACAAGACGCGGCCAATCCGCAAAGAATGAGTGTAGGCAGTTTCCAAATCATCAGACTGCGGCTACTTTACCGGACTCCAGTTGGGTCTGCGAGGGCGGGCTTGCTGGCCGTGCTCCGGGAGGACGGCTGCGCCGTTCCTCAGTCGCACTATCAGCAACCCGCCCCCGCGGGAGGCGCGAGATACCTGTTTACTGCAACTCTGTGATACCCATCGAACTCATGGTTAGGATTCGCTCGGGGCTTCCAGGTGGATTGAGGATGATGGCCTTGGAGTACAGCGTTGCGCCTAACAAGGCCGGGTGTTGAGGAACGGTGGCTAGAGCAGAGCCTTTGCCATCCGCATCTAAGGTGCCGTGAATTCGCTGAAAGTGAAATGTGTAATCTAAAACCCGCGAAGGGGCAAGGAAGGTTTTCCAAGGTCCAAGCTCCATTCCACCGTAGGGATCAAATGCGGTAGAGACCAGAATGACAAAGTCTTTATTCACTCCAGCTGGTACGGCAATATCGAAAGCCATCGAATTGGCACTGAGTTGATGGATGTCTGGCACAAAAAGAGTCTTTAGCCCAACAATGGCAAGCTGTGCTCCAGGGCTCGGATTGCTGCCGTTAATAGACCAAGCCGGTGAACGCTGCCAGTCCTTAACTGGAAGGCCGATTTCCTCCAGGCCGTCACGGTCGATATCGCCAAGGGAAAAGGGGGGGGCGGCCATGCCAGAGGCCCAGGTAGAATCGATAGACCAGGGCTCAAGGGTCGAAGGAATCTGAAAACTGCCCAGGAAAGTACCGTCATAAGCATCGTAATGCGCTAAGGCGAGCAAAATTGAACTCCCAGAATCGACCCAATGGTAGTTGACATACTCCTGCAGGTTGGGATGATCCAAGTTGCTCATAAAACCGCGCCATTGTGTCGTGCCCCCAATATAGCTACCACTGTACTGTGCTTCCAAACTGGCAAGGGGAGAGACCCAGAGTTCTGTCCCATCCGTCCCATCCAATGCGCGAAATTGCAAAGGGGTTGTTTCTAAAAACACCGGGTCTGGGATCCCATCGCCAGACAAATCAGGACCGAAACCATAAAGCGCGCCCATCCAACTTGGGGCGTCTTCCCTCCAAATAACGCTTCCGTCCTGGCCAGAGAAAGCAATATAGGAATGAGATTCCACCGGATATGCCCTTGGCACTCCAATGAGGATATCAGCAAATCCATCCCCATTAAGGTCAGGTAATAGGCCAGGACTAGAAAAATAAGGCGGCATTGGCCCGGCTGATTTTCCCCCTCCCCATTGCCAAATGGAACTCAAAGTTGCCCCACTGTACAAACCACAGTAGGAAAATCCGGTTCCCGTAGCTCTGTAACTGGTCCAGAAAAAGTCCTCGAAACCATCACCATCTTGATCTCCTGCAGAAAAGAGAAATTCAAACTGACCTGGATCTGGAACATTTGGAGGAAATCCGGTGGGAGGTGGGACTATTCCTATTTCTATCCCAGTATCCCAATCAAAGGAAACTAAGCCGACATTGGGGCCTAGCCCGGTTCGTAGGATTAAAGCCTGAGAACCCGTAGGGGTCTTCAGGAATGCCCACGCGGGGCTAAGCCCATAGGCCGCTTGGCGATCATAGAAAACCGTGCTTTCAGCAGGATCCAAGCCAGTTCGGAAGTCGAAGTAATTAATTACGCTCAACCCCGAGGACGGTTCGGGAAGCCAATAGCCTCCGAACAGAAAATCAGATTCACCGTTTAAGTCACTATCCCCAGAGAACCACGCGCCCCGCCAACTAAAGTTGTAACGTGAATCCATGACCAAAGGTGGCTTTACCTCTCGAATCACGTATTCCCGAGGAGTTTGCGGCTGCGAGCTAGGCAGGAGCAAGGAAGCAATGAGGATGTGAGCGGTAAGCATGAATAACCCTTATGCGCCACAATCCAGAATCCCAAATCTACGCACTCCTTAACTATACCCGATAAACCCCCACTCCGTATGGGGTCTTGCGGGGTGCCGTGTCCGAAGGCGGGTTGCTTGGCAGTGCGACTGAGGAACGGCGCAGCCGTCCTTGCGGAGCACAGCCAACAAGCCCGCCGGCTCGGGCACACACTCACTCAACCACAACACTCAACACAACA
>CALFOT010000034.1 GCA_937919925.1 uncultured bacterium | reverse complement strand
GCGCTTGGGGCACCGCAGTTGCGCGCTTGCAACTTGCTCCGCAAGTGCGGGCAGAACGAATCAAGCCTACCCAGGTAAAATTACATGTTGAGGGCGCGGGTAGTTTGTTGGTGGTTGCGGTAGGCGCGACGATTACTCTTGAGGACAGTAAGTATTCTCATCACTTTGGAGCGATGGAGCCAACAACTACATTACGCTTCAAAATCCAAGGCGCCACTCTTACGACTCGCATTACGCCAATTGTTTAATTTTTCATCAAATCGAGGCGGGCCACCTTGGCAATGCGCTGCGCAATTACTTGCATATCATAAGTGCTTGCGGCTAAAGCGCGCGATTGCTTACCCATTGCGGCGCGCGCGGCCGGCGACAGGGCGGCCATTTTTAAAATTGCGTCGGCCAGGGACCGTGGGTTTTCCGGCAGCGCACAAAAACCGCAAGCGTGGTTCGTGACTTCACGAGTTATTTGACCCTCAACGTTCACCACCACGGGCTTGCCGGCAGCGTAGTAGTCATACAACTTGCGCGGACTGACTCCGTAATGAAAGACAGGCACATCTAGGAGAGTCAAGATCAAGGCGTCGGCGGCGTGAAGCAGCGTGCGTAAATCACGTTTTGGGATTGGCTCACGAAATTCAAGGCATTCAATCCCAACACCTTGCTGCAGGAGATTGGCTTTTTCAATGCCGTCGCCCACTAATAATATGCGAAACTTTCCAGGCGCTTCGTGATCCAAAAAACGCGCGGCCTCGACGGTGGTGGCCAGGGAATTCGCGGCACCATGTGCGCCGGTGTACATCAAAACAAATCGATCTTGCTCGATTCGGTGCTCTTTGCGCGCTACGCTTGGGGTCGGCAAGGTGGCGAGCGGAAATAATTCCACTCCATTTGGCACCCACAGAATGTTTTCTCGTTTTGCGCCGCGCGCCACCACATAATCCACCGCTTCTTCTGCAAGTAGCAAAACCCGATCTGCGTGGGTGTAGAGTTTGCGTTCTAGCCAAGCCAGCAAACGTACCATGCGGCTACTCTCTGATTTGCCACCCATATCGATTAAGGTTTGTGGCCATAGGTCACGAATTTCGATGTAAAAAGGCACGCGCCGTAATTTGGCCATGAGGTAGGCGGCATAGGCAGCGAGCAAATGCGGCGAGGATCCAATGATTACATCGGGCTTACGACGCAACATCGTGGTCAGCGCTAGGGTGCCGGTGAACGTTAGGATGTTTGTGTAGCGCCTCCAATTATTGCGCTGGTAGCCGCTGGCCCACAGCCACGTCCAGCGCAGATCGCCGAAGGACTCACTTTGCTTTAATTGCGGCCAACGCAGCTTTAAATGTTTGCGCTTAGAGATGTGGAAGTCCGAAGTCATGATTTCCACATCAAAGCCCTGCGCGATTAATTCCTCTCCAATATGGAAGTGTCGGGTGCCGCCAGGATAACCAGGTGGCAAAGTGTGCTGCTCGACAATCCAGATTCTCGGGAGGGGGGATGGCGGAGGGTTCATGGCGCGCGCAGTGGGGCTGCTGGCGGATAGTATATTGTGCTGATACCAAGGAGCAGCCCTGTGCACGGCCTGCCCTAGATTCCTTTTACCGCGATGCTTTTCCAGTTCATTGGCGCCAGCTTCCTTTTTGCCTTAATCGGCACGCGCTGGCTTGCCGCTCCCGGGAACCGATGGAGTTCGGCAGATTTGCCGAATCACCGCTCGCTCCACCACAAAACCACCCCCCGCGGCGGTGGGCTATCCATCGTGGCCGCGCTACTCCTTCTTCAACTCATCACGAGCTGCCAGGGAGAGGCCATTTTCCCAAGCTGGCTGGCTGTTTGCGGTTTCGTGGCCATCACTCTGGTGTCTTATTGGGATGATCGCCTGTCTCTGCCTTCGTACGCGCGCTTTTTGATCCACATCGGCGCCGCAATACTGTTGTTTTGGGATCACTTGCGCTTGGATGCCCTACCTTTACCGAGCTTGCTGGAGATCCCCTTTGCGCTGGGGTGGCTAGCTTTTCCGGCTACGGTGCTGTTCGCAGTATGGTTTACCAACCTGTTTAACTTTATGGACGGCATGGATGGCCTTTCCGGAGGCATGGCCGTTTTTGGTTTCGGCGGTTGTAGTTGGATGGCGTTTCTCGGGGCAGACCCTCAACTGGGAACTTTGTGCGCGGTAACTTCCGCCGCCGCCGCCGGATTTTTAGTTTGGAACTTCCCACCAGCACGCATTTTTATGGGAGATGTAGCCGCAGCTCCCCTTGGTTTTTTGGTGGCCATTGTCAGTTTTCGGGGGGTTTCGAGCGGCGCTTTTGAGCTCTGGGTGCCACTGATCTTGTTCGCTCCATTTTGGGTGGATGCCACCGTCACTTTGCTGTGCCGCGCCATTCGTCGCGAACGATTCTGGGAGCCACACCGAAGTCACGCCTACCAGCGGTTGGCCCAGGCCGGATGGGGACATCGACGCACGACTTTGTACGAGTATGGATTGATGGGGGTTCTGGTGGGCTGCGCGCGTTTGTATGTCAGCCTAGAATCCACTGGTCGGGCGGTAGTTTTGCTGGGTCTCACCTTGCTTTTCATAGCCCTTTGGGCCTTGGCGCATTCCGTGGAAACTAGGGCGAAGATATGATGAAGGCATGACAGCCCCCATTTCGGCCTGCCCAAGCCTAGCTGCCACACCACCCATGACCGCCACCGAGACTCTAGATGTATGTGTTGTCGGGCTCGGCTACATCGGCCTTCCCACTTCAGCCGTGCTCGCTAGTCGAGGTCACCGCGTTCATGGCGTTGAAATAAACGCGAAATCACGCGAAATAATTAATTCTGGGCGCGCGCACATTGTTGAACCGGATTTAGACATGTTGGTGCGGGCCGGCATCGAAAGTGGTCGGCTGCAAGCTCACCCTGAGCCAGCGCCGGCTGATGTATTTATGTTGTGTGTGCCTACTCCAGTTGGGGAGGGTTGTGCGGCGAATTTGGATTATGTTCGCAGCGCCACCGAGAGTATTTGCCCGGTGTTGAAGAAAGGCAACTTGGTGATTTTGGAGAGCACCAGTCCTCCAGGATCAACTGAGATGATTGCGGAAATCGTGTTTCAAAACACCAAGTTCCAAGCGGGTGATATTTACTTTGCCCACGCTCCGGAACGGGTACTGCCAGGGCACATTTTGCAAGAGGTTGTGCAGAACGACCGCATCATTGGCGGCATCGATGAGGTCTCCACGCAGGTTGCGGCGGGCTTTTTCAAGACCTTTGTGCAAGGTGAATTGATTTTGTGTCACAGCCGCACTGCTGAAATGGCCAAATTGGTAGAAAATGCCAGCCGCGATGTGCAAATTGCTTTCGCCAATGAGCTCAGCATGATTTGCGACGATTTGGATATCGACGTTCGTCAGCTTATTCACATCGCCAATCGTCACCCGCGGGTGAATATTTTGCAACCCGGCTGTGGCGTCGGCGGGCATTGCATTGCGGTGGATCCGTGGTTCATCGTGCATTTGGCAAAGGGCAAAGCGCGGCTGATTGAAACCGCCCGTGAGGTGAATAATTCCAAGCCTCTGTGGGTGGCGGAAAAAGTGAAAGCTGCCGCAAGTAAGTTGCGCGAGCCCGTTATTGCTTGTTTCGGCGCCGCCTACAAACCTGATATCGATGATTTGCGGGAGAGCCCTGCACTGGAAATCATTCAGAATCTACAGGCAGCCAAAATCGGTCGCGTGCTGGTGGTGGAGCCGAACATCGAGTCTCTTCCTGGCTGCGAGTTGGTAAACATGGATCAGGCGCTCACCCAGGCAGACATTGTGGTGTTCTTGGTGGGGCACGGGCCTTTTCTTGCACTCCGCGCCGCACAGCTAGCCGAGAAAATTGTCATTGATGCTTGCGGCGCGCTTGCATCCATCAACTCCTGATTCTGTTTTTGGACTCCCGCATGGTTCATCGCATCGCCGTTTTTATGGGTACCCGCCCTGAGGCCATCAAGATGGCTCCCGTGGTGCGCGCCCTTCAAGCTACCGATGGTTTGGAGCCGATTGTGGTTTCCACGGGCCAGCATCGGGAGATGCTGCAACAGGTTGTGGATCTATTTGAAATTCCGGTTCACTTTGATTTAGACGTGATGACGCCGGATCAAACGCTGGCCGGCTTGTCGGCCCGTCTTATGACCAAGGTTGACGCTTTCCTGGCTGCGGAGAAACCGGATTTTGCTTTAGTGCAAGGCGACACAACCACGGTGTTGATGGCCGCCCTCGCGTGTTTCTATCGCAAAATTCCGGTCGGGCATGTGGAGGCGGGCTTGCGTACGGGAAATATGCAAAGCCCCTTTCCCGAGGAAGCCAATCGTAGATTAGTGACCCCGCTCGCCGCTTTACATTTTCCCCCGACGGAATGGTCGGCGGGTAATTTGCGCAAAGAAGGGGTCGCCGAGGAGAGTATTTTTGTCACGGGCAATACCGTGATTGATGCCCTTCAGTTGGAAAGCGCGCGGCATGAGTTCGCTGAAACCCAAGCGGAAGTGGATGGTTTTGTGCAGGATTCGCTAGGCCCCGCTTGGCGCGATTTTCCTTATGTACTCGTTACGGGGCATCGTCGCGAAAATTTCGGCGGCGGTTTCGAACAAATATGCAGCGCGTTGTGCACTTTGGCGAAGCGTTTTCCGGATCATCGTTTCATCTACCCAGTGCACCTGAATCCACACGTGCGCGGTCCGGTCACTGAGAACCTCGGTAACTTGCCAAATGTTTTCTTGCTCAAACCGATGCCGTATCGCCCATTTGTGGCGCTAATGAAGCACGCCGCCGTGGTGTTGACAGATTCTGGCGGCGTACAAGAAGAGGCCCCAGGTTTAGGCAAACCCGTCTTGGTGATGCGCGATACCACCGAGCGCCCCGAAGGTCTGGAGGCGGGTACCGTGCGTCTTGTGGGGGCGGAAGAAGAAAAAATTGTGGATGGGGTTACCGAGCTACTCACGAACCCCGTTGTTTATCAAGCCATGGCTACCGCCCACAACCCTTATGGGGATGGAAGGGCGTCCCAGCGGATCGCGGCGGCGGTGAAGGCATGGTTTCCAAGTTAGCTTCTAGGCTGAATCGCTCGAAATACATCCTTGGGCGGTTGCGCGAATCTCCGTGGAAGTTTTTGCGGCTGAAAGCGGGCATCGAATGGCGAAAAAAAAGATTGCGCGGGGTGGTGATGAAAGCGGCGGCAAGTGGTCGGCGTTTTAGCGGCGGTTATGAGGTGGAGTTGGAAAAGAAGCGCGCTTTGGGTGCAGCCTTGCGGACAGACCTTGTGGCGGAATTTCGCCGCTTGGGGCACAGCGATGAGAATCTGGTGGCGGCGCTGGCGGCTGATTTTGACGCCGGGCGTCGGCGTTGCCTTGGCTATGGCGATTTCGTTTTACGCACGGGGAATTGGGCGCTGGATGATTTCCATAACTTTGCTTGGCCACGTAAGTATTTCGCTGACATCAATTACGTAATGGCCGACAGCCGCTGCGACGTCAAAGTGCCGTGGGAGAAAAGTCGTATGCAGTGGTTGTGCGCCGCAGCACTCGCAAGCCAATTGGATGCAGATGCAGGCACGAGCGCCAAGCGTGTTGCTGCCGCGATGGATCTTTTTGAAGATTGGGTGCAGGAAAATCCTTATGGGGTTGGGGTCAATTGGATTAGTTCCATGGAGGTCGCGATCCGCGCGGTCAACTTATTGCTAACGTTCAGTTTGCTTGAAAATAAACTTGAGGAGGCTGCCTTGAAGCAGCTACTTGTTAGCGCTGGCGAGCACTTGCACTATTTGCGCCGCTTCCCAGAGACCTCCGATGTGCAGGGCAACCATTACCTTGCGACAGCTTTAGGGGTTTATTTCCTGGAAGAATTTGCTGCCCCAAGCGACGGGCCACACGATATACCGGCACAAAACTTTCGCACGGCCTGTCTTGAACAGTTTAGCGCAGAAGGCCTGCACATTGAATTTTCGCCAACCTATCACCGGCTCAGCTTAGATATGGTGGCGCTTGGTTTTTCCTTGATGAAGCGTCGCCGTGCAACCGTCGCAGCTGGCTTGGAGCCACTCCTGATACGTGGAGTCCGCGTATGTTGTATTCTCGCCAATCATGGCAACGAACTCCCGGTCTTTGGCGACAACGATAGCGGTATGGTGATTGACTTTCATCAGTCCGCGCGTCGTTTTGGAGCCTACGGGTGGCTGCCCATTGCCAATCATTCGGTGGCTGCGGCAGCGCGCTCTTCCGCCACGCTCCCAGAAGCTATGTTTGGCGCCACCTTAGCGGGCCTTTACGGGAATTCAGTTTCTACCAGTTCGCAGATTGAGGTGCGCAATGAA
>CALFOT010000033.1 GCA_937919925.1 uncultured bacterium | reverse complement strand
AGCATGCCGTAGCCGCCATCATCAAAAATCAAAAGCGTGTAAGGCAAATTTTCTTGCACGATGGTTGCGAGTTCGCCAAGCGCAAAAGCCACCCCACCATCACCACATACGGCAAGTGTGCGGGTGCCATTTGCTGCTGGCCCAATTGCTGCGGGAAGTCCAAAGCCAAGTGTGCCCCAACCAACTGGATAAACAATCCGGCGTGGGCGAGGTTGTTGCGCATAAACGCCAGTCCAATATCCGCACACCGACATGTCGCAAACAATTGCAGCATCCGCCGGCCAATGGTTTTCAATCGCTTCGACTAATGCGATCCCACGTTTGGATTTTTCACCCACGCGCAAGCGATCCCGCACCGTTTTGTTAACCGATGAAACTTCAACCCAAGATTCAAGCGCTGAAGTTCCTGCCAGCAACGCAGAGGCAACACCGTTTATGTTGTTATTCAAAACTACTGCGGTTGGATCAACATTGCGCATTGTTTTTGTTGGATCTATGTCAACGAGCACAATTGTTTTTGGCCACGAGATTGCCCAGTTCTTAGTATTCATTCCATCAAGTTGGCTGCCAAAAACCACAAGTGCATCAGCTTGTGCCAACACCGCTTCAATTTCTGGCTCATGAATTGGCGCCGCCAAAGTCAGGTTCGAATCGGCAGCGATTCCCCGTCCTGCAAAGGAAGTCAGAATTGGTGAATTCCAATGATCCGCAAGAGCCCAAATGGAATCGGAGGAATCAACAGCGCCACCACCAGCCCAGATCACGATTTTCTTGGAAGTTTCTAGAGCAGCATGCGCCGCAGAAATATCTACTTCAATAATTTCTTGACCGAGCTCAAGTTTTGGCTTCGTTCCGGTGAACTGCTGCGCCAAGATGTCCGCAGGGATACCAAGATATCCTGCGCCAACCGGTGCGCGCAACAGATCACGAATCATCTCGGCAGCAACATCCACGGCAGTAACGCCGTCGGTCACACTTATTGCCATTGATACACCAGCTAGTTTTTTTGCCAACGGTGCAAACATCGCCGCTTGATCATCCATTTCATGCAGCAACCCGCGAGCGCCATCTTTTGAGCGCTTTCCAATTGGCGCTTCCGATGAAATGACGAACACCGGCGAACCGCTGATGGCAGCCTCGCCAAATGCGCCCAAGGTATTTGCCGCCCCAGGTCCAGTCGTTGTTAACGCGACACCAAGGGAACCTGTGGTTCGAGCCACGCCATCGGCTGCATAGGCAGTGGTTTGTTCGTGCCTAACTCCTATGATTTCTGGGCGCTGTGGTCCAAGGGCATCCCAGAACGCGAGGTTATGCACACCAGGAATACCAAATGTTTTGCGAACTCCTGCTTCCCATAGCAAATCCAGGATTACCCCGGCTACTGTTTGGTGATTTGTACTGGCATTCTTAGACATGTTAGTTACTTTATCGTCAATGAAAGAGGCCCTGGTGTCCACCATCAAATCGCTAAACCCAACAAATCTGAGTGACGTTGTTATTGAAACTAAGTTAGCAACTGCCGACGACATCGCCGCTGCAGCGCGACGTGCAAAAGCCGCTCAAAAATCGTGGGCAAAGATGCCAGCACCTGCCCGAGGACGGGTAATTGCAAACGCTGGTCGGTTATTCGAGAATAACAAGGAAGCACTTTCCAAGCTGGTTACTCGCGAAATGGGCAAGGTCTATCGCGAAGCCCTCGGCGATGTGCAAGAAGTAATTGATACCTGTGATTTCTTCTTAGGTGAAGGTCGTCGCATGTACGGCCAAACCGTTCCGAGTGAAATGCCCAATAAAAATTTGTTCACTTTCCGCATGCCAGTTGGAAC
>CALFOT010000032.1 GCA_937919925.1 uncultured bacterium | reverse complement strand
ATACCCTTTTCTTCACCACCAATGAAGATGGATACGCCGCCCTGCAACTGCCCAATGCCGTCACCGACTTCACCTTGCGCACTAAGGTCGAAGGCTACCTGAACCCAACCCTCACTGCTGTTGCGAGCTACCCGGCGGAGCAAGTGGAACTTCCACTAAGTGTGGGCTCTACGCTGCAAACTCTACGCGCGGTGGATGCTTCTGGAAATCCTGTGGCCGGAGTTATCCTCGAAGCCAAATCGCTCAACCAGCCTACAGGATATTTCCTCAGTGGGTCCGATGGATTCGTAGAGGCCCTGCTGCCTGGCCCCGCAACGTACTCGATTTCCATGGATGATTGTTTTGCATATTATGAGCAAACATTCCTTATCAATGCGGAGTCCGCACTCGAACCACAGCTAGTGAAGTGCGCGCCGCTTCCCACCAATATCACAGTGCGCGCGGTGGATGCCAGCAATGGTCAGCCGATTCCTTCCGCAACTTATAGCGGGCGATACTATACACGCTTAGAGTTTGATGAGTTTGGAGAGTTAATGGAAATCCCCATGGAGTCTACTAACGGCACCTTGTGGTATCCCGGCGTTCAGTTCGAACCCGCGGTGTTCGAGATTGTGATTCATGCTCCCGGTTACGAACCAGTCACCGCGAATATCAATGCCGACACCAGTCCTGTGCTGGAAATAGAAATGTTTCCGCTCACCTACCACCCGGCGCGCATCGAACTTCCGGATCCTCAACGTCGAGTCGCCAGCGCCTCTCTGCGTAAACAAGTACGCAACCTACGTTGGCCGCCACGGCTTACCGGCGCGGATCAATTGGACTACGGTTGGGCCACCTTGGAGCTTTCCGTAGCTCCCAATGGCACTTTCCAACTCCCCTTATGGCAGGACAGCCCGTTTCCTTTCGATTTGCGAGTCGTTGATGACCTTGGTACTCCTTGGAATATACTCGGCGTCACCCGCAGCGAGCTTGAGGAACAACACAACGGCACCATCGTCTTTTCCTTGCAAGAAAAACCACACATTCCGCTCACTCTGCAGCTACTTCACAGCGATGGCACTCCGGTAGTCGACGCGGAACTACTCATTCAATGTTTGGAGCGCCGGGATAACTCCAACCCTAGGCTAGTCACCAACAGCGTGGGCGAAATTCACCTGTTAGCGGTTGCCGGGGAAGAGCTCTATCTGCTGTGGCCATCTTCGCCGTGCATTTTCCAGGGAAAGTTCCGTCTGCCTACGCAAGGTGAACATTTCGCAGCACTCCTACAGCTTCCTGATTTTGACAGCAGCCTTGCAGGCCAGGTCTTGCTCGCCGATGATTCCGCCGCTGAATTCCAAATCGCGCTTTCCAAAGCCAACTTTAGCGTGCCACTTCAAGTGGACGGCGGCCCATCCTTTCCAATCCAATTCAATGTGCGCCATCGCCCCCAGCCCGGCTACTTCCTCACCGAGAACATTCCGAGTGGCTCGTACGACACCAAAGTAACCCTCGTCGCAGGCATCCATCAAGCCCAAACACAGGCAACGGACTCGGAGCCGGTTTTCCGCTTCCCAGCCTTACAGGAGTTCCGCTTCCTGGTTACGAATGCAGAAGGCGCGGCCGTGCCACTTGCTTGGATTCGCCCTCTGACGAGCTCGGAACCGAGATGCAACCTTGCCCGAGGCGTACAAACAGACGGCCAGGGAACAAGCCAATTCACTTTGGAGAACTCTGCGGAAGGTTGCACCATGGTGATTGCCGCCGCGGGCTTTGAGCCACTGGTGATTCACGATCCTAGCCCCACGCAGCTTAACCATTATGCTTTAGTGCGAAGTCGGATGGTTCCAAACTTGGAGACTCTACCCCTGGGAATCACTTTGCAAGAGGATACGTTTTGGATGGTAGACCTATGGGGCGGCTGTGAGGATCCCCGTCAGGGATTGGTTTGGGAGTATCTGCCGGGCAACGAATTGCGCATGGTGGGTGCCCCACAAGAAGGATTCCGGTTCCTTGAGGTGGATGCGAACTGCGTCGCAACAGGTCGTGAAATCTCAGTGCCAGCAGAGTAGTCCGCACTCCTCGGCGGCGGTTCCCATTCCCTCGCCAACCGAAAATGGACTATGCTCCGGCCATGATTCGCCCGCCCAGCCCCATCCGAACGCTTTGCGGCCTGCTCCTATGCGTTTCCTTTGTGCTCATTTCCTGCGGCCAAACGCCTTCTGCTATCAGCGCACCGCTGTTGTGGAAAGTAAGTGGTAACGGTGCCCAAGCCTACTTATTCGGCACCATGCATGTGTCCGATCCACGCGTGACTCACTTGCATCCAGCTGTCGCCGCTGCTTTCGAAAGTGTCGACGCCTTCTACACCGAGGCCGGGGAATCTACTCCAGCTGCGGGTGCAAAAATGGCAAGCGCTGGAATGTTGCCCGAAGGCCTCAGCCTGCGCAAACTGCTACCGCCAGCCACTTGGGCCGAGCTGGATTCCTATCTGCAATCACGCGGTTTCGGCCGAGCCGAAGCCCATGATGCACATCGCCCCTGGTTTGTCGCCCTCAACCTCGCGCAAATCGACGCCATCCCCTTACTGCAGGGGGGCCAAGCTTTGGATTTTTTGCTGACTGCACGTGCCAAAGCCAGCGGTAAGGAAATCGGTGCTGTGGAAACCATTGAGGAACAGCTTGCGGCACTTACCATCGGCAGTTTAGAGGATCAGATTCACATACTTGAAATCACCCTGACGAAGCTACGCGAGGAGCAGGCTAATGGAGTTTCCTCGGTACAGCAATTGTTGGAGCTGTACATTGCCGGCGACCCCGACGCCCTGTGGAACTTCGCGATGGCAGAAACCGACCTAGAAGATCCGGTACAAAAACGTGCATGGGAGGCCATCACTTTGGTCCGAAACCGCGCCATGGTTGCGCGCATCGACGCAAAGCTACAGGCCTCTGAAGGCCGCAGCTATATGTTCGCCTTTGGCAGTTTGCACTTCGCGGGGCCAGACAGTGTGGTGGAAGGATTACGCGCGCTCGGTTACGAAGTCACGCGCATCGACCATTAAGCACGCAAACTCAAAATTGCCGTGGCTAGCTTATGGTAGTCATCCATGGTGTTGTAAAGCTGCGCCGAAATACGCACCGCAGTACCGAGTGGAGCTGGCAACGGAATCACCGGCACTTGAATCCCCCACTGGTGATTCAATTCGGAATACAAGTTGACGCCGCGCTCTTCGATGCGCTTAATGATGTCATTGGGCACCATGATGGTAGACATGCTGCCCACCATACTGTCTGGCGCAGTTGCCGTTTGCTCCCAGGCGCTACATAGATAATCACGCGCCTCCAGTGCCAAAGCGCGGTTGTGCGCCATGATGGCCGGCCAACCCCCTTCCAGCATTGCGGCCATGGAATCCAATACCACCGGAATGGTCGCCCAGGCAGTTAAATCGAAGGTTCCAGTCCAATCAAACTCCTGCAGGAATCGACTCCGAGAAGCAGTGCTGGCGTTATAGCCATGACTGATGACGGCTGGATGGATGCCCTCTTGAAGTTCCTGACGCACGTACAAAATGGCGCTACCCTTCGCAGCACAAACCCACTTGTGTAAGTTGCCGGTGTAATAGTCCGGGTCAAGGGCTTTCATATTCAACGCGATTTGCCCAGGCGCATGCGCCCCATCCACCAATACTTTAATGCCGCGTTTTTGCAAAGCCGGCAGGATGTGTTCCAGCGGCATGACCAATGCAGTTGGCGAGGTAATATGATCCACCAAACAAAAAACCGTACGACTTGTAACGGCGGCCAACAGCGCGTCAACAACCTGTTGCGGATTTTCAAGAGGAAATGGAATTTTTGCAACCACCACTTTTGCGCCCCATCGTTGCGCCGCGAAATCGAGCGCATTGCGACAGGCGTTGTATTCATGATCGGTAACCAAAACTTCATCGCCGGCCTGCCAGCGTTGCGAACGGATGACGGCATTCACGCCATGCGTTGCGTTTGGCACCAGTGCAAGATCATCGGCCTCCGCACCCAAAAACGCTGCAAGGCTCGCGCGCGCTTGATCAAACATGGTCGTGCGATGCCCCATGAAGCGCACAGGTTCGCGCTCCATCTCTTCACGAAGTTCTTGCTGACGCGCCTGCACTACTTTTGTGCAAGCGCCATACGATCCATGATTGATGAAGGTGACTTCTGGATCCAAAGTCCAAAACTGGCGGAAAGAATTCTCCATGTATTTAGTGTAGTCGCTACGCAGCGTGGTCTAGGATGTCAGTATGAACAAACATTCCCTACTTGTTCTGTTGCCTGTTTTGGCCCTGGGTGCATGCGCCCAGCCTCAATCTGCAGCAGAACCTTCCCGTGCAGCCGATATGGCTGCTCCTCAGGCTGAAGCCCCTGTGAGCCACACAGTGGTTCTCGCCATTAAAGGTGCCACCTGACAAACCAAATGAGGTGGCCAAATTGAGGCCACCCTCTCAGCTTTACCGTGGGTAGAGCATGCAAAGTTTGATATTTCCACTGAATCCGCAACCATTCTCGTCAACGCGGATTACGATGAGTTGGCCACTCTGCAGGCCTTCGAAGGAACAAATTTCACCGTTTCGGTGCAATCCTAAATCCTTTTTTTGGGGCTGAGGCATGCAAGCTTCAGCCCCAACTATCGTCCTAACTCCTTTGTTATGGAGTTTTTCTGCGGGCATTCCACAAGTTTTCCACAGGTTTTCCACAAACCCAAGATGCCCCGGAATAGGCACTCGTTATGATTCGGCCATGCTCCTATCCCTTTCCGCTGGCCTTCTCTGTCTTGCCCTCCCCCAGCAGCCCGTCGGGCTTGGTAACCCCGCACGCATCGGGGCAGATATCAACAAGTTAGTCTCTTTTGGCACCCGCAACACGCTATCTGAGACAGAATCCGACACCCACGGCATCGGTGCCGCACGTCGCTGGCTGCGCGATGAGATGCAATCCATCTCCACAAAATACCACGCAAACAAGCTGCAGGTGGAGTTGCAATTTTTTGATTTGCCACCCGGCCGACGCACTCCCGAAGGGATTCGTTTGGCCAATGTGGTGGCCACCCTTCCAGGTGTGGATCCGAATCGTTTGATAGTGATTTCTGGTCATTACGATTCCATGCCAACTTCTCCAACCGATGGGGAAAGCGCTGCGCCGGGTGCAAACGATGACGCAAGCGGTACGGTTGCCGTTTTAGAAGCAGCGCGTTTGCTAAGTGGTTGGCAGCCGCGCGCAACGGTGGTGTTCCTTGCCGTGGCTGGAGAAGAACAAGGATTGCTTGGTGCTGCCGCGCAAGCAAAGTATTGGCAAGAACAAGGTAAGCATGTGGAAGCCATGTTCACGATGGATATCGTGGGTGGCGCCGTCGGCACTTCTGGAAAATTAGAGCCAAACCGTTTGCGGGTGTTCAGCGAGGGCATTCCCACCAAGGGTGCCGCCGTCGTTGGTAGTGATAATGATGCTCCCTCACGTCAGGTTGCTCGCTATCTAAAACGTACTGCAGAGGCCACAATACCTGGTTTTGAGCTCACTTTGATCTTACGCCAAGACCGCTACTTGCGTGGCGGTGACCATCGTGCCTTCAATCAAGAAGGTTGGGCTGCGGTGCGCCTCACCGAGCCCCACGAAAATTACACTCATCAACATCAGGACGTGCGGGTGGAAAATGGAACGCAGTTTGGTGACTTACCGGAGTTCGTGGATTTCGCTTATGTAGGTCGTGTTGCAACCAGTGTTGCCAGCGCCATCTTGGAAATGGCTTCTGCACCTGCGCCACCAAGTGCAGTCACGGTGAGTATTCGTGAGCTCACACCCAACACCACCTTGAATTGGCAAGCCAATCTAGAAGCAGATCTTGGTGGTTATGCAATTCTAGTGCGCCACACCGAGGAGGCTACTTGGAGTGAGCGCCATGATGTGGGCAAGGTCACTACTGCAACTCTCAAAGGCTACAGCAAAGATGATTTTCTGTTTGCAGTGGAAGCCTACGATACCAAAGGGAATCGGAGCCTTGCGGTTTACCCAACGCCAAAGCGCTAAGGATTCGCATTACCCCAACAGCCGCGGCGCAACGAAACCGTTGCTCAAGAAACCAACATGGCTTCCACCGATTCCACCAACTCTTCACGCGTGAAGGGTTTCAACAAAGTGGCGCCGGCTCCAAGCATCCGCGCAGCACGCAGGTAAAACTCTGCCCCGACTACACCGGACATCGCAATGATGGCCAAACCCGGATAGGTCTTGCGCAATTCCATCACAGTCTCTGCGCCTTCTTTTTCTGGCATGACCAAATCAGTCAGCACCAAATCACAAGGGATACGCAACATGACCTCAATAGCCTCGACGCCATTCGCGGCCTCAAGGGTCTCGTAGCCAGCGTCTTCTAAGAACGAGCACGCGACGCGGCGTACATCTGCTTCATCATCTACAACGAGGATACGTTTCATTTGAGGGGTAGGCTTGGGCTCAGCGGATTATCCGATAAATATATCGGCCAAGTCAAGGTTTGCCTTTAACTCGAGCTCCGGAAACCCTGCGCGGAAGAGAACTGCGTTGCCCCCTCGGAGTTCATAACGCGCAGCTTCACGTAATAAAAAAGTTCCTTCGCTGAGCCCCAGCACCGGCAAGGAATTCATTTCATGGTATTCGCGGATACGATCCGCGCGGGTTTCGCCTAAATGCTCTAGGAACGCTCCGTCTTTTTGCACCCAAACCTGGCCAGGATAGTAGTGTGCATTAATTTGAAATGGGACTAAACCTAATGTTTCGAAACTTGGCGGCATCACAATCGGCATATCGTTCGTGGTTTGCATCGTGGGACAAGCCACATTGGTGCCAGCAGAAACACCCATATAGGGCATACCCTCCGCAACCCGTTGGCGCATCGGTTCGAGCAGGCCGTAGCGATGCAAATCATGAGTGAGCCGGAAGGTGTTGCCACCGCCCACATAGACCGCCTCGGCCTCAGCCAAGGCCGCGATGGGGTTGGCGTAGGAATCTATGCCCACGAACTCATAGCCAGCAGAAAAACCGCGCTCCACCATCGCCTTGCGGTAGGCCTGGTGATCGTGCAGCGCATAGGGCACGAATAGAATGCGCTGCACGTCGCCAAAAAATCTGCGCATTTCGGTGCACAACAAGGCGCGCCGCTCTTCGCTGCCGAAACCGCCACTGCCAAGCAAGATTCTCATGTTGAAAAGGATACACTAAGCGCATGAAAGACTGGTTATTGCTTTTCTTGCGCGTGGCTGCGGGTGCGGGGCTTGCTTACTGGGCGGGGCACGGCAAGGTCTTCGTGGAAGAATCGCGCCAAGCTTATGCCGCCTTACTCAGCGACGCCGGCGTGCCCGCCGCTTACTTTGTCACTTTGCTATTTGGCGTCGTCGAGTTTTTCGGCTCGATGTTCCTTATCACTGGGCTCTTTATGCGTAAAGCCGCCGGTTTAATGCTAGCCGTGAGCGCAATCGGTGCTGCGATTCAAATAGGGCTGCTGCAGGAGCCGGTGTCTTACCTGTTCTTCGTGAATCGTGTCGATGGCCTAGGCACAGGCTTTTTCATGCTTGCCTTCCTGCTCCTACTGATCCTTGGCCCTGGCAATCTTTCCTTCGACGCGGGCCGCCGCAAAGCAGCTGCAGAATAAGCGCAAAGCAAATTCCGCAGCTGCGGGCTTGATCTTACTCGACAAACTCGGCAACGACGTTTGAAACCTTGCCAACTTGAACGGCTTCAAGGTAGATGGTGCGATTATAAAGCCCACCTGGAGGCACAACCGCGAACGAAGCCGTTCCAGCAACATTTGCCGTCTTGGTGGCGGCATGCACTGGGTTGCGCAGATTCATCACGATACCCAAAGCGGCCACTGGAGTACTGCCAAGACCAGCCATGGAGTACGCCAAGTAAACCGGACTGCTTGGCGTAGCATTTTTCACCACCAAGGTTTCGGCGACGCCTGCAAACAAATGCGGCACATCGAGTCGTAAACCGGACGGCACGAGTTTGCGCACTTGCGAGTAATCAACGACATAAACTTCACCATCCGCATCCGTGCCGAGCGAACGGCCGGTGCCTAACACTCCTGTTTGCGCAGTGTGATCGGTAAAATCGGTGTACCCGCCAGCGCCGTCATAACGCAACGACCACAACTCCTGACTGCCCGCATCGGTAAAGAAGTAGCGCCCCTGCATGGTTGCCATATTGCGGCCGCGGTACACCTCGCTACCAATGATGCAGTTGCGGAACGTTGGTGAAGAACGATGCGCATATTCAAACACCGGCGATTCTAAACCAGTGGTATTGCAACCACTCGAAGGGTTATAGCAATGCGTGCCTTCCACAATACGCCATCCGTAGTTGAGGCCGCCCGCCGAACCTGCATCCTCCACATGGATATACTCCCACGCGTTTTGGCCGACGTCAGCAATGTACAAATCGCCTGTCAGCGAATCGAAGTTAAAACGCCACGGGTTACGCAAACCCAGCGACCAGATTTCATCCAGCACGAGTGGATTGCCGACGAAGGGATTGCTTGGCGGAATGGTGTACGGCAAACCGTTATCCACATCCAGGCGCAACATTTTCCCCAACAGCACCGTGCCGTTTTGCGCGCGGTTGCCGGGATCTCCACCGCTGCCGCCATCGCCAGTAGCGATGTACAGATAGCCATCGGGGCCGAAACGAATGCAGCCACCATTATGGTTGGAATAGGGCTGACTAATCGTCAATAAAATTTGCGCGCTATTGGCATCCAGTACATCGGGGTTGGCGGAAACGGTGTAGCGCGCCACCACGGTGGCGCCGCCGTTATTGGTGTAGTTGACAAATACCCAACCGTTGTTGCTGTAATCTGGATGAAAGGCCATGCCTAATAAACCACGCTCACCACCGCTACTGTTCAAAGCGGTGACATCCAAAAATGGGGTGCCCAAGACCGTGCCATTCTTGATGATTCTGATGAGGCCAGCCTGCTGGACTACGAATAGCCGATCTCGGTCATGCGGGGCGTGGGTGAGAAACAGAGCTTGGGAGAAACCGCTCGCAACCACTTCACTAGTGAGTGGAACTTGGGCGGAAGCTGAGGAGCTCCCAAAAAGAGAGGCCAGGCAGAACGCCAGGCCAGAAAAGGCAAGCTGAGGAGTTGAGTTCATGGGCTGATGCATTAAAGTACCACAAAAATAAGCATTCCGCCCGATTTGGGGCTATGTTTCACCCGCCGCTACTGCGATTCACTTGAAATACACACTACTACTTTTTTTACTGAGCCTACTGCCGATTGCGGCCTGCTCCAGCGATTCGTACACAGCCCCAAACACTGCCATGCCTTCAGAAGACTACTCCGCCGAGCAGGAACCCAACCAAGAACTCCGCTCCGCAGCCAACCAGCCCTTGCAACTCACCGAAGCCCAATGGCGGGAACGCCTCACACCTGAGCAGTATCACATCACGCGGGAAGCGGGCACGGAGCGCCCTTTCACAGGAATTTATTGGGATAAAACGGATCTGGGCATCTACGAGTGCGTGGGCTGCGGCCAGGATTTGTTCCTCTCCAATACCAAGTTCGACGCCGGCTGTGGCTGGCCGAGTTTCTTCCAGCCCGTGGTCGAAGATGCGGTGATTTATCTGGAGGACCGCAGCTTGGCGCCCCGTGTTCGCACGGAAATTCGCTGTAGCCACTGTGATGCCCACTTGGGCCACGTTTTTGACGACGGCCCGCAACCCACTGGCAAGCGTTACTGCCTGAACTCGGGGGCTCTCCTGTTCAAACCAGCTAGCGAGTAGAAGCTGGTCTTTGGTGCTTCCTTAAATACGAAAAAACCAGCGGCCGTTTCCGGTCGCTGGTTTCCTTTCCCCTTGCTACATACTAGAGGTCGCTATCCCCAGCGACGTTCTAGTTGGAAAAACCATTCGCAGCAACTATTCCATCGGCCAGGATGGTAGTGGACTTTAGGAAAAACTTCTATTATTTTCCAGCTTTGTAGACTGCCCCATAAATCATTGCAAATAAGGGACTTATGATTTAACCCAAATTCCGGCTAACCACCTTCCACAGCCACTTCGGCTGAGAATTTTCAAGTCTTGCGCTGCCAAGGCAGAGGCCGTGGCTTCCCAATGGCACTCTAAAATCCCGCCGGCGAAAAGTTTGCCACCTGGGGCGACGAGACGACCGAGCGAACCCGCGCCCTCCTGGATGATGTCGGCCACCAAATTGGCCACCACCGCGGGCCATTGGCCAGCAGCACTTTCAAATCCACCGCGCCAAAAACTGCAAGCGCTGCTGACGCCATTCAATGCGGCCATCGCATTGGCCTGGGCTGCGCTAAATGGATCGGGATCCATGCCTACCACTTCTTTTACCCCTCCCAGGGCAGCCGCAACCGACAAAATTCCCGATCCTGTCCCGACATCAAGCAGACGCGGCGGCGGGCCATCGGCACACCATTTGTGCAAAGTTTTCAAAGCAAGGCGCGTGGTTGGGTGCGAGCCAGTGCCGAAAGCGGATCCGGTTTTGAGCGTCAGTGGGATATCCGTAGCGCGTAAGGACAAAGTCTTCAGCGCGTGAAAATCCGAATGGACTACATAACCGGCGCAACGAAACGGCTTCCACGCCTGCTGCCAGAGACTGGGATCGGAATAAGCAGCCACGTCATGCGGCTGTTCGTGGCAATGCCAATCCTGCTCGGTGAGCCCCAGCTGAGCCAGCCATATCGGTAATGCAGCGCGCAAGGCTGGCGCACGCGGGGCCGCAACAGAGACACACACTTCACATGGCCACGCGGCACTAGGGATAGCGGCACTAGGGAGGGCAGTGGCCACCATCCCAGCGGGGTAAGTCGTATCCGCGCTAGCGCTGCCAAAATCATGCTCAGCAAGCAGCCACACCAAACTTTCATCCCACATTGACGGCAGCTGAATGCGAAACAACACCCACGGGGCCTCGGGCAATTGCGGTGCGGCGGAAGAGCTCATCTTGTCCTACGATAACGACTGATGTCAGCTCCTACCCTGCCGCGCAAACGTAACCGCGATTTCCCTGCTCGGGAAGGTGTCGGCGATCGCGAAAGGCGTGCGGCTGAGGTCATGCGGCGTTTGCTGGAACACTATCCCGAAACCCGCACAGCGCTGGATTGGAAAACGCCTTTTGAATTATTGATTGCTACCATTTTGTCGGCGCAGTGCACCGATGTGCGGGTCAACAAAGTCACGCCCGCACTGTTTCGGCGCTTTCCAGATGCTGCTGCTATGGCAAAAGCCACCCTGGAGCAGCTGGAGGAACTGGTACGCACCACGGGTTTCTTTCGTAGCAAGGCCAAAAGTCTGCTCGGTACTGCAACCATCATCATGCGCGATTTCGGCGGCGCCGTGCCACAAACCATGCCCGAGTTACTGACTCTGCAAGGGGTCGCGCGTAAGACCGCCAACTGCGTCCTGGGCACTGCGTTTGGCATCAAAGTCGGGGTGGTGGTCGATACGCATGTGGGGCGTATCGCGCGGCGTATGGGCTTCTCACGGGAGATGGATCCGGTCAAAATCGAGCGCGATTTGATGAAGGCTTTTGAGCAAGATCTGTGGGTGAAAGTCAGCCACAGTTTGATTGATCACGGCCGCGCCACTTGCACCGCACGCACGGCTCGTTGTGCTGGGTGCTTGCTGAACGATTTGTGCCCGCAAAAGGTCTAGACCATCGCTGCCTACCAGTTGACGCAAACTGGCAACCTAGGGTATACTGATACCATGGCCCTCGCTGACGGCACCCTCGACATCGCTGATCTAGCTCAGGAAGGCGGTGTAAGCTCCCGTACCATAAGGTATTACGGTGAGCTCGGTTTGCTGGCTGCAAGCTCTCGAGGGCCCAACGGGCGGCGTCAATATGGTGCAGACGCTCTCGAGCGGCTACGTTTCATCACGCGGCTGAAGAAACTGGGGCTTAGCCTTGGTGAGATTGCCGAGCTGAACCGCACCTTTGGCTCTGGCGCCACGCCGGCCATGCTTGCCCATTTGGATGCACTGCTTCTGGCACGCCTCGCCGAAGTAGCCGAGCGCATCGATGATTTGCATACCTTGCGCTCCGAACTACAGACTTACCTGGATCGCATCCGCTACAAGTCCGGCCCGCACCCGGCCATAGAAACCCCTCCGTCATGACCACCCAAACTGAACTCGTGAACTCGCACGCCAAAGATTTTTCCACCACCAACAAGTTACGTTTTGTAACAGCGGCTTCGTTGTTCGATGGACATGATGCCGCGATCAACATCATGCGGCGGATTTTGCAACAAGAAGGTGCAGAAGTCATTCACCTTGGCCACAACCGCAGCGTGGAAGAAATTGTCGAAGCCGCGATTGAAGAAGATGCGCAGGCGATCGCGATTAGCTCCTATCAAGGTGGGCACGTCGAGTTCTTCAAGTTCATGGTGGAGCTGTTGCAACAACGCGGCTGCAGTCACATCCGGGTGTTCGGCGGCGGCGGCGGCACGATTACCGATAGCGAAATCAAAGCACTGCACGCCGCGGGTGTGGAACGCATTTACTCCGTAGAAGATGGCCGCTTGATGGGATTGGTTGGCATGATTCGCGACATGATGACGCGCGCCGATTTTTCTACCGTGCAAGCGGATGCTGAAATCCCAGCAGGACTCCCCCATCGTCAAGCAGCGGCCGTTGCCCAAACAATTACGATTCTTGAAAAGTTGCATGAAGAACAATGCCCCGCCGACGTGCGGGCGCGCCTGGAAGACTTGCGTAGCGCTTTTACCCAGCAACTGACCGACCACGCGCCGCTGATTCTCGGCATGACCGGTACCGGTGGTGCCGGCAAATCTTCGTTAACGGATGAACTCGTGCGCCGTTTTCTGGATCGCTTCCCGACCCGCACTATCGGCATTTTGTCAGTTGACCCTAGCCGCCGCCGCACCGGTGGTGCTTTGCTCGGCGACCGTATCCGCATGAATGCTGCCAAAGGACCGCGTGTTTTTATGCGCTCGATGGCCACTCGCCGCGCCCACTCGGCCACTTCCGAAGCCGTGCGCGATTCCTTGCTGGCCATGCGCGTAGCTGGCTACGACTTGGTTATTTTAGAAACGGCGGGAATTGGTCAGAGCGATAGTGCCGTAACCGATTTATGCGATCTGTCGCTGTATGTCATGACCCCGGAGTTCGGCGCACCCACGCAGTTGGAGAAAATCGACATGCTCGATTTCGCCGATGGAGTGGTGTTGAACAAAGCGGATAAACGCGGTGCAGAAGATGCGCGGCGCGAAGTAGCGAAGACGATGCAACGCAATCGTCAACTCTTCGAAACGGATTTGAATGATATGCCGGTGTTCCTCACGGCTGCCAGCCGCTTTGGCGATATCGGTGTGGATCATCTATTCACTTGGGTGATGCAGCAGATTGCCACGCGCAGTGGTCGCGATTGGGATCCTGGGGAAGCACCCGAACGCAATAAGGATGTCCATGTGGTTGTGCCGCCGGAGCGTGTTCGTTATTTATCAGAAATTTCGGCAGCCGTGCGCAAACACAAGGCCGACACCGATTCGACAGCAGAGCTCGCCGGGCGCGCCGATGCGCTGGCACGGGTGCTCCGCGAGTTTGGTGATGATGTGCCGGTGATTCAGTCGCAGTACCGGCCTGAAGATTTGGTTGACCAAGACGTGACTCCAGAAGTGTTGCTATTACGTCAGCGTTACCAAGAAGTGGTGCTTGCCATGGACCCGAGTTTGCGCAAACAACTTGGTGAGTGGCATCAAGTGCGTGCGCAGTATGGTGCCGATGATTTTGTATACGTCGTGCGCGGCAAAGAGGTCCATGTGCCAGCACAGCACCTTACCCTTGCCGGTTTGAAAGTGCCGAAGGTTTCATTGCCCAAAACGAATAGTTGGGAAGACCTTGCACGCTGGTTCGGCTTGGAAAACCTGCCTGGCCACTACCCTTACACTTCTGGCGTATTCCCGTTTAAGCGCGCCGGAGAAGATCCAACGCGAATGTTTGCCGGTGAGGGGACTGCCGAACGCACCAACCGCCGTTTTCATTATGTCAGCCATGGCCAACCCGCCGTGCGTTTGAGCACAGCTTTTGATTCCGTCACCTTGTATGGGGAAGACCCCGCGATTCGCCCGGATATCCTCGGTAAGGTTGGCAACGCCGGTGTTTCCATTTGCTCGCTGGATGATGCCAAGCGCCTCTATTCGGGCTTCGATTTGTGCGCGCCGAGCACTTCGGTTTCGATGACTATCAACGGGCCAGCGCCGATGATGCTGGCATTTTTCTTAAATGCAGCGATTGATCAGCTGGTCGAGCGGCGGCTGAAAGAAACTGGGCGTTGGCAACAAGCGCAGCAACGTATCTTAGAGTTGTGCGACGGCCAGCAACCGATTTACCGTGGTGATTTGCCTGCGGGCCACGATGGCTTTGGTCTTGGCACTCTAGGAGTTTCCGGCGACCAACTCATTCCGGCTGCAGAGTATGCCGAGCTGCGTCAAGTGGCGCTGCAATCGGTACGTGGCACCGTGCAGGCGGACATCCTCAAAGAAGACCAAGCACAAAACACCTGCATCTTTTCCACCGAGTTTGCGCTCAAAATCATGGGCGATGTGCAGGAGTTCTTCGTCGAGGAAGAAATCCGCAACTTCTATTCGGTGTCCATTTCCGGCTACCACATTGCCGAAGCCGGCGCCAACCCGATTTCGCAACTCGCCTTCACCCTCGCCAACGGTTTCACTTTTGTGGAGTACTACTTGGCACGCGGCATGACCATCGATAGCTTCGCGCCGAACCTTTCCTACTTCTTCTCCAATGGACTAGATGCCGAATACGCGGTGATTGGGCGGGTTGCGCGGCGTATCTGGGCGGTGGCTATGAAAAATCTTTACGGCGGCGCCGCTGGTTCGCAAAAATTGAAGTATCACATTCAAACCAGCGGCCGGTCTTTGCACGCGCAAGAAATCGACTTCAACGACATCCGCACCACATTGCAAGCACTGTATGCCATTTACGACAACTGCCAAAGTTTACACACCAACGCCTACGATGAAGCCATCACCACACCGACCGAAGAATCGGTGCGCCGAGCACTTGCAATTCAGCTCATCATCAACCGCGAACTCGGCCAAGCCAAAAATGAAAACCCTTTGCAGGGCAGTTTCATCATCGAGGAACTCACCGAGTTGGTAGAAGAAGCCGTACTCGCGGAGTTTGACCGCCTCACCGATCGCGGTGGTGTGCTCGGCGCCATGGAAACGATGTACCAGCGCGGCAAGATTCAGGAAGAGTCGATGGAATACGAAATGCGCAAACACAGCGGTGAATTACCGATTATCGGCGTGAATACTTTCCTCAACCCAAAATCTACCGATGGCACCGTGGTGGAAGTGGCCTTGATTCGTTCTTCTGAGGAAGAGAAAGATGGGCAGGTTGCCCAAGTCGCGCAACTGCACGCTTTGCACAGCTCCGCTTCGGAAGCAGCCTTGATCGCACTACGCAAAGCGGCGGCGGAGAACCAGAATGTGTTTGCCGAAATGATGGAGGCCGTCAAAGTCTGTACCCTGGGGCAAATCAGCCACGCGCTTTACGACGTCGGCGGCCAATATCGCCGCAACATGTAAGCCGCCGACGGTTAACGCGGGAAAGCACCCGGCACACCACCATCCACCGGCAACATTGCGCCGGTAGTGGGTGTACGTCGGGCGGCAAAAAACAACACCGCACGGCCGACGTCTTGCGCACTCACCGGCACCTTCAACAAGTTACGTTGCTGATAAAAGTTTTCCAACTCTTCAGGATTCAAACCCCGCGAGCGCGCACGATCTGGCCCCACTTCCGCCCACAAACCAGATGGGTTTGCGCCATTACGGAATACTGCATCCGGGCACACCATGTTGACGTGGATTCCCTGCTCTGCCAGCTCCAATGCGGCCACCCGGGCGAGTTGCTGCGCAGCGGCTTTGCTGGCACTGTATGCGCCAAAGTTGGCACCCGGTGCTGCTACATTTTTCGACGACATGAGCACCACGGATCCACCCATCCCCTGCTTGCGCATCACCCGCGCGGCAGTTTGAATGGTGAGGAAAACACCGGTTTGATTAACCGCAATCAAGCGTTGCCAATCCTTCATTTGCAGTGTTTCAAGCGAAGCCACATGCGCCAAACCAGCATTTGGCACCACGATATCGATGCCGCCAAAACGCGCGCACACGGCTTCCATCGCTTCCCCCATGGACTGCTCATTGCTGACGTCTGCAATGACTGCCAAAGTTTGGCCGCCCAAGCGTGCCGCAGCAGCAGCAAGCAACTCTTCATCAATATCGAGTAGCGCGACCGCCGCGCCGGCGTCAAGCAAAACTCGCGCAACACCTTCGCCAATCGCACCACCACCGCCAGTAATCACCGCCACTTGCCCAGCGAGTTCTTGGGGGGATGTTTTACCAAGCTTAGCCTGCTCCAACGACCAATATTCCATATCAAACAGATCTAATTCCGCGAGCCCTTCATAAGCTCCCAAACTACGCGAGCCCACCTTGGTTAACAAAGTATGCTCGGCCAAATCGGCTGCGATCGCAGCGGCTTTGACGGTTTCGCCCACGCCAATTAAACCGTAACCGGGCACGTAGAACACCCGCGGCATCGGGTCCAAGGCGATGCGTTGGCCACGTGCAGCGCAGCCCCGCTCAAAGTAAGCGCGGTAGTCTTCCACAAACCGAGCGATGGCTTGCTGTGCAACGCCCGCAAAAGAATCCCCCGCCTGGGCGAGGCCCTCCATACGACCCCCACAGGCAATCCAACAAGGTTGGTTTTTTGTACGCAAACTGTGGTCTGGAGTTAGCGGTGCGCTTTGCATAAGCTGCTCCACGCCATCTTTTTCAAGCGCGGCCAAAATCCAGCCGTCGGCGCGCGTGTCAAACACGAAGTGGCCATACTCGGCAAAAGTGCCACGCAAAATCGGCACCACATCCTGCGCATGCAAGCTTGCTACGGCAGTAGCTGCTAACACCGCATCGTGTTCGGTTTGATAATACGCGGCGGCAAGTCCCACCAAATCAAGATGCCGCGCAAGGGACTCTTCGCCGCTATCTCCAAAGGTAAACAAACCATGTTGATGCAGCAACACGCCCTCAACATCAGGCTGCGCTTCCACCGCTTCCGCAACAGCCTTAGCGAGCGGAAAACCCGGCATCACAAAGGGCAAATACGCCACGCGGTCGCCAAAAATTTCACGGCACAGCTGTTCCCCACCGACACGGTTAGACAAGGCCAACACGGCGTCGGCATGACTGTGATCGATAAAGCGGTGCGGCAAAAATGCGTGCAGCAAAGTTTCCACAGAGGGTGTGGGACTTTGCGGATCGAACAAGCAGCGCCGTATTTCGCGCACCATATCTTCGTCACTGAGTTGCTCTAAAGCGCGCAACTCACGCAGCTGTTCCAAATCAAGCGCCGGCAACCCCGCTGCCTCCATGCTGGCAAGATCCCACCCGGAACCCTTCACCCAAATCACCTGCCGACTCCTACCGAGTAAGTCCACTACTTCACCTTTGGCCGACGTGTTGCCGCCGCCGTGCATCACCAACGTTGGATCGGCACCCAAAAGACGAGAAGTGCGGATCCGTTCGACAAGAATCGGATCCAAAGAAGTGGTCTGCGGACAGGGGTGTTGCATGAGAAAAGCCCCCGCAGGTTAGACCGGCGGAGGCTTGTTGTGGACTGCCCTACTGAATTACCAGATGAACGGAATCTTGACGTATTCGATCAGCGGCAACGGACTGGCAAGATCCATCGAACCACCATCGGCGTTGGCATCAAAAGTCACGCGGTAGCGCACAAAGCGTTTGCCTGCCACAGCGTTCGGCGTGAGGTTGGAAATCCAGCCACCCACCGGCGGGCCTGCCTGGTTCGGGTTAGACGGGTCTTCATCGGCTACTTGGAACTGCACAAAGACGTTCGCACTAGGTGGCAAACTATCCTTCTGACCCGAAGTCGTGATGCGGAAGAACTTCTTCTTCACGGACCAAATTGGGTGGCCAGAATTCAGCGCAAAAGACATCGGACCATCCAGCGTAGAGGTGGTCAGTACCATCACTTTGGTGCTTGGGTTGTACGCCACATCCACAATCTCGAAGGTTGCATCGCCAGTGGAATCCGGCAGCACGTCATAACCAAGTAACAAATTGGGCGTGCGCAAATATTGCGGCGCGGCAACAAACACCATGTCCGCATCGGGAATCGTGAGCGTGAAAAGCGTAAACGTGACCGCGGAGGTGGAGCCTGTGGCCACATCCGCGAGCTTGGCAACGCTCTGATTATTGCCCGTTTTCACCACGCGGCCAAAGTTAGACGCCGTGCTGACGCCTTGAAACTTCAACAAATCATGGCCGTAGTCTGGGTAGTCGGTGGGGTTGAGACGCAACTCTGCGGCACCGGTATCAATCCACTTCGAAACTACGCGCGATTGCGAAGAGTAAAACGGCACCAGGTTGTAGGCGCGTGGTGCCGAGACTAAATCGAGCACCTCTTCCGCTTCATCGGTTGCTGGGGAAACTGCCGTATCAGGCAAGTAATCGGCAATACCTGCCGCGGCATTGGGGTGCCAAATGATATCGAGGGTTGGATCAGGCACATGAATCTGAATGATGCCGTTGGCACCTGCACCACCACGCCCCGTGGCGAAAGTTTGGTTGCCATCATTTCCGGACATAATGGGACCGGCCCAACCACGACGGCCACCGAAGGCTTGAATGTTATCCTTGGCAGTCAAACCAGGAACCTGGCCAGCGTTACCGGCAGTACCTACATCAATTGCGCTCAAATCCAGTTTGCCAGAAGTCGAAAGGATAATGTGGCCACCCGAGCCGCCGCCGGAACCCGAAATTCCTTGATTACTAACCGTTAGGGATTCACCAGAAAAACCAACGCCACCGTTGGCCTTAATTTGGGAGTTGGCGCCAAGCTTAATATTGCCAATGGCCATGATGATGAGCTGACCGCCACCGCCGCCACCGCCGGCACCCTTGCGATAAGTATGCCAACCATCGGAGTTCGCATTCACATACCGCTGAAACGGCACCACCGGGAAAAAGTCATTCAATGGATCATCCCCGCCGATGCCATCGCGGTTCCACACGTTAATAAGCATGGAGTCGCCACCGCCGCCACCACCGGAGCCAGCCCAAGGAGCCAGCAAAGAACCATGGTTCACCGTGCCATCCGCCATCAACCGCAGTCCGTAGAAGTCTTTGAGAAAGCGACGGTCATCGGAGAACGATGTGAAAACCGTAGGGCCGGCCTCACCGCGGTCCGGGCCAGCCGTAGGAGAGCCGTAATAAAAGATATCGCCACCCGCCAAAGTCCAAGCAGGGTCGTAGGTATTTCCCGCAGTACTGTGGTCCTCCAGCATGTCTTCCATGCCATGGATAAACTCGCCGTTGCCTGGAATAGGAGTTTGCACCGCAGTTCCGCGAATCCCTGGCTCCGCCGCGAAAATGGCATTGCCAAAATCGTGGTAATCCGACGGGTTGGTGATCACCATGCCGGTGTGCTTGGTAATGATGTGATCGGGACCCGCATTATCAACATTTAACGGACGCCAATCCCCGTTCGTTAATGGCCATTGAGTCCACAACACCGAGGCGTTTTGGGTACGAGCGAAACCGCCACCGCCACCACCACCCACCATGGTGCCATTCAAACCCAGCGTGCCTGTGTTGCCGAAATCGGTGTTAAATCCGCCTTCGCCGCCGCCGCCGCCGCCGCCCTCCAATCCAAAGGGACCATCCCCATCTTCAGCACGCAAGGTTTCAGCAGTGGTGACTTGTGAGGCATCTCCGCCGCGCCCACCACCGCACTCGCCGGACGCGCCGCCCTCGGCAAACTGAGGTGAGTTCAGCGATGTGGGCCAGGTACCGTTGTTACCACTGACATCTAAGGTGCCAGCAATATCGACCACCCCCGTGGCGTAGATCACCAATGGGTTGCGGCCGCGGCCGCGCAAAGTTGCGCCGCTCATGATGGTGAAATCATTGACATTGATCACACCGTTTTGCACCGTATGTTGACGGTTATTAGAATCCGTAAAAATAGATTGCGAATCCGTCAGAATTTCTCCGAAGGCGCCGACCTCGAGCACAAGATCGTTGTCCGCGGAAACAAAGTTACCTGGAAAATCAAAACTTGCAGAAATAAACCCTGGTGCAATATTGGCTGCCGGTACTTCTAAAGGAACTTCTTGATCGAGAAATTGGGTCGTATCATAAGTGTCGCGGAATTCATCTGCTGCTAGATCCGACTCCACCCAAGTTGGATCGTTATAAAGACTCGCCAAGGTTGGGCTAGCGTGAGTACCGATCACCACCACGGAAGTATTGGCCTGCCCCACGATATCGGTGAATGTTGGGGCTAAGCGCAGCGAAAGATTGCGGTTCACCGGCAAAATTCCGGTGACGCGAAACTCCACGCGCGCACCAGCTTCCGCGCAGTTTTGGAGCAACACCAAGGAGCCAGGCAGTTGGTTGGCAGCGTTAAAAACATTGGCACTACCGGAACCAATTTCACCATCGGCATACAACAGCTGAATGTTGGCGGTATTCAAATTGGCATCGCGCCCATCCACCGGCTGATTGAATTGAATCGCAATCACCGGATCGGGATCCGAGAAAAAGTTTAGGCCTGCAGGAAAGTGCACCGAAGTTGCAATCGGTGGTCCAGCAACCATGTCCAGGAATTGCGGCTGAGAAGGCTGCGGCGTGACAAAGCTGCGCGTAAGCCCCAACTCCAGCGAACGACCCTGCACATCCCGCAGCACTGTGGAACTACTGCTTTGTGTAGGCAAGAAGAGTTCGTAAGTCTCACCACCTGGCATGAAAGCGCCATTGGAATTTTCATTGTTCGTAGGACAGGCAGGACGAAAGACAATCACCCGATCACCCGAGCCACTTTCCAGTTCAAAGCTACCCGTAACCGGAGAGCTGCCGCTGGTCGGATTCTGGGGATGAATCTGAATCGAACCGAAGTTAATCGAAGTTGGATCCACGGCGTGGTTGAACTCAATCCGAATCGGACGGTTCAGCTGCCAAGACATGCCCTCAAGAATGTTAGTGCCTTCCGTGAGAAAGGAACCACCGGCGTTGTATGTAGTGCCGTCGGGGCCGATTTCCAGAGAGGAACCAGGGCCGCAACTGCCGAAAAGGGTGGCAGTAACGAAGGAAAGGAGGGTGAGTGATTTCCGCATGGGGCAAGGGGCTGACAGCAGAGCCTACACAATTGTAGAGCATACGCCAGAACCTGAGTTCCTCCTACTGCAAAACACGTGCCACCCCAAATGAAGGGGGGCGACTGCGCATGGAGCTCACATCTGCTCACAGATTGTTTGCTTCCGCACGTTTTCCCCTTACCAGATGAACGGAATCTTGACGTATTCGATCAGCGGCAACGGACTGGCAAGATCCATCGAACCACCATCGGCGTTGGCATCAAAAGTCACGCGGTAGCGCACAAAGCGTTTGCCTGCCACAGCGTTCGGCGTGAGGTTGGAAATCCAGCCACCCACCGGCGGGCCTGCCTGGTTCGGGTTAGACGGGTCTTCATCGGCTACTTGGAACTGCACAAAGACGTTCGCACTAGGTGGCAAACTATCCTTCTGACCCGAAGTCGTGATGCGGAAGAACTTCTTCTTCACGGACCAAATTGGGTGGCCAGAATTCAGCGCAAAAGACATCGGACCATCCAGCGTAGAGGTGGTCAGTACCATCACTTTGGTGCTTGGGTTGTACGCCACATCCACAATCTCGAAGGTTGCATCGCCAGTGGAATCCGGCAGCACGTCATAACCAAGTAACAAATTGGGCGTGCGCAAATATTGCGGCGCGGCAACAAACACCATGTCCGCATCGGGAATCGTGAGCGTGAAAAGCGTAAACGTGACCGCGGAGGTGGAGCCTGTGGCCACATCCGCGAGCTTGGCAACGCTCTGATTATTGCCCGTTTTCACCACGCGGCCAAAGTTAGACGCCGTGCTGACGCCTTGAAACTTCAACAAATCATGGCCGTAGTCTGGGTAGTCGGTGGGGTTGAGACGCAACTCTGCGGCACCGGTATCAATCCACTTCGAAACTACGCGCGATTGCGAAGAGTAAAACGGCACCAGGTTGTAGGCGCGTGGTGCCGAGACTAAATCGAGCACCTCTTCCGCTTCATCGGTTGCTGGGGAAACTGCCGTATCAGGCAAGTAATCGGCAATACCTGCCGCGGCATTGGGGTGCCAAATGATATCGAGGGTTGGATCAGGCACATGAATCTGAATGATGCCGTTGGCACCTGCACCACCACGCCCCGTGGCGAAAGTTTGGTTGCCATCATTTCCGGACATAATGGGACCGGCCCAACCACGACGGCCACCGAAGGCTTGAATGTTATCCTTGGCAGTCAAACCAGGAACCTGGCCAGCGTTACCGGCAGTACCTACATCAATTGCGCTCAAATCCAGTTTGCCAGAAGTCGAAAGGATAATGTGGCCACCCGAGCCGCCGCCGGAACCCGAAATTCCTTGATTACTAACCGTTAGGGATTCACCAGAAAAACCAACGCCACCGTTGGCCTTAATTTGGGAGTTGGCGCCAAGCTTAATATTGCCAATGGCCATGATGATGAGCTGACCGCCACCGCCGCCACCGCCGGCACCCTTGCGATAAGTATGCCAACCATCGGAGTTCGCATTCACATACCGCTGAAACGGCACCACCGGGAAAAAGTCATTCAATGGATCATCCCCGCCGATGCCATCGCGGTTCCACACGTTAATAAGCATGGAGTCGCCACCGCCGCCACCACCGGAGCCAGCCCAAGGAGCCAGCAAAGAACCATGGTTCACCGTGCCATCCGCCATCAACCGCAGTCCGTAGAAGTCTTTGAGAAAGCGACGGTCATCGGAGAACGATGTGAAAACCGTAGGGCCGGCCTCACCGCGGTCCGGGCCAGCCGTAGGAGAGCCGTAATAAAAGATATCGCCACCCGCCAAAGTCCAAGCAGGGTCGTAGGTATTTCCCGCAGTACTGTGGTCCTCCAGCATGTCTTCCATGCCATGGATAAACTCGCCGTTGCCTGGAATAGGAGTTTGCACCGCAGTTCCGCGAATCCCTGGCTCCGCCGCGAAAATGGCATTGCCAAAATCGTGGTAATCCGACGGGTTGGTGATCACCATGCCGGTGTGCTTGGTAATGATGTGATCGGGACCCGCATTATCAACATTTAACGGACGCCAATCCCCGTTCGTTAATGGCCATTGAGTCCACAACACCGAGGCGTTTTGGGTACGAGCGAAACCGCCACCGCCACCACCACCCACCATGGTGCCATTCAAACCCAGCGTGCCTGTGTTGCCGAAATCGGTGTTAAATCCGCCTTCGCCGCCGCCGCCGCCGCCGCCCTCCAATCCAAAGGGACCATCCCCATCTTCAGCACGCAAGGTTTCAGCAGTGGTGACTTGTGAGGCATCTCCGCCGCGCCCACCACCGCACTCGCCGGACGCGCCGCCCTCGGCAAACTGAGGTGAGTTCAGCGATGTGGGCCAGGTACCGTTGTTACCACTGACATCTAAGGTGCCAGCAATATCGACCACCCCCGTGGCGTAGATCACCAATGGGTTGCGGCCGCGGCCGCGCAAAGTTGCGCCGCTCATGATGGTGAAATCATTGACATTGATCACACCGTTTTGCACCGTATGTTGACGGTTATTAGAATCCGTAAAAATAGATTGCGAATCCGTCAGAATTTCTCCGAAGGCGCCGACCTCGAGCACAAGATCGTTGTCCGCGGAAACAAAGTTACCTGGAAAATCAAAACTTGCAGAAATAAACCCTGGTGCAATATTGGCTGCCGGTACTTCTAAAGGAACTTCTTGATCGAGAAATTGGGTCGTATCATAAGTGTCGCGGAATTCATCTGCTGCTAGATCCGACTCCACCCAAGTTGGATCGTTATAAAGACTCGCCAAGGTTGGGCTAGCGTGAGTACCGATCACCACCACGGAAGTATTGGCCTGCCCCACGATATCGGTGAATGTTGGGGCTAAGCGCAGCGAAAGATTGCGGTTCACCGGCAAAATTCCGGTGACGCGAAACTCCACGCGCGCACCAGCTTCCGCGCAGTTTTGGAGCAACACCAAGGAGCCAGGCAGTTGGTTGGCAGCGTTAAAAACATTGGCACTACCGGAACCAATTTCACCATCGGCATACAACAGCTGAATGTTGGCGGTATTCAAATTGGCATCGCGCCCATCCACCGGCTGATTGAATTGAATCGCAATCACCGGATCGGGATCCGAGAAAAAGTTTAGGCCTGCAGGAAAGTGCACCGAAGTTGCAATCGGTGGTCCAGCAACCATGTCCAGGAATTGCGGCTGAGAAGGCTGCGGCGTGACAAAGCTGCGCGTAAGCCCCAACTCCAGCGAACGACCCTGCACATCCCGCAGCACTGTGGAACTACTGCTTTGTGTAGGCAAGAAGAGTTCGTAAGTCTCACCACCTGGCATGAAAGCGCCATTGGAATTTTCATTGTTCGTAGGACAGGCAGGACGAAAGACAATCACCCGATCACCCGAGCCACTTTCCAGTTCAAAGCTACCCGTAACCGGAGAGCTGCCGCTGGTCGGATTCTGGGGATGAATCTGAATCGAACCGAAGTTAATCGAAGTTGGATCCACGGCGTGGTTGAACTCAATCCGAATCGGACGGTTCAGCTGCCAAGACATGCCCTCAAGAATGTTAGTGCCTTCCGTGAGAAAGGAACCACCGGCGTTGTATGTAGTGCCGTCGGGGCCGATTTCCAGAGAGGAACCAGGGCCGCAACTGCCGAAAAGGGTGGCAGTAACGAAGGAAAGGAGGGTGAGTGATTTCCGCATGGGACAATGCGCTACCAGGGCAGCCCCTTGATTGTACGGCTGCTTGGAACGAACGTCTTAGATAACGGCAAGACTCATGCCAAGCCAGTGGCAGAGCGATTCTGGCGTTTAAGGCACGCCAAAACCCCCTTACCGTTCGATATCGCACACCGTGGTACGGCCTTTGTGTAAAGAAAACTGCTCAGTCCGTCGTTCTTAGAGTACACTCGAATGAGGCCCTAACTCGGGATTTCCCTCAAGCCTCCAACAAATCAAACCTCCTAGCATGCTCATTACCCTGCTTTTAGCACCTCTCATGGTGCCGTTTTCTCCGTTGCAAGCGGAAGCCACAGCCGTTGCGCAAGCCTCTCAAGAACAAGGCTCTTCGCTTGTAGGGTACGACCATTTAGAGGTCCAGGCCAACACCTTCACTTACAACACCCAGCAAGACCCGGCTGCTGCCGTTGCTGCCAATGGTAATCTTTTAATTGCTTGGGGTAGTCGCCGCCAAGAGCAAGGAACTTTCGGCGTGTTCGCCCAGTTGCTGGATCCGCGTGGCCGCCCGCTCGGCACCGAGCTCCATGTGAACCAGTATGTCCCTGGCGAGCAAGCGAAACCGGCCGTAGCTTTTGGCCCCGATGGCAGCGCGATGATTGTTTGGCATTCGGTGAACCAAACCGGCCAAGCCACCGATATTTACGCCCGTCGTTTTGGAATCGTGGCAGGCACCACAAAATTCCAGGCACTCGGCGATGAGTTTCTGGTTAACCAGATTTTACCGGGCGACCAAATGAACGCCATGGTGGCCAGTAACCTAGCCGGCGAAATGCTCATTAGCTGGACCGGATACGACCAGCAACAGCGCGTCATTCGGGCGCGTTTGTTTGCCGCTGACGGCACCCCGCAAGGTGATGAATTCCGCCTTTCCGAAGAGCCAGCTCGGCTCGAGAGTTTAGTCAGTGTCGCCCCCGCCCCCAATGGCTTCGTGGCCGTTTGGGCCCGTCGTAATGCTGATGGTTATCCGGAAGGTTTAGGCGGCTGCCTTATAAACACGCGCGGCGAACAACTACAGCGTCAGAGCTTCACGGTTTCCACCGGCCAGGATGCCTTCGATGTTGAGCCCTCTATAGATAGTAGTGCGGATGGATCCTTTGTCGTAACTTGGATGAGCAGCCAAGACGGTGAAGGTTACAGCGCCAAGGCGCAACGTTTTTCGGCGGACGCCAAAGCGCTCGCGGCGCCTTTCTTGATTGAAGCAGGCGGACTCGGAAGCCGGAATGGTGCCCAAGTTGCAGTCGCGGCCGATGGCCGATTTATCGTGGCCTACAATTCCATCGACATCAAGCAACCTGCTGCACCCGGGCACCGCCCAATACTGCCAACAGAGATTCGTGCGCAACGTTTTGCCGCCGACGGCACCCCCATGGGAGAAGCCTTCCGCCTCAACCGCTTTGATGAAGGAGAACAAACGCTGCAAGTGGGCGTCAATGCAAAACACCTGCTGTGGGGCGCGCAAGACCAACTGGTTGCCGCATGGCACGGCAACGTAGGTAGTGATAAGCGCGCGATTGGTCTTAGTCTGTTCGTGCCAGAAGGTTTTCAACCGCCTCTTCCGCTGCCGGTCGCACCACGCGCAGCTGGGCAGGAAATCACCGAAGCGATGGTGCATGGTGTGAACGCCAAGCCAATTTATAATCCTAATTTTATCGCTCCCGTTTATTTTCCACCGCCTTTGCCTGCCGGTGGTAGCGGCGGCTTCGAAGCCATCCAAAACACCGGATGGACCCCTCCAGACCCTGATTGCGCCGTTGGCCCCAACCACATTGTGGTGGTGGCAAATGGTGAGATTTCCTTCTTCGATAAACTCGGCAACCAAACGTTTGCCACTGCCATCGCCGGCAGTGGTGGCTTTTGGGGCTCGGTTGGCGCCGGTGGCTTTGTATTTGATCCGGTCGCGTTGTTCGATCCACACACCAATCGCTTCGTAGTTGCGGCAGCCGATGGCGCCGGCAGTAATGATGCCATCGTGTTAGCCATGTCCGACGACGACAACCCCAATGGCACTTGGCACAAATATCGGTTCCCGGTTTCCGGCACTTGCGTCTTCCTTGATTTCCCGAACCTCGGCATCAACAACGAAACCATTTTCATGGCCGGCGACTGTTTCTCGGGTGGCGGCAACCGCATTTTTATGTGGGACAAAAGCAAAGTCATGAATGGCCAAGCGGTCACGATGCAGCAAGTGCAAACCGCCAACGGCCAGATTTCCCTCGGCGCCACCAAAAACTACGACGCCCTGAATCCTGTCGGCTACTTCGCTTCCACCTACTCTTCCTCAACCAGTAAGGTCATGCTGAAGGCGGTACGCAATGGCAATACCACGCCACTCTTGAGCCAGTTTGAAATAACCGTTCCTTCTTTCAGCCCCCCTCCAGGCGCGTCGCAATTGGGTACCTCCAACCTGGCCGCTACGATTGACTGGCGCATCAAAAATGGTGTGGTGCGCAACGATTCGCTGTGGCTTTCCCACAACACTGGCCCTGGCAATGCGCAAGTGCGGTGGTACGAGATTGAACTAAATGGCTGGCCCAATAGTGGCACCAATCCTAGCCTTCGACAATCCGGAAACCTGGATTACGGGGCTGGCCAACATGCTTGGTTTGGTGATATCAATGTCGCCGCGAATGGCGACGCCGTCATCGCTTTCAACCGCTCGTCATCAAGCCAATTCATTGGCATCGAATACGTGATACGCCGCGCGGGCGCGCAACTTGGTTCTTTTGGACCTCCTACTGAATTGGTGCGCAGTACGTCACCAGAAACGGGTGGCCGCTGGGGTGATTACGGGAGCGTAGAGCAAGATCCAGTCGATCCCACCACTTTCTGGAGTCACCATGAGTTTCGCACCACAGGTTGGCGTACTTGGGTCGGCGAGTTCTCCACCAACATGGATATTCTCCTTGCTTCCACTGCGGTGAATGCAGGTAGTTCCACCATCATCACCGCATCCAATGCTCAAGCCGGTGAAACCGTGCACTTCCTCGCCAGTCTTAGTCTTGGCAGCACCGCACCGCCACAGCTCGGCGGCTTAGTGTTGGATATTGGCGCAGTGATTTACCTTGGCAGCAGTACCGCGAATGGCGCGGGTACCGCTAGCTATGCCACTTTCGTTCCTGCGCGTGCGCCAGTGGGTGCCAGCGCCTACTTGCAAGCCGCGATTCAACGGGGCGTCAGCAATGTGGATTCGGTCAAATCCAACCTGGTAACAGAAATCATTCAGTAACGACTGCTGTGGCCGCCATTTGTAAGGACATATGGCGGTCACTGTCGATCACTACATCACAACCCTGCATGCCGGCTGCGCGGGCGATGTCCACCAGCTCATCGGGCGTCAGGGCCGCGCACAAACTTGCGCGGAACAAAGCACGCGCTGCTGGGGCTTCGTGTGCCGCATGTTTTTCGACCAGGGCGTCGACCTCTGCCGCAGTCTCCGGGCGGAACAAATCTCGAATCAACAGAGCGCCGCCAGGTGCGCGCACGCGCCAGGCTTCGCGCAGGAAATCGACTGGATTGGGAATGTGATGCAAGATCGTGTTGGAGCAAACCGCATCAAAACTAGCATCCGCAAATTCCAAGCCTTTGGCATCCGCCACCAGAAAAGTAACCCGCTCTGCGTGACTGGAAGCGGCGCGGTGCTCGGCGGCGATGGCCAACATGTGGTGTGACAAATCCACCCCCACCACCTGCACTTGCGGGGCCATCGCCACCAACTGCAGCGGACCATGACCGGGGCCGCAACCAATATCTAGCACGCGACCCGTTGCGCCTAACTCCAACAAGCGTTCGGTGAATGCGTGATTGACGCCAGAATGATCCATCGCATCGTAGGCATTGGCATCTTCGGCGGTATCCATCACTTCGGGTTCCAGCACACGTTTCATCGCCATAGAATAGAGTCGCCGACGCTGCTGCTAAACTCCCGCCCCATGAGTCTGGTCACCATTGCCCGCGCACTCGCCGCCCAGGCCGACGCCTTGAGCTTCCCCGCGCCGGTCACGCACGTCTACAACCCTCTGGTGTATGCGCGGCGTTCGCACGAAATGTTTCTGCGCCGCTACGCCAAACGCGGGGTGCGCACACTGCTGCTGGGTATGAATCCAGGCCCCTGGGGAATGGCTCAAACCGGCGTGCCTTTTGGCGAGGTAACGATTGCGCGTGATTGGTTGCAGCTCGAAGCGAAAGTCGAACGCCCGCCCCTGGAGCACCCCAAACGCCCCATTCAAGGTTTTGCATGTACCCGTTCCGAAGTGAGTGGCCGCCGTCTCTGGGGTTTTGCGCAAGATTTTTTCGATACTCCAGATGCCTTCGCCACCCAGTTTTGTGTGATCAACTATTGTCCTTTGGTGTTTATGCAAGAAAGCGGCAAAAACCTCACCCCAGACAAGCTGCCCGCCAGCGCCCGCGACCCGCTATTTGTAGTTTGTGATGAAGCCTTGCGCCAGGCGGTGGCTTGGTTACGCCCTGAAATCGTGATTGGCGTAGGCAAATTCGCCGAGCGACGTGCGCTCCATGCGCTTGGCGGGGCTGCTCCGGGCCTACGTTTCGGCACCGTGTTACACCCAAGTCCCGCCAGCCCCATAGCAAACCGAGGCTGGCAAACGCAAGCCGTCGCCCAACTTAAAGCTCTCGGCGCCCTTGATTAATTTTGCGCATTACCTCTCTGAACATGAATGGCATTCGGTCCGCAGCGCGGAAAGGATTTTTTGAATGGCTGCCGGAACACCAGGCTGATGTGATTTGCCTGCAAGAAACACGGATGCAAGAGCCACAGCTCGAGGATGTCATGCGCAATCCCCCCGGCATGTTTGCGATGTATCATCATGCGGAAAAACCAGGCTACTCGGGCGTGGCGATTTATTCCAAACAAGAACCCGATCGTGTTCAGGTAGGATTGGGATGGGACGAACTGGATTGTGAAGGCCGCTTTTTGCAAGCCGACTTTGGCAACCTGAGTGTGGTCAGTTTGTACCTGCCGTCAGGTTCCGCCAAAGAGGAACGCCAAACATTCAAGTACTCGGTAATGGAGCGATTTGCGGAGTGGCTGAAGGTGCAGCGAAAAGCCCAACGAGATATTGTGGTTTGTGGGGATTGGAACATTGCGCACACCAAAATGGATCTCAAAAATTGGCGCGGCAATCAAAAAAATTCCGGCTTCTTACCTGAAGAACGGGAGTGGATGACTACCGTTTTTGGTGAACTCGATTGGCGCGACGTATTCCGCGGCATCCATCCAACCGCTGAGGGTGAAGGTTACACCTGGTGGTCGAACCGCGGCCAGGCATGGGCCAACAACACTGGTTGGCGGATTGACTATCAAGTGGCTACCCCTGGGTTAGCGGCAAAGGCACAAACCGCTACGGTTTGGCGAGAATCCCGCTTCTCGGACCACGCGCCGCTGATTGTGGACTATGATGTTTGAGGTTACTTTTCTGACCGCTCCCGCTCCTCCTCCCCATTCCCCTCCTTCCCTCCTCGAGCTCCTCATGCACAATCGCTTTCTTCTTGTTGCCGCCGTCGCTTTTTTGACAACTTCCCTTTCCGCCCAGCAAGTGCAGTTCTCGACTGCCCTTGATGAGCCCAATAACGTGATGCAGTGGACCGTCAACACCAGTTTGGGCAGCGTCAACTTGAACCCCACCACGTTCCGCATTGGTGGTTCGGTGGAATTAAAACTGGATTCCGCCACTGCTCCTTTTAGCACTGGTTCGCTCAATGGTGCGCTCGCATTCACTAATCCAGCAACGCTGAACGGCACGATTCCAAACCCGCTGCCATTCTTGCCGCCCCTTGCCACCTTCAAGATTAACGACATGCAGTTTCATCTTGCTGCGCCACCATTCAGTATCGATCCTGCAGGCAACTTCACCGCAATCGTGGTCCTCACCAGTACAGCAGGGAGCAATACGATGGGTGGATTGTTTGGCAGCGGCACCGAGCCGATTGCCGGCCTCGAATCATTGCCTACAGCGGTTGCTGGCCATGTCACCGAAAGTGGTTCCGTCATCAATTTCCACTTGGCACTGAACATCATTGTGTCGATGATTGATCCGTCAACAGGGATTAGCATCGATATCTCTCTTGTGGGCCCACTCGATTCCTACACGGATGTCGCCGACGCCAACAGTTTGCACCTGGATATGCCGATGCCAGCTCTTGGCGGTACGCAAATCAACTTGGCTTACACCAACGCTACTCCCAACAGCA
>CALFOT010000031.1 GCA_937919925.1 uncultured bacterium | reverse complement strand
TGCCGGTGGCGGATGGCGTCGCCATTCCCTATTTCTATCTGGAACAAAGGCATTTCAAATCGCAGCGCAGTAAGGGCACCAATGATGGGCGCGTGCAGTTTGATTTGCGCACGGTGACGCCCGGCAAGCAAGATGGCGTGAAGTGTCAGCCGCAATGGGCCGAGGCGGTTTTTGCGCTGCTGGTGGGCAAGCGGTCCAACATGCAGCTGGGGCTAGGTGCGAACTTTCCTTATTCGGATGCGACGCAGAGTGAGGGGGTGTTGGATTTGATTGCGGGGGCGTGGATTGCGGGGCGGCCGTTACTGGAGCGGTTGGGGGCGGGGTAAGCGGTTTGGCTGCGGTTTGAGAGTGTCGCTGGCGAGGCACTTCGTCTTCCTAGGAGGCGCTGGGTGGGGCCTTGGAAGACTGTGAGTGAGACGGAAAATCAAGACTACGGGCGTTTCTTGCGCGTGATCAAGAAGAGCATTCGTTCGCATCAGCTTGAGGCGATGCGTGCGGTGAACCGCGAGTTGGTGGCGTTGTATTGGGAGATTGGCAAGATGCTGCAGAGGAAGCAGGAACAGCTTGGCTGGGGGAAGTCAGTGGTGGAGACTTTGGCGAGGGATCTGCAAGCGGAGTTCCCGGGGAGGAATGGGTTATCCGCACGTAACTTGTGGGATATGAAGAACTTATACGCAAGTTATGCGTCGTTTCCAAAACTGCGACGGTTCGTCGCAGTTTTGGGATGGGGAGTGAATTTACTCATCATTAGGCGGTGTCAGAATGCACTTGAGCGCGAGTTCTACTTGCGTGCCACGGCTCGAAACGGTTGGACGAGAGATGTCCTGCAACACCAGCTCGACAACAAAACCTACGAGAAGTATCTGCTCAGCCAAAGCAGTTTCGAGCAGGCGCTGCCGGAGAACCTGCGCGCTCAAGCGCTTCTGGCCGTGAAGGATCACTACAGCTTTGAGTTTCTGGAACTAGCTGAGGAACACTCCGAGCGCGAGTTGGAGCGAGCCTTGGTTGGAAGTCTGCGCAGTTTCCTCACGGAGTTGGGTGGTGACTTTGCGTTTGTGGGGAGTCAGTACCGGCTTGAGGTAGGTGGTCAGGAGTATTTCATTGATCTGCTGCTATTCCACCGCAGACTGCGCTGCCTCGTGGCTGTGGAGTTGAAGATTGGGGATTTCAAACCCGAGCACAAGGGCAAGATTGAGTTTTACCTCGAAGCTCTCGATACGCAGGAGCGGATCGACGGTGAAAATTCTCCCATTGGCATCATTGTTTGCTGCAGCAAAAACAAAACAGTGGTGGAGTACGCGCTTCGAACTGCCGGCCGGGCCATCGGCGTTGCAAGTTATTCGATCGTGCCGCAGCTGCCAGAAGATTATCGAGATCAGTTGCCTAGCCCGGAAGCGATTGCCGCGCGGCTGGAGAATTTGTGAACTAGTGTTCGTGGTATGACATCCCATGACATAGCTGCCCGTTATGCTTATTCGCGTGAAAGAATCGCATATACCCCTTTCCCTGCAAGGCGGAGCAGGAGTTAGCATGGTTGCGCCGCACGCTGGAAGGCCTGAGCACGTCGTGCGCCGTTTGTAATCGCAGTGAGCCGTAATCCCATTTTCATTACCTTTCCATGAACCAACCCAAGCCGCGTTATCTCACGAAATCACGCTTCAAACTTGCGAATGAGTGCCCAGCCAAGCTGTTCTATACGGGGAAGAAAGAGGTCTACCCGGATACAAGTTTTGACGATGAATTCCTGGCCGCACTCGCGGAAGGTGGCTTTCAAGTGGGGGAGCTCGCCAAGGCGATGTATCCAGGCGGTCACGCTATTGAGGAGCTCGATTACGAAACTTCGTTGCGCAAGACCGCGGAACTGCTGAAGCAGGAAAACGTCGTCATTTTCGAGCCGGCGTTTTTGTTTGAGGGTTTGTTTGTGCGCGTGGATGTGCTGATCAAGCGAGGCAACGCGGTGCAGCTCCTGGAAGTGAAGGCGAAGTCTTGCCGTGGCAGCAGCGAAACGCAGTTTTTCAATAAGAAAACGCCGACGATCGCCAGTAAGTGGAAGCCCTATGTGGAAGATGCGATTTTCCAGCATCACGTACTTTCCGGCGCGCACCCTGAATGGGATGTGCAGCCCTACTTGATGTTGGTGAACAAGTTGGCCGCTTGCCCAACGGATGGCCTGCACCAGAAGTTCCTGCTGCAGCGCGATGGAAGTGGACGTTCTGCTTGCATCATGACTGCGCCCTTAGAGGAAGCAGAGTTGGCGAGCGAGTTGCTGGTGGCCGTGCATTTAGAGGAGTGCCTTACGATTGTGCGCGACCAAAGCAACTACGGTCCCGGTGGCGCGTGGGATTTTGCCGGATGGATTGCGCACCTCGCGCAGCAATACCAAAAAGATGAGCGCATTTGGGCGGCGCCTACCAGCGCATGCAGCAAGTGCCAGTTTCAAGCCGATTCCGAAGAGTTGGCGGCTGGTCAGAAATCTGGCTTCCGCGAATGCTGGCAGAAGGCTTTTGATTTGACCAATGCAGATTTCGAAAAACAAACCGTGCTGGAAGTTTGGAATAGCCGCAGTAAAAACAAGTGGCTTGATGCACAGCGCGTTTTCCTTAGCGACTTAGATGCTGAAGATTTTGGCAATCCCGCCACTCCAGGCGGAGGGCCGCACCATCTGGGTGGCGCGATGGCAAGCAAAGAGCGTCAATGGCTTCAAGTTTGCAAAAGCCAGCGCCAAGAGGAAACCTTTGAGCTGCGTGGTGCTCTGAAAAATGAAATGGACAGTTGGCAATACCCATTGCACTTCATCGATTTCGAAACGATGTCGCCAGCAATCCCCATGCACCAAGGGTGCCACCCCTATGAAGTGCTCGCGTTTCAGTTTTCGCATCATGTTATGCAGGAAGACGGCACCGTAGAACATGTGGGGGAGTACATCGAGTCTAAACGCGGAGCCTTTCCAAATTTTGATTTTGTGCGTGCGCTCAAGATTCAGCTAGAAGAGGATGACGGCACCATTTTCCGCTACGCTCCGCATGAAAACACCGTGCTATGCGGAATACGTCGGCAGTTGATACGCGAGGCCGCCAAACCGGAAGGGGAGCGGTACCCCGATGCTCAAGAGTTGATTGAATTTATTGAGTCCATCACTCATCCAACGGAGCGCGATGCGGGCGAGTGGAGTGTCGGCCCGCGCGATATGGTGGATATGCTGGTGATGGTGCAGCGGTATTATTTCGATCCGCGCATGCAGGGATCAAACTCCATCAAGCAGGTTTTGCCGGCGGTGTTAAATGCTTCGGATTTTCTACAACAGAAGTATCAGCGGCCGGTGCATAGCTTGAACTTCACCAATCAGGTGTGGTTAAAGCAGGAAGGTGGGGAAATCTTGGATCCGTACAAGTTGCTGCCCACCCTGTTCGAAGGCTTCAGTGCCAAGGATCGCGCCTTGCTGCTGAGCAATGATGGCGAGCCGGAGCAAGGCAGCTCAATCCATAACGGTGGCGCAGCCATGACTGCTTTCGCGCGTATGCAGTTCACCGAAATGACCGAGAAGGAGCGCGTCCACCTGCGTGCCATGCTATTGAAGTATTGCGAGCTCGATACGCTTGCCATGGTGATGATCTTCGAAGCGTGGCGCGCGTGGTTTCAAGGTTGAGATTCACCGGGGCTCTATCTGGTAGAGTTGCCACGGGAGCCATTCTTCAAGAGCTTGCGATACGTTGCGCGGCAACCTCGTTTGGCACCCATAACCGATCCCCGAAGGAAGAGAAATAGACATGCATGAAATCATTTGCCCCCACTGTAAGAAAGCATTCAAAGTTGACGAAGCTGGATATGCAGATATCTTGAAGCAGGTTCGCGACAGCGAGTTTGAGCAACAGTTGCATGAGCGGCTTGCATTGGCCGAGAAGGATAAACAAAGCGCGGTGGAGCTTGCCATGAACAAAGTCGGCAGCGAGCTGCAGAAGGTCGCCGCAACCAAGGACTTAGAGATACAAGAGTTGCACGCAAAACTTGATGCCGGTGAGGTAAAGCGGAAACTTGCTGTGACGGAGGCGCTGAACTCCGTGGAAAAAGAACGCGATGCGCTCGCCAATGAACTGAAGCAGGCGCAGCAACAGCACCAAGCCGCTGCGAAGTTAGCGGAGGCAGAGCGCGGCGCAAAGGAGGTGGCGCAGAAGCTCGCCATTGCCGAGGCCGTCGCCAAGGTCGAAAAGGAGCGTGACGCCCTGCAGAATAGCCTTGAACATGCCGAGCTTGAAAAACAACTTGCACAGACCTCGCTCAAGGACAAGTACGAAACACAAATCAAGGATCGCGACGACATGATTGAGCGTCTCCGAGATATGAAAGCCCGCCTATCCACCAAGATGGTTGGCGAAACTCTGGAACAACATTGCGAGACAGAGTTCAATCGTATTCGGGCAACCGCGTTTCAGAGGGCGTATTTCGAGAAGGACAACGATGCCAAGTCTGGCAGTAAGGGCGATTATATTTTTCGCGATTCGGATGAAGCTGGCACCGAGATTGTTTCCATCATGTTTGAAATGAAGAATGAAAGCGATACCACCGCGACCAAGAAGAAGAACGAGGATTTTCTAAAGGAGCTCGACAAAGATCGAACGGAGAAGGGGTGCGAGTACGCCGTGCTGGTTTCCCTGCTCGAACCCGACAGTGAACTCTACAACGCCGGGATCGTGGATGTATTTCACCGCTACCCCAAGATGTACATCGTTCGGCCGCAGTTTTTTCTGCCCATCATTACGCTGCTGCGTAACGCGGCGATGAAGTCGCTTGCATACAAGACCGAGCTGGCGCTGGTGAAAGCACAGAATGTCGATATCACCAACTTTGAAAGCGACTTGGATCAATTCAAAACCGCCTTTGCGAAAAACTATGATCTGGCGTCGAGAAAATTTCAAACTGCAATCGATGAGATTGATAAGTCCATCGACCATCTGCAGAAAACAAAGGAGGCCTTGATTGGAACGGATCGGAATCTCCGACTTGCGAATGACAAGGCGCAGGATGTAACCATCAAGAAGCTCACGCGACGCAACCCAACAATGGCGGCTAAATTTGAGGAGTTGGATGGTTAAAGGCCCGCTATCCTGATCCCCTATGTCCAATCTCCCTCCTGGCCGCTATGAACGATTAATTGACCGTCAGTTACGCGAGGAGATTCGAACCGCCAAGACCGCGCTTGCTTTCAGCAAGGTGGATCCTGCAGAGGCACCAGATGCTTTGGTGCAGTTTCTGGCACCGCGGATTCAAAGAGCTCTCGCGGCAGTGGGCGAGAAGAATGTGGCGCAGCAGTGGGAGCTGTGCAATCAAATCATGCAGCTCCTGGAAGGGGATCGGCACGTGGATTTAGCCGATCTGCTCGACCCCGCGCAAGAATCACTGCTTGCCGTCGCCCGCCCGCAAGAGGGCTTGGCCTTGGCGGCAGACTTTCCGCCCAAGCCGCAGCTCCCACTCAGCCTTTCGGAGTTGCTGGTGAATGGGCGCGGGGAAGCATCCATTGGCAAGGTCTTGGCCGACGAGATTCCGTCGGCGGATCACGTCGATCTTCTTTGTTCTTTTCTCAAGTGGAGCGGCTATTTGCTCATCCGCGATGCGCTGCAGGAACTGCGCGCGCGCGGTGGCAGGCTCCGCGTTCTTACGACTGCCTACTGTGGCGCCACCGAAGAACGAGTACTGGATGCGCTACAAGAACTTGGTGCTGAGGTTTCCGTTTCTCTGGATACGCGCCGCACCCGCCTGCATGCCAAGGCCTGGCTGTTGCACCGGAATTCAGGCTACTCCACAGCTTTCATTGGCTCGTCGAACCTTTCTGCCGCCGCGATGCAGCAGGGCCTGGAGTGGAATGTGCGCGTCAGCGCCATCGAGAACCCCGCAATCCTGAAACGCTTCGCCGCCACCATCGACAGCTACTGGGAAGACAAGGAGTTTCAGCCTTGGAGCGAGGAGGGAGTTCGGCAAGAGTTCCGGCGTGTGGTGTCAGCGGAGAAACCTGGCGACGGAGATGAGCGACTCTTAGGCATTCACTTCAGCCCCTATCCCTTCCAGCAGGAGATCCTTGAGAAGCTTGAGGCCGCGCGCAGGGTGCAAAACCGGCATCGCAACTTGGTGGTGGCGGCAACCGGTACTGGCAAAACCGTAGTTGCAGCATTCGACTACGCGCGCCTTTGCCGGGAACGACAAGCCGCAGCACCGGGCTCACCGCGGCCAACGCTGCTATTCGTGGCGCATCGCAAAGAGATCCTGCAGCAGAGTCGCCGCACTTTCTGTGAAGTGCTGCACGAACCTTCCTTCGGCGAGTACCTGGTGGATGGGCGTAAGCCGGTGGAGGGCAAGTATGTTTTTGCCTCCGTGCAGTCGTTGAGCCGCTTCGAGCTGGAAGCCATCGGCCGCCAAGATTTTGATGTGATCATTGTGGATGAATTCCACCACGCACAGGCCGCCACTTATCAAGCCTTCCTGAATCATTTCGAGCCTCAAGAACTGCTTGGCCTCACCGCCACACCGGAACGTTCCGACGGCCACTTCGTGCAGGACACTTTCTTTGCTGGGCGCATCACCGCTGAACTGCGGCTCTGGGATGCACTTGATCGTGGGTTGCTTGCACCTTTTCAATACTTCGGCATTGCGGATGGCACCGATTTGACCAATGTTGCTTGGCAACGATCGGGCTACCAGATCAAGGCTTTGAGCAATGTATACACGGGCAATGACCTGCGCGCCCGGCTGGTGGAACAACAAATCCAAGATAAAGTGGCGTGCCCGGAACAAATGCGCGCGCTTGGATTTTGCGTTTCCGTGGAGCACGCAGAATTCATGGCGTCGAAATTCCAACAATGGGGGTATCGCGTGAAAGCGATTACGGGCACAACTCCAGCTGAGGAGCGCAGTGGTGCCATCCACGATTTACGCAGTGGTGCTTTGCAAATCATCTTCGCGGTGGACATTTTCAATGAGGGCGTGGATATCCCTAGTGTCGATACTCTGTTGCTGTTGCGGCCAACCGCAAGTGCCACGATTTTTCAACAGCAACTTGGTCGCGGACTCCGTTTTTCTGAAGGTAAGGAGTGCTTAACCGTGCTTGATTTTATTGGCCAAGCCAATCGCAGTTATTCTTGGGCATCGGTGTTACGCGGAATCATGGGCGGAAGCCCGCGCCAGGTGGAATCGATGGTGGCAGAAGGCTTTGCCACTCTGCCGCCGGGTTGCTCCATGCAGCTTGATCGCCAGTCCAAGGAGCATGTGCTGGCGAATATTCGTCAAGCGACGCGCAATGTATGGGCGGGGCTTGCACAAGAGTTGCGCCTGTATCCTCAAGAGATTTCTCTTGAAGGATTTTTGCAAGAAGCTCAACTTGAGATTGACGACGTCTTCGAGAAAGCTGGGCGTTCTTGGACAGCGCTACGTGCCCAAGCCGGCTTAGTAGAGGCGCCACCGCAGGATGGTCCGTGGAAGGCTCTGGCGCGTTTGCGCTTTACCGATGATCCGGCCCTATTGCAGACTGGCCTGCGGCTTGCGGAAAATCCAAATCGCTTGTGGAGTCCATTTGAGAAGCGGCAACTTGGGATTTTGGCGGCGGTCCTATTAAAATCCTTAGAGAAAGATGCCCCGGATCAGCTGATTCAGTTTGTGCGTGGAGATGCCGCATTCCGGCAGGAGCTACAGGAGCTACTTGCGGCACTTATGGAACGGGTATCGCATACTCCTTCGCCTTTGCCAGGACTGCCGGATGTGCCTCTCCAAGTTCATTGCCGCTATACCTTGGATCAGATCATGGCAGGTTTTGGATTCCGAAGTAGTGTCCGAGAAGGTGTGAGATTTCACAAACCCACCGGCACAGCTTTGCTCTTTGTAACTCTGAATAAATCCGAGAAGGATTATTCGCCGCGTACCATGTATCGCGATTACGCAATTTCGCAAGAGTTGTTTCATTGGGAAACGCAAAACAAGACTCGGCCTGATTCTGCTACTGGGCAGCGCTATACGTCCAAGCGAACCGAGCAGAATCCTGTCCTCTTATTTTTGCGTCACGTGAAATCTGGGCGGGGCGGAGTAACAGAGCCCTATTTCTTCGCTGGCCCAGTGACCTACGTGCGTCATGAAGGTTCCAGGCCTATGCAAATCACGTGGCATTTGGAGCACCCCTTGAGTGGGGATTGGTTCCGTCTCGCGAAGATTGCTGCGGGTTAACAAGTAGCCTTCAAGGTTCGACTTCCAAACTGACAGCATTGGTAGCAGCATTGGTTGGAAGTTTGTCCCGGCTCGATGACCAGCATACGATTCATTCCGAAATCGCAAGCTCCTGCCCACTTGTCAGGAGCTCCCAGTACTGCGTTGCCAGCACCGTTTCCTTCGCGTCCAAGACTTCTAGCCTCAATCCACCCTCTGCGAGTGGAGGCAAGAAAACGATTCCTCCTGGCGTGGCAGATTCGATTCCATCGCTGCCCCAAATGGAAGAGCAATCTGCGTCGGAGCGCCAGCGTACAGATGCCGCGCCGATTAGGCCCGCTGCAATTTTTATCACCACTGCTTCGACGGCAACGGGCAGGACCACCGTTGCCGAAGCACTGCTCCCATCAAGCCAACAGGGAATTTTACCGGGTGCAGTGGATCGACCGCATTTCTTCCATGCGCGGAATGATGATTCGGTCAGTACCCAGTTCTGTTAGCGGTGCGAAATGAAGAACTGTTGCCGGCTATTCCAGGCGCTTCCAAAAGCTGTATTTCAAGCCGTGCTTTTTGCGCACTTGCAATAGGTAATCATCATGACTAAATAGCGTGCGCCAGTCCGAAACCAATTTTGCAAGGGATTCCAGCTTTTTCAGATAGCGCGCTCCGTGGGCATAGGCCTTGGTGTGGGCACTGGCCAGGATGTCGTCGAGTAAGGCGCGATAGAGGATAGTTGCGCCAAGCAACTTCGCCTCCACTTCGAGTACTTGCGCGCATGGCACCAAGTGACCATAGAAATGGCTTCGCGCATCATCAGCAAATTTTATTAAGTATTGCTCGGCCGCATCGAACTGTTTGGCGTCGATGAGAAAAGACAAGTTCCCCATTGTAAGTTTTGGTTCGTCCAAAATCATGGCGGTCTCTTCGGCTACAACGGCTTGCCATTGGTCCGCACCAATGACATCAAGCAGGGTCTCTAGAGAATTCGTGCTGCGCCCGGCACGAAACAAGCGCCATGCGATTTCACGTTGCTTTCCATTTTCTCCAAGCTGCCCGTAAACCTTGAGTAACAGTGCGTCGCGTTCGGAGGATCCAAAGCCTTGGTCTACTCCGGCTTTCAGCAGCCAAATGAGGCTTCGTTGTGGATCTCCACTTTCCAAGTAGACGGCACCGATATCAACGCATGCAGAAGCGGGCGGAACCGCCGGCGTGTCGCAGGATTGAAGTCTAGCCTGTTCAAAGCGTGGCGCATCCTGAATCTGACGGGCAAGACTCTGAATAAGACTTATCCAATGTCTTGCATCATCATCATCTTCTTCAGAGGCGGCGTCGGCGGCTTGTTGGCATTCTTCGATTAGGATTCGAATCTCCGCAACAGGCAAGAATTCATGCGCCTTTTCGATAATGGGATATCGCACGCCATAGCCGTCTTGGGTGAGTAATTCTTTCACCAACTTGCGTACCCAGGTTTTGTCTTGGCAAGCTTGTGCATAGTGCACGAAAAGCTGTTGGGCATCAAAGCGAAAGATATCTCCAATATACCCACTGGAATCATCGCAGCGGTTGAAGGTGCTGTAGTCCGTTTCAAAAAAGAGCTTCACCAGCCCAACACCCTGCTTGGGGTCGCGCACAGCAGCTTCAACATCCTGGAGCAGAGATTTCAGCTTGAACCGAAAAGCAGCGGCACCTCTCCAGTCGACAAAGCTACGCGATCGCTTCAGGCCAGCTAACTTGGCTTTGATCCGCTTGACGCCTTCCTCTGGAGTCGCGGTTAAGCGCAGCACCAGTGCTTGGGCTTCTTTGTTTTGTTCCGCTAAATCTATCAGGGCGTCGGCAAGTGTTTCGGCCCCGAGATCGATGAGGCGGCTTCGCAGTGGAGAAGGCATAGGGGAGTTTATTGCTGTGGAAGTCGTACTGAAAGTGGGATTCTCCCGGCAATGCTAGCGCGTAAGGCAACCCAAACAGGACTTGGATGTGGAAGAAGTTGACGACGTCGACAGGATGAGTGGAGCCTTGGCGGAGAAGATGCATGCCGTCGTCGATAGTGGGAGAAGGCGCCTTTGCTCTCCGTCCGTCTTTACATCAAGAAGTATCGTGAGGATTAGCATGAACACTTGGATGGTGCGGGTCAATCCGGTGATTGGAAGGGCTGGCTCGCCTACTACTTAGAGAGCGCCTGGGAGACTGCAGACCATGCAGCGGCCATGGAAGTGCGGTGAGGATGCACTTCGCCCGCGAGTTCACTGGGAGGGGGGGGATCGGCTCTTTGTTCATGACCAAGACCTTGGCCTGTTGAACGACGAGGGATAGCTCCTGTGGGGGGTAGGCGGCCCACAGGAAGCGTTTCGTAGGCAATTGTTTCCTACGCGGAGTGTTTTGGATACTTCCCCACCATGGCCGAAGGGCCTGTTTGGGCCGGAAGCGGGCATGGAGCCCTGAATTTGTATGCCCTTGAGCTTCCCATACAACCCCAATGACAGCTATATTGAAAACACTTCACCCTATTATGACAACGTCGCCGCCCCCCTCCCCCCAAATGCCTGCCCCCAGCACTGAGTGGCCTCAGTATCGTAATACTTGGGAAGCCTCCCTCAAAGCGGAAGAGCCGTTCTCGGTTCGTCATCGAGTATTACTTCCTTATATCCAGGAAGCACTTCGCAATTTGACGGTGCGGCATTATCTTCTTGCCGATGAAGCTTCCGCCCGGATTGAAGCTTTGCAATACCTAGAAGAGCGCGGCCGTCTTCCAGAGTCCTTTGTTGCCTTTCGTATTCTCCTCGAGTCGGCATTGCTTCGTTTCATTAAAATGAGTGCCAGCAGCATCACCTCAGACCTGCGTGACCCATTGGCTCCCTGGCACTCATTTCGAATTCAGGTTAACGCCGAACGTCGGAGCTTCCGTCGCTACTTGCTTGCCTTCCTGCCTCAGCTCGGGATTACCCACCCAACAGGAACCACTGCATCTCGGCCTCCAGGGAAGCATTGGGCTGAACTCTGGGACCGGCTCACCGAATGCATTCCAGAGGCCTGCATCCCATCAGCTTGGCGGGAAGTCCGAGCTGCTGTGCGGAAGCTTGCGCAAGAGCAGTTTGATTTCGAGAGTGATTTGGTTATTCCCCCGCAGCGTGATTGGAAGGCTCTGCTAGCCGGACCTTTATTCCAAGCGGGTGCCGTTGTAGAGGCGCGTAGACCAGGCGCCGCTCATCTCATTCTGCCCATTGGCGCCCTGCCTGAGGACCCCAAGCGCTTTGCCCTCGACCTTGAAGCCAAGCTTCAGAGGTACGGTGGCATACCTAAGGCCGATCCAATGCTAAAAGCAGCTCTCGAGGAAATAGCTTCCTGGCAGACGAGTTCCGTTACTTCGGCTACCTCGATAGCATCCTCGGAGATGCTCATTTTGGCGGAATACATGGGGTATTCTGCTGTGAGGAGTCAGACCCTGCGCAGCGCCATCGAAGTGCGTGCAAATAGGCTTCAGCAAGCTCGCACCCTTATGGAGCAATCTCTTGCCCGCTGTACTTCTCCTAGTCAAGTGGGAATGGTACTAGGAAATATTTCTGGCTTGCTTATCGCCGAGGGCGATTACGAAACCGCACTCCATTACGCGCAACAAGCTCTTCAGTACAGCCCCGCATCCAAAGTCGCGAGGTTTAACTACGACAAGCTTATCCAATTCCAAAAGTCCAGCTACAATTCAAGAGTGAAAAACCATGCATAAGTTCACCCTCGCCTTTCTTCTCGCTGTCGCAGTCTTTTTAGTTTCTGCGCCCGCCAGCGCTGTCCAAGGTCCTCGGGATCAAGGCGGCGCGATTACTCCTGGCGTTGGCGTAGATGAAATTGGGGTTCCGCAAAGTGGCGTCAGAACGAAATCCAAAAAGTCCAATCCATAGGCAGTTAGATGTTGCATAGGGGCACCTCAAGAGTTGTCTTATTGTTCGGAATTTTGGTAGTTGCAGTGGCTCTTGTGTGGGCTTTTGCCTCTAACAGAGAAAAGCTATCTGAACCTTCAGGTTTTGGATCCACCACCGTTATTGAGCAGGTTGAAATCGCGGATGGAATTGGTCTTCACGATGTTGGCGCAGTTGCCGATAGCGCATCAACTGGAGAAGAACAGAAACCGACAGCAGCGAACAGCAAAGCCCTCACTCGCGAAGGACTAGAGCTCGAGCTGAAACTGAATCTCTCCAATGAAGTAGGAAGCCCTGTCGACGGCACGGTTTGGATTTTGGCGCGAACCACAGGTTTGGAAGAGCGCCTAAGCACCGGGCGTTACGCATTCACTTCTCTATTTGAAGACAGCTTGTTGGCTGAAGAGCAAAGTTCAGATGGAGAAGTAGTGATTCCCGTTCAGAGAAGTTGGATGGAATCTCCTCTGGTAGCCTTGGCCGCCGCGCCTGGATTCGCACCGCAGGCTATTACGGTGCACCTCGGGACTCATCGCAATGAAATAATACTGGTGCCCGTCAAGCCGATCGCTGTTCAAGTTGTTGATACCGATGGCAAACCGGTGGCGAACACTGCATGTTGGCTGACTCCCATGTTTACGGATTGGAGGGCTGGCCCCGACGGCTGGTTGGCACGCCTTGCGCTTCGCGGCTTCATGGAGCAGGTCGCGACCGACGGCGGAGGCCGCGCCGTGTTTCTCACCTGCTATCCCAGCTCCCGCAACTCGATCAAGGTATTCCCAGAACCGCCACTTGCCGTCGGCGCAGCATCCTTGTGTGAGCCGGGACAAGAGGTTGTCGTAACCTGTGCGTTCGGATTCGCGGTAAGCGGACATTTTTTTGATGCCGAAACAGGCGGCCCCATTGAGGGGGCTTTCGTCATTTTCACTGAGGATCGTGTTGAAGGAAGTCGCACTTTGACTTCTCTGGTTACCGCTGAAGATGGGTCCTTCCGCCAGGAAGCTTTACCGGCAGCGGGTGCTGTTTATTCGGTACAGGCACGTGCAGAGGGCTATGCCACCCAACGCCAACGGATTTTCCATCCACAGCCACTTTCCTCCCACAGCTTGGATTTCTTTCTTCATCCCGCAGCGGGCTTGACTCTAAAACTTCGGACCACATGGGGCGAGCCGATTGTCGATTCTCTAGTGCAGCTGCGCTTGGGGCGCTACAACATCGAGACGTCTTTCCAGACCACTAGCGAAATGGGTGTCGCTCAGTTCCCTGCGGTACTGCAGAAGGAAACTCCTTATGAATGCTTGATTTCAATTGGCGGGAATTTTTGGGCACTCCCAGATATAGTCGTGCAAGCGGGTGAAGATGAGGTCATCGTGCCAAACCTGAGTCGAATAATGAAGGTTGCGATGCCAGTTGATCTTCCCAAAGATTTTTCGCCGACGCTTTTCGAATGGACGTCTTTGGCAAATGAGAATCAAGGCATGGTTGATTGGAAACCAGGTTCTCCTAGCCCGCTCTTGCCTTCAGGCGTTGGTTGCTTGGCCGTTATGAGTATCGATGGCCGCCGCCTAGAGATGGTGGCCACTTTGCAGGATGGCGTTTGCGAGCAGATTACTTTCCTTAATCAGCCCGCCCTCCTATCGTTTACTTGGACTGGCGAAGAAGGTGCATTACTGAGCTTGCGCTCAAATATAGCTTGGGATTGGTTTACGCTGGAGGAGCCGATTTCACCCGGGCCCATAGAGTTGGAACTTTGGCAGGGGACCTTCGCTCTTTCGATTGAAGGAGATGGTGGTCCCGTGAGTTTTCCAGCACTGCGCTTAGGCCCTGGCAACACAGACTTAGGTGACTTGGGTTGGCGTGATTCCTCTGGCGTTGCGGGACACGTTTTCGACACGGATGGCAACCCTTTGGCCAACGTGGAGGTCAACTTGTTTAATTTGGATCTTGGACCGAGTGGTTTTGCAAGTACGGATCAAGGTGGCTCTTTTGCCATTTCGGGCATGGCTCCGGGGGCGTATTCACTTCAAGTGACGGGTGGGAAGGCATATGGTGGTTCTGTGCATGAAGTGCAGGTGGAGGTGTTTTTGGCACCCGGTGAAGGGAATCGTAATTTAGAGATTCAACTAGAAACGGATTCGAGCCGCTACCTCGAAGGGCGAGTGGGGCAAGGCCCTCCTGCCAACTCCTTCGCTTTCGCAGCCGCTGGCGGCCAGGCACAGATGGTCGACGTCTTGCCGTCTGGGAACTTCCTTCTGCCCCGGCCCACAACTTCGAAATGGATTGGCGTCGGGCTGCAGGAGCGCGGGCATGTGCTGTTTACAATGAAACTGGTTGCAGCGGGAACGGAATCATTGCTTCTAGATGCGCCTTCATTACGGCAGACCATTCACGTAGTCGATGAGCATGGTGAACCTTGGAATGACGCACGCATCTATGCCTATGTTGCAGGCGCTTCTTTAGGGTTTCATGCGATGCCCGATGTCGACGGCAGTTTATTGTTGGAGGCATCGCCGACAGCAGAAGCCAATCTGCAATTTCGTCTTGCAGATGGCCGCGCATTCGTTTATTCCTTAAGCGATTTATTGGATCTTGCCACGCTAGTAATCCCGCGCGATGCCGCTTGGGTGCGTTTGGATTTGGCCAACGAAAAGGGCAATCCCATTCCCGGGGTTGCTGCGATGCATTATGGAGTGGGGGACGTGTTTTACGGCGACGGTAACGGCCATCTAAGTTTGCCAAGTGTTGCCGGCTCAGTGCCGTATCTCATTATGGCCCGTGGTTACTTAAGCATGTGGAGCAGTGCACGGCAAGATCATCAGCTGATTTTGCCAACTTTGTTCTCCGGATTAAGTTTGCATTTACCTCCAGAAGTTGTGCATGCTGGGACTGACCATGCAATAGCTTGGGTTCAGATTGAATCCATTGATTTGCCCGAGAATGCTTTTGCCAAGGGCCCTCTGGAATTGGCTGTTCATGGTTCGAGCCTTGACCTCCCGCCGCTGCCAGCTGGACAAATCGAGGTCCAGTTATTTGATGCTAATCGTGAAATTCGCAGCTTCAAGACTTTGACTGTTGCCCCGGGTTCTTTGGTGCTGGAGTATTAGGCGGAGTTCTCCTTCGTACCAGTTATTTAGCACTTGCGCCATGTTTTTGATAAATACAGCCAGCCAGAAAATCGACTGACCCACTTCTATGCAAAGGGTTAGGGCATAGTGCTTAGTGCATCATTCTTTCTGTAAATTCCCTCGCACCCCTGCAAACCGTCAACCTTTGGCAGTCCGTTTGCAGTATTCAGTAATCCACCTAGGAGCCAACCGTCCCATTCCAAAGAACATGATTGCGACGGAACCTCGCGGTCTCCATATCTCGTACACTGCGTGAATTCGTGACCGCTAAGAACCGTCAAGGGCACTTGCTGCTCAAACTGTCAGCTCCTCTGGTAGTCTCTTTTTGGTTGCGCTCAGGCTTTGCTTGGATCGATACGATCTTTGCCTCTTTGCTCCACGATCAGCAGGGGGCGGATCTGGGAGATGCCTCTATCGCTGCAATCGGCCTTACTTTGCCGCTGGAGTTTTTGCTCACCGCATTTTGGGTAGGCACTTCGAACGGTCTGACGGCGCGCTTGGCGCTTGCTATGGGCAGCGGGGAAGGCCAGAAAGTGGAGCAACTCAAGCGTGCCGCCGGCCTGATTATTTGCGCACTCGGCGGCATCTTTTTAGCGGTGGCCTGCTTTGTATGGTGGTCCGCAGATCGAGTTGGATTAGATCCAGTGGTAGCGGCGCAATTCCGGATTTACGCCACGGTGTTGATGGCCGGCTCAGCGGTAACCTCGTTCTGGTCGATTCTGCCGGATTCCCTGGTCAAGGCTCACCACGACACCCGATCCACCATGTGGGCAGGTTTGTATTCAAGCCTTGCCAATATCGCGTTGAATGCGTTATTCCTTTTCGCTTTCCATTGGGGCATTTTCGGCATCGCGCTGTCTACCGTGATCGGCCGTTTCGCCGGCTTAGCTTACGCCCTGTACCGCGCCAACTTACACGAACGCGCCCGACGTACGCGTGCGGATCAGCAAATCCAAGGTCTCTACAGCAAACCGATTCGGCGTATTTTATTTCTTGCCGTGCCCTCAGCGATCACTTTCGTGTTGATGGGCTTCGAATCGATGGCGGTGAATGGCATGCTGAAAGATTTGCCCAATTCCACATCCTTGCTGGCGTCGTGGTCCATCTTCGATCGTTCGGTGCGCTTTTTGGCCATGCCGCTCATTGCTGCCAGCGTTGCGATGTTGCCACTCGCAGCGCGCCTCTATGGTCGCGGCGATTGCAGTTCCATCGCCGCCGAATTATCGACCGGCATCCGCGCCGGCTTTATTTATGTGGTGCTCGTGGTCACCCCCCTTGCTTTACTGCTCGGCCCGCGGGTGGGTGCAGCCCTTTCCGGCTCTCAAGTCACCACCGATTTAGTCACCCAAGCGTTGTTCTGGCTGCCGATGGCAGTACTCGGCTTGATGCCTTTTATTCTTAGCCGTTCCGTTTTTGACGGCCTGCAAATGCCACGTCCGGGTTTGATTGCTGCTGCGGTGCGCACCGTTGGTCTGGTGATTCCATTGGTGTGGTTGGGCTCGCGTTATTACCACCTCGTGGGCTTCAATGTCATCCAAGGAGTGTGCGCAGGTTATATGCTTGGCACTTTTATCAGTGGCGCTGGTGTTTATTTCTGGGCACGCCGACACCTCGCCAAACTGGATGGCAGTTGTCCGCTGCTTACGGAGTGAGAGTGAAGTGGAAACAGCGTTAGCGAAACAGCGCGTTGGATTGCGCAGCGCTTCGCCAACAGCCATCTGCTATTCGTGCCGCAGCGCTTCTACCGGATCCATTTGCGCCGCGCGCCAAGCGGGATACAAACCAAACAGCAAACCAATCGAAACCGAAATCCCGAAGGCCAAGAGTGGTGCGCTGGGCTGCACGATGGTGCGCATATCGGCAAAGTATTCCACTCCAATCGGAATCGCCACGCCAAGAATGATGCCAGCCAGGCCGCCACCAACGGAAAGGACCACGGTTTCCACCAGAAACTGGAAGACGATGTGATGTTGTTTGGCCCCAAGCGCCCGACGAATACCGATTTCGCGCGTGCGCTCGGTGACGGTCGCCAGCATCACATTCATGATGCCGATGCCGCCAACCAGCAGACTAATGCCAGCAATCGAACCTAACACGATGTTAAAGATGCGTTTGGTTTCTTCCGCGCGCGCCAGCAATTCGAGAGGCACGATCACCTCATAATCATGTTGCTCATGGTTACGCGTGAGCATTTCGCGGCACGCCGCTGCGGTGCGTTCCACATTTTCCGCCTTATCAACGTGCACAATGATTTCATGCAACTCCACTTCTTCCATTTCGCGACTACCGGCGCGAATCTTTACTTGCATTTCGCCAAACCAACGCGCCCCAGTGCTAAGCGGAATCAAAACCTCTCCGGTGACATCGGCGCCGGGTAACGGCACATCATCACCCAGTGGCACTCGTGGCAGCATCGTGCCCACCACCGTGAAGTACTCATTGCCAATCTTGATCCGTTGGCCGAGAGGGGAACTGAGGGGCATTAAATTGCGCGCTACTTCATAGCCGAGCACGCATACATTCGCAACACTCGCAACATCAGTGGCGGAGAGGAAGCGACCCTCATGCATCATGCGACCAGTGGCCAGTTCATAAGAAGCTTCCGTAGCAAGCACGCGGGGGTGCATCACGCGTTCATCAAAGCGCACTTCTTGCTGCAACACCCGCACGGGCACAGCGTGCTCCACCCACGGGTAGGTGTCTGTGATGCGACTAAAATCGTTGTGCGTTAAACCATAAACCACCAAGCGCGATTCCTGGCTACTGGCCGCATCATCTGGCGGTTTCACGCTGCGCAGAATCACGTTTTGGCTGCCCAGCTGTTTGATCTGCTCTTGAGCCTCGGCGCTGGCGCCTTCCCCGATAGCGAGCATTGCAATCACACTGCTGACGCCAAACAAAACGCCTAGTGTGGTTAGAAGAGAACGGAGTTTGTGCAACAACAAACTTTTCACGCCAAGCGCCACCGTGCGGGTAAGAATGCCACTCATGATTCGTTTTCCTCAATACGATCGATCAAGCCGTCGCGTAAATACATGGTACGTTCGGCATGTGCGCCAACTTCATGTTCGTGGGTGACCAGCAAAATGGTTTTTCCTTCTGCGTGCAGCTCATCGAACAGCTCGAGGATTTCACCGGTAGTTTGCGTATCCAAGTTACCAGTGGCTTCGTCGGCGAGCAGAATCGGCGGATCATTAATCAGCGCGCGCGCAATCGCCACGCGCTGTTGTTGTCCACCACTCAGTTCCACTGGTCGGTGATCGAGGCGGTCCGCAAGGCCAAGGCGCTCAGCGAGCATAAAAGCGCGTTCCCGCGCATCCGGGCGCGGGTTGTCCTGATAAAACACCGGCACCAAAATGTTCTCCAGCATGTTGAGCTGAGGAATCAAGTTGAACGATTGGAAAATAAAGCCAAGTTCGCGGCCACGGAGTTGCGACAGGTCATCATCATCGAGGTCATTGACGTTGTAGCCATTGACCGTGTAGTTACCGAAGGTGGGGCGATCGATGCAACCAAGAATATTGAGCAGCGTGGATTTGCCACTGCCGGAGCTTCCCATAATCGCCCAATATTCCCCAGCGCGAAACGAGACGTCAATGCCATCCAGGGCGCGCACTTCCGTGCTGCCCATTTGGTAAATCCTGCCGATACCATCAAGCTCGGCTACCACCGGATTTTTACTTTCCATGGTCGCCGCCAGTAGCGCCGCTTGGTCGACCTGCACCACCACCACTTGGGCGACTTTCACCACCACTTGGTCGACCTTCACCGTTGCGCTGCGCGCCGCCGTCTGGTTTGGAACCGCTGCCGGGCATGGAACCACTAGCGGGCTTCGAGCCACCGGCGGGCGGGCCTCCTTTTGCCTCAATCGCCGTTGGTGGAGCAGGTTCCGGCTTGAAGTCGCGCGGCGGAGAAAGTTCTACGATTTCGCCCTCTTCCACCCCAGATAGAATTTCGACCCACTTCTCACTGGCATCTCCAATTTCCACCGCGCGCTGTTCGCCGCCTATAAAACAGACCGTCTTGCCGCCAGTGCGGAACACGGCTTGCACCGGCACGAATAAGGCATCGGGAATTTCTTTCACCAAAATCTCCACGCTGCAACTCATACCGGGCCGCATTTCTGGGTTCGTATCCGTCACGGCAATGTTGGTGCGGAACAACCGCGCGTTGGGGTTCATCCACGAACTGCCACTGTCAGGTAGGAGTGCGACAAACTCAACTCTGCCGCTGAATTCGACGTTGGGGATGGCGTCGACCAGAATGGTGCATTTTTGTCCTTCTTTTACTTTCTTGATGACGGATTCATGCAGGCTTGCTTCGGCAATCATGCCGCCTGATTGCGGAATGGTGATGATTTCTTGACGCTCGCGCACGGTTGCGCCTTCTTCCATCAGCTCACCCTGGCCCCAACGACTTTGCTCGCGCGTATAAACCACGATGCCTTCGCTAGGTGAGTAAATCTTTGCTTTGGTCAGCTGATCGCGGAACTTGGCGAGCTTTTCAGCCTCGAGATCATACTTCGCTTGGCTGGTACTCAAGGCGGATTTGGCATTGACCACGCGCGCTTCGGCTTGCAGTTCCACGCGCTTTAACTCGCGCTCCGCTTCGGTAATTTTTCCCGTGTTAACCGCAATCTGTTTCGGGTGGTCATGCTCAATCAACAACTTTTCTGCGCGTTCCGCTTGCGCCACGCTCACTTCGGCACTGCTTCTCGAAATGCGGTCGGTTTCTAATTCGGTGGCGGTGAGGAATTTCGCCTCAAACAGATCCACCGATTTGTTGTAGCGCTCTTCAGCCTGAGACAACCTTTCCTTGGCGAGTAAAATCGTTTCGCCGGCGGCGGCCAATTGCATAGGCCAATCCCCTTCATTGTACTTCCGTTCGTCATCGTGAGCGAAACTTAGGGTTTGCTCAGCCTTTGCCAGATCAGAAACATTTTGCGAAATTTGAATCTCCAAATTTTGCCTGGCATTGGTCAGCGCAGCTTGCGCATTTTGTACCGAAATATCGCCGGCGTTTTCCCGGTCTTCCAAACTAGAAGTATCTAAGACCACCAGCAAATCGCCTTTCTTAACCGCCGTGCCTTCCGCCACCAATTTCAAAATTTGCACTTGGCCTTCCAGTTCATTCACAACTTTCACGCTGTTCTTAGCCGATAAATTACCGCGTTGCACGACTGTGATGCGCAAAGGTCCACGTTGCACGGATTGGCCTTCCACTACTACTTCAGCAGAAGTGGTCATCCAGCCGCCATCGCGCAAGCCGCTCCATAATCCAACGGCCGCAATCACCAGCACAATGGGAAGAGCGAGGCGGTTGTTTTTCTTTTTCACTACAGAGGTACTCATTCGACAGTTGCGGTTAGGCGAGGCAAAGCAGATTCATCAAGTTGGATGCCATTTTCATCAACATCTAACAATTCGAGATCGCGGTAAAGGCGTAGGCGTGCCAGTGCGAATTCAATCAACGCTGACGTGGCGGAGTTTTGCGCTCCGAGTAAAGAACGGCGAGACTCCAGCACGTCGCGGGTGTCGGAACGGCCAGCGTCCAATTTCATTTCCGAAGAACGAACACGGCGCTGTGCCAGCTCAACCGAGATGAGTTGCAGTTGATAGCGCTCCGCAGTACTGCGCGTTTGACGCAGGTTTTCGCGCATGTCGGCGAGCACAGTATCGGTTAAGAGCTCTTCGGCACGGATGGCGGCGTCGCGATCCAGCAAGCTGCGGCGATAAATATTGCGCTCGGGTAAACGATCGATGGGCAAATCAAAACTGAAACCGAGCGACCATGGCGAATTGCTCGAACGAAACGACAACGGCCGGCCTTCTTCACTCGTGGATCCCACGCTAGCTTCCAAATCGAGGCCAATCCGTAGCGCTTCGGCGGCGACGTCGGTGCGCCGTTGCGCGTCGATAAGACGATCCCGGGTGGTGACTAAATCGAGGCGGCGCTCCAGCGAAAGAACCACCAGGGCCTCGGGATCCATATTTTGAAAATCCGTTCCATCCAGAGTCTTCAAGGATTCGAGTTCGCCGCGATCCAACTCCGCAAACGTTTCTGTCGGTAAACCAAGCAGCAACATGAACTGATCCATTTGCCCGCCATAAGTCTCAAACAAATCCACCAAGCTGGCTTGGGCGCGCAACTCATCCTGATAAGCCTGGTCCACTTGGATATCGTTCATACGCCCAGCATCCGCCATCGCCTGGTTGCGGAGGCGCAGGAGCTGCAGGGATTCCAGGTTAGCTTGTTCGTTGGTGATGTTGTCGAGCGTGCGCAAGATGGCGTAGTAGCGGCCGACGACATCCACTGCGAAGGTGCGGCGAAAGCGTTCATAGGTGCGCACTTCATAAACGAGGTTGCGCTGGGCTTGAGTGAGGGGCTCAAGCACCACCGCTCGCGCAGAGCCGCGCAGTAGCGGCATGGTGGCGGTAAGACCTAAGGTGCCGATGGCATCCCAGCCGTCGCCTTGACTCAGCGCTTTGAACAAGCTTGCACCAATGCTGCCTATCACTTGTGCGCCACTGCCGAACTGTTTGGACATGCCCAAATCGCTATCGATACTAGCTGAATCGCTAGTATCTCCCGTGCCATTCACACTGCCGCCGCCACTCAAGCTTGGCCGCCAACTAAAGCGCCATTGTTCCAGAGTGAGGTCCAGTGCACTGCGATAAAGTTGCTCGCGGCGGTCTTGGTAGCTGCGATTATTCTCCGCAGCAATCTCCAGGGAGGTTGCGATATCGAGTTGGAGAGTCGTTTCCGAGGAGTGATCGAGCAGTAGACGGGCGCGCAAGGAATCGCTCGCGCGGTCCGCAGTAAACCCAGAAGGGCGCTCAAATAATTCCGCACGACGCGCATCCAAAAGAGCGTAAACCTCTTCGTCAGCAGCAGTTCGGCTCTCTTCTGGAGTGGCGCACGCGGCCACCAATAGGCAAAAAAGCGACAGTAGGATGTAGCGGCTAGGGCGAGGCATTAGGGTTTTCCGTGGCAAGCACAGACAGGGACTCAGCACCTACGCGGCAGGTAGACAGCTGTTAAGCCTCAATTTAGCGTTGCATCAGGTATTCCTCGGCACGTTTTATGCAGGAGTTTTCGCCGGCCAGAGTTTCTTCCGGCACGACTTCGGTAATTTCGTGCGGTGTGATGCCATAAAACTCGATAACTTTGTCATCCAGCCCCATGCGGCTGCGGGTTGAAAACTTGATGGAGGCAATCCCAGACGGGAAGGTCCAGTCTTGTTTGGAAGAGGAGGAACCTGCGCTCACGGTGCCAAAAATGCGGGCCTTGGCGTAGTTCACAAAATCCCTGGCCAGGGTTTCCCCAGCGGAAATGCAGCCAGCATCCACAATCACTGCCACGGGTACTTTGAGGCTTTTGATTTGATCGGTGAGCTCGTTGCCGTAACCACCTCCGCTATTGCCGCGCAAATCTACAATCCAACCCTGAGCCGGGGTGACTTCAGCGAGGGCTTTCTCTAGGCCTGACGCGATGCTCTCATCCACACGGCGTAAATACATATAGCCGATGCCGCTCGGCAGAGTAGTGAAGTAAAAGGATTTACCAACTTGCTGAAGATCTTGCGGCAAGTTGTAGCTGTGCGGCCAGCCAGCCATTTCGGTACGGCACGATAATTTATAGGTTTTAGGGTTCTTGCCATCAAGGCACAGCAATTCATGCTTCTCGCCCATTTCACCGCTTAAGCCATAGCGATATTCAAAAAATAGAGCACGTTGCAAACTTGAGAAAGAACCACCTTTCTGCCACGCTTGTTGGCCGCGCTCATCTAGGAACTTGCGCGCATCCTGACCGTCAATCTTCAATACTAGCTGGCCAGTTTGTAGAGATGCACCTTTGCCAGTTGGCGGAAACATCACCACGACGCGGCCTTCGGTGGCCGGCATAAAGCTCACTCCGGTGAAATACATAGGCTCACCCCTGGGCATGGCGACTTTGCTTGTGGTGATTTCCATATGCGCATCACGCAGGCAAGCTATTCCTTCATAAACGAGCTTCATGAAGTCGACATCTGTTTTGCATTTCTTCGCTTCTTTTTCGAGCCGCTTGCTGGTGACTTTCCAATCCTGGCGAATATCTTTGAGATCGAAGAATGGATAGTTTTGTTGCGCCTGATTCACAAACGCTTTCATATCGGAAACATAGCTCTTCTTAAATTCCGCTTGGGCGTGCGCCGCATTAATCGGGAGCAAGAAGGCGGCAACAAAGCTCAACAAAAGGGCTGGGCCATTCTTCATCATGCAACAAGTCTACGCGTTCGGCGTAGACTTGTTGCGTTTCAGTACAGCAGTTGCGCGGGATTAATCCGCCGCTGGCGGCACGACCTCACTCTCGGCGGGCACTTCACCCTTATTGGTGTTGTCGCTTGCGCTGCTGATGGCTTCCGATGGGATAGCGTGGAAGCTAAGCTTTTCGCCATCTTTCTCTAAATCCATCTCAACCAAAGAGTTTTCTGGCAAATTACCGCGCAGTATTTCTTCGGACAATGGATCTTCAATGAAGCGCTCAATCGTGCGGCGCAATGGACGTGCACCATACTGGGGGTTGTACCCCTTCTCGATTAAGAAGTTGCGCGCCTTATCACTGAGATGCAGAACTAGCTTCTTCATGCGCATACGTTCTTCAACCTTCGCCAATTCGATGTTGATGATGCGCACCAAATCTTCTTTGACCAAGGGGTTGAAAGTGACGATTTCATCCAGACGGTTGAGAAACTCTGGACGGAACTGCCGCTGCACTTCATCCATAATCCCTTCACGGATGCGATCGGTTTGCGCACCTTCAGAGGTGTGGAAACCTAATCCACCACCGGACTGCACAATCCCCGAACCAACGTTCGAAGTCATGATTAGGATGGCGTTCCGGAAATCGATTTGGCGCCCAAAGTTATCAGTCAAGCGGCCTTCTTCCATAATCTGCAACAGCATGTTGTAGACATCAGGATGTGCCTTCTCGATTTCATCAAACAGAATCACGCAGTAGGGGCGACGTCGCACCTGTTCCGTGAGCTGGCCGCCTTCTTCGTAGCCGACGTAGCCGGGAGGGGAGCCAACCAAACGCGAAGCATTGTGCTTCTCCATGAATTCCGACATGTCGATGGTAATCAACGCGCTTTCGCTTCCAAACATGAAAGTGGCGAGTTGCTTCGACAGCCAAGTTTTGCCAACCCCTGATGGGCCGAGGAACATGAAACTACCCATGGGGCGGTTCGGATCCTTCAAACCCGAGCGGCTGCGGCGCACGGCACGGGCAATCGCGTTCACGGCTTGGTCTTGATTGATGACCGATTTACCGATTTCCTCTTCCATCAAGAGCAGACGTTCCGCCTCTTCCTTGGCAAGGTTGGTAATCGGAATGCCCGTCATTTTGGAAACGGTCTCCGCAATAATCTCCCGGTTCACATCCGGACGCGCCCGATCGGAAGCTTCTTCATTCTTCCAGTTGGTAATCATGTTTTCCCGCTTGCGGCGTAGCTGATAGGCCTGGTCGCGCTTATGCGCAGCGGCTTCAAAGTCTTGATTGGCGACGGCCTCCTCTTTGGCTTTTTCCAGCTGGGAGATGTTGCCATCAATCTCGCTCACATCGGGTGGCGGAGTCATGGTGCGAAGGCGCAAGCGCGCGCCGGCCTCATCGATGACATCGATGGCCTTATCCGGAAGGAAACGGCTCGTGATGTATTTGATTGAGAAGTCGACTGCGGCCTCTAGAGCGAGATCCGTGTACTTGACCTTGTGGTGATCTTCATAGCGTTCGGCTAAGCCATGCAAAATCGCGATGGTGTCGTCGCGCGAAGGTGGCTCCACAATGACAGATTGGAAACGGCGCTCCAGGGCGCCATCTTTTTCAATGTGCTTGCGATATTCATCAAGCGTAGTGGCGCCAATGACCTGCAATTCCCCGCGCGACAACGCCGGCTTCAGCACGTTGGCGGCATCGATTGCACCTTCTGCGCCACCGGCACCGACCAAAGTGTGAATCTCATCAATGAACAGCACCACGTTTTTGGCGCGCTTGACTTCCGTCATGACGGCCTTGATGCGTTCCTCGAACTGGCCGCGGTACTTGGTACCCGCAACCATGCCGGCGAGGTCAAGCGACACGATGCGCCTGCCGCGCAGGATTTCCGGCACCGAACCACTGATGATGGAGCGCGCAAGGCCCTCCACGATGGCAGTTTTTCCGACGCCAGGTTCCCCCAGCAGCACTGGGTTATTTTTGGTGCGGCGCGAAAGTACTTGCACCACGCGTTCGATTTCATCGGCGCGGCCAATTACGGGATCCAACTCACCACGTCTTGCGGATTCCGTAAGGTCGAGGCCAAAGGCATCCAGCGCTGGAGTTTTTGATTTTCCGTGCGCAGTGGGGGTTTCCCCACTTGCGATTTCCGCGCTACTGCCAATCTCCGTGGCTTCTTCGCTTTCTTCTTGAACCGTGCCGCCCAAAAACTCGATGACTTCTTCGCGAACTTCATCCAGACGCACCCCGAGGGCACGCAGCACATGGGCAGCGATCCCTTCTTGCTCACGCAAAAGCGCCAGCAACAAATGTTCGGTGCCAATGTAGTTGTGGCCAAGGTTGCTGGCTTCTTCGAGCGCCAACTCCACGACTTTTTTTGCACGCGGAGTGAATGGAATCTGTACCGACGGTTCTACCGCAGGGCCAGATTTCACGATTTTCTCAATTTCGCGCCGGATCTTGTCCAAATCCACGGCCATCGTTTTTAAAACGTTGGCGGCGACCCCCTGACCCTCTTGAATCAAGCCGAGCAAAATATGCTCAGTGCCGATGTATTCGTGGTGGAAACGCTGCGCCTCGCGGCGCGCGAATCCCATGACTTTCCTTGCGCGTTCGGTGAATCTGTCGAACATGATTGTTGCTTCCCTTTTGGGTACGGTTCCTTATCGGCTAACACAAGGAATCTATTGAATTCGGAAAAATCCCTTAAACGCCTGTTTCCGGCTCGCTTTCAAGCTCAAAAATGCGATCGCGGAGGCGCGCGGCGGATTCGTAGTCTTCTTTTAAGACCGCTTGGTCGAGCTCCGCAGCAAGTTGATCCAGAAGGTTATCTTCTCTCCAGTCCACGTGCTCTTCATGGCCATGAAGCCCTTCCAGCATTTCACCGACGTAATCTCCAAAAACCTCATAATCGTTGGGGCAGCCGAGGCGGCTGGATTGCTGGAGATCCCGTAGAGTCCAGCCACAATCAGGACAGGTGAGATCCTCTTGGGCTTCGGATTGCGTGGAGGGGGCATGGCTAATCCCTGTTTGAGGCAGGAAGGCCTTGGAAAGCATGCTAATGATTTTCGGAAAAGAAGCAGCTTTTGGCACCGGGAGCCCCGCTTTTTGAGCACATAGGGCGCAGAAATCTGTGGCCATTACCTGCGCGTTCCCGGCGTTGCCATAGACAATGTCGAGTTGGTGCAGCGTAGCTTGCAGTTTCTGGCAGGATTGGCAAATCATTCGTTCTTATTAGTTGCTGGAGCGGGACTGGTTTCAGGAATGCCTACGGGAAACTGCGTGCAAAATGACAAAAAAAGCTCAGCACGGTCGCGGAAATTCCTGAATTCATCGTAGGACGAAAAGGTAGGAGAAAACAGCAGTAATTCACTATTTCTGAGGCTTGCAAGCGCTTCTTTGGCCGAATCTTCAAATTTCGGCGACCAGCGTGGAGTGAAGCCAACGGCCCGGCAACCCTCTGCTAACCGTTTCCCACCTTCCCCATAGAAGTAGAGACGGGAACAACGCGCGCAGGTTGCAATTAATTCCTGAAGATCTAAGCCCTTATCCTTGCCGCCCGCCAATAAAACCACGGCTCCAGATAAATTCTTGAGGGCGGCTGTGGTGGGATCGGGATGCGTCGCGACGGCGTTGTCGATGATGTGGCGACCATGCGCATCCACAAAGGCGCGCATGCGATAGGGGAGGCCAGGAAAAGTGCGTGTCCGCGCGCGCAGCGTGACGTCATCAAGACCGAGGAGACGTGCGGCATGGAGAGCCGCCAGTAACGAAGGCAAGCGATAGGGTTCCGTGAAGGGGAGATCCGCAGTCGTCAGGCCGAAGTCTGGGAGGGCTTCGGCCTGAAGCCGGAGGGTGGTGCCGCGCGCTTCCTCTTCCCATTGGCTGCGATTGGGGCAATCACTGGGCAGCAAGAGCGTGCCGTCGGCGTTTTGAAATTGCAGCAGGCGGCGTTTGGCTTGCCAGTACTCGTTAACGGTGATATGGCGATCTAAATGATCGGTGCCCAGATGGGTGAGCACCACAATTTGCGGCCACCCAAGCGGAGCCACCAAGCGCTCGGTTTGAAAAGAAGACAACTCAATCACTAACCGTGCGTCGTTTTGCAGCGGCAACACGCTTTCCAATAAGGATCCACCGAGGTTGCCACTTAACACGGTGGTGCCGGGTAAACCTTCCAGCAAATGGGCGGTCAACGCCGCACACGTAGATTTGCCGTTGGTGCCGGTAATCGCAACTGCGGGCAGATGGGCAGCGGCGGCAATCGCGAGATTCACTTCGGTGGTGAGCTTGCAGCCATGATCGCGCGCTATTTGCAGCCACTTGGAAGTGGCGGGTACTGCGGGGTTCACCACCACCACCTCGGCCTCAACAAACAGCTGCTCGTTGTGGCCGCCGAGCGCCAAGCATATGGGCAAACCCTCTAAAGCGGTCAAACTTTCTTGGAGGCTGTCCGCGCGGCGCAAATCCGTAACGGTGACTTGTGCGCCAAGTTCCACCAGGGCGCGGGCACACCCGGCGCCGCCACCAAAAGAGCCGAGACCGAGCACCAGAACTTTCCGGTGCCGCAACGCAGCGGGGTGAAGGAAATCCACTTAGGCAAGGGTTGGCGGAGAGAGAGGGATTTGAACCCTCGGAGCCGTAAAACGACTCAACAGCTTAGCAAGCTGCCGCATTCGGCCACTCTGCCATCTCTCCACACAAGCGGCGCAGAGTTTAGCCGTGGGCAGCATCGTTGCCAAGCGATTATCTGGCGGTTCCCGTCAGCAGAGTCCGCTTTGGAGGAAATATTCATTTTAAGGGGTATTTCCGAGTCGACCCCCAAGGGCCCCGCTGACTTCCAGTAGGAGCACTCCAGTGGTGCAGGCAGAGCTTGTTACTCATTTCCCCACAATCAAGTTCGTAACCATTGCAGTAATCACTTCCCGCTCCTTTGGTTTGCTCTCGGCAATCATCAGGGTCATCGCAACTAGCGCGTTATCAGCGACGCGCTTATGGCCATTTCTGTCGTAAATCAATTTGTTCTTGTCGGCGAAGCGCAGGAACACGGCCGCGGCAATGCGTTTGTTGCCATCCACAAAGCTGTGGTTTTTGACTAGGAAGTAGAGCAGGTTGGCGGCTTTCTCTTCGACCGAGGGGTAGAGGTCCTTGCCATCGAAGCTCTGCATGATGGTGTGTAGCGAGCTAGAAAGGCTTTTATCTTTCTCCCTGCCGAAGACCTTGGAATCGCCAAAGGTGATGCGCATTTGTTCCACTAGTTCCAGCGCTTCCTCATAGCTGACTGCTTTGGCTTTGCGCTTGGAGGTCTTGCGCAGTGCAACACGCTGGTGGTCATAATCATCGAGCAGATCAAGCGCATAGGCATATTCCGAAACCGTTTGCAATAATGCCGTTGCTTCGTCGCCGGAGAGCGACTTGCGCCTTGAGATATCGGAAGCCAGTTTGATGCTTTGCTGCAAGGCTTTCAGGCGCTTTTCATTCACGCTGTAACCTTGCACAAGATGTTGCTTCAAAATGTTGGTGGCCCAAATACGAAACTCTGTACCACGCTTGGAATTGACGCGGTAGCCAACGGAAATGATGGCATCTAAGTTGAACAACTCAACCTGATAGGTTTTTCCATCGGCGGCAGTTGTTGCATTTTTTGCAACAACTGATTTTCTACGCAACTCCTTTGTTTTGAAAATGTTAGAGAAGTGCCTTGAGATGACAGACTTGTCTCGGCCGAAGAGTTTTGCCAGCTGGCTCAAAGACAACCAAATGGTTTCTTTTCCCAGGGAAACATTCAGCTCGACAGCGCCATCTTTGCTGCGAAACAGGGTGATCTCAGGAGAAAGTTTCACTTCACAACTCCCAGATTTTTCAAGTGCTCAGCCATCTTTTTCTCCAGTACTGCAAGCTTAACGGGCGTTCCTGCGGATGGAATCCGCTACTGCCCAGAGGGTGCAGTTTAGGGCTTCCAGGCGGTATCCTTGTGGGGCACTCATGATGTTGATTTTTCAAGATTGCTGGCTTTGATGTTGGGCACGGTGGATGGTTCACGGTGGGGCTGGAACTGCAGTTGGCCCGCCGGCGAGTGAAAAAAGCAAGCCACAGAACCCGGTAGCACCGAGGGCTCGCTCACAGAAAGAACGAGCACCGCAAGCCGACTGCCTGCAGAGGTGCGCGGAATTTTACAGCAAGGAAGTGACGCGAACAAATCCCCAACGGGGGTGGCGGAGAGGGTGGGATTTGAACCCACGGACCGGTGAAGGTCGCTGGTTTTCAAAACCAGTCCATTCGGCCACTCTGGCACCTCTCCGCGTGTAGCCTAGCTTTGAGCCCGGCTCCAAACTTTCTCAGTGACATAGATCGGCGCTGAGCCGCGTAAGGATAGCGCGATGGCATCGCTAGGGCGGCAATCTATACCAAAAACCTCGCCATCGTGCTCCACGCGCAACTCAGCAAAATAGGTTCCCTGATCCAACTCGTGAATCACCGTTTCTTGGATATTCCCAGACAGACGCTTGATGAGCGTGTGGGTCAGCTCGTGAGTCATCGGCCGCGGTGCAGGCTGACCTTTCAAGCACATGGTGATTTCTTGCGCCGCACCGCGCCCAATCACCATGGTGAGATTTCTCGGCGTAGCGGCGACACCGGCCTCGCTGAGCTGCAAATACTGCTGCTCATGGCCGTCCACCAAAATTAGGCGGGTGACGCGGGCGAGGGTGCGTTCCATGAACAATAGGTTATCCTAACCCTATGTCCATCGTCTACGCGGAGACGCTTCCCACCAAAATCCTTGGCCGAGTGCGTTTTGGTTTCGACGCCGAAGGCTGTTTGTTAGAAGTGAAAATGCGCGCGGATAGTCGCAGTGGTGCGCGCGGCAAAGCACCAGTGAGCGTGCCGAGCCGTTTGCAGCTTGAGCGTTGGTTGCAGGCCTATGTCGTCGGCAACGCACCCCCTTTCCCGGGCAAATGGGAGATGCCGGGTAGCACGGAGTTTGCGCGTGCGGTTTACGCCGTCGTGGCCGCCATCAAAGTGGGTCAAACTTTAAGTTATGGAGAGGTTGCCGCCCTCGCGGGCGCACCCAATGCCTTTCGCGCTGTGGGTACGGCGATGGGGCGTAATCCCATTTCGCTGGTGGTGCCCTGACACCGCGTGCTTGCGTCCGGCGGTCAGCTGGGCGGTTTTACCGGAGGCACCGATTTGAAGCTGCTGCTGTTGGCGGCCGAAGGCGTGACGCTGGACTCACCGCAGTAAGCGCCGTCTTGAGGGTGTTTTAAGCCCGTAACTGTTGGCCTAGGCTGAAGCACACCAAGAGCAGTGCCGCCTGCCAAGTGAGGCGTCGTAGTGTTTTGCGGCTTGCGGAGTCCCCACCCGGGACCAGACAAAAAAGGGTGGCGCACACCATGCCGATGACTCGTGCAGCGGGTGCATTCGCAACTAGCGTGCCTTCGAACCAGAATGTGGCGGCCGCATTACCGACTAAATACATGGCAAAAGCCAAAGCCGGTAAAGCCAGGAGCTCGCGTAGTTTGCGGTGGTTGTGGGTGGCGGTGGTGCGTTTTACGAGCAACACCAAGAGCACAACTGGAATCACGAAAGTGAGTTGGCCGAGCTCCACCCCAGCATTAAAACCCAATAAAGATAAGGTGCGCTCCGCGGGCGGCAGTCCGATTCCACCAAGCACGCTGGCAAAGCCAAAGCCGTGCAACAACCCAAAGATAAAAGCCGGAATCCAGGCGCGCGAGCGGGTAGCCCCACGGCGTAAATGCCAAGT
>CALFOT010000030.1 GCA_937919925.1 uncultured bacterium | reverse complement strand
GAAACCTCGAATGTTTGGGAATTCTCATGCTAATTTTGATTCATGCACCAACGCCGTCTGGCCGCCACTCTGGGCGCTGACATGGATGTCTTGGATGTCGCCACTTTTTCCGCTGGTATTGCGCCAGGTGCTTCGGATTCCACCATCATCATGTTGGATCGCAGCCACACGCTGTTGAGCGTTGCGGGCATGCTCGTGACCACCAACGATGCCTTTATTGGATTGGAAAGTGTTTCCGATATGAGCACCGTTAGCTATGCGGTTTTCTTCGCACCGGTTTACGATGCCGGCACGGAGTTCAACTCGGAAGATTGTGCCTACATCCCAGGCCCACCTTGCGGTAATGGTGGTGTGCACGATCCTGCGCCAGCAGAAGGATTTGTTCATCTCTCCAATGGCATCCACGGCCAGGGCAGCCTTGCTGCGGAAACATACGATTGGGGTACTTACGGAGCGCGCATTGAGGTCAAGCGTCTGTAAGTCACTGGCTGCCCAACAACAAAACACGGCCGCACTCAGCAAATGAGTGCGGCCGTGTTATGCGTGGTACGGTCAAGCCCGGAGGCCGCAATGCACCAGCCTTCTATGGAATCGTCACCTTACGCAAGTTGGTGACATGCCCGGCCTGCAAACCCTGGAGCCAAATGGTCGCACCACTTGCCGCGCTGGGCACGATCAGCGGCCAACTTACTGCGCCACTGGCGGAAGCTAGCCTCCTGGTACCCAAGGCCGAAGGCGTCATCAAGTCCAGCGTGACTCCCAGAACAGGGATTGGGTATCTGCCACTGCCGAAGCGACTGTAGGCCAACCAGATCGGCGCGTTGGCGAATCCGCCACTGATAGCGAGGCTGACGAACTGTCCGGCGAGCGGATTGCTCGGCATGAGGTCGAGGCGGAAGAGGTCAAAGACATAGGCCGCACCGGCAAGATAAGCCGCAGTGCTGTTCAAGTGACTTCCAGCCACGACGCGTTCTCCATCCATGTCCACTGCAATCGCGAATTGCGCACCGTTGGTGGCGTCGGAAGCCACGAGTTCCTGATGCTTACCACAACGAAACTTTACACGTTGGCGTGAGTATTGGAATACGCCTGTTGGGAGCCGCAACACTCGATACCAAGACCGCAATGAACGAGGCCGATCTTGCCATGTTTCGTGCCAAACATGTGGGGGGAAGATGTGCCGTCTTTTTCGAAAAATAAGCTGGGCGCTGCCGCTTTTCCATTTGGGTGCCGAATGCCGTTGGCAAACTCGGCTAGCACAATCCATGCCTCACCCGGCCTGGGCGAAGATGAGTTCCTTTTGAACCCCAACCAATGTTAAACTCTGCCTCGCCGTGAATTTCGCGGGTCTGACGATGACTCTCTCTTAACCACTCCGTGACCTTCGCCCCGCGGCCAGACTGAATGATGTCATCAGCGTTTTCTACTCGGTTGCGGCTTGTAGGTTTGCCTATTGCTATTGCTGCTTCGGCGTCCTTTGTTGGCCTGTCCCTGCAAGTTGCTCTGCTGAGAATTTTTTCGATCGTTCTTTGGCACCATTTCGCAGCACCACTAATTTCTCTAGCCTTAATCGGAAATGTACTTGGGCTTGCAGCGGCAAGTTGGCGCAAGAAGGGCTTGGCCAACCCAGTACTGGCCTTCCTCATTCTTGGGGCGGTTCATTTTTCCCTGTGGTGTTCTCTTGGCCTGGTGCGGTACTCACCCTTTCAAGCTTTTGTTGACGGTGAGCTTGCACTTGTTCTGCCCCTAGTTTTTCTGCTTTGCCAAGTTCTATTGGTTTACTTTCTGGTGGGTTTTTTGCTCGGCAATGCCATCCGCATGTCCAAAACCGAGTTAAGTTTGGTCTATGCCTTCGACCTTTTTGGTGGGCTTGTGGGTGTCTTGGCACTTCTATTGCTTGGCAAGGTCATCAATCCGCTGGCAATGCTGCCGTTGCAGGGGATTCTATGTTTTGTGATGGCCTTGATGCTGGAATGGACTCGCCTGAAAGACTGCCAGCAGCGCAACTATGGCAAGGCAGTGGGCTGCTTGGCACTACTTGCCGCTGGGGGCGCGGGTACGCTGCGCAATGACCTGGAGCTTCAGTTCCCGCAGGGGAAAGCACTTTATCAATCAGAGAGTAGGATCGAACAAACCGTTTGGGACCCCGCAGGTCGTATTGATATTTTGCAGCCAACCCAAGGCATTTACCACGGGATGGGTGGTGTTGCTGCTCCCAAGTCCAGTGATGCGTTTTCTTACCGGCTCATGACTCAGGACGGCGGCGCTCCATCGGCCATTATGGGCGTGAGCGAAGCTGGCATCGAAGCCACTCTCTGGAGGGATTACCTCCAATCCGCTCCGTTCATTCTGAAACCGCAACCTTCTACACTCATCATCGGTCCCGGCGGCGGCTTAGAAGTTGTACTTGCCGCTCACTTTCATGCCCGCACGATCGAAGCCGTGGATCTCAACGGTAGCCTGGTATCACTTTTACAAAAAGACTACGCTGAGTATCAGGGCGGACTATTTCAAAGAGAGAACGTTCAGCTCATCTGGAGCGAAGGGCGTCGCTATCTGCGCAACGCCACCGAGTTTTATGATGTAATTTTATTAGCTGGTGTCGATACGTTTTTGGCCAGTCCCGGTGGAGCCAATGCTTTGGCGGAAAGATATTTGTATACGACCGATGCAGTCCAAGATTCCTTGGAGCGTTTGTCTGCCAACGGCGTCCTTTCGATGGTGAGGCGAAGAACTTCGCCGGCAACCGAGACTTATCGTTACTTAACCACAGTCGTCCAAGTCCTGGAACAGCGGGCCGGGCCAGCGGCTAAGGATTGCATTGTTCTGATTGAAGGCCCGTCCAGGCCTGGCCAAGCCACATGGGTGAATTGCCTGGTGAAACCTAGCGGGTTTTCCTCTAGAGAGGAACTTGCGCTGCTTTCTTGGGTGAGAACAGCCGGCTTTCATTTGCTTTCACGACCAGGCGAGCAGTTTGAAAATGTCTACTCGGAATACTTAGCGGCATCCCAGGCGAAACGGGAAAGTATGATTTTGGCCAGCCCTTTGGATATTCGTCCGTGTACCGATGACGCTCCCTTTTTCTTTCTGTGGGCAAAAAGGAGTCAGGTACTCGCGGATTTAATGCGTTGGCTACGCGGTGACTTTCCTTCTGAAGAGGGGCTCATCATCGAAGCGGTTCCCATCGGCATTCTTTCTAGCTTCCTGCTTGGCGTTTTACTGCTGCTCATTGGTTTGCCCTATATGCTTTGGGTGACTTTTCCATTTCGTGCTCATGAATTGCGCGCGAGCCGCTGGGGGCTGTGCTATTTCTCCCTAACTGGATTCGCCTTTCTTGGGTGTGAGATTTCGCTATTTCACTTGGCAGAGTATGTTTCTGGCACTCCGTCTCTATCCTTTATCAGTGCCGTCGGCGGCATCTTATGCGGGGCTGGGCTGGGCTCTCTCTTGGGTTTCAGAAGCAAATGGCTTCCGCTGGTGGGCAGCATTCTTTTATGCGCCGAGTACGGGTTATGGCAGAGCCACTTGCATTGGCAGAGCGCTGCTGCCGGTCTGACTTTGGTGTTTTTGCTTGCAGCGCTTTCAGGGTTCGTGTTTGGTGCGTTGTTTCCGCAAGGAATTCGTGTTTTTGTCGCGCCCAATCAATTCTCTCGACGCGCGGTGTTTTTGGGAATCTCGAGCTGGGCCTCGGTGGTGGCGGGATCCCTGTCCGGCTTTTTAGTTTGGTACTGGGGCATTGCTTCCTTGTTCCTCATTTGCGCGGGATTCCTGCTTGTAACCCTAGGCGTGTTGTGGGCAGGTGAGCGATTCCATCGGGCGTAGCTCATCCCAATTGGTCGTTCCTCATTTTGAATAGGGGTGACGCTATTCTTGTCTTATGCACCAACGCCCAACACCACTGGAAGCAAGCGGAGACCTAGTGAGTAATTTGATGGAACCACGCGTGACCAAAGTGCCGGAAGTGATTCTATTGTTTTGGATTATCAAGATCGCAGCCACCACGTTGGGCGAAACGGGAGGAGATGCTGTATCTATGTCGATGGATCTCGGCTACCTAATCGCCACCGCCATCTTTGCGGTAATTTTCATCGCGGCCGTTGGGGTGCAGATCGCGGCTAAGAATTTTCACCCGTACATTTACTGGACGACCATTATCGCCACAACCACAGTTGGCACCACACTTGCCGATTTTGCTACCCGCTCACTGGGTATCGGCTATGCCGGCGGAAGTTTTTTGCTGCTTGTCCTGCTCATTCTTAGCCTCGCGGTTTGGTACCGGACGATGGGCACGGTATCGGTGGAATCGATTAGCTCGCCAAAAGTGGAACTCTTTTACTGGTCCACGATTATGTTCTCACAAACTCTGGGAACAGCGCTTGGCGATTGGACTGCAGATACGGCTGGATTCGGATACACCGGTGCTGCAGCGTTGTTTGGCACCCTACTGGCTTTGGTCGGAGCGGCATATTTTTGGACCACCATTTCGCGTACCGCCCTCTTTTGGGCGGCGTTTGTGCTCACTCGCCCACTAGGTGCTGTGGCCGGTGACTTTCTCGACAAGCCGGTCGCTTCTGGAGGGTTGGAATTGAGTCGCTACTCGGCCTCAGGTGTGCTTGTGCTTTTCATTTTGGCGTGCCTCATTTTGTTCAAGCACCGAGCAGCCAGCGAGAGTCATTGACCAAGCAGGTCTGACAAGCCATTCTACCGATGGCAAACAACTACGCGGCATAGTGG
>CALFOT010000029.1 GCA_937919925.1 uncultured bacterium | reverse complement strand
AATGATGATGACGCTGCTGCCATGGAGGGCGGCCACGACCACTAGTCGTAAATTCGAAACATGGCAAAAACCAAAACAAAAGTGAAGGCAAAAGCATCTGCCAAAGTTCCTGCGAAAGCAAAAGCAAAAACACCAGCTGCCGCTCCAGCGAAAGCTAAGGCCACTGGGGTAGCCAAGAAAGTCAACTTCGGCTTCCGCCCGATTGAAGACCGGGTCCTCGTACGCCCCGCCGCGGCTGAAACGGTTTCCAAATCCGGCATTCTGTTGCCTTCCAGCGCTCAAGAAGCCCCACTGCGTGGCGTCATCGTTGCAGTTGGCCCAGGTCGTATTGCGAAAAACGGCGTGCGTATGGAAATGCCCGTGGCGATTGCCGATGAAGTCGTGTACGGCAAATACTCCGGCAGTGAAATTCAGTTCGGAGGCGAGGATTACAAAATCCTACGCGCCGACGAAATCCTTGCCATCATCAACGGCTAAAGCCGAAATTAGGAAAAGCTCTCATGGCTAAGCAAATTTTGTTCGATGATAAAGCCCGCGAAAAATTGTACGCAGGCATTCAAACTCTGGCCCGCACGGTTGCGGTCACTTTAGGCCCCGCCGGCCGCAACGTCATCCTCGAGAAATCCTTCGGCGCTCCGGTAGTCACCAAAGATGGTGTCTCCGTGGCCAAGGATGTGGAATTGGAAGACTGCTTTGAAAACCTCGGTGCCAAGCTGGTGCGCGAAGTGGCTTCGAAGACGAACGATGAAGCCGGAGACGGCACCACCACTGCTACCGTTTTGGCTGCAGAGATGATTCGCGTTGGTTTGAAGTACATGGCCGCCGGTGCAAGCCCTTCAGCTTTGCGGAACGGCATTGATATGGCGGTCAAAGCTGCTACCGAATCGGTGGTCAAGCTGTCACGCCCTGTCAAAGGCGACGATCTCGCACGCGTGGCCACCATCTCCGCTAACCAAGATGCCGAAATCGGCGAGATCCTGGCAAGCGTGATGAAGCAAACGGGCAAGCAAGGCGTCATCACCATTGAAGAAGGTGACAACATGGCCACCCAAACGGAGTTTGTCGATGGATTGAGCCTGGATAAGGGTTATCTTTCGCCGTACTTCGTATCCGATATGGCCAAAATGACAGTCGATTTCCAGGATGCCCTGGTGTTGATTTACGAAAAGAAGATTTCCAATTTGCAGGATTTCTTGCCCGTGTTGGAAAAGGTTGCTCAAACCGGCAAGCCGTTGTTGATTGTTGCTGAAGATGTGGAGGGTGAAGCGCTCGCTGCATTGGTGGTTAATAAGCTGCGCGGCGTGATGCATGTTGTGGCCATCAAAGCCCCTGGTTTTGGGGATCGTCGCAAAGCCATGCTCGGTGATATTGCGGTACTCACCGGAGCCACCGCCATCCTCGAAGAAACTGGCCGCAAACTTGCTGATGTCGAGCTTGAAGAGTTAGGCAGTGTCCACAAGTTGACGGTTGAGAAAGATCGTTCCGTGCTGGTTGGCGGCGGCGGCAAAAAATCTGCCATCAAAGCCCGCATTGCGCAAATCGAAGCGCAAATCGAAAAATCGACCTCGGCCTATGACAAAGAGAAGCTGCAAGAACGCTTGGCCAAACTGGCCGGTGGTGTTGCCGTCATCAAAGTCGGTGGAGCAACCGAAACCGAGCTGAAGGAACGTAAGCACCGCACCGAAGATGCACTCGCAGCAACCCGCGCGGCGCAAGATGAAGGCATTGTTCCTGGTGGCGGTACCGCGTTGCTGCGCGCCATTGAAGCAGTGGAAGCCATGCGCTCGAAAGCACGCGGTGATGAAAAATTCGGTGTGGAAATCGTCGCCAAAGCGCTGCGTGCCCCAACCCGTTTGATCGCTGACAACGCTGGCTTCGATGGCAGTGTCATCGTAGAAGAAGTCCTGGAGCGCAAAGGTTGGATGGGCTACGACGCCCTCGCCAACGAATACTGCGATTTAGGCAAAGCAGGCATTCTGGATCCCACCAAAGTAGTCCGCGTGGCGCTGCAAAACGCCGGCTCGATTGCTGGTTTGTTGCTCACCACCAATACTTTGATCACAGACATTGCGGATGACAAGATCGGCGCCGTCAGTGGCGCAATTTCCTGAGCCAGGATATTTGGTGAGCCAACGCGACTACTACGAAATCCTCGGGGTTGGGAAAACTGCTTCCGACTCCGACATTAAATCGGCGTATCGCAAGCTCGCCATGAAGTTCCACCCCGACCGTAACAAGGAAGAGGGTGCTGCGGACAAATTCAAAGAAGCCACCGAGGCTTACTCGGTGCTTTCGGATGCCGATAAACGCGCGCGTTACGACCGCTTTGGCCATGCTGGCGTAGCTGGCGGCCCTGGCGGTGGCGGCGGCGTGAATGTCGATTTCGGCTCCATTTTCGAGCAGTTTGGTGATATTTTCGGCGGCCGTGGCGGTAACCGTGGCGGCAGTATCTTCGAGAGTTTGTTCGGCGGTGGCGGCCGTAGTCGCCAGCAAGGTACCCCTGGGCGCAGCTTGCGCGCTGCCGTGAATGTTGACATGCATGATGTCCTAAACGGCGCTGAACGCACCATCACTTTGCGGAGGCCTGAGAATTGTGGTTCCTGTAAAGGCAGCGGTTCGGCGCCCGGCGGTAAGCGCGAAACTTGCACCACTTGCAAAGGGCAAGGCGCCGTCCACCAACAGCAAGGTTTTTTTGCAGTCCAAACCGCATGCCCACGCTGCCACGGGGAAGGCACGTTGATCTCAAAACCCTGCGGCAGTTGCCGTGGCTCCGGCCAAGAAGTCAAAGAGCGTGAAATCACCGTTCAGATTCCTGCCGGCATTGATGATGGCGCACAAATCCGCCTCAGTGACCAAGGTGAAGCCGGTCGTCAAGGTGGGCAGAATGGCGATTTGTTCGTCGAAGTGCGCGTGGCAGAAGAACCACGTTTCCACCGTGATGGCAGCGACCTCTACACCGAAGTGCCGGTCCAATGGTCACAAGCCGTGCTCGGCGACAAATTGGTGGTGGAAACTTTAGAAGGGGAAGCGCGGATGACCATGCCTGCGGGCACCGCCACCGGCAAACTTTTCCGCATTCGTGGCCAAGGCTTGCCGCGCCTGCACGGTGGCAATCGTGGCGATTTATTGGTGCGCGTCTACATCGAAGTCCCCACCAAACTCACGCGCGAAGAAAAAAGCTTAGTAAAGAAAATGCTCGAGCTCGATCGCAAACGCGACAAAACAGCCGCCTCTGATTCCAAGTAGCCCGCAGAAAGATGTCCAAAGCAAAAAAGAAAAAGCACGAGGAAGATTTAGCCAACGCTGAGCAGGCTGCTACTGAAACTCTAAGCGAGCCGTCGGCAGAACCTACGCCAGAGCTCACTGCTGAGGATTGGCAGGAGAAATTTCTGCGTGCGCAAGCGGATATGCAAAACATCCGCCGACGCTTGGGTGAGGAAACGGAAGAACGTGTGCGCTTGCGTATGGAAGCGCTACTTCACGATCTCATTCTCGTTGCCGATTACATGGAAGCTGCCCTGAACAGTATTCCAGAGCCGGTTCAACAGGCTGAACAAGCTGACGCCTTCCTGATGGGGATGACTGCGATCCAGCAGGCTCTAGAGGGCGTCATGAGGAGCCATGGAATGATTTTCCTCAAACCATCGGCGCAAGATAGCTTTGACCCTGAGGAGCATGAGGCGATCGAAACGGTTGTAGATGACGCATTGAAGATCCCTCAAATGGAGCTCCTGAGCCGTGGTTATCGTATTGGGAAACGCATTTTGCGGCCGGCAAAAGTGCGGTTGATCACCCCGACACAGCCCGACCAAACCATTGCGCCGGATTAACCCCTTCCAAATCGACCTCTTTCCGTTAATATTGTCCTATCCAACGCGGTTCTGTTGCGTTGGAACTCTGTCATGAAATCGTCTCGTTTCCTAACATTTTTTTTGCTTCTACTGGGCTGCCTTTTTCTCGCTCCAGAAGCATCCGCACAGAAAAGTGGCAATGTATACCGCCCCTTTCCTGCCTATGGTTTTAAGTTTAAGCCGCTAAAGGACTGGTCGGATGTTCCAGTCAGTGCGTCGATTGCTTCGCTAGGTGTCATCGGTCAATTGAACACCAACAAGGACCTGACGTTCATGTCTCCGGAGAAAATCCAAGTTGCGTACAACTACAGCCTAAAGGTCATGAAAATTGATCCGCCTGTAGCCACCACAGAGGGCAATGAGAGCGGTGGCAATGGCAGCCTACGCGGCGGGATTGACCAGGGTGTGGCAGCCAAAAAAAGTGGCAAGGATTTTGTCGCCGAGCTCTTTCAAGGTGGCTTGCGCATGGACGAGTACAAACTTATCGTTCCGGAAGTTTCCGACTTTAAAGTTTCCGCAGATATCGTCGCAATCCGCGAGCAGATTCGCTCGCCGCTGGTAACGACCGCAGGAGTGGTCGACCTGATGTTTGAGGTCTTTACCTTCCAGCTGCCCGACTACCAAATCGTCTTTGTTTGGGATTTTCCTTCCGAAGACAAAAAGGATTTGAAGAACTGGACCAAGGTGGTTGAGAAATCGATGAAATCCTTCCGCTTGGAACTGGAAGATGTGGAAGCCGTCAGCGTCAGCAGCGTGAACTCGGACAGTGCTTACGAGGATTTGATTCAATTCCACCAAGCGGATGTGGAGCAAACTCCCGGCTGGCAACTGATTGAGACTCCGTCCAAACAGTACTTAATTAAAACCAATAGTGATGATAAAAAGGGCCTGCGAGATGTGATCAAACGCTTGGAAGCCTCGCGTGATCTCTTTGAGCAAGATTTCCCACCTGAATCCCCTATCACGCAAATCTCCGTGGTGCGGATCTGCGCTACGCAAAAAGATTTCAATACCTACGGCCAGACGAGTGATGGCGTTGCGGGTTGGTTCAATCCACGTTCCGAAGAGCTTGTGCTTTATTTCCCCCAGGGGAGTGCTGACATGACCATGTCTGTGATGACCCACGAGGGTTTCCACCAGTATTGTCACTTTCTTTTCAACCGCTCCGAAGCCCATCGTTGGTTTGATGAAGGCCATGGCGATTATTATGGTGCTTGGAAAATGAAAGGCAGCAAGTTGGCGCCCAATGATGATATGAAAGGGGGTCTTTCACGCACCCCTGAAATCAAGAAGATGCTACGCGAAGGCACTGCGGCACCCCTTTCCCGGCACATTCGCTTTAACCACCAAGATTGGCAGAAGCAAGGGCCGAGCAATGTTTCATGTTATGCGCAATCGTTTTCGATTATTTATTTCCTGCGCGAAGGTACGCGCGGCAAAGTGTCCTCGAAATTTTGGAAAAAAGAATACGCGGATATTCTCCCTAACTACCTCGAGTTTTTGGGCGACGGCTTCACCGAGGCCTATGACCAAATCAAAGCGGAAGCCGAACAGGCTGTGATTGACCTCAAAGAAGCGGAAGCCGATCCGCAGATGATTGAGATTGCCGAGCGCAAGGCCGCGGCACCGTGGAATTACTTGTCTCCGCAAACCAAAGATGAAATCTGGGCCCGCGCCATGGCGGAGTCATGGGGCCAGATTGATGAAGCCGAGTTCGAAGAACGCTGGATTGCGTTCGTTGAAAAGGAGCTATAAACGCTGCAGGCCAACCGGAGCTAAGGGCCACCACGATCGCCTGCGCCTTCCCGATCTTGCCATTGCAGCAGGCGGCGGGTGACAAACAAATACCCTCGCTTGCCGGTTTGCCGCCAAACGCGCGCAAGCCACGAGGGAGTTGCCAGTATGTGTAACTCCCGCTGCGTGAGCGCCCACGCGCAGTAGCTGCGTTTGTGTTTGAGCAAGTGACGCAAATCCTCGCGCGCTAAGAAACGAAACCAAGCACCGCGTTGGCGAGCAGCACGGCCCAATTGCAAATCAAGGAGAGCTGGGGTGCCGTCGGCAAGAACTAAAATGTTTGGCTCCTTGGCCAAATCATTATGGGTGACACCCTGAAAATGCAAGCGCGCCAACAAAGACAGCAATTGTTGGTGGTAAAGCGGATCGGTGGGCTTGGCGTGTTGCATGGCAGTGCCCTCCAACCAAGAACGCAGCAAAATTCCTTTATGCCACAACACCAGGCGCGGAAAACGCACCCCAGCTAAAGCGGGCAGACGCTGCTCCATGGCCAACAAGGTCCGCGCCTCACGCGCAGCCAGCGCGCGCGCCAACGGCCGCACCCACCAGCGAGCCACGCGCGTATCGCGGCGCACGAGATCCTCCTGCGCTGCAGTTTGTGCATCCGCCCCGATAGAATGTCCATACTCCACGCGGCCGAATAAATCGGCTTTGAGAAGTGTCCAATGCAGGCTGGCTTGAGCCATGGCCACGCACTCTAGCAAACCCCAGAACACTGATTCCCACCTTCGACGTCCTTCGTGAGTTTGCTCACGCTCTGGTGGATTTGCTGCTGGCACTACCCCGCCATTTGTTTGCCTTCACGCAACGCAACCAACGTTTGGCCACCTTTGCAACTCTAGAGCGTACCCAGCTAGAGCAGCTTCCCACAGCCATGCCCGCCCCCTGTGGCGCACTCAAACACATGCTGTTGAGCTGCGGCGATGCTTCCGGTGAGATTCACGCCGCGCGCTTGCTGCAAGTGCTACAAGCACGTCATCCAGATTTGCAAGTTGAAGGCTACGGTGGGCAGCGTCTGGCTGCGTTGGGCATGAAGATTTGGCTGCCGCTGGCGGATTTAAACGTGATGGGATTTCGCGATGTGGCCGCACAGTTGCCGCTGTTTTTTGGCGCGGTTTATCGTTTTGCCAAACACATCCAGCAACGACGTCCTGATGTGGTTGTGCTCCTCGATTACCCGGGCTTGAATCGCCATTTATTGCGCATTGCGAAACGCCACGGCATACCCGTGGTGCACTATGTGGCCCCGCAACTGTGGGCGTGGGCACCTTGGCGGGTGCGGGATTTTCGGCGCGCCGATCGTTTGCTAACCATTTTGCCGTTTGAAAATGATTGGTACGCGCGTCATGGGGCACGCACTACTTTTGTCGGGCATCCTTTGGCCGATAGTTTGGCCGCCGACCACAGTCTTTGGACTCCTCCTACCCAACCCGCGCAAAGCACAGATTCCGCAGTGGAATGGATTGGCTTACTGCCTGGCAGCCGCAAACGCGAGATTCGCGAGAACCTCCCGTTGATGCTCGAGGCCGCTCGGTTGTTGCACCAGCTGCGCCCACAAGTGCGTTTTGTTTTGCCGCATCTGCGCGCCAAGGTTTGGCCACAAATTGAGGATCTGCTCACCCACAGTGCCGTCCATGTGCTGTGTGTGCCGGGTGAATTTCACGCCGTATTAAGAGCCTGCCGTGGCGCTTGGGTGGTCAGCGGTACGGCGAGTTTGGAAGTGGCGGCTGTGGGGATTCCGTCGGTAGTGGTGTATGCCATGAGCTCCAAACTTGGCGCGTGGTTAGCGGCCCACGCGCTTACGGTGCCCTTTGTCGGCGGTATCAACTTGGTGGCTGGAACCCAACTCGCTCCAGAACTAGTGGGCACAAACCTACAGGCAGATGATTTGTGCCGTGCTTTGCTGGTGCAACTTGAAGATCCAGGCCATGCGGCGATGGTGGCGCGCTTAGCGGCTGTGCGCACGACGGCTCTCGCTCCAGGAACCGCCCAACGAGCCGCATTGGCGATAGAACAAGCCGCTTTTGCCTGAACCAACCGCTATCCTAAACGTTGGCCTTGCTAAGGCCACCGCAGCCTCATAAACCATGTTGACCGCACTACTGCTCGCTCCCCTGCTGCTCTTGCAGGGACCTTCGGAAAAGGATTTATTCGATTCCTATCTCAACAACATCCGCACTGCCCAAATGAGCGATGGCTCTTATGGTGGCAACGTGGTGGTGACGGCTAATGTACTCATTGGCATGGCCTTATCGCCGCGCGCTTACCGGGTGGATGATGGGCCCTTTGTGCGCGACGCCGTGACTTACCTGCTCCTGCACAAAGATGAGCGTAGCGATGATTGGGAGCGCGACCAGCGCTTAGGGATTGCTTTGCTGCATGTGCACCGGGATCGCTACTTGCCAGCTGCACGCGCGCTGGCCGAGCGTCATGGCCACTCTTTGGCGGATTTCAAAACCGCCGATGCAGCGCAAGGTACACCCTACCGCTTGACGGAAATCCCGCAGGATGCCAGTTTGGCAGAAATGGCACGCGCCTTAGCCGATGCCGGCCTCCTTCGAACCTACCGCAAACCGGCCGCTACCACGTCCACGCCCACTGAGGACTTGGCCAAGCGCCGCGCCGCTTATGAAAAAGGTGTGGATTATTTGCTCAGCACCCGCGGGAAATCCGGCTTCTGGGAAATGTTTGGCCAACCGGAACCCGGTATTTCCGCACTCGCTGCACGGGCTTTATTCAGTAGTGAACGCGCCTCGGCGCGCGGCATTGGGATGTCGGTGGTGGACTGGTTACTCACTTTGCAGCATGAAGACGGATCGATTCACGGCGGTCGGGTTGCGGTTTACACCACTTCGGTAGCGATGGGTGCGCTCGCCGATGCTGGCCGCCCGCAAGATGTGGAAGCCATGCAGCGCGCCGTCATGTTCCTGCGCACCACCCAAGCGGATGAAGGAGAAGGTTACTCCGAAGAAGACAAGTTCTACGGTGGCATCGGCTACGGCGGTGACTTACGCCCTGATTTGTCGAACTTACAGTATGCGCTGCAAGCCCTCAAAGAAGCTGGCGTGAATCAAGAAGATGCGGCCTTCCAACGCGCCGTGCATTTCTTGAACCGCAGTCAAAACTTGGCGGAAACGAACACCGAAACCTTCTACGACGGCGCCGATCCTACCCCCATCAAAGCCGGCACCGACGGTGGTGCGGTGTACTACCCGGGCAACTCGGCCGCAGGCACCGCGTTGATGCCCGATGGCACGATGATTGCGCGCAGTTATGGCTCAATGACTTACGCCTTACTAAAGTGCTTCACTTTCGCCGGCGTGCCTGCTGATGATCCACGTGTGGTTGCGGCTACCGCATGGATTAGCTCGCACTGGACTTTGGAAGTGAACCCAGGCTTCGATCCGATGCAAGATCCGCGCGGCGGTTTTCAGGGTTTGTATTACTACTACTTAAGCCTAGCGCAGGCGCTAAATGCGGCGCAGGTCGATAAAGTGATCACCGTTGGCGGTGTCGAACATGATTGGCGCGCGGAACTTGCTGCCAAGCTGATGGCGCTGCAACACGAAGATGGCCAATGGATCAATGAGGATGCCGAACGGTGGTGGGAAGGCAACCCTCAGTTGTGTACTGGCTACGCGCTCGGGGCTTTGAAGGAACTGCTGAAATGAGTAGTTTACGACGCGCTTTGAGCCCGGATGGCCGTCCCCACTGGCTGTGGGTCGCGGGTGGTTTTTTCCGCGACTTGAGCGCAGCTGGGGTAAACGATGAGCTTGCCGAGGTGGCCGGCTTATTGGCCGACATGGAGCGTTTTCAGGAATTGCTCGCTCTCGCGCCCGAGGCCGCTGCCAGTACTTGGCCACTGCTGCTGCCTGGCCGCCCAGGCAAAGCCTTGTGTTTGGGCAAAAACTTCGCAGCACACGCACGCGAAATGGGTTCCGAGCCACCCACCGAGTTGGTGTGGTTCGCAAAACTCCCCGATGCGCTGATTGGCCCTGGTGAGGCCGTGGTCATCCCTGCGTGGTTGGATACCCGGGTGGATCCAGAAGCGGAAGTAGTCATCTTGCTCGGCCGCGATTTGCACAATTGCACGCCAATGCAAGCCAAACAATCCATTGTGGCTTACACCCTCGGCAACGACATCACCGCACGTCACCAACAAAGCTTGGATAAAGACCGTGGTTGGCCGTGGCTGCGCGCCAAGAACCTTGCCACTTTTGGTTGTGTCGGCCCGGCATGGGTGCCGGTTAGTGAAGTCTTGCCGTTCGCGGAAATCACTTTGCGCGGGCGGGTCAATGGAGTGGTGCGCCAGAAAACCAGTTTGGCGGATATTATTTGGGATCCCGAACGCGCGCTGGTGGAAATCTCGCGCTGGACCCCGTTACGCGCTGGCGACATCATCTTTCTCGGCACTCCGGCGGGCGTTGCGCCGATTCACGCCGGAGATGAGCTGGTAGTCGAGGCAGACGGCTTGGGCAAGCTCATCAACCCGGTGATTCGCGGCTAGCCATCTGCAGGTTGGCGTCGTGCGAGTGCAGGCGACCTCAGGTGCAAGAATTAGAAAAACTGCCGATTGGTATCCTTTAAGGCAAGGGCCCCCAACCAATCGGCAGTCGTAAATCAGGTTCATTAAGGTTTTCGTCGTAACCCTCATGCAACCTTGAACGTTTTTCTATCTTTTCTAAAAAGGCGCACGCTCCACCCCATCCAGCGCGGCGGGAGCCTGGCCGTGGCGGGTGGTGATGGTCGTAGCAATGCCGCCGCGCGTGTTGAATTCTCCGCGCACCTCCATCCACGTTGGGGAGCAGGCCCCCACCAAGGTATCCAGGATGAGGTTGGTCACATCTTCATGGAAGTGACCTTCGTCGCGGAATCCCCACAGGAAGAGCTTCAAGGATTTCAGTTCCACGCAGGTGCGATCCGGCACATAACGAATCCGCAGCGCGGCAAAATCCGGCTGCCCGGTGACGGGACACATGCAGGTGAACTCGTGAGTCACGCTTTCAATCATGTAAGCGCGCCCAGGTCTGGGATTAGCGAAGGTTTCGAGATCTGCCACGCCGGGATTTTACTGATTCGCCGCTGCAGTACCGGAGGTTTGCCAGAGAAATGTCAGCGATTCCCGTTATTCTACATCCTGCACATCTTCACCAGGGACGGCGTAAACACGATAAATATCGCGAAGATTGAGGCGAAAACTCAAGAACGAATTGACCTTGCTTTTGGCCAGCCATTGACCAATCGCCTCCAAAAATCTCCAACGCAGCGCCTTGCCTAAGCCTCCGACGAGACGCGAGAAAGTTACGGTTCTTCCTGGCACTAAGTCGCCAACCACGTTGAAGCCACTGGCCACGAGCATCTGCTTCAGGGAATCCCGCGAAAAGAAGTAAAGGTGCCAGTTGTCGACAATATTCCGCTCATGTTTCCCAAAGGCTTTGAAGGTGACCGTGTCGTAACGAGGCGTCTCCACCACCAAGAGTCCACCGGGCTTCAGGATGCGGCGAATGGCTTGGAGAGTCACCTTCGGATCCGTTACATGCTCAATCACGTGGAGAAACAAAACTACGTCGAATGAGGCCTCTTCCAAGCTGGATTCCTCAAGGGTTTCGGTTCTGATATCTAGCCCATACTTGGCGCGGCCGTATCTCGCTGCAAATCCATTCGGTTCTAGGCCGACGCAACTCATTCCGCAATTTTGGAGCTCGTTTAAGAGCGTTCCCGTGCAGCATCCAACCTCCAAGACACGACCACCCGGAGCTGCTTCCACGCATTTTGCAAGCGCCTCTTTGTAGTCACTGACCTGGTTTAGCTGGCGTTCAATACTGGAAGGGCTTAACTCCCAGCCAGCGTTTTCGTCAGCGCCGTGCTCTCGATAGTCTTGAAGTTCAACCCGGCACTGGGGCGACACGAACATCAAACCGCATGGAACGCACTTAACAATGCGGCCCTCCTGCGCAACACCGGCAGGATAAACCTGAACAACCTCCTGGTTTTGGCAGAGTACACAA
>CALFOT010000028.1 GCA_937919925.1 uncultured bacterium | reverse complement strand
GCCTAAGTAGCCGAGTTCTTTGAGCATGTCATTGCCCAACTCCGTAGTTGCCCCAATGATTTGCTTCGCTTCCGGAATCAAACCAACCATTTCTTCAAAGCGTTTCTGATAATCTAGGAACACAGCCGGAAATTCATCTTTCACATCGATGGCCCCTGCTTGTCCAAGCTCATCTACATCGTTGAGGTTATAAAGAAAACGGTTGCCGTTGAGCACTTCCACGTATTTCCAACCTCCGCCGCGGAGAGCACGTTTACGGAGATCAGAGCTCTCTTTAGAATCACTGCCACGGCGCTTGGAGTTTTCTCGTAGATGACTTTGTGCCTCTGCTCCAGCCAAGTAAAATTGGAAAGCTTCCATATAAAATCCATCTTTGAAAATCCCACGGCGAGGATTCTCAACTTCTCCTCGGGCGATAGGTGTGAGGTCTACGCCTTGAGCTTCTTTAGATGGCGCAATCCCAGCAGCGTGAGCGAGGGTGGGGAGGACGTCGATTTGATTTGCTGGGAAGATGGAACGCCGCGCACTCTGCTGCGGTAAATAGAGGAGCCCTGGAATGTGCTGCGTTGCTTCTTGCATGCTTGGCTTATGCTCATCCATGAAACCACCTTCGCCGAAGCAGTGGCCATGGTCAGCGATAAGGAAAATCACAGTGTTCTGGAGGCCAGGGTCTTTGGTTTCGAGTTGGAGTAGCAGTTCACCAAGCATGCGATCCAATTCCATGATTTCGGCCCGATAGAGCATCATGACGTCTCCGCATTCTTCTTCCGCAACTGGCTTGGGCCAGGCTTGCTCGCGCATGGAGAGAGCCTGCTCGCGATAGCTTGGTGCGGGGAAATAGGGAGAATGGGCGTCGAAGAAATGAGTCCACATAAAAAACGGACCCTGCTCTTTTTTTAGAAAATCATCCGTGCGCGTGAGTAGTTTCTCCCCATCTAAATTTGGTTCATTCAGGATCCCGCGCAATTTCATCAACGGGCGCAACCAGAGAAAGTTGCGCGTGCCAATAGCCCTGAGTGTATTGATACGGTCCAGCGGGAAACGGTCGTCGAATACATCGAAGCCACGCTTGAAACCAATCTCACCACGCACCGGAAAAGCTGAAACAAATCCCCCAGTGGCAAAACCCTGTTCGGAGAAGAGTTCTGCCATGGTGGTGATGTTGTTGGTCATGAAGTAGGGGCCGTTGGAGCGAATAGCGTGCGTTGGCGGCACAACCCCTGTGATGATGCTTGCATGAGTGGGCGAAGTAATCGGCGCGACGGCACTCATGTCATCAAAAACCGTAGACCGGGCGGCGAAGGCATCTAGGTTCGGAGTTTCGATGCCACGCCCACCATAGATGGGGAGGACGTCGGCACGCACAGCATCCCAGGTAATTAAAACCACATTAGGCCCATTCGCGCGCGTGGCAAGCGGAGCTCGAGCTTCCACGTCACGAGGAATAAGTAAGAACAGAGCTAAGCCACCACAGCCCAATATTGATAAGGCCCATCCAGCATATTGGGTGCCAAGAGCGGGGCGCCCATGGATTGAAAAGCCACGGACAACGAGTAGCACCGCACCAACCACCCCTGCCACCAACACAATCCAGGCCATGGGGCTATTTAGCGTGGGCACAGACATGCGAATCGCTTGCCAAGCAAACCAAGCAGCACCCGCAATCGGTAAACAACGCAGCACACTTGGGGTTTTTGTGCGTGCCAGAATGAGGTCGAAAACCAGGCCTCCTAAGCTGTAGACGCCAAGTGGCGCAAGCAAAAAAAGTGCTTGCAGAACCCAATGATCTAGATTCAAAAATGGCGCAGGTCCAGCGCTGCCTAATTCCGCAACAGCAAGTGCCCAAGCACAATGGAGGCCCAAGTGTTGAGGCCAAGCTTTGCGAGTAGTGATGGAGAGAGACATCTTTGGTTACGCCATGATTTACCTGCAAGATACCCACCCCTTTCAACGCTCCAGACTAGGTACCAAGGAATCAACTGGATGGATTATAATCAATCCTTTGTAGAGCAAAGGTCATCTTGGCCGAACATCAGACGGCGCTATTTTCGCCTGAGCAGGGAAAGTGGAAAACCTCCAATTTGAGTTCGTTCGATGCGGGCATAGAATCACAGAGTGTCCTGGTCTAATGGTCGCCCAGCGCAGTCCCGCAGACACTCAGTTGAATCTGCCCCTAGGCGTTGTGGGTGGATTGGCGTTTTTGTTGTTGGACCGCGAATTGGTTTCATGGATATAGTCTGGAATCAAATGACGAAAGGAAACAACGGTGACAAGTGTGGCGCGCTCTCAATGCGATGCCAGTCACGAGGAGGATTTGCGGTCACGCTGCCCCGAACGCCAACATGGTGCCTTTGTGTTGGAATCAAACGGCCACAACATTGAAGCCGTTTGCCACTCTTGATCTCATGCAAACCTGGATCGCACTCCTGCGCGGCATCAATGTCGGCGGCCACAACATTCTGCCCATGGCAAAGCTCAAAAGTGATCTCGAAACGCTGCAACTGCACAACGTGCGCACTTATATCCAAAGCGGCAACTGCGTTTTTAGTTCTACGCTCAAAACGGCTTCCACACTGAGCGAGAAAATCGAAAACTGCATCGAGGAACACCACGGGTTTCGTCCGCAACTGCTCCTGCTCCGCCGCAAAGACTTGCGCGCTGCAATCGCAGCGAACCCATTCCCCGAGGCTGCGTCAGACCCAAAGACGCTGCATTTCTTCTTTCTCGCCGAACCGGCCTCAAGTCCCAACATGGCGGCGCTTGAGGAAATGAAATCCTCTACGGAACGATTCCAACTAACGAGTGGCGTGTTCTACCTGCATGCCCCAGATGGGATTGGCCGCTCCAAACTCGCAGCGAGCGCGGCAAGACAACTCGGCGTGGTGACGACAGGGCGGAACTACCGAACGGTCGAGAAATTATGGTCGATGGTAGCGCAAGGATGAAGGCGATCGGTACGCCACCTTGGGCTAACCCTCGCTACACATGGAAGCCTTGAAGAAATCGCGGTTCATCTTGGCGATGAACTTGACCGGAATTTCTTTGGGGCACACCGCTTCGCACTCATAGTGGTTTGAGCAGGCGCCAAAACCTTCGGCGTCCATTTGTGCAACCATATCTCGTGCACGCTGATACCGCTCTGGCTGACCTTGCGGCAAATGCGCCAAGTGACCGATTTTCGCCGCCACAAACAACATAGCCGAACCGTTCGGGCAGCTTGCAACGCAGGCTCCACAACCAATACAGGCGGCGGCATCCATGGCAGTATCGCTAGCTGCTTTTGGAATCGGCAGGCAGTTGGAATCTTGAGCGGAACCGGCATTGATCGACACATAACCGCCTGCTTGCACGATGCGGTCAAA
>CALFOT010000027.1 GCA_937919925.1 uncultured bacterium | reverse complement strand
ATGGAAGGCATTTGATGAACCTGCCACTTTTACAGAAAAGATGTTGCTTAATCGGGCATGCAAACTACGCTATCGGTTCCGCCGCCAGCACGGGAAGCCAGCCCGGCGCCACTTGCATTGGGCGAGAATGGGATGATTCAAAACGCGTTGGCGGCAGCAACGATTTCCTCACGCTTTGAGGCAAGAAGCTAACACCACTAAACTCCCCCATGCGCATTGCTCTTCCATCCCTACTCTTCCTGCTTGTGGCTAGCTGCACACAAACAGTGGTCCGCCCCGCTCCCGCCTCCCAAGTTCAAAAATGGGGTTCGATGCGCGAAGCCCTCAAGCTTGGCCACTCCGAAGGGCGCGTGGTGATTGCCGACGCAGTCCAGCCCACTTCTTTTGGAGTGGGTGCACTGGCTGGCTTGGCAGGCGAAATAACGGTCATGAACGGCCAGGTTTTTATTGCCGAGGCCACTGCCGACGGCGCCGCCGTGCGCAGCAACACGGCCTCTGAACAAGCCACTTTGTTAGCACTTGCAGAAACGCCGGCGTGGCAGTCCTACCCCTTACCTGCTTGTGCCAGTTACACCGAGCTGGAAACCGCAATTGCCCAGCAGCTCCGCACGGCTGGATTCGATCTGAACCAAGCAACTGCCGTGTGGGTTTCCGGCCTCGCCAACCAAATCAACGGCCATGTCATCCATGGTTCTTGCCCAATCGCAAACCCTGACGGCCCCAAACCCTGGCGCCTTGAAGCTGCGCAAGAAAATATGCAGCTCATCGGTTTCTTTATCGATAACGCGGCGGGTGAATGGACTCACCACAATCATCGTAGCCACTTGCACATTTTGAATACCAGCTTCACCGTCAGCGGCCACCTCGACGAAGTCAGCTTCCTGGATGGTGCGGTGCTGAGGCTACCTATCGCCCAAGCAGGCGATTGAGATGGATAGCGCGCTTTTATTCTTGGGTGCTTTCAACGCTCTCGACGCTGGCGGGTAAACTCTGCAACAACCCGGTAGTGGCGTGGACTTGCCCTTGCATATCCACCACCAAGGCTTCGATGCGTGGCAAGCTCTCGATGATCTTGAAACCTTTTTCATAACCGAGCACACACATCGCCGTGGCCAGGGCGTCGGCGATGGCGGCATCGGGTGCGACCACCGTGGCGCTCATACAACCCTCTGCCGGATAGCCCGTGCGTGGATCCAAAATATGGTGGTAACGTTTTCCTTGATATTCAAAAAAACGTTCGTAATCCCCAGAAGTCACCACACAAGTATTACTGACTGGCAACAGTGCGATCAAGCGCTCACGATCGCGCGGATGACGAATCGCAATGGTCCATAACTCTTCCTGCTTTCGGCCCAGGGCTTTTAAATCGCCGCCGGCGTTGACTACCGCATTTTGAATCCCATATTCCATCAGTACCGCCATGGCACGATCCACGCCATAGCCTTTGGCAATCCCTCCGAGGCCAATTTCCAAACCCTGCGGCCGTGTGATTTGCGCCGACGCCAAATCCACCTGCACCTTTTGCCAACCACACTTCGCCAGTGCCGTTTCGATTGCCGCTGGCTCGGGTAGCCGCGGCGGTTGCGCTTTAAAATCCCACAGCCGACCGAAAGTGCGGAAGGTTGGATCAAAGGCTCCACCACTCAATTCAGCCACGGCCAGACTACGATCAATCAGGATGGCCAATTCAGCGGGCACCGTGTGCGGTCCGTCGCCGGGCACTTGATTCAAAGTGGTCAACGGCGAGGCCCGCCAATCCGTCATCAAATCTTCAACACGTTGAATCTCCAACACTGCAGCATCAAGAGCACGGTCTAATAACTCGGCATCGGCGTGCAGAGCAGTGATCTCCAGCTCCGTGCCCATCACGGCGAGTTTGCGCTCGCGCACCAATAACTTCAGCTCGCGGGGAGCAGCGGCGGTTTCTAGCTGCTGCTGCGCACTCTCTGCGCCACCGGGCGCGTGAGGCCCCATCGCGGGATCGGAACAAGCCAACCCAAGCAAGCCGCCCGCACACCACAACGCGAAAACTTTCACTCGGTCATGAGACCGAGCCAGTCTTCTGGAAGATGGTTGCCGCGGTAACGCAGGTTTCCATCTGGTGAGAACACCAAAATAGTGGGTGTACTGGAAACATGGAATCGCTCCGACCACGCGCCATTACGATCGCGGATTTGTGGGTAAGTTAAACCAAGCTCGCGAATTTTGGTTCGCAATCCCATATCGTGCTCGGTTAAATCCGCACCACTGACCACACCATAGAAAGAGACGCGGCTGCGATAGACGCGACTATCGACCTGAACATGCGGGGCTTCGGCCAAACAGGAGGTACACCAATCTTGCCAGAAAACCAAAGTGACCCACTTGCCTTGGGCAAACTCGCGATCCAAATCCTGCTGCGCCCCATCCAGGTTGGCTCCCACCAAGCCGCGGCCATCGACGGGCGCTTGCGTTTCTGCTGTATTCGGTGCCGCAGCACAAGCCACCAGCAGAGGCAAGCAAAACAGCAATCGAACCGGTGAGAATCGCTGCACTAGAAAGTCCAAAGGTAGCCGAAGCTGGCCACAATGTGATCGAGATGATCACTACGCATGATGTAATCCACACCAGCATCCCAACCTTGTTGGCCATGCTGATAACCCACAAAACGCAAACCTAGAGTATGCGAACTGAGGACATCCAAATCGGAATCCTGAGTCATAAACTCCTGCGCAGTGGTGAAGCGGCCAGAAAAATCGGATGCGTTTTGGTCGTAGTAACGATAACGCAAGCGCGCCAGTAGGTTCTCCGACAGCATCTGATACCAGCGTGGCTCAAGGCTGATGCCGGTTAAACCCCAATCGTCGGAGTAAAAACGCGAGGCCAATTCGGCCGCCATGCCTTTGCCAATCCAATAACGGTAACTACCAAAGACGCTGTAACGCAAACGGCTATCTGGTAACACTTCCGGCACTTCCGTGGGAGTGCCGCCACTCTCGATAAAAACTGAATTGTAGGGTGCACCAAGAAAACCGCTCTGCGCAGAAATGGTACTGCCAAGCTGGGCCTGACTGCTGGCGGTAAGCACGCCATCCCAAAGGTAGGTCAACGATAAGGAAGTACGCGTATCTCCGCTCTCTTGAACCCCGTTAAAACGAATGATATCAAGGCTATCAAAGTAGCCGTTCACGGCCACCGATTGATGCATATTGCCATTTTCGCTCTTCCAAGCAGCATTCCCGCCCAGTCCAATCGAAAGATAATCATACTCTTTCGAAAAATCCAAGTGCGTGCCCACTTGCATGGTATCGCTAACGTGATAACGATAAGCCGTATCGACACCAATGTAGAAATCGCCACTGGCCCCCGACTGTTGAGAATTGGGGTATTGGGTACGGTCATTCAGCCGACTAATCGAGGCACTGGAGACCCAATCGTAAGCCACGTTCACGGATACCGCCGAGCGCTTGGACAAACCATAGTTCCAAATCACCGCCGGCTCAATGACGGTCAAATCTTCATCCAAAAATGGGTTGCCGGCGCTGAAGCCATTGCCAGCATCATTTTTCGAGTAAATGCCCAAGCGATATTCGACCGACTGAAGTCCAATTTTCTCCTGACCGCCAACCTTTGGCGTGCCGAAGACATTCGTTTGGTCCGAAGCATTCTGCGCGGAAGCGGCAGACGTAAGAAAAACCACCGCTGCAAAGAGTGCAACGTGTTTGACACGCGTAACATTTTCGAACATCTTTAATTGCAGCCGCAGCCGCCACCAGCACTTGCGCCGAAACCACCAGCAGCAGCTTCAATCGATTGAAAAACTTTCTGATCAAAATGCGCTTGCGTAGCGCCATCTTGAAAGGACATCACTGGATCAGCCAAGTGGCCTTTATCCCAGTATTCCACGCTGGTGCAACTTGCAATACCAAACGCAAGTAGAACGAGGAATGCATATCGAAATACAGTTTTTACCATGATTTCCACGGTGCTAAATTCGAGTTCCACATCCGCTCTAGAATATCCCATTCACGATAAGTGTCCATAGGCAGCCAAAAACCATTGTGCTCATAGGCCATCAACTCGCCGTCGGCAGCAAGTTGTTTCAGCGGTTCTTGCTCAAAAGTGAGGTCTTCGCGATCATCTAGATAGTCAAAAACTTCGCGGTTCAAAACAAAGTAACCGCCGTTGATGGCCCCTTGCCCTACCTCCAATTTTTCTTTAAATGCGGTAATCTGCGCACCCTGGATATCCAAATCACCAAAACGGCTGGGCGGACGCACGGCGGTTAAGGTGGCGATTTTGCCGTGAGACTTGTGGAATTCCGTCAGTGCGTGGATATCAATATCTGCAACTCCATCCCCGTAAGTCATCATGAACACATCATCTGTGATGTATTTCTGGATGCGCTTGACGCGCGCGCCAGTGAGCGCGTTCAATCCGGTTTCCGCCAAATGAATCACCCAATCTTTTTCATCGGCGGCTTCATGCGCATGGGTCTCATTAGTGTTCGCCCCCAGGCGCACCGTGACGTCCGCCATCTTGGCACGGTAGTTCATGAAGTATTCCTTGAAATCCCAAGACCGATAGCCCAGGCAGGGGATGAATTCAGTATGACCAAAGTGGCTATAGATCTTCATGATGTGCCACAAAATCGGAAAACCCCCGATCGGAACCATGGGTTTCGGAACATTGGCCACTTCACCCTGAATTCGGGTGCCGCGACCACCACAAAGGATGGCAACCTGCATCGCGGTATTATATGGTCGATTTGCCCTCGGCAAGGCCCCTACCATGACCTCCTCTAGCCTCGATCTCTCTGCCTTTGCTGGCACACGCGTTCTCGTTGCCGGTGCCGGCGGCTACATCGCCGCGCGTTTGCTGCCCCAACTCCTCGAAGCGGGCGCTCAAGTTGCCGCGCAAGCCAGTACCATGGCGCGGATTGAGCATTTGGCGGTACAACTGATTCACGGCCCCTTGTTCGTGCCCGAGGTGCAAACCGAAATCCGCAACTTTGATGCCCATTACGTGCTCGATCTCGCCGGCCGCACCGATCAATCACACAGTCGCGATAACGACGACATCATGGCCATCAACCATTTTGGTGGTGTGCGTGGTTTAGGTCGTGCGGTGATTGGTGGGCAATCGTTACGTCGTTGGGTGCACACCGGCACCAACGAGGAATACGGCATGGGCCCAATCCCCTATCAAGAAGACCAGCGCGAAATGCCGGTTTCGGCCTATTCGGTTTCGAAAACCGCCAGCACGCATCACTTGCAGATGCTCGCGCGTGAAGAAAACGTGCCGGTCTGCATCGTGCGGCCATTCGTGGTGATTGGCCCGGGCCAAGATCGTGGACTCATCCCCTTTCTCATTGGCAAAGCACTTGCCGACGAAGCCTTCGATACCACCGCGGGCACGCAATCCCGCGATTTCGTATGGGTGGATGACGTCATCGATGGGATTTTCCGCGCAGCTCTGAC